>NZ_JAJFZK010000057.1 GCF_020731355.1 Bacillus sp. REN16 | reverse complement strand
AAAAAACGTGCTGATCGTGGAGATTCCCGTAGACTATCTCCCGATGATCAAGATCATATTCTGGAAACAAGAAAAAAATCTCCCTATATGCCTGTTAGTGTCTTCTACGAACAACTAATTCAGCAGGGGGAGATCCAACAAAATCAAGTCTCTTATTCTACTATAAATCGATTGTTGAAAAAACACAACCTAGTAGGAAAACAAATTCTTGCATCACCAGAACGGAAAAGATTCGCTCACGAAAAAGTAAATGTGTTATGGCAAGGGGATTTGTCCCACGGTCCATATGTATCAACTAACAAGAAAAAGGTAAAGACTTTTTTAATCGCTTATATAGATGACTGTTCACGGCTAATACCTTATGCCCAGTTCTTTTCATCAGAGAAATTTGATGGATTAAGGATTGTAACCAAAGAAGCCCTAATACGAAGGGGAAAACCGACCATTATTTATGCCGACAATGGCAAGATTTATCGTTCTGAAACTCTTCAATATGCTTGTGCACAATTGGGAATTACGTTAACACATACGCAGCCATATGATCCCCAAAGTAAAGGGAAAATCGAGAGATTTTTCAAAACGGTTCAAACACGATTTTATCCTTTATTACAAGCTGCACCAGCTCATTCAGTTGAAGAATTAAATGAAAGGTTTTGGCGTTGGTTAGAGGAAGATTATCACAGAAGAGTTCATGCATCCTTGGAGGGTAAAACTCCGCATGAGGTTTTCCATTCCCAGTTAGAGAGTATCAAATTCCTAGAGGATACATCTATTCTAGACACAATTTTTCTGAAACGGGAGGAACGGAAAGTTAAGGCGGATGCCACAATCACATTGAACAAAAAACTTTATGAAGTACCTAGTCGATACATTGGGACATCTATCGATGTTCGAATGGATGAGCAAGG
>NZ_JAJFZK010000056.1 GCF_020731355.1 Bacillus sp. REN16 | reverse complement strand
AGCATTCCTGTAATGAAGAAATTTGAGGTTTGAACAAAAAAAGTCCCCTTGGTATGATACAAGGTGTCCAAAGCTTCGAAGCAAAAAATGGACCCTTAATTTAAGTAACCAAGGAGGACTCAAAATGAATTATACTCAAAATCAAAAAATCTCGCAAATCACACCATCAACATTAGTAATTGGCATTGATATTGCCAAAGACAAACACGTAGCACGGGCACAAGATGATCGTGGCATCGAGTTTGGAAAGCGTTTGGTTTTTGTAAATCGAATCCATGGCTTCCAATCATTATTGGAATGGGTGGAACGGCACCGAGAACAAAATGCAAAAAATCATGTGATATTTGGTGTTGAGCCAACTGGGCATTACTGGCTTAATTTAGCTTACTTTCTTACCACTAAAGGCTATGACTTTGTATTGGTCAATCCAATGCATGTCAAGAAATCCAAAGAGCTTGATGACAACTCTCCAACGAAAAATGATACAAAGGATGCCAAAGTAATTGCACAGCTGATAAAGGATGGACGATACTCCGTACCAAATCTTTTAGATGGCATTTATGCCGAACTAAGGGAGGGCGTCAAAGTAAGAGATCAACTCATCCAGCAGCTTATGATTACAGAAGGACGAATTCAAAACGTAATTCAGCGTTATTTTCCAGAGTTCTTTGATGTTTTTGGTGACTGGGAAGGGAAAGCTGCCTTATGTACGCTTAAACTATTCCCGTTTCCTTCTCAAATAATTGAAATGGAGCCTGATGAGGTTCTTTCAAAATGGAAACCTTTTGTACAACGAGGAGTTGGAATCAAACGAGCGACTAAGCTAGTAGAAACTGCTAAGAAGAGCATTGGTATTCAGATTGGTATTGAGTTTGCCAAACATGAACTGGACTTTCTAATCCGCCAATACGAACTTTATAAAGAGCAACTAGAACAGTTAGACAATCAAATAGAAGCTATTCTAACTACAATACCAGGCACCAAGCAAATGATTGATATAAATGGTTTAGGTGCAATAACAGTTGCCAAATTATTTGCCGAGATTGGCGATATAAGCAAATATAGCCATCCACAGCAATTAGTTAACCTAGCAGGGCTTTCATTACGCGAACATAGTTCCGGAAAATTCAAAGGGCAAACTAGAATCACTAAACGGGGAAGAAGTGGGCTCCGAAGGGCCTTATACCAAGCCATTCGTCCACTCGTCGCTCATAATGAAACCTTTAAGGCTTTGCATCATTATTATACCAATCGTTCTGAACGCCCTTTAAAAAAGCAACAGTCACTCATTGCCCTATGTTGTAAGCTACTACGTGTTTTATTTGTCATTGGTCAAAAACAGTGTGAGTTTGATGGTTCCAAGTTATTGCAAGGTTTACCTCAAAACAACACATTACAAGCTGCTTAAAACTAAGTTATTTTTATAACTATTTCAGAATACTACTTTAAATCACACGACAAATACCAATAGTGCAGAGTCGGAGTTTATTTTATCCATTCAGGCATATGACCTAGCATAGGAGCATGTCCGACCTCCACCTCA
>NZ_JAJFZK010000055.1 GCF_020731355.1 Bacillus sp. REN16 | reverse complement strand
GGGTCTGCGTAAAATCTTGTGTAAGTAATATTCGACAATCTTCGCAAGGCAAGAAATAATAGGTATGAAAAAATATAATCTGGCAATAATATAATTGCCTTTTACCATAAAACAGGATAGGGCAATGCAGAAGTGCAACCTGAGCGGTTTTATGGTTTTTACACTAAAACGGACGGACTTGTTCTGTCCGTTATTTTTTGTCCGTTTTAGGGAAAACAAATGCGTTAAACTTCAGGGGTTTGGGGACAGAGTCCCCAATTATGATGTTTGGTTCAAAATCTCAAGCTGACTCAAGATCATGTCCCAATTACGGTAACGCATTGTCCATTTTTTTGTAATATTTTGAGAGGCTAAATAAAGCATTTTTCTTAAGCTATCATCATTTGGAAAAATAGACTTGGTTTTTGTCACTTTCCTAAATTGACGATGTAACCCTTCAATTACATTGGTAGTATATATTATTCTCCTAATTTCCGGTGGATATGCAAAGAAGGTAGCTAAAATATCCCAGTTTTCCTCCCATGATTTAACCGCAGTTGGATACTCTTTACCCCATTTGTCTTTAAATTCTATGAGCCTTTCCATACCCGATTCTTCGTTGATAGAAGTATAGATTAATTTTAAGTCAGCGACAAATTCTTTTAAGTGTTTGTAAGAAACATATTTAGTGCTTGAACGAATCTGGTGGATGATACAACGTTGAATACCAGCGAAAGGATACACGGCTTGAATGGCCTCTCTGAATCCTGTAAGCCCATCTACACAGAAAAGATTAACCGTTTTAACACCTCTCGTTTTCAAATCGTTCAACACACCTAACCAAAACTTACTGCTTTCATTTCCCCCAACCCAGATACCCAATATTTCTTTATAACCTTCATTGTTAATTCCCAATACAACATAGGCTGCCTTCGAAACAATTTGGTGATTATCCCGAATTTTATAATGAATGGCATCCATGAAGATAAAAGGATAATAGGCTTCAAGTGGACGGCTTTGCCACTCATTTACTTGTGGCATAATCTTTTCACTAATCTTACTAACCAGTTCAGAGGAAATCTCAATATTATAAAGATCTTTAACCTGTTCCTTGATATCCCTTGTTGACATACCGTGGGCGTAAAGAGACAGAATTTTTTCCTCCAGACCGTCGACATTTCTTTGGTATTTGTCCAAAATTTGTGGCTCATACGAGCCATTTCTGTCTCTAGGAACGCTTACTTCAACTTCACCAAATTGTGTTTTTAATTTCCGTTTAGTTGAACCATTTCGATAATTTGTAGGTCCATCATCCCTACGTTGGTGCTTCTCATAACCCAGTTGCTCATCAATTTCACATTGGAGCACTTCCTCCAACACATCAGAAAACATTTCTTTGATTGTGTCCATGATTTGGTTGGTACTAGTGAATTTTTGTTCCTTTACAATTTCTCTGATTAATTCCTTTGGTAATTTCATGTCGAAAAATCCTCCTTGGCAAAAATTATTTATCCTAATTCTTGCCAAGGAGGATTGTTTTGAAACCTATTTACACAACTTTTTCCGCACCGTC
>NZ_JAJFZK010000054.1 GCF_020731355.1 Bacillus sp. REN16 | reverse complement strand
AGCGTACAATGTCAAATACTTTTTTCAAGTTTTAGGGTAACTCAAACACACTTACCGTAGTTTCCTTATTCTACCAGTAACAATTAACCAAGTTTTTATTGAAACAGGTGCCATCTTCTTGATTCAGAAATGGGCTTTTCACTCGCTTCTTGGTCTGCATTGATGCAATCTGGCATTGAGTACAAATTGAATATTAACGTACTGATCCGCATTTACAGGACGAGTGGGATAAAGCTAAACATCGAGGTCTGGGCCTCAGGAAATTAGATCCGATCTCCACTCGAACCAAAAGGATGGCACCTATTTAATTTTGTTTTTTAAGCAACTATTGGTAGTGACAGTTTTTTAAAAACTTCTTCTTTGTAATTAAAAGTGGAGTTATTCCACTCAAATGGTTTTTTGTTTTTAAGCATCGCAAAAGCAATTTTTAGGAACTTGTTTCCCATCGCAATATATATGGAACCTGCTTTTTTCCCCTTTTCTTTTAAACGTGTAGAGAAGGGTTTTAGTGCTTCATTATGGACAGAAAGGCTTTTACCGGCAGTGTAAACGGCTCTACGCAAATTCGCATTTCCTTGTTTGGAAATACGGCCATGATAGCCTTCTCCTTTACCAGATTGTTTAATAACAGGGTTTGTTCCAGCCTTTTTTATGAGCTGATTAGCACTTGTATAATGAGTAAGATCGCCCATTTCACAATAAATTTCTGCAGCTGTGACTAGTCCGATTCCTGGAACAGTAAGGAGAAGCAAACCATCTGTATTGATGAGTATGCGTTCGATTTCCTGCTCATAGGTTTGAATGTTTTGAGTATGCCATTCATAATCTTTTAATTTCTGTTTCAAGAGAAAAAGCTCACTAGAGAGGTCTTCTAAAGGTTTAGATACACTTTCATTGGCAGCGAAAAGAAGCTTTTTTATTGTTGTTTTGCGTATCTTTAAATTATGTTCTTTAGAAATTCTCTTTAAGCCTATTTCCCCAAGTTCGAGAATCTGGGAAGCGTGAGGGTAGTGGGTAAGTATATGCAAACTTGCCTTCCCCCAAAAGTCACTAAATATCTTTCTCGTCTTAACTTTTCCCTCTTCCAAAACGCTGTACCCTTGGTATTCCCGCCAGATGTGGTCGTGAAAGGTACGGATCTCCGTTTTGATCCGTGAGCGCTTATTGATTTCGCTTCTTCTAGCTCGGGTAAGATTTTGGAGCTTTCTATATTCACCGGCAGAAAGCGTGGCGTTCGTCGCTTTATTACCCACCAATGCCTCGGCAATCAGGTATAAATCGATATCATCCGTTTTGGTATAAGTGAGGTGTTGTTTTCGCTCCTCATGTGTGGAAGCAGGATTAATCATGTGAACAGAGAACCCTTCGGTTGTTAAAATACGAACTATATCTTCGTAATAATGACCAGTGGCTTCTATGCCCACAAAAATCCGCTCAGCCTGGCATGTCTGTTTCGCCTCCTCCATCTTTTGGATTAGGCACTTCATTCCAGTCTGATTGACCATGAAGGCAAATGGAGTATGGACTACATCGCCAAAATAATTCAGGATCATTGCTTTCTGTACAACCTTTGAAGCATCGATGGGAATAATCAATACTTTTTCTAAATCAGCACCTTTAAGTTCTTTTGCGAATTGACTTCTTCTTAAACCTTGTTTACCATTAAGTAGTCTCATTGACTATGACCTCCTTTGGTTGGCTGGATGATTGAGTAAACTTGGTTAAGTACTTCAATCGTAGCATAGTCATGGGACTTTTTTGTGTCTGAAAACATTAT
>NZ_JAJFZK010000053.1 GCF_020731355.1 Bacillus sp. REN16 | reverse complement strand
TCGGGAGTTTGACACTTAATATTTTAAAAAACATGCAAAAGCCTTGATATGGCTTTATTTTTTTGTCAAATTTTTCAGTTTACTATTTCGTAACATTTCGTAATATGTTATAATAACAATAATAACAGTCATTTTCGGAGGTTCCAAAGTATGCGGATAAAAGTTAGCCGTTCTAAGAATTCGGAATCGTATTTTGTAATTAAAGATATTTTTAAAAACAATAAACGTACCACAAAAGTAGTGGAAGCCTTGGGGAACCGGGAAGACATTCAACAAAAACATCCCGGAGTAGATCCCTTGGAATGGGCTAAGAGCTATGCAATGAAATTAACGGAAGAAGACAAACAGAAAAAGGCAAAAATCGTGGTTGCCTATGATCCAAATAAAGTAATACCCAAGGCAGCGCAGCGTTCGTTTAATGTGGGCTATCTCTTCTTACAATCCATTTACTATCAACTGAAACTTGATGCCATTTGCCAACAAATTTCGGAAAAACGCGGCTTTTCGTTTGATTTGAATACCATTCTTTCCCGTTTAATTTACATGAGAGTTCTACACCCTGCTTCAAAAAAAGGAACTTTTGAACGGGCCAATGAGTTACTAGAACCCCATTCGGTGGAAGCCCAACACATTTATCGGGCACTGGACGTTCTCGCGGAAGAATCGGATGGGATCGAAGAAGCTGTCTATAAAAATAGTTTGAAGGTAGTCGATCGAAACACGTCCATTTTGTATTATGACTGCACGAATTTTTACTTTGAAATCGAAGAGGCCGATGGCCTCAAGCAATACGGCATGTCAAAAGAAAATAGGCCCAATCCAATCGTGCAGATGGGACTGTTTATGGACGGAGACGGGCTACCTCTCGCGTTCGTGATAAACCCAGGAAATCAGAACGAACAACCGACCTTAAAACCTTTGGAAAAAAGAATCATCAAAGATTTTAAACTTTCCAAGTTTGTGGTCTGTACAGACGCTGGCTTATCTTCTCGTGAAAATCGCTTGTATAATTCCATGGGAAACCGGGCGTTCGTGACTACCCAATCCATCAAGAAATTGAAGAAACACTTGAAAGAATGGGCCCTAGATCCAGAAGGGTGGATCCCTGCGAACCAATCCAGGGAAGATAAAGAGACAAAAAAACACATCCATTTACAGGAGTTGGACCTTGAGAAGGACAACCAAACGTATTATAAAGAACGGTGGATCAATGAAAATGGCTTGGAACAGCGTTTGGTCGTCACGTTTTCACCGAAATATAAGAGATACCACCAAAGCATTCGAAAAAAACAGATTGAACGGGCTATGAAGAAAATGGAAAAACCAACAAACTTAGAGAAAAAAAGAGCAAATGACCCCGCGCGATTTATTCAATCCAGACATGTTACCCCAGATGGGGAAATTGCCGAAAATGCAAGCTATACACTAAATGAGGATCAAATTAAGGAGGAATCCATATATGATGGGTTTTATGGGGTGTGCACCAACCTGGAAAGCACAGTAGACGAGATTATCAAGATCAACCAACGACGTTGGGAAATCGAAGAGACCTTCCGAATTTTAAAAAGTGAAATGCGATCCAGGCCTGTTTTTGTTCGAAAGGATGAACGTATCAAAGCGCACTTTCTAACGTGTTTCCTCTCCCTGTTGGTCTATCGCATTTTGGAGAAAAAACTAGATGAATCTTTTACCTGTCCGGAAATCATTCAAACCTTACGGGACATGAACGTGCTAGAATACGCCGGGGAAGGCTATATTCCTGCCTACACACGAACAGAATTGACCGATCAACTGCATGATGTATTTGGGTTTCGAACCGATACGGAGATTATTGAGCAAAAAAAAATGAAAAAAATTTTAAAACAAACTAAAATCTAAAAAAAGTACGCATTTTTGACACACAAAAAAACCACAAGTATGCCCGTCATTACAGCATTCTTGTGGTTTTAACTGTCAAACTTGAGA
>NZ_JAJFZK010000052.1 GCF_020731355.1 Bacillus sp. REN16 | reverse complement strand
AAAAAAGGCAGAAGAAATAGCTGTGCAACGATTTCAACTCATTTCCCCTCTTTTGGCAGAGGGGCTGGATGCAGGTAAAGCAAAAGAATTGAAAGCACAAATATGTAATTCAACGGGTATTTCTGAAAGGACGATTAGACGTTACCTTGAACTCTACCGCAATGATGGATTTGGTGGTCTAAAACCAAAGGGTCATACCAGAACCAAGAAAAAAGAAGCTATTCCATCAAATTTAATAGAACAAGCTATTCTCCTGCGAAAAGAGGCTCCAACACGAAGTGTTGCACAAATTATTCAGATTCTTGAGTGGGAGGGTTTAGCTGAGCCTGGTCAGTTAAAACGTTCCACCCTTCAGGAAAAGTTAGGAGAAAGAGGTTATAGTACTCGTCAAATGAAGTTATATTCTCAAACAGGGGTGGCTGCAAGACGGTTTCAGAAACGACATCGTAATCAACTTTGGCAGTCTGACATTAAATACGGACCTTATTTACCAATTGGCCCTAATGGCACAAAAAAGCAGGTTTATTTAGTAGCTATTATAGATGATGCGACTCGATTTATTCTTCATGGTGCCTTCTATCCTACTTTGGATTCCAGAATTATCGAGGATGCATTTCGAAATGCCATCCAAAAATATGGTGTACCTGAAGCTGTTTACTTTGATAATGGAAAACAATATCGAACGAAATGGATGAGCCGTACATGTTCTAAATTAGGGACTCGATTAATATATGCAAAACCTTATGCGGCCGAATCGAAGGGAAAAGTTGAACGCTTTAATAGAGTTGTAGATTCTTTCTTAGGAGAAGCAGCCATAGAAAAGCCAAATTCCTTAGATCGTTTAAATGAGCTTTTTGAAGTATGGCTATCTGAGTGTTATCAAAATAAAACACACTCTGGATTAGGAGAGAACATCAGCCCTGAATCTGCTTTTCGGAGTGATAAAAAAGCCCTTCGTTTTATTGATCCAGATCAACTAGCAAATGCTTTCTTACATTGCGAAACAAGAAAAGTGGATAAATCGGGATGCATCAGCTTTATGGATCAAAAATATGAAGTGGGTCTTTCATTTATCGGGCGCAAGGTAGATGTTGTTTATGACCCTGCAGATTTAGAGGAGTTAACCATTGAATATGAGGGATATTCCCCTTGGAAAGCCAAAAAGCTTGTGATTGGAGAAAGATCCGGAAAACGACCAACACTCCCTTCACATCTTCAACCACAAGAAGCTGATTCTTCAAGACTATTAAAGGCAGCTGAACAAAAACATCAAGAGAGAAAAGTAGAACAGACTCCAGCTGTTTCATTCCGTGCAGTGTGGAAGGAGGCTGGCGGTCATGTTTGAGAACTTCTATGGGATGGAGCGCACTCCATTTACAAGGGATGTCCCTACGACCCAACTTTATGATTCATATACAATGCAGGAAGTTCTAGGTCGCTTAAAGTATACAGCAGAAAGGCAATTATTTGCCGTTTTAACTGGAGATTGTGGAACAGGAAAAACAACTACAATTCGAAAATTTGTCGATGGTCTGGATCAGGGGAAATATCAAGTGCTCTATTTATCTGATTCAAAACTCACTCCACGCCATTTTTATAAAGGTTTATTAGAACAGCTAGGATCAGAAGCAAAGTTTTATCGGGGCGATGCCAAGCGACAGCTTCACAGAGAAATTGAGTTAATGAGAGGAATACGTGGAATCCAGCCAGTGGTTGTGGTAGATGAATCACACCTCCTAGATCGCGAGATGCTTGAAGAAGTTAGATTTTTACTTAATTTTAAGATGGATGCACAAAGTCCGATGGCCCTCATCCTTGTGGGACAAAGTGAACTATGGGACCGCCTCCGTCTTCAATCATACGCAGCAATACGCCAAAGAATTGATATTCAGTTCAAATTAGGTCATTATGATCGGGCTCAAGTTGGTGAATATGTCTCACGACATTTAGAATATTCAGGGGTTGAACAACCTATCTTTTCCGATGGAGCTTTGGATGAGATCCAAAGATTTTCTGGTGGAACTCCGAGATTAATAAATAAATTATGTA
>NZ_JAJFZK010000051.1 GCF_020731355.1 Bacillus sp. REN16 | reverse complement strand
TAGGTGTCTATGAAAATGTGAGAAAAAAGGAGTATTCGGGAGATATTACTTACTTTATTGAGGGAGGTATTTCAATTAAGTATATTTATAAAGGTATTGGTAATAATACTATCGAGGAATACAAGAAAAGTTGTCAACTATAATTGACAACTTTTCTTTGCTATGGTTAAATAATTATATAATGAATTGATAGGAGAAATAAAATTGAGTTGTCCTAAGTTTAAAACACCCTTAAAAGAAGAAAGAGTAAAAAAGGGATTATCACAAGAAAAATTAGCATCAATGGTTGGAGTTTCCAAAGAAACAATTAGAAAGATTGAAAATGGAACTTCAATTCCAAATGTCTTCTTAGCTATTGCTTTAGCGGGGGTTCTAAAGGTCTCATTGGAACTATTATTCCAAAAATTAAAAGATAAGGATTAATGAGTTACAAGAAACAATTAGGAGTAGATAAAAATGGAAAACAAGGTTATTAACATAACAGAACGTATTAATAAAAAAAAGATGGAAAAAAGTGAAATAAGCTATGAATTGTATTTAAGCGAAATGTATGCTGACCAATTAGGAAAAGATTTTAAAAATATATTAAATGAAAATAAAATGAAAATTAATGAAAGGATGAAAAAATAATGAGTACTGCAAAAAAATTATTATCTGGACTAGAGACAGCTATTAAAGAGGCTACTAAAATAGGTTATAAAAGAGGAGCCAAAGATGTATTGAAAGAATTTGGACCACATGCTGGTAGAGCCTTACGAAATGGAGACGGTTCCATAATGAAGACTTTTAATGAAATATCAAAAGCAATTAAGAAAATGTAAATAAAATAAGCCTATTTTCCTCAGTAGGCTGACTTGAAAGGTCTGCCCACCTCAGTCCTAAAATGCTCCTAAAAAAGGAGGGCAGGTCAGAATGTCAGATAGGACATCTTATAATCAATTTGTTCAAAAAGACAGGCGGAGGGATATTTCTATGAATGGTTACAAGTGGGCATCTATTATTCTAGGTGGATTTGGAGCTTTTGCTGCTTTTGTAGCCCCTTTATTATGGAAACAAGGAGAAGGGCACACGTTTAGTGAAGATGAAATAGAAAAAATAATGGACGTCATAAAAAATATTAACAATAACTAGAAAATTCATTGTAAACTTACCAGCACCCCATGTGTTGCCACATACACTCCACACACACGGAAGCGATTGCAAAACTGGTGTTGCGGGACTAGGAACGGGCTCCATCTCATTCAGAAAAACTTAGCCCATTGAAGGTAAAAAGGATAAAGATAGAGAATAAATCTATTAGGTATAATAGGTGACTATTTAAATAAAATCTTCATTTGGAAGGAGGAAATAAAGGTGGATCCACTCAAAGATATACGTTGGCAACAAAGGTTTGAAAACTTCGAGAAGTCATACAAACTTTTAGAAAAATATTCTCAGCAAGAGCTAACTTCAGAAATAGAAAAGGCTGGAATTATACAGTTCTTTGAGATGACATTTGAATTAGCATGGAAAGTACTTAAGGATTACCTAGAAGCCCAAGGATTTATCGTGAAAAGTCCAAGAGAAACGATTAAACAAGCATTCCAAATGGGAATTATTCAAGAGGGACATGTATGGATTGATGCATTATCAAAAAGAAACCTAACAACTCATACATATGATGAAGCCTTTGCCGATAAATTTGTAAAAGAAATTAAAGAAATCTATTACCCAATATTTAAATCACTACATGAAAGATTATCAGGAGATTAAGCATATGTATGGATTAATAGAGCGAGATTTGGGTTATATATTGAAAGCAATAAGAAATTTTAAAGAAATTGAGCGAGTAATTCTATTTGGTAGTCGTGCAATGGGGAACTTTAAAAAAGGGTCGGATGTTGATCTTGCCATTGTTGGGGAAGAAATAACTAGTAAAGTTATATATGAACTAGATGATCTATTAAATGAGGTTTATCCACTACCATATTTTTTCGACATAATTCAGTACGAGGAAATAAACAACCAGCATTTACTTGAACATATAAACACAGTTGGAAAAGTTTTGTATCAAAAGGGTGAAAATCAAAATCCTAAGTACACATTAGAAGCTACTAAAGCAGATAATGCAGCGCAATTCGAGTGAATAAGACAATAAGCTCGATCAGAAATTATGATCCCCATCGTACTACAGAGTTACACGATGGGGGTCAGGTCTTGTTATAATATTTCTGATACGTAGTAAGTGGAGTGTAGAAAAAGACTACTTTAGGGCCTGACCCCCATTGTACTAAAGCGTTAGCACAATGGGGAGATATAATGGAATTGTAAATTCATCTTGTGGATTTTAGAGGGTCTGCGTAAAATCTTGTGTAAGTAATATTCGACAATCTTCGCAAGGCAAGAAATAATAGGTATG
>NZ_JAJFZK010000050.1 GCF_020731355.1 Bacillus sp. REN16 | reverse complement strand
ACCCATGAGGTCTTGTGCCATATATCGTTCCTTATCTGCCCTTATACGCCCCAAATGATCCTTATGAACTTCAAGGAATTCAGGAGTGGTAATAAACTTCGGGCAAAATAAACAAGCATTTGGCTTTTTACAATTTACAACCTTTTTGTTTATCGGTTTAGTACATACACCATCTGGAAGCTGTGCCATTAAGCGTTTTTCGGTATCAAGTTTTTTACCACNCTGTGCCATTAAGCGTTTTTCGGTATCAAGTTTTTTACCATTTTCATCTACAATGTCATCAACCTTACGTTCTACAAGTCCAATAAAACCAATCTTTTTATACTCTTTCGTGAGTTTGTCATTTCGGACTTTGGCATATAGGCGAGTAGAGTGCATAGACTCATGCCCCAAATACTGCATAACCTCAAACGTACTAAGACCGTTATTTAGAAGATCGGTTCCAATTTGATGACGGAATTGGTGAAACGTTATTACCGCCAAATCACCGTTGCTATCCCGAATATCAAACCGTTTAATAAACTTATCTCTCAACCAATCCCTTGCAGTTACTTGTCTCAAAGGCTTGTATTTCTTGTTTATAGGTTGAAAATAATAAAATAATTTGTCGGTCTTCAATTCAGAACGAAGTTCTTCCGTAGCTTGAATTAACATTTTAATTGCTACCGAAACCTCTTTGCTAACAGGAATAAACCTTTCGGTCTCATTTTTTGAACTAACTACTTCCAGAAGATATTTCTTCAATAAGTCTCTTCTTAAACAGTCTTTATTTAAGTTTAAAGCCTCTGT
The DNA here is from genome assembly GCF_020731355.1 of Bacillus sp. REN16. Taxonomy (GTDB): domain Bacteria; phylum Bacillota; class Bacilli; order Bacillales; family Bacillaceae_L; genus Ferdinandcohnia. The sequence goes on along the minus strand of NZ_JAJFZK010000050.1, from coordinate 1,738 downwards.
TAAACGTACTCCTGTATGTCTAACGACAGTAACTAAAGTCCAAAGAACAACATCATTTAAGCATTCTAAAGTTGGCTGTAATGTTGATTTCATTTGGCGAAGTGAAGAATCAATCGAATCCATTACATTGTCATCAATAAGCATACTTTTCAACGAGTCCTCTGTTTGTAAAGTACGTTGTTCAGTTCCATCAAACACTTCGTAAAGTGGAAATCCACCCCACTCAAAGAGTTGACCATGCTTAATATGATGTTTCAATGAAGCTAACGATATAGCTCTCGTTTGCGGTTTATTTACATTTGCTAATAAGTAGTGAATAAACCCTTCTACAATATCAAATGTAAGTTCCTCAAACGTATCAAGAACAATATCATAACCCTCTAAATACTCAAAGAATACCTCTAACGAATAGTTGTATCTGTGTAATGTTGAGAGTTTAAGCCTACCAATTGTAATCGACTCTTTTGTAATCTTCTTAATCGTTTCCTTAAACCATTCATTCGGTAAAAAATCAAACCGAAATGTGTAAGGAGACAAATCCTCACTTGCAGGAAATACCCAAGTGTCTTTACTCATATCAATAAGAGGAAGTACATTAGTCAAGTAGCTCACCCCTCTTACTTTCTAAATAACGCTCATGAGCCATTGCTAATGTCTTAACAGAAGGCTTTGCGTATTTAGCTGTAGTAGCGATGCTCTGATGTCCTAATCGTTCTCTTATGACATTTACATCCACTCCAATATCCTGTAATTCGGAAGCGTGTGTATGTCTCAAAGAATGTGGTGTTAAACGGAAGTATTCAATTCCACTTTCCTCTTGAATTTCATTTAACACATCTTCCACCGAGGTTCTACCAATCGGTTCTCCTAAATTACTCGTAGAGTGTGACACAAAGATATAATCAATATCATCTTTTTGAGGGCGATGGAATAGAACATAATCCTCTAACGCCTGTAACAATTTCCATGACACAGGTATGGTTCTTTCGCCTGATTTCAATTGCCTATCAAGGGGTTCATTTTCCCTCTCAATTAGATAAATATTACCTGTTTTCTCTGTTGGATCAGGATAGTCATAATCACTAATTCTAAGGTGTAATAGCTCAGACACCCTAAATCCCGTTTCATATAACACTCGAAACATCAGCTTGTTCCGAAACATTAAAGATTCGTTTTTCCCCCAAAGCATATCAACAGCTTGGTAATACTTCTGCACCGTATTAGAATATAGTCTCTTTCTGTCACTTTTCTTTTTTAACTTTCTTCTAAAGTAACTTTGAAGACCTTTATCCCAATTCTTCGTTACATGACGTAAATAACCTCTGTTCTGATGTGGTGCATAGCCTCTTACTTTGACTAATGGTGATTCTTCTACAAATCCCCCAATAGCTTCAAAGTGTCTGAAAAACGAGCTTAATGTTGCCAAGTATCTATTAAGCGTTGCAGGGGCAACTCTCCCACTTGGTTTTCTGCTGTCGATGTATTCAATGAAACTGGTTATGGATGATGGCTTCACTTCATAGAACTTTAACCCTTCCCGTTCAAGCCATAGATAGAAGATCTTCAAATCATCTAAATAACTTTTTACCGTATTGGGTGACAATCCTTTGCTTTCCAGAGTATTCGTAAAATCTAAAACCTCTGAAATAATCCTCATGTTAGAATCCACTAACACAAAGGATGACAGGGTTTTTTCAACCTTCAAGGCACTCCCCTCCACTCAAAGGAGAAAGGCAAA
>NZ_JAJFZK010000005.1 GCF_020731355.1 Bacillus sp. REN16 | reverse complement strand
ATTATACTCGTCAAATTCTGGACAGGCAATACCGTCAACTTTCAGTCATTATGGGATAGCAATAACACAATTGGGATAATTAATAGACAATAAGGTAAGGATAGAAAAATAGTTTTCCATGTAATTATTTCATTCACTAATAATGAACGATATAAGACTAAACTGTATGGAATTATAACAATCAGAGAAGTAAATGCACCAGGCGTAACGGATCGAAGAATAATAGATTGACCAATATGAGTGAAAGCGTGTAGAAAAAAGACCAATGTAATAATGGTGAAAATATAAATATTACCAAGTAATCCTTGAATGACATATTGATTTGCCATAACGGTTGAACTACTTACGAATAGGAATATAATTAATACGGCAACTGCAAACTGGGCTGTTGACATAGAAAATTGTTTAATCACTCTATCCGCAAATCTTTTCGGCAATACGTTGTATATCTTAGTTGAATTTCTCTTCATCCAACTCTCAACCATAATAATTTCTTCAAAGTCATGAAGGATAAACATAATTGGAAATAACCAGATAAGTGTTTGAATATCAAACCACTGTTCCATAATTCGTATCCTTTCTATAAAACGGTTATTTTCTTTTAAATATACTCGTTGTTCTTCCTCAACTATCCTCCTCTAATAACTTAATAACCTCTACCACGATGTTAACATAATTTCCCAAAAATAAAATTACAATTATAATAATAAGAAAAATGCGACCCTACATGGATTACCCTGTTTAACAATAGCACCCTTATCTTTACCTCTTGTTAATCGGTAATCTAACTGCCCCGTAATTACAATAACTTCAACAAAAATAAGCGTTAATCCTTCTAGGATCAACGCACCATTTAGTAAGCGAACTCTATATATTTTTTCCCGTAATGCTTGAATTAAAGTGTAATAATGATCGGACCATTTTTAGTTAGGATAATCGTATGTTCCAATTGAGCCACATAGCTTTTTTCTGTAGCATAGGTCCAGCCGTCTTCTTTTTGGAATACTTCTTCTTCAAAGGTTGAGATAAATGGTTCGAATGCGATAACCATCCCTTCCTTTAATAATTCATCATCCCATGTATCATTATAATTATAAATATGGTCAGGTGCTTCGTGTATTTTACGTCCAATACCGTGTCCGGTAAGATTTTTGATAACAGTTAATTCATGCTGCTTTGCTGTTTGGAATACTACTTTTCCGATCCCGCTTTTTTTTGAACCAGGTTTTGCTTTTTTAAGACCTTCTTCAAATGCCTTTCTAGCAACGTCGCATATTTTCGTTAACACTTCTTCTCCTTCGCCTACAACAAACGAGATTCCTGTATCTGCGAAATAACCGTTCTTTGAGCCTGAAACATCTACATTTACTAGATCCCCTTCATGAATAACACGTTGCCCCGGAATACCATGTGCCACTTCATCATTAACACTAATACAAGTATAGCCAGGAAAACTATATTCACTTTTTGGAGCCGAAACTGCGCCTTCTTTCTCAAAAAGTTCTCCGGCAATGTCATCAAGTTCTTTAGTTGTTATTCCAGGAACTGTTCTTTGTACCAATTCATCTCTAATCGTGGCAACAATTTTGCCAATTTCCTTCAAACCATTAAAGTCTTCTTCTGTTTTTGCAATCATCGTAAATCCTCACTTTTTAAAATATCTCATGATTAGTATTCCATTTAGATTCTAGCATAAACGGAACGGCATTTCTTATTCCTACTAACTTTAAATTATTCTAAGCTTTGTTCCATCTTTAGAAAATCTGGGTTTTCTTGGATCTCTGGGCCAGGATATATAAGGTACAAATATAGATCACGATTAGGAACGTTCGTAGTTGCCTTTAAGATTTGGTTAGTCACCTTAGAGTAAAAATAGCGGTCACTATCAGCTCCATTAATTAAAGATGTAAATTTAGAACCTTCATAACCATCAAATAGATTGTTGAAGTATTTTTTATCTACTTTCATTAATAATATCCAGTTCACCTTTTTATCTTTGAAATAAAATCTTGCAAACCCATTATAGTCTAAGATTACATCTGCCCCGCTACCGTCCTCTTCATCTACTGAATATTTTTCTCCCAGGCGTTCTATTACCTTATCCATTGAATCGCCCAACGTTATTCCATGGACATAGAGGTAACCTTTTTCATTTGAAAATGAGGGTTTTTGTAAGTTCAGTTCTGGTGGCTGTTGTTTGTCGTTTTGTTTTGGTCCTTCATTAGCTGATTCTCTCTCAATCTTCTTGTATCCTTCTAAATTTGGAGTAAACATTTTTGGATCTATTGGCACATTTATTTGGAGTTCCTTTGGATATAAATAGTCAACAACTTCACCGTTTTGATTGTATGTTTCATATTTTAAGAGGACTCCAGAATCTTTATCAATCCAGAAACGAAATGTTTTTGCACTGTGTTTCTCTGCTGCATACTCGTTTAAATTGCCTTTTATAACAATCGTGTTATGAGTAAGGATTTTTTCATTCTGTATTTCAATCTCCCAGTTTTCTAAATTTTTTAAGTAATTTAATGTGATTTCACGCGGAAACAGTGAACTTCGGGCTATTGGATGTTGCACGCTGTTCCTATATCTTCTCTCCGAATAGGTTTTAGATGCACTATCTACTGTCCAAAGAGTATCTTCTTTATAGTACGTAATAACGCTCTCCACAGCATCCCCTTGGTTATACGCTTCGGAACTGTAGCCACCCATTATTGGACTTAAGCTAAGTGAATATTTAACATTTGAACTCATTTTTGTACCATCATGGATTACCGTTTGAATTTCATATTCACCTTTGGCAGTATCAAATTTATCAGATGATAATAGTTTCTTGTAAATTTCCTCTTTTGTCATGTCTTTGTAATTTTCTTCCTTAGCAGTAGGAGTAATAACGGTGTTCTCCGGAATATCCGTGCTGGAGTCTGGAGAGATTTTATTTGGTTCAAGTGCCTGATAAATTTGATCGGCATCATTTTTCGAAAATATATCATCGATCCCTGCAATGTAATATGTGCCGGCTAACAAAATACAAGTAAGTGCAACACTAAATAGCAGATGAATTCTTCCATGAAATGACCTAGAAACATTGTTTCGTAAAGAATTTGATTTAATCGTTTTTAAGACTCTATTCTTATGCTCTTGGGTAAAATGAATATTTTTTTCGTTTGTTATAGAATCCGTTAAAATATTTTTTAAATCCTTCAGTTTATCTTCCATTTAGCTCGCCCCCTTTTAACTTTTTGTCTAGTGCATGCCGCGCTCGATGCAATCTCGTCTTTACTGTATTGGCCTTTGTCTCCAACATTGAAGCAATCTCATCAATTTTCATATCTTCATAATAATATAGAATAATAACCTCTCTTAATTTAATAGGTAAGCTCATTACTGCATCTGCAACCCATGATTTTTCTTCCCGCTTTATATTCTCAAACTCAGCCGAGTGACTTGCTTTCTCTTTTTTCACCTTTATAAAATCTGTAATAACAAGGTGTCTATATTGCCAACTCCTGAACACGTCTTTACATTTATTAATCGTTATTCGGTATATCCATGTCTTGTATGAAGATTCATGCCTGAACGAATCCAATTTCTCATAACATTTGATAAAAACTTCTTGAGTGATATCCTCCGCCAATTGCGTATCTTTTACATATGTATAAGCCAGCATAATCACTTCTTGACCATACTGATCCATTAACCACTTAAGCTTCTCTTCTTTGTCCAGAAAATCAATTGATGTATCAGGTTCCCTTTCCATTTCAATCATGTATTCGCTTCCTTTTAGGTTTTAAGTATTAGACGAAACCAATTATGTTTAGGTTCGCCTTATATATAAATTACTTAAGAAATAGCTTATGGTCTATAATTTAGAAAAAAAAGAAACCCGCACTTCGACACTGAAGTATGGGTTAGCAAGTATTTTAATAAACTTTAATATTTGTAAATATCCACTAACGGACTATATCCTGGGTTGAATGTAAATGGAATGAAGGTTCCAAAAATCCCTATTCCTTCAATTAGTGTTCTACTACCTTCTTCATCTTCAAGGATAATGCCCATCTTATTTATAAAAATATAATCGTCTATTGTTCTGTGTACAACTTTTTCCTGTGAATTTTTATATTCACAATTATCTCCAGTACACTCTGTATCATATTTATACGCTAACCACTTATTAAAAGTCTCAGGAGAAGGTTTTGAGAATGGTAAGGTTAGAAAAAGTAAAATAATAAGAGCATAAATAAAGGTTTTAGTTCGCTTTTTTTTCATGGATTTCCTCCTTGAGCTTGACTATGTTAACAATATGTCTATTTTTAACGATGAAACGATTTTGTTTGAGCGAATTGTTCAAAGCCAATAGACTTATAAAGCTTACATGCATCTGGGGAAGTATAAACAACAACTGCCGTTTTTGCCCCCTTTTCTCTCAATGCCATTAATCCTTCATAGATTAATGCACCCGTTCGTATACATAAACAGTTACAAATTTATTGCATTGTATAATAAATGATGTGGCAAGAAGTCATTTTTTCTTACCTTTTCGTTCTAAAAGTATCGGTGCTATATTTAGTAAGATAGAAGCAATTGTCAAAAACCATAATGCTCTCTCCATACCAGGTACTACGTCATCTAAAGCTGCCCAATCTTTCGCTTCTACCCACATCGATACAAGACTGTATTCTGCACAAAGTGTTAGTGCTGTAAATGATAATCCCAACGCCATAGCAAGCTTATAATCCTTTCCTGCTGCATACAGATAAAGATTTATAAAAGTTACTATTATTGCAATAACCCCTAATATTACCCACATATCTATACCTCCATATCTAATCTTTTTTATTAACAATTGTGATTGCTTATAGAACAAATCTGCCCCATTAGCTTTATAACTTCAACAAAAAAGGCGATAATCCTTCTTGGATCATCGCGCCTGTTTAGCTTAATTAACACACTGTTATTGTAATGGTTTTTTCTTTTTACGTGGATAATCAATTGAATTAGCTATTTCAACTAGAACTTCAGGAGTAACCTTATTAGAAATCCTTTTATCAATACTAAGCATGTATTGCCAATTATCTCTTTCAAAGACTAGCGCACCAAAACTTCTATACTCCATATATTTTGCTGCATTTCCATTCTTTAGTTTAAACACTTTAAGAATATACTTATCCCTGATTGGAATTTTATGATTAACCGGTCGAACAACTATTTTGTAATGATTTTCAGGTGATTTATCACTTATAAACTTCATTTCAAAAGAATCGTTTGCGTCGCCATCTAAATCACTAAACCTTCCAAAATAATGAGTAAAGCTTATAGGCGGGATCCTAAGAGGTAGCTTTAAATCCTGTTTGAAATGTTGCTCAAATTCTTTTACCGCTTCTTCAACTGTTTTGTACCCAATTTCAGGATAAATTTCCTCTAAAGGCTGAGGCTCATCGTTTGTAATTGCATATACTGTTCCATTATTCAACTCACAAATTAAAATACTGAATAGAAGCATTAATAGAATGAAACTTTTCTTCATATACATCACCCTAAATTATATTTAGGAGTATTTTCACCAACCAACAACTAACTATTCTTGTTCCACTAAACAGCAGCCTACTTTAATTGTAATCTTTCACAATGTTACAGAGGCGGCTCCTTTTTTAAGGAAGCTTCCCAAGTCTAATTGATTACCAAATAATCCATGGTTTTCTACACTTCTTTGTATAATCTTCATTCTCGGGTAATTTTTTTACTTTAACATCTTTAATAAACCAATCAGTGGGAGATTTGTTACCCACTTTTAAAGTAAACAAATGATAAGGGGGCATTATTGCTCTTTCATAGGTTGTGAATTGATACGTTATTTCATATCTATATGCTTGGTCAGGATTTGTCTTAACCTCTACAAATCTGCAAAAATCAGATTGGTAACTCTCACCAAAATAATCTTTAATTGCTTTTGATTCCAACGGCGATAAAAACGAATAAATAATATCTTCAAGCATCATCTCATAACGTTTATCATTATTCTCTGCTTGAACGGGAGAAATAGCACTAAAGGTTAAGAGACAGCTAATCATAATGACTTTATTCAAACCAATACCTACTCTCTATAACAGTATTTCTTTGTAGGTATTTTTCCTGAATAAAATGCAAATTATTCCTTCGTACAGTAATGTTATTATTAATAGGAATCATCGTAGATGAATACATTATAATGGAGGTGTTTACATGCAGAGTGATTTTGAACCAGCTGGATTTTGGATTCGTCTGGGTGCTTCAATTATTGATGGTTTTGTCGTTTTTGTTGCCATTTTTCTGCTTTCACTCATTTTTAACTTTCCGATAGATGATGATTCTTGGCAATCTGGCATTCTAGAATTCTTATACGTTCTTAGCCTGCCACTCCTTTGGTACGGGTATACAGTTGGAAAAAGGCTATGCGGGATTCGAATTGCTAGGGTTGATGGTGAAAAATTACACATTGGGAATATGCTGCTTCGGATTGTAGTAGCAGGGTTAATTTATGCCTTGACGCTAGGAATCGGATTTATTGTAAGTGTAGTAATGGTGGCCGTCCGGGAAGACAAAAGAGCAATCCATGACTTCGTAGCTGGTACATGTGTAACGTATAATCCCCCCGAAAGAAATTAACCAGAGGAGGTCCAGAGGGACAGTCCCCGTGGATCTCCAAACTGATAAAGCTCCGTTTATTTTAAGTATATGGTCTTCATTTCTTCTTCTACAATTTGATCATGTGCGTTTTTAACCAAATAGGACTTTGCATTTGGTCTGGAACTAACCGATTTTGAGAGTGTTTCATTTACAAAATGAAGGGCAGCACCATCATCAACACCATAGCCTTCCTTTATTTTCCCTTCTAAAATGAGTTGGTGATAGGAAGGTCTTCTTTTATTCTCTCCATCATAATGCGGGCAATTACTTCCGTCCAACAAGCCTAAACAGTCTAATTTATATAATGGGGCATTTAACGGATCTGTTAAACCTTCCTCAAACCAACATATCGAACCAGCGCTAAGGCCAGCTAGGATACTCCCATGTTCATATGCTTTTTTTAGGATTGTATCTAATCCCCATTCCTTCCATAAAAGAAGCATATTTCGGGTGTTTCCCCCGCCGACATAAACCACATCCTGCTCCAGCACATACGTTTCCAAATTCTCGAAATTAGGCTCAAACAAGGATAAGTGGGTTGGTTCGCAAGGAAGCGTATGAAAAGCCTTATAAAATCTTTCGATATAGTTGGTTTGATCCCCACTGGCCGTTGGAACAAAACATACTTTTGGCGTATCTTTATTTACTTGAGCTAAAATGTATTGATCCAGTAACAAATTATCGGGCTCCATCGAAAAGCCCCCTCCACCCATTGCAATGATTTGTCTCATCTCTTCATTCCTTTTCTTGTAAAGTACTAAATTTTTTTTAAGCAGCAATCAAGTTATTCTGATAGACTACTCCATAGATTCCGTATGGGGTTGGGGATAGTTCCAGCAATTCTTCTCCTCCTCAAAAGCTTTGTATATTTAATTCTCCAAATCTATCCAATCCCCTTTTTGAATTTAATAAGACATTCACCTACTTTGTTTAGCATGAATATCCTAATGAACAAAATTGTATTTGAAAGAGGTGTCCAACATTGAATCGTTTTTACACACATTCCATCCAACCAGGGGATAGTCTTTGGCATTTGGCGCGGGCATACGAGACCACCGTTAAAGAAATTTTCGCAGCAAATCCGGGGGTAAATCCTTATTTTTTACGGGTAGGGGAGCATATTATGGTACCGAATTCCCCCTTAAAAAAGGATCGTCGCATTAGCCAGGCTGAGGTTGATTATCGAAATGATATGCGCAGCCTGTGGGAGGAGCATGTGGCATGGACAAGGATGGCGATTATTAGTCTTATTTTTAAGCTCCCTGATATTGAATTTGTACTTAAACGATTACTACGAAACGCAACGGACATGGGGAATATGGTTCGTCGATTATATGGTGACGAGGCTGCGGCTGCGTATGGAAATCTAATTAAGGAGCATCTATTGATTGCGGCAGACCTTGTAAAAGCTGCCTTAGCAGGGGACCAAAAAGCGGCAATGGAAGCTGAACAGAAATGGTATCGAAATGCGGATGAAATTGCGAAATTCCTAAGTAGCGGCAATCCATATATTTCGGAAGATACTTTTAGACAAATGTTCTATGAACACCTTGCCTTAACGAAACAGGAAGCCCTCTTTATGATCAATAAGGAGTTTCAAAAAGACATTGACGTGTATGACGAGATTGAAAAACAGGCACGGGCGATGGCAGATACCATTTCCGATGCCATGGTGCTACTGTATCCGGACATGTTTTAATGAGCTGCCCTCCTAAAAAAGGAGGGTTTGCTTGTTGGGGCGAAATGCTTAATTTTGACCAAATCTTTTAGATGATCGAATCCGTGCGCGCTCAGCTTCCACCTCACGATTTCGAGGCTCAGCACTGGTCTCCAAACTGTTCAATAAATTTCCGGTCACCAAAGCGATTTCATTGATCGCTTGATTAAATGCCTCTTCGTTAATCTTAGATGGCTTATTAAAGCCTGTTATCTTTCTAACGTATTGTAAAGATGCTGCATGAATTTCTTCATCGGTAGCTGGCGGATCAAAGTTATATAACGTTCTAATGTTTCTGCACATATGATACTCCTTTTTGTTTCTTAATCTATTTTACAATACTTTTTAAGAAGTCTATTTTTCGAATATCTTTATTGTTATTATTTTCGGCACGGTAACTGTCTTTAGAAGATGCCTTGTAAATCGCTAAATATTGTTCAACATTTGGTAAATAATACTTCACATCCCTGAACTGATGTAATTCCAAATCCTCCAATTTCACCCCAGCGAAATTCGGTAAAGTGTCAATAATACCAAACTCAACAGATAGTTCTTCCCTTGAAAACTCATGTTCATGCAAATCAATTAAGATATAGTCCATTGCATTCATGATAATCACAATCTCATTCCAGTTATGAATGGATAATTCGGGTGGCACTTCCCACCCTCTTTCATCACCAGGCACATGAATATCTAAGTCCTGAGCATCCCAACTCTTTCCTGTAATGACCTCTAAACCAACAGAACCCATTAGCATTGGAATAATATCAATCTCATTTAGCTGTTTTGCAATTTTAATAAATTCATCAAATTTATAATTATCCATTTGCCCCTCCACTCAAAAATCTAAGCCTCTGCTGCATAAAAAAAGCCGTCGAAGCAGCTTTATGAAATTGGTGAATTATTTAGTTGAAATACCCGATTGCATTTCGTAATTTCTTACGAGCATTCCATTTGATCTGAACATTCCAATCTTCTCATAATAAGGAACTAAGTCATCATCACAACACAAATCTATCATATAAATATCATCTAGTTCTTTTAACATTCGTTTTACGAGTTCCTTGCCAATCCCTTTATTTTTATACTCCGGCAAAACTTCAAGGAACGGAATGTAGGCTGAAAGAACACCATCACTGACTGCAGTGATAAATCCAACTACTTGATTCATATTTTCGTCTAACGCAATGACTACCTTACTACTATTTTTTAAGAGTTTTAAGTGCGTTTGCAGACTTGGAGGATTCGGCCAATCCACAAAAAAACCATTCAACATGTCAGACGAAATATCATTTAAACAATTTTTGTATATCATCAATATCATCTCCTTAATTATTTTTTAATTATCAGGCAGATGATATATCAAAAATAAAGTAACAAATCTGCAACCTCCAAATATATATACTTATTTAACCATTCGACTTAAAATCTAAAAATCCTTCATCGTAGAAGAAAAAGAAATATAGATCTAACCTTTCTACTTTCTTTTTATTTCTAATTCAAAAAGTTTACTTTCCAATGATCTTAAATGTGCATGTATAAATCTTAATGAAATACTTACGACTAATAAAACCAATCCACCTATAATAAATACATAAGTCCTAACAGTCCGTATAAGCAACATCGTTTCAAATTCTGTTGTATGCGCACTAAAATCCCAAGATTGCGTCCAGCCATATATTATGAAGATAATCCCGAATACAGATGTCAATGCACTAATCCACTTTAACCCTTTCACAGTCATCCCCCAATCCCTTATTTCTTAGAGTCATTTAATAGAATCATAAATGAAATAAATCTTGAAGGGCAATAATAAACAAAACAATTCCAACAATATAGAACATAAATTTTTGAGCAACAATTCGATTTTTCTTATACAATCGAAAACCGCTTATAAAAAAACATAGGCTTAGTGACATAAAAAAGAATGGAGCAACAAGCATATTGTCCGAAATGGTGAGGTACACAAATATAATTAGGGCAAGCAATGTAGCGAATATTTGAAGTAACATTATAGATTTATAATCAAAGTCACCCGTCCTCTTTGGCTCATTCATTATAAAATCACCCCAAAAATGGTTGATGGATCAATACGACTCGTTAGTTGAATTCTACCTTGTCAGTACTACACCTACTAAAAATGGCTACTTTGAATGAAAGCAGCCTTTGAATATCATTTACACGATAAATTTTGTAAACCAAGCTATATATCTAGCTCCCAAAACGAATAAAAATTGGGCGAGTATTGTACCAAACAACCTTGAAGTTACCATCATTAACGACATACTTTTAAGTTTATTGTAACTCCCCCGTTGATTAACAACATCATCCGCGATTACAGATAATTTGGGATCTATAAAGATAACCAAAAGTATTGTTGCGATCCCATTTATTAAACCTGATGCCATAATTGCGGTTGAAGCTCTTTCCGGAGCCAATAAAGCAGCATATAGTGCAGATAAAACACCTATTGTATAGATGGCCGTAATGACCATATTGATAAAAAATAATCTAATGGGCATATCTTTAACTCTTGTATCCTTTAAATATGTAAACTTAGGTAGACTAAAATGTGTTATGGCACGCTTTATGTACTGAAAAGAAAATATCCGTTTCAATAATAAAGGTACAGAACCTCTTTCCTCTGATAAATGTATGATTGCTCTTGAAAATAAAGCGATAAAGGTTGGAAGCAGAATGATCCCAAATATTGTTCCAGCCGTTGATGCACCTATGAGAATACGAAATTGAGTTTCAACAAACTCCAAAGCGTTCTCATTTGGAGCATTATCAATTAAACTCCCAGTGAATGGTTGTTGCATCATATTCGCCAATCTTGAAACGATCACCATTATGTTAAAAAGCGATAAAGCTGAGGCTATCATTTTAACTCTTGCACCCGATAATCTCACAGCATAAGCTAGTGTTTCTATCGAATGGATGATAAAAATAAACAAACCTATAAATAATAATTTTTCAGTTAAGAACTCCACCCTGTTACCTTCTTTACCAAAAGAATCGTAATAACCTAATTTTACCATAAACTTGAAGATAAAATGCATTACATGTATTCCTAAAACAATAATTCGGTACACTGCATCCCTTAAAAAAACTGTTTGAAGTTCAAGCTTATTCTACGCATTGTTGTTTTACTTTACATACTCACGCGTTAACTTAATAAATAAACTCTCAAGATTTTTTAAAATTACTCGGAATTTTAACGAGAACATAATTTTTAGTCCACATTTGAGTGGTGGCAATTAATCTTTTTCCGTCTTTTTCAAAGAACAGACCAGCACCATCTTTTTCTTTAAATTCCCATACATTTGAGACAACCATTTGTTTAATATTTTCATCAGCAATCGAAATACCTTCATTTTCACTTCTTGTGATATACCAAATAAAATCCCCTTCTACTGCAATTTCAGCTATTTTACTATCCGATTTTTTTAGTTTACCAATTGCTTCTTTTGCTGATAAATTCTCTATTGGAAGAAAGGGATAGTATAATTTATTTACAAATATGAACACACCAATAATAACAATTACAATTCCTAGTATAAATCCAACCTTCTTCATCTAATTACCCCTTTATTAGTTTCAAATCAAGATATCTTATAATCCGTTTTCAACTCTACTGCCTGTTAGCACAAGAAAAGACTGTCTTGTTTAACAATAGCACCCGATTATTTTCGCAAGTGAAAAAGCGTTCTGCATATTACAGAAACGCCCCAGTTAGGTGAACTTATTTACAATTTTCCTAACATTTACAGCTCGCCGTGATTGTTCTTCTAAACTTTGGTTTTCCTCCAGATCAAATAATATAGCTTCACCAGTGGTAAGTGATCTAAACCCATCCATTTGAATACTACTGAAGTGAACCCAAACATCATCTTCTCCCTCAATCGAAATCCATCCCCAGCCCTCTTCTTCATGAAAAATTTTACATATTCCTTTTATGTTATATCTCATTTTTTCACCCCAATTTTATAAGTTGTGACAATATGTTATCAATTTACCTGCCACGTAGGTGTTCCCTGATGGAATGACATTTGCCATTTACCTTGGTCTTTTTTCCAAATAGAGCTTCGTAAAGCATATTTACTATCGTTATGTCTGAATGATCGATAAGTTGCCAATAAAACATCTGGAGCTAGCAGTTTTATCTTGAAATCTGTTACTGTGTATTTTATAGAATTGTTTGTATTAATTTCTTTAACCGCATTAAGTTGTGCATTTTTATCATATGATTTTCCTGAACTCCCGAACTCTAAAAAATCATCTGTAAGAAGTTCCTCAAAATCTTTATATTTATAGTTCATTAATCGCTTTTCAAGATTAAGAATATGTTCTACCAATAATGAATGCTCCATCAAAATCTCCCCTATTTAAGGTACTTTCCTTGTTATTTGAAAAAAATAACCTATATAAAATATTTTTCAATAATGATCTTCGCTCTTTCATCAAGTTGTGAGGGTAACTCCATTACGGAGAAATATTTTAACTCCAAACTTTCACCATCATTCATAGCTAATTCACCACTTGTTTCTTGTGCTAGGTAAACACAAATAACGTTATACACTTCATCACCGTTAGGATATTTAAAGTAAAGATCTTTCCCTGATAAAATATCTATAAACTTAAATCCCTTTGCTTTTAAGCCCGTTTCCTCAAACAGTTCTCGTTCAGCGGTTTCTTCTAAACTTTCACCAATTTCCATTGCCCCACCTGGCAAACCCCATTCTTTTGTATCAGAACGATGTTGAAATAGAATTTCGTTTTTTTCATTCTGAACAATGATAGTAGAACCAACCAAAATTAATGGTCTAGTTCCTATAAGAGTTCTTATTTCTTTTGTATAATCAGCCATATTTTCCCCCCTCGTCATTTGAATAAGGATTGGACTCTTAAAGCAACTTCTTTCGGTTTTACATCGATTGTTGATAATCTTTCTATTTCTACCCATATTGGTAAATAAGTTCCTCTGTCTCTCTTTTGGTCTGTGTACTCTTCACCTTGTCCAGTTCCTAATGTTCCATTAATTATTTCAGTTAGGAAAAAGTATTGAGTTCCGTTGAAATCAACTTTTGCGATGCACTCATTGACCTTTACATCTACTCCCACTTCTTCAAACGCTTCTCTTTTTGCTGCTTCTTCAGGTGTTTCTCCATACTCTATTCCGCCCCCTGGAAAAACATAATAAACAGAACCATCTTTAATCCTTTGAATTAGACCAACTTTGTCATTTTCAACTATTACAACCGATCCCCTATTTCTCAAATTCTCCCCCCTATCATTCACGTCTCATTTAAGTAAAAAGCGATTCTTCGTAAATTGAAGCATCGCAGCCCGTTACTTAAATATTAACTACTAATTCCCTTGAATTTATTGATTACATATCTTAACAAAAGAAAAGTACCAACTAACAAAATAATTCCTAAAGAGCTAATCATGAAACTATCCTTAGTGAAGATAAATGGACTTAGCATTTCATTATCAAACAAATAAGCAAGTAAGTAATACATGAGCATAGTAACAATGAATAGTGATGTATCCAATTTTGTAATTCTTTTATTTTTAACAGCCAGCAGTAACCCTACAATAAAAACAATGAAAAAAATCCACGCTTCAAAGATCACTAACCCCACCTCACCTTTTTAATAGTAAATCTTTAACTGACAATGTAGATTGAATATCATCCTTCTTGCACTATCCTGCACAGTTAGTGGACAAACCATCTCTAAATATGGTTACAATGATAGTTATTAGTTTTGATAGCAAGTCTCATATTCATCTTTCATTAACAAACTTTTGCAAGCCAAACCATTTTCATGATAAATTTCTTTACCAATTTTTAATTCGATGCTTCTATTTGAATTTGGATATTCAGGGTCGTCATTTTGGATGTACAGTGTTTCTTCATCCAACCATTCCATAGAAAAATTATTTTTTGCATCACTATAATAAACAGTTTGAACTTTATTTTTCTCATGATTATATGTAATCTCAACCCAAACGTTAACACCGCCTGCTGCTCCACCGTATAGTTCATAATAAGCATTAGCCGTATATTTTTCAGTGGGTGATGTTACAGATCCTGGTCCCTTTTGCATGAATTCCCTATCAATTTCACTAAATGTAAAAAAGGAAGTTTCATATATATAAATTGAAGAAACAAGAATAACTCCAATCAACGTTGCAATCATCATTTTTTTGGGAAATGGTTTCTTTTTGATGAAAGAAATGATTATCATTGCAAATAGAATCAAAAATAATATAACGGTAATGAAAGATATTAAGATACCATATAAAATTAAAACCTTAATCCCCCCGTTCAAGTAAAATATGATTTATTGATCAGTATCTTTTTTTGCTTTCAGAATAAAAAATTCTCTAATAAACGCACCTACACTTAATGAAGCTGCAATAACCGCAATTAACGACACAACTCTAACAAAGTTGTATGGGGAAACTATGACTTGTATACTTCCCGATATAATTGAGAGACCAAACAAAAAACATCCGATTATAAGCTGCTTCTTTACCTTCTTCTCTTGCATCTTTTAATGCCCCTTTTATTTCGTTTAGTGGAATAACTTCAACAAAATAAGCGATTATCCTTCTTGAAAAAGCTAGATATAAGACTGAAGATTCGATAATATAATGATAGATATACATAAAAATGGGAAGGGGAGTTATCCATGTCTCAAGATTTACGTCATAATTACTATCAAGAATTAATTGATTTACAAGATGTAGAAGGGGTTGAATCCCAGTTACAAAGTTTACTTGATGTTCCAATCGAATCCGTTTCTGACCTAGAAAAGTGGTTAACAGATGAAAGGAATTTAACGATTAAAATTGAGGAGGCCGTGACAGGTCACCAAGTCGATTTCTACCGGAACACTGAAGATGAAGAGATCAAGGCGACTTATCTTCACGATCAGCAGACCATCCTGCCACTATTAATGAAATATGATGCAAAACTGAATGAGAAATTCTGTCAGTCTCCTTATTTAGATCAATTAGATGAAAAACAGTACGGCTTAATGAGAAATGTTCGCGAGTCAAAAGTTAAACTGTTCAGAGAAGAAAATATTCCATTAATGGTAAAAGAACAAGAGCTCTCTACAAAGTATAGTGAAATTATGGGAGGGTTAACAGTTGAATGGGACGGTGTGGAAAAGCCTTTTCCGTTTATTCAATCCCAACTTGATAACTTAGACAGAACAATAAGGGAAAAAGCATATCACAAGATGGGTTCTGCCTTCCGCCAAATTAAAACTGATATGGATGCCATAATGGATGAGCTCGTTCAGCTGCGCCATCAAATAGCTTTAAATGCAGGCTTTGAAAATTATCGTGATTATATGTTTGTGGTAAAAAATCGTGAGTATAGTGTTCAGGATTGTTATGACTTTCATGAAAATGTAGAAAAACATATTATTCCAGCTTGGAATCGGCTTGCTGAAGTTTTTAAGTCGAAGCTTGGTGTTGATACATATCGCCCTTGGGATAACACTGCAAAATTGATGAAAAACCCTCCATACTCCGAGGTGTCTGATCTTATGGATGGCGTTTCAGAGATTCTAGGGAAAACCGACCCATATTTTGCAGACCGTTTCGATTATATGAGAGAGCATGGGTTACTGGACCTTGGGGATCGAAAAGGAAAAAGCCCGGGTGGATTCTGTACTGCCTTACCTGTTTCAGGAGATACCTTTGTTTTTGCGAACTTTAGTCCATCCTTTTTCTCTTTGATCGCATTGATTCATGAAATGGGCCATGCGGTGAATGGGTACCTTGAGTTTTCCGAGCACGGTCCTATCGAAGACTACAAACTGCGGATGGAAGTTGCTGAACTGTATTCTCATGGGATGGAATTACTCTTATTGGATAAGCTGGATCGTTTTTATCCAGACGAAGAAGATTTCAAGAGCGCACAGCGTGAAGAGTTAAGACGGGCATTTACAATGTTATATGGCCCGTTATCAGGGGATCTCTTCCAGCATTGGATGTATACGAATCCTAACCACACAGCCAAAGAACGTGATGAAAAATTCTTTGAAATCTCAAAACGTTATGGCTTAAACCCTGTCGATACTACTGGGCTGGAGGAAGAAATTGGGATGAGTTGGGCAGGCACCCTTCACTTTTTCGAAGTTCCTTTCTATAATATTGAATACTCTATCTCGATGCTTGGTGCTCTGCAATTACTTGAGAATTATCAGAAAGACCCTCAGCAAGCGATCGAATCCTTTAAAAAGGGTGCAAGTGCAGATTACACTCAATCCATCGCAGCTATTTATCAAGAAACTGGGGTCAGCTTTGATTTTTCAGAGAACGCCGTTAAGCGAATGGGTGAATTCCTAGAAAAAGTCATTCAAGAGATTCATTAACGAAGTTGGACCACGGAGAAACAATCGAAGTTTTGCACGAAATAGGCACATCTAGCGTTATTATGCTAGATGTGTCTTTTTCTGACTTTACGCTGAATCTAATACACAAATTTTGATTGCTCTAATACTTACTCTAAACTTCCTTTATTTGAATGCATTAGTCTTCTTGGAACAACGCACCTTTTTATTTTAGCAATTTGGATTATCTTAAAATTTCTATGCGATTGGTGTTCCATTTTTAATAGGTTCATCAGGTCTTAACAGTACCACGTCTCCAGCTTCTGGGACCCCGCCAATTACTAAAACCTCAGATTTAAAACCTGCAATACGTCTTGGAGGAAAGTTTACTACGGCCACCACTTGACTACCAATTAGTTGTTCAGGTGTATATCTTCTTGTTAGTTGTGCAGAAGATTGTTTACTGCCAATCTCCCCAAAGTCAATTTCTAATTTGATTGCGGGTACACGTGCCTCTGGAAAAATTTCTGCTTTAACAACAGTACCGATTCGTATATCCAATTTTAAAAAGTCCTCAATTGTCGCCATAATATCCCTCCATTATTCTGTATAAATTATCTTAAACTGCACCGTTTGTTATGTTTCTATTAATTCATCCTAGCTTAATTTTCCTTCATTACTTGATAACTAGTAATGCAAGGATGTAATTCCTATTTTTCCCAATCGAGCTAAATTTAACTATGATTAGATAAAAAATGATCATCACTTCCAAACAAAAAAACGGGATATTCATTCTTGTTTTTAGTGACTGGAATACTATTTCATCATAGATTTTTTAATAGCATTGGCGATCTTTTCAATATGAGTTATCACAAACTGTTTGTCTGAACAACTCCAACACTATTTTTTAATTTGCATTAAGCTCGTCCATAGAAAGTCTTCTCCCAACATGTTGTCTGGCGGGCTAATCTTTTTCATTCTCCTAAATTCCTTAATTGTAAAATCCTGTTCAAATATTTCTTTTAGTCTCTTCTCAGTATAGCCTATTCCTCTATTTAAGCTTCTTTCTTTGTACACATCCCAATCAGATGTAGCTAATGCTCCATCTGTATTAAAACAAACAATAGCAAAATGTCCATCTTTTTTTAGAGCCCTTTTTATGATTTCTATGTATGTTAAACGTCTATGAGGTGCTAAATGGTGGAATAGTCCACAATCATAAATGAAATCGTAAGAATGTTGCTCGTATTCAAAATCAAAAAGAGATTTGCAGTGAAAATTTATAGCTACCTCTTCCTCATCAGCCCTTTCCTTTCCCCATGCTATTGCATTTTCGGCAATATCTAGTGCATCTACTTTGCAACCCTTTTTAGCCATATAAATAGCATTTCTTCCTGGTCCGCATCCTAATTCCAAAACCCTCTTAGGAGCAAATCCATGATTAAAATACTCCACTAAATTTTCATCTGGTCCATTTATTTTAAAAAACGGAATTTCCTTTGTTCTGTCCTCATAAAAGTTCTCCCAAAAGGGCTTAGGCTCTCTTAAAAAATCATCCAGCATTTCTAATAAATCGTCATAATTTAGGATCGCTTTTTCCACCAAAACTTCCCCCCCATTACATCTTCATTTTATTTACCCGCTACTATGTTCCGCCTTATTACAAAAAGGCGCATTACTTTAATTGGATTGCCTCTTTCAAGACTAGTAATGAAAGCTCATGGTCATTCATTACGTGCGGAACTTCTTCAGGTTCCACCCAGATTCGGGTGGACGTTTCGTTCTTCTAAACCCCGATCTTTTATATTACTAACTTCAACAAAAATAAGCGATAATCCTTCTTGGATTACCGCCTAATTATTATCCATAAAAAAACGAGAAAATTCATTCTCGTTTTTCCTTCATTATAACCATTCCCCGTATTTTTGGAGGCTGTTGTTTTGTGTATACTCATCTGTTTTTCGTAATATCTCAACAACGTTTGGCACATCCATTTTTTCAATAAATTCTTCGATAGCAAGAACGCCTGATTGAGCTAATTTTTCGCGATGTTCTTCAGATGTAATAAGAGGTGTTACTAGATGATCAGACGCTTTATCAAAGTATGAACCAATTGCCCCTGACTGCAATGCATATTTTCCAAGTGCATTACCCGGGTTTTTATTCATGCCGTTTATCATACTTGCCACATCATAGGTTACCGAGTTAGATTCTGGTACATTCATTGGAACGTCTTCCAGTCTGTCTACTATTTTGTAAGCACCAATGCTTATATCGTTGAATTTTTCCATGAACGAATAGCTCAAATCTTGCACACTATCAATTGCTTTTACCATGTCGATATAAAGAATTGGTACTTTTGTTTCCTCAAAGAAGTCACGAACCATTCCGCTTAGTGTGATGTGAGCAGGACCATGACAGGTTACATACACTTGACGTCTGAAGCCTTGTTTTAAAAGCGATTTTGCTATTGCGTTTAAATAGCTCATTCCCTCTTTAACACTTACATTAACCGTTCCGCGAGCCATCGCTGTCCCACCTGCGAAGAAATAAGGCAGGTTGTGAAGAACGAGACCATTTGTTGCTTCGGCCATTTTTAAAGCGAGCGCCTCAGCAATCACAGTCTCTGTATCAAGCGGTAATGCTCCGTGCGTTTCAGTTACACCAACAGGTACAAAAATCAGATCATTATGTTGCAGGTATTCTTCAACCTCACCGTTTGTGCATTTTGATAGGAACCGAGTTCTCATAAAATAACATCCCCTTTAATTCTTTTTAAAAAATATTTTAATAGTTACGTTCAATGTCATGTTTGATTAGTTTGCTGCTCTTCTTTCTTTTAAGGTCGCATACATTTCTTGGGCCTTCGTATTGTTTAAGTTAAAAATTAACGCAATCCCGATAATCATTAAGAGAAACGATAAAATTGGTAATCCGTTATACATTCGTAAAACACCTTCTGCCACTTCTTTAGTTTGAGAAGTTTGTCCAGAAACGAATCCTACCCAGCCTAACGCATAACTGCCAAGTGCAGAACCAACACCCATCCCCACTTTACGTGAGAAAGAATAAATGGAATAAAGTGTTCCATCATATCGTTTACCAGTTTGAAGCTCTGTGAAGTCTAAACAATCTGTAACGAGTGCCCATACGATCATCACAAACACCATATTTGCGATTGTTGCGATATTATAAGCCACGATGTATACGTAAACATTTTCTATAACAAAGATTGTTAGCAATGTAGAAGCAATTAAACTGAAGCTTGCAGTACTAATAACCATATTACGTTTACCAAATTTTTTAACTAGACTAGGAACAAAAATGAACAATACCAAGGTTACACCCATTTGTAAAAATGAGTTAATCGCAAAGGCACCTGGGTTTTTGTAGTATTCCGAGAATACAATAGCAGCTAATTGCGTAACACCATTAATCATAATTAATGAACCAACACTCGCTACCATCATCCCTAATAACTGACGATTCTTTAAGGCAGCTTTTAAAGCTTCTGTAAATTTATAATCAGGTTTTGTTCCCACTGGCCGATCATCACGGATACGTTCGGTTGTTAATTTAACAAGCCCTGTATAAGCTAGAACAGAAAGAATACTGAATACGATCGAAATATAGAAAAACATTTCAGGAACTAGATTTCCAGATTTATCATAGATAAACATAGGAACAAAGGATAAAAATCCAATTCCAACAACCATTCCACCAATAGCACGAGCACGAGATAATTTCGTACGTTCAATTGGATCATCTGTAATAACAGCTGCTAATGAACCATAAGGAATTGAATCAGCTGTGTACGCGATTCCATAAAATAAATAAACAAATACAACCCATACATGAATAGCAGTCGACGACCAACTTGAAACATCAGCAAAAGAAATTAAAATGGATGCTGCAAGTAGCCATTTCGAAATATTAATATATGGCAGAAATTTGTCGCCACTTTTTCCGATTTTCCATCTATCCGGAATACTCCCCATCACAACATCTGTGAATGCATCAAATATCCGTGCAACTAAGAACAATGTACCCATAAAATATGGGCTAACACCTAGTACAGATGTAGTGAATAAAAGGAAAAATGAACCGATGTAAAGGTTTGCAAATCCTCCGCCAACATCCCCAAGCATGTATCCAAATTGGTCACGGAAACCAAATTTTTTAACCTGTTTCTTCTCCATGTTGTAACCCCCAATTGTAAAGTTTTTGAAAGCGTTTTAATTAATATACTAGAATTTTAACGCATAATTTTTAACTATTTTTGCAATATAATAGCATCCTTTTACACTATAATTGCAATCGATAGAAAAAGCTTTTAATCATAGTTTAAATTGATTAAAAGCCTTCACTTACATTATTTCGTTTATACTCTTTTGGGGTTACGCCTTCTGCCTCTTTAAAAACGCGAGTAAAGTATTGCTGATTTTTAAAACCTACAATTAGGGTGATTTCGATTAATGAAAGATTAGAATTGGTTAAGAGGTCCTTTGCTTCCTTAATCCTAATCAAATTTCGAAAGTGACTGATTGTCATTCCTCTTTCTTTTTTGAAAGCACGCATTAAATGGGAAGGATGTACATGCAGCTTTTGCGAAATTTCTTCAATCGAGATTTCCTCTGAAAAATTCATTCGAATAAAATGCTCAACTTTTTCTGCAATTGTTGCTTTTTCAAGTGGTGTAAACCGAATAGAGGGATCTGAGTACTCCTCCAACATTCTTTTATGAATCTCTTCCAGCTCCGAGATTGACTTAGCATTCTCAACCATAATGGCGTATTTTTCAGATAAAAAATGAGATTGCCATGCACTAAGGCCACCTTTTTCTGCTGAATAGCTGTACAGCGTATTATGCGATAACAAAATGTTCTTATAAGCACGTAATTGATTCCTTGGAATTCTTTTCATAATATCAAAGGTATCCTGCCTTAGAAACTCTTTAAATTCGTCTGCATATTGGGGAATATATCGCTGCTCCCCTTTTCGAATGTAATGCAATAATTCTTCCCGGTATTTATGTCCTAATTCGATTGATTCATGTTTTGTTATATTTTTATTTGTGACGCCTGTTATTTGAATATTTGGGCCATCCATATTCATTTTCCATCACCTTACGTTTTCAAATATATTTAAAGCAGTGTATCATCATATTAATATATAATGGAATTATCTAAAAGTTTTTGGGAATCAGGTAGGGTATTTATGAAGCTATATACACTAAGAAAGCAGTTTAGGGGATTTAAAAAAGGAACACCCTTTTACTTAATTGCAGAATCGGAATTTATCGGGGTTAAAGAGTACGTACTGAGAACGAAGGATTTAACGGAAAGTATTACCGTATCTGAAAGCGAGTTTCTTGAGAATTTTACGTTCATAAAAACTCTTTAAGGTTCGTCCAGTTATTATGGCGAACCTTGTTTCTCGTTAAAATAGCTGTTTTTTGTCAAGTTTACCTAATGTTGTGTAGGGCAGATGTTCAACAATTGTAATTTCTTTTGGGAGCTGGAATCTGGCTACCCTTGGGCGCAGCCACTCTAGTAATTCTCCCTCTGTTATGTATGCATTTTTTTCTGGGACGACATATGCTTTTAAGCGTTGGACGAATTGTTCATCGTCCGTTCCAATAATCGCAACGTCATGGATCTGTGGGTGTTGGATTAGAATTTGCTCTACTTCGATGGGGTAGACATTTTCCCCACCCGAAATGACCATATCATCCATTCTCCCGCATAAAAAATAATATCCATTTTCGTCACGGTATCCCGCATCGCCTGTTTCAATCCAAGTTTTTTTGAGAATAGACCAATCATTTTTCATACAAAGTTGACCGATGGTGCTGGAAGGAACTTCATTTTTGTTCCGATCTAGGATTCTTATATTAAGTCCAGATATCTTTTTTCCGATTGTTGTGGCCGAATACCTTAAGTCCTGTGGGGTGGCAATGAAGCTCAAGCCGGATTCTGAGGTCCCGTACAGATTGTATAGGACTGGGCCCAGTATTTGAAACGTCTCCTCGACAAGCTTTGTAGGGAGTTTTGCCCCACCTGATGCGATACATTTGAGCGTTTGTAAATCTTCTGTGTTCGTTTGTAGCATTTTTTGGAGCATTAATGGGACAACGGTGACAACCTCAATTGTATGCTGACGAATGAGGTTGCGGGCCTTTTGGGCATTGAACCCGCTTGTAATCACAACCTTTTTCCCTAATGGCATAAATAAAAGCAAAACGGCGATCCCATACCCGTGGTAAATTGGGGTTGCAATGTATGCATTGTCGTAGTCCAAAATCTTCAATCGCTTGATAAAAGCTACAAATGGATTTAAATAATGAAAAAGAGATGGTTTGTGTGCCGCGTCTTTGGACATCCCCGTAGTGCCGCTGGTTTGTAAGATGAGTTTCCCTTTGGTGGTTCTCGTTAGTGTTACTTGATTCTTAGAATGCAGGAAATTACTAATAGCTGGTAAGTCGGGATGATAGCTTAAAATCTTTTTGGTGGCAAAGTTTTGAATGGTTGGGCTCAGTTCGTCATCATAGATAATGAGGTCGAACTTGTGTCGCTCGGCGAAACCGTCGAACTGTTGCTTGCTGATTTCTGTGTTTAATAGATACAGGTCAGCCCCCACCCGAGATACAGCAAAAATGGATTTTACAAGTGATGCATGATTTCTGCATAAAATACCCACTTTCTGTCCACTGCGGAGTTGGGATTTTTCTACTAAAGAATGTGCTAGTTTTGTTGATTGATCTAGGAGCTGTTTATAGGTGAGTGTTTCGTGATCATCCACGACTGCAATTCGATCGCTGTATTTCTTTTCTGCAAAATGTAAGAGTGTCATCAAATTGATTCCGCATGTGGAAACGGCTCTGAATAAATGGTACAACGCAATTGGAGAAAGCAATTTTATTTTATATAACACATAGAACAATTTAATTAATTTCATTGCGTTTCCCCTTCTTTGAAAAATCCCCTAAATTCATTATGAAAATGGATACTAGTTGTCCAAAGATTAGCCACCATGGTTGGTATTTTTTTCTGCGAGTGTACATTGATTTACAGATGACTTTTGCAGCATGCTGTTGCGACATTGCAGGCACATCGAGATATCCAGCTGTTGGTTCTATCATCGGTGTCCGGACTAAAGGTAGATAAATTGAAGTTATTTTCACATTCTTTAATTCCGGTGAAACTGATCTTAGCCACACGTCAAACGCCAATTTCGATGCCTGATAGGCTGCGAAATATGGAACAGGTGCTAGCCTTGCGTTGATGGTCGATACATTGATAATCTGCCCCTGGCTTTTCTGAAGCAAAGGAATAATAGATAATACTATTTTTACAGGTACAAAGTAATTAATCGCCATCGTCCGTGTGAAGTCGTGTTGTCGGTCAAGAGATTCGTAGATGGACCTTCTTATGGAGAGTCCGGCATTATTGATGAAGATATCTAAAGTTGACCGATTGTGTAAAAAAGCTAGAAAGTTGTTAAGCTCGTCCTCTTTTCTAAGGTCTGCTTGAAAAATACTTACTTTAGCGGTTTGCATTTCGATTTCATTTTTGATGATTTCGAGCAACTCACCTCTTCTCGCGACAAGAATTAGATGGCAATTGATGTCTGCCAGTTGATAGGCGACTTCTTTGCCGATGCCCGAACTCGCACCGGTGATGAGGATAGTTTTGCCGGAAAGTGTGGAGTCGAGCTTTTGTTTGTTTAAAGATGTAGGTAAAAATATAAGGGATTCTAGCAATTTTCGCATGTGAGCACCTTTTTCATATGTGATCTTTGAAAACTAGATTGGATGAAAGACTATTTGGCGGATATGGTTGATCGTTCGGGACTTCATCGTGCTTATGAAGTACTTTCTCGCGGATCGGGCGACTCGTTCGGGTCTTCATCAACGTTATGAAGACCTTTTTCGCGGGCCGGGCTGATCGTTCAGGTCTTCATCTACCTTATGAAGACCTTTTTCGCGGGCAGGGCTGATCGTTCGGGTCTTCATCTACCTTATGAAGTACTTTCACCCGGGCCGAGTAGCTCGTTCGGGTCTTCATCGGGCTTATGAAGAACTTTTACACGGGTAGGGCGGCTCGTTCAGGTCTTCATCTACCTTATGAAGTACTTTCACCATGGCCGAGTAGCTCGTTAGGGACTTCATCGAGCTTATGAAGACGTTTCACCCGGGCCGGGCAGCTCATACGGGTCTTCATTAACAATATGAAACTATTTTTAGAATAATTCAGGTCTTTATCCTACCTATGAAGAGGATTTCACACGACCAGGTTGGCTGTTTTCCTCTTCATCCCGCCTATGAACGGGATTTCGCCTTACGCCGATGATCGTTTTCCTCTTCACCCTGCTTATGAAAAGGATTTCACCTGATCCGAATAACTATTTCCCTCTTCATTCTAAGCAAACTATTAATCTTTTATTAAATGGACAACTTCCCCTTCTCGTTGAACTTGAAATGTCAGATCATCGCTTACTTTTAAAACCGTTGCACTCTCTGCAAGTGTTTCCCCGAAATAAGAGATGCTATATCCGATGGTAGTCGGGTAACCATATACATAGCAAACTACTTTTCCATCCTTGAGAAACACAATTTGATTCATGCCCTCACTCATAGTTTCACTGATGCGGTCCCATTTATAGCCCACGATTTCATAGATTTGTTCCTTCGGAGTGTATGGGCTAAAGGAATAGATCGTATCCCATTCGAAAGGGGTGACATCCGTAAGTTCGATTGTTTCAACCGATTGTCCAATGGACAAAATTTGTTCCCGTAGTAATTCCTCATTCTTCTCCCACAAATCTTTCTTAAATAATAAGAAACCAGCAATAAGCACGATTCCTATAATGATGATCATCTTTTTATTCTTCATCCAACTTCCCCCCTTACATTAACTTCAACAAAAAGGGCGTTAATCCTGCTAGGATCAACACCCCGAAGTTACTCTAATTTCCGTTCAATCGAGTACCAGGCATACAACCGCATCAGTGGAAGGTATAAGGCAACAAACCCTATTAGCGAATATATACTACTTCCCAAAAATAACATTATTGCCAAAACAAATCCGAGAATTGCTTTAACTTTTCCAGATGTACCGTTAATTGGCTCATTCCCACCAAATACAGTTTCCCAGCCCTTTAATGTTTTTGAATAACAACGATCATGATAGGCCTTGACGCTAATAAAATACGCTGTGATAACAAGATCACTTTTATCTGTAATTTCTGCCGAACATTTGTCGCAATAAATGGTTTTCATCACTCCAACTCCCAGGCTAAACTTGTTATCTTATATACGGTTTTACCAAATAAAGGTTTCGATAAATTAGTGACGGGCTGCCAGTTTAGTTAGCCGTTCTTTTAACATGTCTTTCCACTCATCGGCCAATTCTTCCACCGCTAAAATCCTTTGTATCCCCTCAATATCCCGTGGTCTTTTAAAATAGATTTCATTGGCCTCTAGAATGGAGACTTGGTTGGGATTTCTCTCCTCTAATGAAATAGTAGAATCTTTTCGAACTGTTCCTTCTTTTAAAACACGTGCCAAGTATCCTGTAAAGCCAGTTTGGACCATCATTTTTAAAAGATGAGGGTTGTTGGTTCTTTTGGTAATCGTGCTGCACGGAACTCGACCCTGGGTGATTTGAATGACAGCATCTCCGATCCGATAAACATCACCGATACACACATCTTTTTCTTCCATATTCGTCAGCGTTAAATTTTCCCCAAAAGCCGGAAGAGGAAACTGCACTAAAAATTCATTCTGCCACAATGAATAATGTTCATATGGATATACACAAACAGCGCGGTCGGGACCACCATGATGCTTTAAATCGGCTACTCCATCCCCACTGAATCCGTCTTTTGTCAAAAATGCTTCTTCTACAGCCTGTTTTCGAATTCCTGTCACCATTTCCTCATTTTTTCCGTACGTCATTTTTTTCGGGAGCCCAATTGAAAAATTCTTGATTTCGATTGTCATGGCTACTCCCCCTTTCTATCTTTCATTCTATTATACTGGAAGAAAATAAATGCGGATACCGCGTCACATCATCCTTCCATCAACCGATTCCGCTCTCCCTTGTAAAATTCTCTTGTGAACACGGGATGGCTTAATGCACCGAGCTGTTCAGCAATGACAAGTGCAAATTCTACATAGGCATGCCCTTGCGCTGTAATTACATTTCCTTTCTTCACAACTGGTTCATATCGGAATTTTTCCTCATCAAAACAACCAAGGAAATTTCGTTGTTCTTGATGGAGAGTGACTGTATATGGTTTATCTTCGAGTACTCCCGCTCTTGCTAGCACATATGCCCCACTACAAATGGCGGCAGTTAGTTTATTATGTTGGTAAAAGTTCTGGGTGATTTGAAATAGCTCTTTCGTGTCCTTGACATGAATCAGGTCTCCCCCTGGAATGATGATCGCCTCGTATTCCGTCGGGTCGACCTGCTGATACATAAGATGCGGCACAAATTGAAGCCCCGATTCACCAGTGATCGTGTTGAGTGAATCCGCAACTGTTACGACCTGGTGGGTTCCTCTTAGCATTGCAGTCGCCACGGTTATCTCGAACTCAGAAAAAGTATCATAAATGGCGAGTAATATTTTTCTCAAAAAAAAGCACCCCTTTTCTTTAGCAATTCTACAAGTCTGAAATATTTCCCTTCTTGGATTCTACTATGTAAAAAGATGCCATCAGAACAACTTTCATAAATTTATGTTCTAATTCCAGCAAGCCCTTTAAACATTTCTACCCCGATTTCAATGATTTCATCGCGAAAATCATATTCGTAGGTGTGGATGGGAGGATGGGTTTCGCCGTTTCCAATATAAAAATAGGCACCTTTTACAAGCTTTAAATAGTGACCATAGTCTTCTGATGCACGATATGGGGTGGTTAGCTCACGTAATGGAAATCCTATTCCGGCTGCTACTTGGCGCACTTTATCAACTGAATCCTTATGATTGACGGTTTCTGGGAATTCATCCTGATAATGAAAATGAACGGTGATGCCCTGTTCTTTTCCTAGCTTTAATGCAAGTTCTTCAATGCTTTGTTGAAGCATGTTTAATTCCGCTTCTTTTTCAGCACGGATTGTTAATCGTAGGGTACCATTATAGGCGGCAATCCCGTAATTCTCCGAACCAATATCGACCTGAATAATAGTACATAGAACGAGACCCTCGTATTTATCAGGTGATGTTAACGCAACAAGATTATCTATGATTCTAGCAATTGCAAAAGAAGGATTGATTCCATTTTCCGGTTGACTGGCATGGGCAGGTGAACCGATCATTTCAATGGACATTCCTTTTGAGGCACAATGGGCTGTACCATCAATTACATGAACCGTATTGAACTCAATTCCCGACATGTTATGATAGCCAAAAATTTCATCGATTTTTTCTTCCAGAATGACTTCAGCACACTCGATACCACCTTGGCCAGTCTCCTCTGCATGCTGGAAGAGGAAAACGATATTTTGATCAGCGCCCTTTTGATCCACTTCAAGCGCAAACCCAGCAAGTGTGGCAGAATGACCGTCATGGCCACATTTATGGGAAACTCCCGGAACCGTCGATTTCCACGGAAGTTCAATTGTTTCTGGGATTGGGAGAGCATCAAAATCCGCGCGAAATGCAAGAGTGGGTTTATCCTTACCAGCTGTATATTTCGCATAAAAATATTTTCCTTTGTCGATGATTACTAAGTTAGTAGTATGTTTTTTTAGGAAATTGATTAAATGCTGTTTCGTCCACACTTCCTGATAAGACAATTCAGGATGCATATGTAATTCATGACGAAGCTGAATCGCCAATGCTAGATTTTTTTTATCCACTGAAATCACCCCTGTCGGTTCCTTAAAAGATTTTGTTCACTACTCACTTTCGTTATTCCGAAGTTCCTCTCTTCGTTCCTTATGTAAAAGAAGCACCTCGTAAACGGCTTGTTGAGGGTTTGTCTCATTAATAACCGCTGAGGTATATATGGAGTTATACAAATTTCCTTCATTAAAATTCTCCCCTGTAAACTCATAAGGAATCATCGCCCGAAATACATCATAAGCGCTGCCCCCATCAACTTTCCTCATACTAAACGGATGGATATTCAAGAAGTCCACTAATGCGCCAGCCATTTTTCCGGACATTTCTTCCATATTTTCTTGATTGATATCTTTAATCACAAAATTGGTCGTTTCTAAATACTTGTTGAAATCCCAGATGTTCGAAAAATTGGATTCCTCGGTAAAAGCATAATAATCATTTATTGCCTTTTCTTTATCTATTAAAATTCCAAAATGTTTTTTATAAAGCTCAGGTGCATAATGAAGAAACGCAACATCCATATAATTATTATTCATTCCAATCACCGGCAGTCCCCCGGCATCCCCTTGAAAAAGGTAAGCATGAAATTGAATATCAGGATTGGATTTCGGTGCTACCAACAACACATCATAGCCTTCCTTATTCACTCCCACTACCTCAATGAACTCAAATTCTTCCATAAATTCATGCTCTAAATCTCCTAATGTTATTTCTATATTCTTCTTCCCGCTTTTTGGAGCACATGCTGTTAGTGTGATGACACACAATAAAATCACAGCAAACCTTGCCCGCTTCCAACGATACATCTCCTTCACTCCCTAAATTGATATGAAACGATCAATTTCGTATTTGGTAAATATTCAAAGGTCATATAACGCCCCATATGTTTACGTTTGATTTTTGTTGAATTGAACCATTCCCCGTTTACTTCAACTTCATTGTCCCAACTTTTCCCTAGATCATCTACATAGTCAATGAATCCTTCTTCATACGAATAGTCTCTTTGTATAACGTTTGGGAAATCTTTTAGATACGGTACGCTCACATATCCTAAAAATACGGTAACAAGCACAAAGGCAAGCAGAGCCCCTGTTAATTTCATAACACTTTTAAAATTCTCAAACAGCCCATCCTTTTTGCTCTTCTTCCTAGGCTTTGTTTTTCGTTCACGAATGGCCTCAATTGTTAACGCAATGACGATCCATGGTATGATAATGATGGCCATTAAAACAATTGCCAAGCAAAAAATAAGAGTGAACCAATAAGACCACATCTGTATCACCCTCCTGTCTATCCACTACAAGCACTCCTATTTATTCCATTTTACTAAATTATGTCACAAGGGGTATCATAAAAAAATCGACAAGCACAGGACTTGTCGAGAAATGATTTTATGGTTTTAAGACTACCTTGATACAATCATCATCACGGCCGTTGAAGATTTTGTAGCCGTGGCTTGCTTCGTCAAGGGACAGCTTGTGGGTGATGATATCAGTTGGGTCGAATTCTTTATTGATGATTTTTTTATACAACTCTGGCATAAAATGAACTACAGGAGCCTGGCCCATTTTTAAGGTGATGTTACGTGCGAAAAACGCACCTAGTGGAAACATATTATAGTTTGCACCGTATACCCCAGTTAGCTGCACCGTGCCGCCTTTTCGAACAGCCTTTGTTGAAATTTGAATCGGTCCAAGTGTTCCACCTTGAAGCTTTAGCTTTTGCTCAATGAATTCAAGTGGTGATTTTTTACCATCCATTCCGACACAATCAATGACAACATCGGCTCCGCCACTTGTAATTTCCTTTAAATGCTCACCCATGTCATCATTTTTTGTAAAATCAAACACTTCTACTTTATTGGTTGCCTTGGCATGGTCCATTCGGTAACCAAGGTAGTCGACTGCGATGACGCGTTTTGCTCCTTTCATCCACGCAAATTTTTGCGCCATTAACCCGATCGGCCCACAGCCAAGAATAATGACGGTGTCTCCTTCCTTCACTCCGGCATTTACAACACTCCAATAGGCAGTTGGAAGAACATCACTAAGAAAAAGCAATGCCTCATCTTCTAACTCGCATGACTCTGGAATCTTAAAAGGAGTAAAGTTTCCGAAAGGGACCCTTAAGTATTCTGCTTGGCCACCTGGGTGGTCACCATATTTTTCGGAATAGCCAAAATAGCCACCTGAATCATAATGCGGATTTGAGTTGTCACATTGGCTTTCCAGTTCGTGTTTACAATAATAGCATTTCCCGCAAGCTACATTAAATGGGATAACTACCCGATCCCCTTTTTTCACATGAGTGACTTCAGGACCTGCCTCCTCGACAATTCCCATCGGCTCATGTCCAATCACATACCCATCTGGCAGTGGGATATTTCCTTGATATAAATGGAGGTCAGAGCCACAAATCGCCGTCGAGGTGATGCGAACGATCACATCATCCCTTTTAATGATTTTTGGATCCTCTACCTCTTTGACTTCAACCTTATATGGATTTTGGTACGTGACAGCCTTCATTATTTACACCCCATTCATGTATTGGTTTCTGGTTATTTTTTGCGATGGATGGAAAGTTATTCTTCAACTGTTTTGGCATAATAATCCTTTATTTGCAGAGGTTAAATAAAGGCGATAAAAAATAATTGACAGACATGTATATACAGGTTAAACTGAAAACGTAAACATAACTTGTATATACAGGGTCGTCCTGTACAGTAAGGGGGAAAAATCAATGAGTAAGTACACTGATCCTGCGAAGGAATTACTTGCCCACATTGGTGGTAAGGAAAACATCGCAGCTGTGACACATTGTGCGACTAGAATGCGCTTCGTTTTAAATGATCCGAAAGATGCAGATATAGAAAAAATTGAAGGAATTGGGCTTGTAAAAGGGACGTTCACCCAGGCTGGTCAATTCCAGGTTATTATCGGAAATGAAGTTTCTACTTTTTATAACGAGTTCGTAAAGCACGCTGGTGTTGAAGGTACAAGCAAGGAAGAAGCAAAGGTAGCTGCAAAGCAAAATATGAACTGGCTGCAACGTATGATGGGGCATCTGGCTGATATTTTTACACCGATTATTCCAGCACTTGTTGTCGGAGGTCTGATTTTAGGTTTCCGAAATGTAATTGGTGACATTAAATTAATGGAAGACGGTACCAAAACAATTGTTGAGGTCTCACAGTTTTGGGCAGGTGTTCATGCGTTCCTTTGGTTAATTGGTGAAGCGGTTTTCCACTTCCTGCCGGTGGCCAT
Organism: Bacillus sp. REN16; assembly: GCF_020731355.1. Classification (GTDB taxonomy): domain Bacteria; phylum Bacillota; class Bacilli; order Bacillales; family Bacillaceae_L; genus Ferdinandcohnia. Next base: position 324,832 of record NZ_JAJFZK010000005.1, on the reverse strand, counting down.
TACATGGTCCATTACACGTAAAATGGGAACCTCACAAATCCTTGGTATTATTTTGGGGATTACGCTTGTATCTCCACAATTGCTGAACGCATATGGGGTTGCAAATGCAGATGAAATTCCGGTATGGGATTTCGGCTTTGCACAGATCGAAATGATTGGTTATCAAGCACAGGTTATTCCAGCTATTTTAGCAGGTTTTGTACTTGTTTATTTAGAGCGTTTCTTCCGTAAAATTTCACCAAACTCGATTTCGATGATTATTGTTCCGTTTTTTGCACTAGTTCCTACTGTATTAATTGCACATACCATTCTTGGACCAATCGGTTGGACTATTGGTTCTGGCATTTCTAGTGTAGTATATTCAAGCTTAACCTCAGCATTTGGCTGGTTATTTGCAGCAGTCTTTGGATTTGCTTATGCACCACTTGTAATCACTGGTCTTCACCATATGACAAATGCGATTGACCTCCAATTGATGAGTGAGTTTAACGGAACAAACCTTTGGCCAATGATTGCATTATCCAATATTGCCCAAGGTTCAGCAGTTCTTGCTATGATTTATATTAATCGTAAAAATGAAGAAGAAAAACAAGTTTCCATCCCAGCATGTATTTCTTGTTACCTAGGTGTAACAGAGCCTGCGATGTTCGGTATTAACTTAAAATACGGCTTCCCATTCCTAGCTGCGATGCTTGGCTCAATGGTTGCAGCGATCATCTCAGTCGGCAGTGGCGTAATGGCTAACTCCATCGGGGTTGGAGGTATTCCTGGAATTCTTTCTATCCAAGCAGGACATTATTTAATGTTTGCAATTGCGATGGTAGTGGCGATTGTCATTCCGTTTATTTTAACTGTCATCTTCGCAAAAGCAAATGTCGGTAAAATTTCATTTGGTAAAAAGTAAACTTGGCGGGAGGGGAATAAAATTTCCCCTCCCCTTTTTCGCTTTAATGCAGTAAAATGATATATAAATATTTATTAATCGATTGGGGATTCTTTATGAATAACAAGTATCTAACAATCTATAGTGATTTAGTAGAAGAAATTAAAAATGGAAACATCAAGGCAAATAGCCTTTTACCTTCTGAAAATGAGTTAAAGGACACATACAAGACCTCTCGCGAAACGATTCGTAAAGCGCTGAACCTGCTTTCGCAAAATGGGTTCATTCAAAAGATGAAGGGCAAAGGATCCATTGTCATTGATGTCAATAAGTTTGATTTCCCGGTTTCGGGGCTTGTCAGTTTTAAAGAGCTCGCCGAGAAAATGGGAGACAAGCCGAAAACAAATGTGCACGAGTTGACGGTTGGAAAACCGGATACTTTTATTAAGCAGCAACTTCAGCTTTCAAGTAAAGATCAAGTATGGAAGATTGTCCGTTCCAGGGAAATGGGCGGAGAAAAAATTATTTTGGACAAGGACTTTATTTCGCGTAAGTATGTCCCGGAGCTTACTAAGGAAATAGCCGAGGAATCGATTTATGCGTATTTGGAAAATGAGCTGGAGTTAACGATTAGTTTTGCAAAGAAAGAAATCACGGTTGTCGAGCCAACTGATGAAGACCGCGAGCTTCTTGATTTAGACGGGTTTCATAATGTTGTGGTCATCAAAAACTATGTGTATTTGGATAATGCCAGTTTATTTCAATACACCGAGTCCCGCCATAGACCCGACAAATTCAGGTTTGTGGATTTTGCGCGAAGGACACATGTGTAGTGGATCTACGAAGACGCATATCTTGTCGTGACGATGCATATCACGCGGCGAAGATGCATATCTTGTTCTGACGATGCATATCCAGCTGCGACGATGCATATCTAGCGGCGAAGAAGCATATCTCGATGCGAAGATGCATATACCGCTGCGACGATGCATATATCCCAGGAATGACGCATATCTTGTCGAGACGATGCATATATCCTAAAAATGACGCATATTTCGTCACCGTGACGCAATAAAACAAAAACAGGATGGCCCAACAAAGGGCTCATCCTGTTTTTTCTTTTATTAGCGAACTGTTTTTAAAGCTCCGCTCCAAGATACTACTTGGTCTAACATTAGGTTTACGTTGTCTAGGTGTAAAGCTTGTGGTTTGAAGTCTGCACCGTTTTCGAAATCAGTGAATAATGAAAGTGTTGGATGTGTACGAACGTCAGCAATCATTAATTCACCCATGATTCCACGTAGGTGTTCAGCAGCACGTGCACCGCCAGTTGAACCGTAGCTTACGATACCAGCAGCTTTGTTGTTCCAAGCTTCACGAGCTAGGTCTAACGCATTTTTCAATGCACCAGTGATAGAGTGGTTATATTCTTGAACGATGAATACGAATCCATCAAGATTAGCTAATTTTTCATTCCAAGCAGCGATTCCAGGTGCATCTGCTTCACCTAGGAATGGTAATTTGAAGTCTGCGATATCTACAATTTCGTAGTTTGCATCTCCACGCTTATCAGCGATTTCCTTTACCCATGCTCCAACTTGAGGACTTACGCGTCCTTGGCGAGTACTACCTAAAATAATACCAATGTTTAATTTTTCGTTTGACATTGTATCTTCCTCCTTTTGTTGATTACCAAAAAGTTTATCTAATAAACCCATGACCTCTCTCCTTATATTAAAGGATATTTTTGTAAAATACCTTTAATTCACTTATCTTAGAAGTATTTATCTTAGCTTCGAGATAATAATATCTTAAAAGGAGATTCTTGTCAACCAAAAGACTTACTTTAAGGATTTAATTTTCAAAATAATAAAGACCAAATCGTCGATGATTTGATCTTAAAAAGTGAATTATTGTATTGGATTTCCTGCACGTACTTTTTCCGGGATATGCCTTCTAATCGCAAATAGAAGTTCTCCAAGAAAATAGAGTGCGACAGTTGGCCAGATCCACGCCCAATAGCCTCCGACCGCACTGTATAATGTGTTTATACCGGGATGAACAAAGAGCAAACACACTAGTGATAAGGCAATCCAACAAACCGAATATGAAAAACAAATATGTCCTTGCAACTGCCACTTATGCCCTGAGTAATCCCACCATTTCCGGCCAAAAAACCATTCTAGAAGAAATCCGCTAAAATACTCCACTACTGTTGGAATGAGAAAACAAAGCAATAACACCACGGGCCAATGCATATCCTTTCCAATCAAAAGGATGAGTAATAGAGGTGCGAACCCGTACATTGGTTTAAAAGGTCCAAAGAAAAAATTATCCTTAAAAAACACTCGTTTCCGGGCAAAGTTATAACTGTTTTCTAAGAGCCAGCCTAAAAAAGAATAGATGGTAAAGAAAAAGACAACAGCCATGGCCCCATCCCATGATAAAAGCACAGGAATTTCTAAATCAAAACCACTTACTAAACTCTGTAACACTGACAAATCACCTCAAGGAGAATATTCCCATTTAGGATTTGCGTGTTGCTGGCTAAATATACCTATTTTTTGGAACAAAAGCGCGATAGTTTAATAGAATCGTCCCGAATTCAGTTCAACTTCTCTTCGATCGCTTTTACGACCGAATTCATATCTTTATAGCCATAATAGCGAACATAAATGACATCTTTTCCTTTGGAAGCGAAAACTTCTTTAAACTCCTCATCCACATGAACGATTAAAGAATCGAAATGTGGATTCTTTGTTTCAACATAAGCTTCCATACTCTCATTATCAAAGTTATACCTTTTTATTAAATCTGAAATCAGGTTATCTGTCATATAAGGAAAACTCAATTGATAAAATTTTGTTTCAATACTTGGTGAATATTCACCGCTCCCGTCTGCCCAAAGCTCCCCTGGAACCAACCCATTTTCACTTGATTCATATTGAACAGGTGCAAACGGACTCCAATTGGTTGAATAGCTATTTCCCCAATCTACATTATCTATAAACTCAGACTCGCCCCGAACCAATGCAGGATTCTGTTCTACATCCGCTAATCTGACAATCGGTAAGTTTAGACTTCCTTCTGGCAATGTTTTCGTATCCATTTTTACAAGTTGTGTGATTGGAACGATGGTGGTCAATCCAGAAACAATCATAAAAATTAAAGCGATGACTGAATTTAGTCGGTGGTGCCTCTTCCATGGGGCATGATGGTCTATCGGTTTACCTTCAATTAAATTTTTTCGTAAAGCGCGAATGGAGATCGCCGCCAGCAGTGAATTATAAGCCTGATACCCGATGATAAGCGACAAAATCGTTTGTGTAATAACTAACCCTTCTATCAAAATATAGGTTGGTGTCCCATCAAGAAACCAAACGGAAGACATCAAGCCTATTATTAAAAGCATCGCGAAAACAACAAAAACTGCATTTGAGACTAACTTTTTATCCAATTCCTTTAACGTATAAGACTGCTCGGCAGGATCTGTATGTATCTCTGGTGCATCACGCTCTTCAGGTGATGAAAAAACTTGGAAATATTGATATTTCGTCACATAATCCCAGCCGCTTTCCTCATACATCTCGATTTGTTCAGGTTTCATTTTTCTTTTCATTGAAATTTCGATTCTGTACCTCATTTTTTTTGGTTCAGCTTTTACAAAGTGAGCAAAAAATTTACCCATCTTTTTGAAATGTAATCCTTCAGCAGCCATATCTTGAAACCAGCTTTCATGCTCACCAATTCGCCAATAATCACTGGGACGAATTTTTCGAACGATCTTACTCATTTTCAACGCCCCCCTCTAAAATGTTCCCGTCTTGAATCATAGATTTGAGTCGATCATACTCAGCCCTTAATGCCTGTTCACCATCTTGTGTAATTTCATAGGTCTTTCTCCTGCCATCATCCTCTGCTAATGAGATAAGACCGTCCTTTTGCATTCGTGCGAGCACACCGTATAGTGTCCCAGGACCCATTTTGACTCTGCCTTTCGAAACATCTGTAATTGCTTGCATAAGCTGATATCCATGGTTCGGATGCATTAATGCCAGTAGCACATAATACATCGCTTCGGTCATCGGTCCCCCATTATATGCCATTTCCTACATCCCTACTTTCGTTTTTCGAGATATTATGTCTCTCGATATTATGCGTTGCGATATATCGGATAACATAATAATACTTTATAAAATAGCGCTTGTAAATAATAAAAAGACCATCAATATGATGGCCGCTCACTTTATACTACTAGATATAAACATTGAAGCATCTTGTTTCATAAAAATTCGATTACCATGATGGAATGTCTTCATTTCAATTGAGGTAAAACCAACGTCTGATAATGCTTTTTTCATTTCTTCATGTGTAAAACCGTTATGAACTTTCGGGTGATATATGTTTTCGTTTATATCAAAATCTACAATAAGAAGCTTGCCGCCATCATTTAAAATGGTGTACAATTCTTGTAAAATTTTTTTAGTGTCTGGAATATGTAGAAGGACGAGTGACAGTAAAACAATGTCGGCCTTCAGTTCAGGTGTATCTTGGGTAAAATCTGAATACAGTACTCTGGCGTTGGTCATTCCTTTGTTAGTAATTTTAGCTTTCGCAACCTCTAGCATTTGTTGTGATGAATCTACCAACAAAATAGAATCAACCAAATCCGATAATTCTAAACTGATGAGACCAGTACCACTCCCATAGTCAATTAATGATTTAGATTGACTATTTTGTAATTCCGGTCTTACTTCTTTCAGTATTATTTTAGCTAATTCCATTCTTTCTTCTGTATCATATCTTTTTGCCAGTTCTTCAAACACGTTATTTTCCATATTCAACACTCCTATACTCACTGTTATCTGTATTATGTGCGTTTCCAGTTCATTTATTGGGAACAATACCTTTGAGGTGATGTAAATGATTAAAAAGGTTTTGGTAGGTATCTTTGTTTTACAATTAATTTCAACACATGCTGTCGCTGAAACGAATCAGCAGGTGCAAATATTCGATATAAGCCAAGGTAAAGTGATAAAATATGTAGAAGTAACCACTGATTTACAACAAGAAGTTGAGAAATTTCTTGAGGGTATATCAGGTGTATATGCTAAATACAATCCGATCCCGAATCAAGGATTTATGATTAGAATTCCTTTAGAACCAAATATTATGGTGAGGAGCCAATGGTTTGATGACCTTGTTGATGAAGTAACCATTATTTTTCCAAAGCAAGAAAATCCCTATTTAATGGTATTTGATGATGAAAACAATTCTTATTTCTTAACATTTACAGGTGACACAACGAAACTTTTGTCATTATTGAATTTTGATCTATAATAAATCAAAAATGGAGTACGAAATGATTTTACCAATTCGTACTCCATTTTACTATGTTTTTATATCCCGCCATACCTTCTCTTACGTTGGCGGTATTCTTCCAGCGCTTGCAGGAATTCCTTTTCGGAGAAGTCTGGCCATAGTACATCAGTAAACCAGAACTCCGTATAGGCTAATTGCCAGAGCAAAAAATTGCTTAATCGTTTTTCCCCTCCTGTGCGAATGAGCAAATCAGGGTCTGGTAGATCGGCTGTATACAAATACTTGGAAAAATGCTCTTCATCCAGTTCGTCTAACGAAAATTTTGACTCTTTCATATCCGTAAACATGTCTTTCATCGCATTTAATATCTCGCTTCTGCCCCCATAATTTAGCGCAAAATTCAACTGAAGACCATCATTATCACGAGTACGGTCGATCCCATATTGTATGGCTTCACGTGTATGTTCCGGAAGATTTCTCATATCCCCGATTGCCTCAATACGGACATTGTTGGAGATAAGCTCCGGAAGATAAATATGAAGAAATTCCTTAGGAAGTCTCAAAATAGAGTCTACCTCAGGTTTTGGGCGTTTCCAATTTTCAGTAGAAAACGTATAAAGAGTTAGAATCTTCACCTTACATTTGACCGCCGACCTGACCATTTTTACGACAGCAGATACTCCTTCTTTATGACCTGCAACCCTGGGCAAGCCCCGCTTTCTGGCCCAGCGTCCGTTTCCATCCATCACGATTGCTATATGCTCCGGTGTTTCGTGTTCCGGACAATGGAAGGATTCTTTTGTTTGTTTATGATTGATAAAAGGAATTTTCATTGCCATTGTTTATCCCCTCGAAATTTTGTTATGCAATGGGACATTGTACCTGTCCCCATGTCCCATTATTCATCACTTCGGTATTCTAATAGGTCACCTGGTTGACAGTCTAGGGCTTTACAGATTGCTTCTAATGTAGATAGTCGAATGGCTTTGGCCTTTCCGTTTTTCAAAATAGAAAGGTTCGCCATGGTGATCCCGACTCTTTCAGAGAGTTCAGTTACGCTCATTTTCCGTTTAGCTAACATTACATCAACATTGATTATAATTGCCATTTTTTTCACCTCAGACCGTTAAATCATTTTCTGTTTTTATACGTATAGCTTCCTGTAAAAGTTTTTTGAGGACTGCTGCAAAGACGGCGATCACCATTGAAGCACCAACAACAACCATTCCGATTAAGACGAGGCCTGGTGCATCATCCCACTGCGCAACGATAAAGACGAAAGGCAGGCCAGCCAAATACAAGACACTGATGGTGATGGCACAGTTTCTAATTTTCTTTAATGCACTGACAGATTGGTCTGAGAACGCAATGCCCTTATCAATATAATTTAAAAGCTTAAACGCTTGAAACAACGCAATATAATACGGGACGGCTGAAATATACATAAGTGTTAGAATGCCAAGTACCATATACCCCAATGTTGAACCATCTGCGACTTCTCCAATTGCGACAGTCGCTATCTTAGGTAACCCGAATATGCATAGGGCTAAAATGGGAATTCCCATTACAATTACAGCAAACTTTAAAAAAAGTGTTGAACTTTGTTTCATAAAAAAAAACACCTCATTTATTTAATGTCAATTTAATTTAACATATTTTTTATCGTTTTACAATAAAATATTATTGATTATTGTTCCCTTTTTATTGCGAACTATAAATTTAAATCAAAAAAAGCGCCCATTTTGGACACTTTACGCAAAACGCCAAATATAAATGGCTACCGCAATCAATGAGAGCAGAATGACCACTACATAGATTACGGTTAGGTTGATGCTGTTTCTCTTTGTTTTTTCACGGTAGTTTTCATCGCCTTTTCCCGCTATCAGCATTGTGCCGATCAATGCCATAACTCCTAGTATGATAACTAATATGATGGCAACTTGCATTTTTGATCACCTCGATTATAAAGTTGTCTCATTTTCTAAGATTGATTTTTTGGGAAGTCTTTCGCTTGTTTCCTGAACGATAATTACAGCGGCAATCACCATCATAATCCCGACGTATTGCCACATCTGCAATGTTTCCTGGAATACAAAAAAGCCAATGATGGCTGCAACGACTGGTTCTATGGTTGCAATAATAGAAGCTCTGCTTGATTCAACATACTGTAATCCTTTGGTATATAGGATAAATGCGAGCATCGTTGATAGAAATCCCAGTCCAATGATGTATAGCCAGGATTTGATATCTGTAAACAGATTCAACGCTGACCAGATTCCGCTGAATGGGGTTACGGCAACTGCAGCAAAAATGAACGTATACACTGTGACCGTAAGTGAATCATATTTTTCAAGAGCAAACTTGCCAAAGATACTATAAAGCGCGTAAAAGAAGCCGGATCCGATTCCCACCACTAACCCAAAGAGTGAGATTGTCCCTGAAAACTTTGGAAAAACCCCAACAACAAAGGCACAGCCCACAATCGTTACAGCAAGGGCCAGCATTTTTCGAATGGTGAGCTTCTCTTTAAATAGCAGTCTTGCAAAAATAGTGACAAAGGCGGGTGCCGTATAGAGTAGAATCGCGGCAACTGAAATCGAGGTTTCCTCTATCGCAACAAACATACACCAATTAAAAAGGACAATACTAATAATACCTGTCCCAATAAAGTATTTGCTGTCCGAACCTTTGATTTTGAATGCTTTTGGATTTTTTAATAAGGTATAGGTAATCAGAAAAATGGAAGCTGCGATTGCTCTTACTGCCACAACCTGTAATGGCGTAAAACCAATTGCGTATAGATTGCTTACAAACAAGCCAATAATCCCCCATAATGATGCACCTGCAGCAATTGAAATCCCCGCCATTTTTTTGTTCACAAGCAGCTCCTCCGATTTAGGTATTGCCCATATGTTACCAAAAATAAAAGGACTTGGAAAGGTATAACACTCCTTTAAAGTAATAAAAAACGCTAAGCAAATAGCTTTGCTCAGCGTTTATTCCTTATCTTATAGGTATTGCAATTTCTTCTTCACCTAAGAGCACTTTAAGTACTTCGGCTTATATCGTAATAAATCATACATTCAGGAAACTCTTTTCTTAATAAAAATGATACTTGTTTTTCCCATCTCGCTTTGCTTCAAACATGGCCATGTCCGCATGTTTCATAAGGGTCCCTCCTTTTTCTCCATGTTCTGGGAAAAAGGCAATCCCTATACTTGAAGTCACAAAAACAGTAACGTCACCGATGATAACCTCCTGCTGAACAGATTGAATGATCGTTTCGGCTAATCGCGTTGTCTCCTCGAGGGTTGTGTCCGGAAGGAAGATATTAAACTCATCCCCTGCCATCCTTGACAGCACACCTTTTTCAGATACTAGCTCCTTTAATCGCGAGGATATATGTTGAATTAAAGTGTCACCCACATCATGACCATATGTATCATTAACCACCTTAAACCCGTCTAAATCAAGAAATAATACCGAAAGTGGTTGCCCCATGTCAATTGCTTTGTCCAGTTCCTGAGTAAAGTATCTCCGATTTGGAAGTCCTGATAATCCATCGTAGAAGGCAAGCTGGTACATCATTTTTTCAGCTTCCTTACGTTCAGTAATGTTAGTAAAAAATACTTGGACATATGTCTCCTCATCCATTTCATAAGGGAAAGCTGAAACTTCTGCATGAATGGGCTGCTTATTCACCCTAATCATGACTTCCTCAATGGCTTCAACAGGCTTATCATTGCGCATTGTCTTCCATCTATTTTTAATAATTTGATGGTAATCCGGATGGATGAGGTTGAGAAAATGCATGCCAACGAATTGCCCTGTATTTTTGCCACCTAAGATTTCAATACCGGTTGGATTAATATATTGGACAATTCCAAATTTATGAATGATGATCCCGACCGGTGCAAGTTCCACCAAACGTTTGTAATGCTCTTGACTCACAATTAAGCGAATTTGCAATTTCTCGTCACGGCTTGCTTGAAAAAGGAGAAGTCCAAGTAATGTAATAATAAAAATTGTTATTGCAGTTGCAATTGTATACCCTGATAAAACATATCCCCCAAGATTTTCACCGTGTTGATGAAGATCTACCTTTTCAAAGATTGTTGCACTCATTCCAATGTAGTGCATACTAGCAATGCCACTGCCAAAAATAATGGAGCCGACAAATCCAAACCATGTTGCTTCACGATATTTAGAAAATAACCAAAATGTCACCCAAGCCCCTACTATTGCCGCTAAGAGTGAAAGCAACAACAATAAGGCAGCATAGGTAAGATTCGCCTCCATCTGCATTGATCGCATGCTTAAATAATGCATGCTAAAAATACCAAGACCCATTAATAGGCTACTTATGGCCACCGTTTTGTTCTTTTGCGAATTTGTGATAAGTGAAAAAGCAAGTATTGAGAATATTACAATCAGACATAAGGAAGCAAAAACGAGCCAAATATTGTAGGTTACCGTCACATTAATATGTACTGCTAGCATTCCGATGAAGTGAACGGCCCATACACCGCCGCCCATCACGAGCGATGCTGAAATCAACCAAAACTTATCGCTTTTTGTACTTTTTTTATTCCGATTGATTAAATGAAGTGCAACATATGAGGTAAAGATACCAATCAATATTGACAGAATCACCATCCATAGATGGTACTCAGTCGTATAGCTTCCTTCAGTAGAAAACAACATATATAAAACACCTTTTTTACAGATTTATTTCGGCGCTGTCACCGCCTTATCATTAGGATGGATTAATTAAAAAAATACATTCTACTTACGATAAAAAAACCACGAAACATTAGTCCCGTGGTTTTTTTGATTTTATTCCTTCACCTTCGCAGCACTGCCTCTGACGATGAGCTTTGTGTGAATGGTTATTTTTTTACAGATTTCGCGTTTGGTTGCGATCCGCTCGAGCAGCAAGTCGACCGCGGATTCTCCCATAATCTCTGTATATAGCTTAACTGTGGTGAGCGGTGGCACCATGTATTGCGCGGAGGATACATCGTTAAAGCCAACGATACTAAGGTCCTTTGGAATGTTGACACCTAGTTCATAGGCCGCTTTGTAACAGCCGACTGCAATTGAGTCATTGGCTACAAATAGGGCTGTTGGCTTTTCTTTTTGGCTTAACATTTCCTTAAGAATCTGGTAGCCGTCCTTTGGATTGTAGCCGCCAATTTTAACGAACTCCTCTTTAAAAATACCTTTGTCCTTTAGATAGGATTCAAAAACATCCTGTCGTAAGTCCTTGAAGCGATTGCCGTACATATCGGTTTCGACACCGCCAATAAACCCTATGTTTTGATGACCTAAGTCAGCCAAATAGTTGAGTGCTTTTTTCGTTGCTGAGTTAAAATCAATTACCACGGCATCGAAATGATCCTCATCGGGGTTTGCATCCACAAAGACTGATGGCTTTTCCAGGCTCTTAATAAATTCAATATCTACTTTTTTAAAAGTTCCAAGGCAGATGATTCCGTCCATTTTTGAGAGACTTCTTTTTGTATCGTCTTTGGTGATTTTTACAATTTCCATCCCCATGCCTTCAAGCTTCTTTTCAAGCGCGACTCGAATCGAAAGATAGTAGGTATCGACCAATTCCTCTTCAAGTGAATACGAATAGTAGAGTCCCACTAGCCCTTTCTTTTTCGTCTTTTTCTTTTTCGGGGTGATAACATAATTTAATTCCTCTGCTGCTTCAAAAATCCGCTTTCTTGTCTCTGGTGCTACATTTAAGGTTTCGTCGTAGTTTAATACCCGAGAGACCGTTGCCATGGAAACCTGTGCTAAATCTGCTATATCTTTAATCGTCGCCATTTTACATACCCACTTTGTTCGATATACTCTTATTGTACTACACTAAAAGTCACTACTGGAAAAAGTTTGCTATACTGCTTCTTTGTATGTTTTTTTCTTTAAAAATTTTAGCTTTGTTTCGGAAATGATGATGGCTATCAGGATCAAGATTGCTCCGATGATCATTTTGAATGTTAACACTTCACTTAAAATGATGACAGAGAATACCATTCCCCAGAATGCTTCTGTTGATAAAATGATAGCCGCATTCGTTTCGGTTGTGAATTTTTGTGCGACGGTCTGCAATAAAAAGGCAATCGTTGTTGAAAACACACCTAAGTATAAAACTGCTGATACCCCTTCTAAGCCAGCTTCAATATTCGTTTCGCCCTTGAATAGAACGACGATAAATCCTAGGATCGTGGCAGCTGCCATTTGAACAACCGTTAACAAAACTGGATCTTCATCTTTTACAAACTGTGCTGTGTAGAAAATATGGAATGCGAATCCAACTGCACATAATAATGTAAGGAAATCCCCAAAATTGACACCACCTGAAAGCTTCAGTGATAACACACCAACACCAGTTATCGCAAGTACTGCACCAAATAGCTCAAATTTATCCATTTTTCGCTTAAAGATGAAAAACGCAATAATCGGCACTATCACCACATTCACCGCGGTTAAAAAGGCATTCTTCGATGGTGTGGTATACACCAATCCAACTGTTTGGAGAGCAAATGCCAAGTATAAAAAGATTCCAATGATCGAACCTTTGATGATCGTACTCTTTTTGATATGCTTTAGTTTCTTAAAAAAAACAAGACTTAACAAAATGACTCCAATAAGAAAACGGATTGCAAGGATTTGATACGGCGTAAAATGGTCAAGCGCCATCGCACTCGCTACAAACCCACTTCCCCAAATAATGGCTACAATTGTTAAACCTAGTTCTCCAATATATTTCCGCATCTAAACCTCCACCAAATGGGTCAGAGGGACGGGTCCCTCTTCCCAATTTTTATGTTTGTTGGACAGTTTACCTGTCCCCTTGTTTCATGAATTGCAGAAAGACGCTTGATGTCCATGTGAAGGAGGTGTCGACGAGTCCTTTTCCGTTTTGTGGGTCGAAGTTTTCTGCCATGCCACCGACAAGTGTAAGATCTAAATATTTCTTTCTGATTCTTTCTCCAATTTCACTGTATCCAAAGTTTTCTAATGAATCAACAAAAAGATAGGTGACAGGTGCCCAAATTGGTCCTAGCCAGTAGCCATTTTCTTTATAAAGTGGACTAGTTGGCATTTCGGTTGCAAATCCAAATTTCATCTCGAAGTTTTCCACAAGATCATCTACAAGACGGTCCATCACTTTTTTATCGAGACGGTACCCGATTAGTACAGGCAGGCGTAAAATCAAGCTTGAGCGAATATCGATTTTTTCAGCATCCTTCCCGACACGTCCAAAGAATCCATCTTCATCATGAAGTCGCTCCATTAACAGAGCAAATGTTGCATCAGCTTTTTCAGTGAACTGTTTCGCTTCCGCCTCTTCCCCAAGAATACCAGCAAACTTCGTTAAAATATCGTACGTTCTGATTAAAAAGCTTGCAAGATCTGGTGCCTCAACCGGCATGCCGCGATGGAATAACGACGCATTATCCCAGCCAGAGTCATTGCCATGCTTATAATGTGGAAGTCTACCTTCATATGTTCGGTATAAGTCAAAGTACTTTGTGACTTTTTTCGTCGATTCATAAATCTCTCTAAGACGGCCTTCTTCTATAAAATAGTCATTCATATCCATAAGTTTTTCATAAACATATGCGAAGATTGGCGGTTTAATACAGTTATAAGATACAAATTTATCATTCACAAAGTCAGGATAGGCCCCTGATTCATCCTGTGTATCAATGAAGATTTTTAATTGTGAATAGGCAAGCTCAGGATACTTAGCTCCTAAGTTTAATGCATTAAAGCAATTGTCCCAAGACCAGATGTTATACATCCATAGCTTGGACATATACATCGCATATTCATTTAGGAGGCCATGTGGATGAACCATACTTGACCAGGTGATATATGCTGCACGGTCAATGGATGCTTGGTAGACTTCATTTTTCTCAGTGAGATTTTCTACCCACTCCTGAAAGTGTTTCTCTACCTTTTCTTTGCCTGCTGCAAAGTTGCCGTATTCCTTTTGCGTATACACTGTGCGATAGCTTTCGATGACAAAGTGACCATTGCTCATGCGAATATCAATAAAATCATTGCCAATCACATTCCATGGCGCTTCAACGGACATCTCACCAGAAAGCCTACTAATCATTAGCTTTAATTCCTTCGGATAGATGTGGTATTCAAACATCCCATCCTCATATTCATGTAGAGTGTCGTACTTCACTTTACTAGCCTGTAAGCGGACCTCGACTCCACTTGTCTCAATATGAAGCTCATCCTCTTCAGGAAGGATGATTTCCGCATATTTCCCTGAATCCTCAACTAAGTAGAAGCGCAAGGAGTTTGATGTTGCGAGAATGTCAAACTCTTTCTCCACACCATCCTGTAACAGATCAAATTTAAAAAGCTTTGATGGTGCGTCATCCCCACCATGAACGTCTCTTATATAAATTTCCTCAGAATCCTTCTCCTTTGATACACAAAAATAGGAACCAAATCGTGAAAAAGGGGTTTCCCGAATATCTAATTTCATCTATACCTCTCCTTTATGGAAGAAGCAGGGTCTCCCCTGCCGATCCTAACGTGCTGTAAAGAATTTGCTTTCTTCTACTAGGCTATCCTTTTCAATCTTTCTTATTTCAAATTGAAGGCGGAAGTCCTCGATTACTGTACGATATGGAGGTAGCTGCTCCTCACCACAGCTATTACTTCCGACACCGCTTTGCTTATAATCAATCGTCAGCACATGGAAAGGTGACTTTTGAATAGAACCGCGGTGCTTCGCTTCTTCAAGAGCACTAGTTTCATAATCATGAATCGTGAAGTCATGCTTCTCTTTAAAATTGATGAGGAACGTGTTCTCTCCTTTTGATACAGCTAGGAAAGAAGTGTCACATCTCGAACCATTTTCCTGCGGGTACACATAATCTGTATGCATTTCTTGAACATTCTTGCTGTAAAGCCCAATCGGCTGGCTCCGTTTTGTGTCCTGATAGGATTCAGAATCACCGCGGCCATACCAAGTAACTTGATTGTACTCTTGGTTTAGATTCATGGTGACTCCAATTCGTGGCAGCATTTCCGGAATTTCGATGCCACGCAGAACCTTCTCACCTTTTAAGTCAACGTTTAGCGCGCCATTCCTTGTGATGCAGTAATTGTAAGTTAAATAGAAGCCCCATGCTTGGTTCACTGTTGATAGAAACTTTGTAATTACAACATCTACATGATCTTCCGTTACTTCATAAGAAACCTCGCCTAGCTGTTCTTTTGTATTTTTCAGGAAGTACTTGTTAATCCAGTCATCCTTTTTATACATATCATTATCAATTATAGCCCTCCAAAGGGTTACTTCAGGACCTTTGTTAATGATTTCTTCCCCTTCAGATTCGAAGGATTCAAGTGTTCCATACACGTTTGAGAAAACAACCTTGAACGTATCGTTTTTAATTGTAAGCTGAGCTGCCTCGTCCACGATCATAAAATCAGACCCAGTTGAAGGGACGGCATTAACTTCTTTTTCAACTTTAGTCGTTTCCAATAAGAAGCTTTCCTTAGTAATCTCATGCCCTTTTTCTGCGTACAGCGTATCTTCTGCTTCACGGTAGCTTAAGTAAATGCGAACATCATCATGCTGAGCCGCCTTTTTAAGGTCTACTGGTAAAACAACCTCTGCCACTTCATGTGCTTGGATGCTTGGTAATTTGATTTCTTTTTCCTCGATAAGAGTACCAAAGGATTTTATTTCAATGTGAAGAGCGATTCCACTTAAGTTTCTAAAATCGTACAGGTTCTTAACCCGGATTTTCCCTTCTTCTAGGTTTGCTTCCTCAGTCACAATTGGCTCGATGACCTTTTTAAATTCGATAAGACCTGGTGACGGTGTACGATCTGGGAATACTAGACCGTCAATACAGAAGTTTCCGTTTGTGGGAAAGTCTCCGTAATCACCCCCGTATAAATAGTAGGTCTCACCATTTTCGTTCGTCGTTTCAATTCCATGGTCACACCATTCCCAAATGAAGCCACCCTGTAATCGAGGGTACTTTCTCATCAATTCTTGGTACTCGGTTAAACCACCAGGACCGTTCCCCATTGCATGGCCGTACTCACATAGAATATGAGGCTTCTTGCCTTCAGCATTTATACCGATTTCTTCAAGTGGCTTTAAGCGAGTATACATGGTTGTGTAAACATCACTATACGCCGCAACTCTGTCACCCTCGTAATGTACTAATCTAGTTGAGTCAATCTTTTTAATTGCGTTGTACATCGCGGCGAAATTACGTCCTGCCCCTGACTCATTTCCTAATGACCACATAATCACACTTGGGTGGTTGCGGTCTCTTTTTACCATTCTTACAGCTCGGTCTACATATTGTTTTTCCCATAGTTCATTATCAGAAATCCAGTTATAGTTGCCGGTGTTTTCAAAGCCATGGCACTCAAGGTCTGCTTCATCAAT
The DNA here is from genome assembly GCF_020731355.1 of Bacillus sp. REN16. Classification (GTDB taxonomy): domain Bacteria; phylum Bacillota; class Bacilli; order Bacillales; family Bacillaceae_L; genus Ferdinandcohnia. Next base: position 308,171 of record NZ_JAJFZK010000005.1, on the reverse strand, counting down.
CACATAGAGACCATATTCATCACATAAATCATAGAACACATCGTTATTCGGATAGTGGGCTGTACGTACTGCGTTGATGTTATACTGCTTCATCAGTTTAATATCCTGAAGCATATCTTCATAACTGACCGTTCTACCCGTTTTCGGATGTGAATCGTGTCGGTTCACCCCGTTAAAGAAAATGCGTTTTCCGTTAACACGAATTTCATTATCAATGACCTCAATCGCACGGAATCCAAGACGTAATGGTACGATTTCTTTTTCACTATTTGGTAATACATATTCAAAAACAAGATGATAAAGATTCGGCTCCTCGGCATTCCATAAAAGTGGATTTTCTACTAATCTACTTGTCTTGAATGTGCCGTCATCCACTTCAATATCAAACTTATCTACTTTTTCACCTTTAAAGTAAAGAGTTGCTAATAAACCTTTTAGCTGGTTAGTTAGAAATTCTCCGGCTATTTTCAACGTAAAATTTTCATAGTTTTCATCTGGCAGAGTTTCTACATAGACATCACCAAGTGTATTCTTGCTGATTGTAAAGAGCTCCACACTTCTAAAAATTCCAGATAGCCACCACATATCTTGGTCTTCTAAGTAAGTACCATCGGAGAATTGATAGACTCGTACGGTTAGACGGTTGCTTCCTTGTTTCACATATTCAGTGATATCGAATTCTGAAGGGACCCGAGAAACCTTGCTGTAGCCGACATGCTGTCCGTTCACATATAGATCAAATGCAGAGTCGACACCATTGAATTTTAAAATAAGTGCTTCATCATCTGCCAGGTCAGAAACCTCTAATTCGCGAAAGTAAATCCCGGTTGGATTTTCCTGTGGCACAAATGGTGGATTGATTGCAAATGGATACAACACATCTGTATAATGCATGTTTCCATAGCCCTTGATTTGCCAGCTCGATGGTACCTCGATATCGTCTAATCCTTCAATCTCGAAGTCTTCCGTTTCAAATCCGCTTGGTGAAAGCTCTGGAGCATCTACGAATAAGAATTTCCACACGCCATCAAGCAATGTATAGCCAATACTTTTTTCTCGATTAAATGTAATCGCGTTCTCTTGCGTTTCGTATCGGTAAAAATCAGTATGGGCAGGGAGTCTGTTAATTCCTGTCAGATGAATGTTCTCCCATCTTTTCATTTCTCGTCTCATTTTATCTTCCTCCGCATAAATCTATGTTGATATTTTTCTTACTTTGTCCAGCTTCAGGCGCCATCGGCTCGACGTCCGCCACAGGACGTGGCGACAGTTAGTCGTTGTTCCTCAATTCAGAAGCATTAAGTTTCTTACTTAATCGAACCACTGATTCCTTCGACAATATACTTTTGCGCAACTAGGAACACAAGAACTGGTGGAATGATCATCACTAAAGTGATTGACATAATCGGTAAGATTTGAAGATCATGGACTCCTTTAAACGCTGCTAGTCCCAGTGCCAATGTATATTTTGATTGGTCCTGAAGGTAAATTAATGGACCTAGGTAGTCGTTCCAAACGGATAAAATATTTAATACCGCGATTAGGATAAGTGGTGCCTTCATAATTGGCAGGAATATTTTAAAGAAAATCTGGAATTCATTCGCACCATCAATTCTCGCTGCATTTTCAAGATCCTTCGGTATATTCATTAGGAACTGTCTTAATAAAAAGATATAGTACGCCGAGCCAAAAAACGCTGGGACAATCAATGGCTTTAATGTGTTAATCCATCCGAACATATTGAACTCCATATATAAAGGAATCATCGTTACGTCCCAGGGAATCATCATCGTTGCAAGCAACAAGACGAAGAGACCATTTCTATATTTGAAATCATATCTTGCAAATCCATATGCAACTAAGGAACAGGAGATCAGCTGACCTAGAGTTGTCATCACCGTTACAAGGACTGAGTTTTTAAAGTAGGTTCCAAATGGTTGGCTGTTCCATGCATCAATAAAGTTCCCCCACTGTGGTACATCCGGGAAAATCTTGGGTGGGAAGCTAAACACTTCAGTCTCTGTTTTTAAAGCTGACAGGATTACCCACACAAAAGGAAGTAAGAAGTAAAGTGAAAATAATCCAAGAAGGCTGTACATTATGATTTTATATTTCTTTGGCATCTTCATTTTTTCTTCTTCCCTTCTTTTTTCACTTCATTTTCGTAAAATACCCATGTGGATGATGATTTAAAGATTACCATCGTTAAGAGCAAGATGACGATGAACATAAACCATGCGTTTGCACTTGCATATCCTAATTGATGGTGCTTAAACGCGTTGTTATACACGTAGAGTCCATAAAAATAGGTTGATTTTAGCGGCCCCCCACCGGTTAAAAGTAAAACTAATGCTAGCTGCTGTAAGGCTCCGATTACCGATGTTATCACGTTGAATAGAATTGTTGGTGTGATACTTGGAATGGTAATGCTAAAAAACTGACGAAACGGTCCAGCTCCATCAATCGCTGCTGCTTCGTATAATTCTGGCGGGATTCCTTTTATATCTGTATAAAAGATTAGCATCATCGTTCCAACACCCCAGGCACTTGCAATTACAATTGTAAGGATTGCCCACTTTGGATCAATAAGCCATCTTGGTCCTTCAATGCCAATTAATGATAATAAGTAGTTTAAAATTCCATATTCAGAGTTGAAAATCCAGCCCCAAATAATTGAAATCGCAACTCCGGAAACAACCGCAGGTAAATAGAAAATGGTACGGAAAATTTTAAGCCCTTTTAATGGTTGAGTAATGAGGAGCGCTAGGACTAGTGCGATAACTAGGTTCAACGGTACAAAAATCGCGGCAAATTTAAACGTTATGATTAAAGATTTATAGAATTGTGGGTCGTCTGTGAACATTGTTTTATAGTTTTCAATTCCCACAAAGGTTGGCGCACTTGTAATCGGCCAATTAAAAAAGCTCATCACCAACGAGAAAGCCAGTGGCCCTAGGGTGAACACCAAAAATCCGATAATCCATGGTGAGATAAATAAATAGGGCACTTTCCTACTTACTAACTGATAGCTATTCGCTTTCTTCGATTTCATTATCATAAGATGACCCCTTAAATCAGAATATGAAAATAGGGTAAAGCACTTTATTTAAAAAGTGCCTTACCATATTGATAAATGATAGATTTACTCAGCAGCACTCTTTAATGCTTCTTTTGGATCCATTAATGTGCTCGGGTTAAAAATAGATTCGAACACATAGTTTAGATTGTCAGATACTTGGCTCCAGTCTTCTACAATGAAGGATGAAGGAGTATAACCATCACTCTTTTCAAGCATAGAATAGAACACACTCTTAACTTCATCCTGCTCAAGCTGTTCGCTTTCAACAACAGATTTTAAGACTGGTAGTTCGAAACCAATTCTTTCTTTATTTGCTTCTTCGTTTGTCCAGAATTTGATAAATTCAAATGCTTCCTCTTTATGTTTTGAGTTTTTAGAGATTGAAACACCTGAAGAACTTAAGATACTTACACTTTTTCCATCTTTAAACTTCGGTAATTCGACTACACCGTAGTCAATTCCAGCTTCTTTCAAAGGTGTTAACCCCCATGCCCCGTACACAAACATGGCAACCTTACCTGATTTCATTTCTGTTGCCCCAGAACCCTCAGTTGTGATGGCCAAGCCATCCTTCACCATGTTTTGGAACATATCAAACACTTCAACTGATTCTTTTGAATCTAGGTTTCCTTTTAAGCTGCCTTTATCATCCACATAAGCTGCGTTGTTACCCCATAGGAACATTTCAAAATCATATGGATCAGGCTTTCCTGAAAATGCAAATCCAGATACTTTCGTATCTTTGTTTGTTAGTTTCTTAGCTGTTTCTTGAAGGTCTTCCCAAGTCCAGCCTGATTGCGGATATTCAACACCAGCTTCATCAAATAATGCCTTGTTGTAGTAAACAACATGAGTTGTGTACCCAACTGGTAATCCTAGAATTTGTCCATCTGCAGAGTTATAATTCCAAAGAGTTTCATAGAAATTATCTTTGTACTCTGCGCCTTCTTTATCAAGGTAGGAATCAAGTGGCTCTAATGCATCCTTGTATTGTGGATAGTTCCACATATACATAATGTCTGGAGCATCCTTTGCGCCCATACCAGCTGTAATTTTTGTATCATATTCACTTCCGTAAGCTTCCAAAACAACCTCAATATTTTCGTGAGATTCATTAAACTTATCAATCATGTCCTGCTGTAAATCAACATCATCTCCAACATCCCAGGTTGCGAAGCGAAGTTTTACTTTCCCATCTTTGGAAGTATCACTCTTGCCTTCATCACCGGCTGTTGAGCTACACCCTGCCAAAAGCAACATGGCCGCAACAAATAATAAGAATATAGATTTCAATTTTACTAGCTTCATAGTATGCCTCCTTTTTATATGACACCTTCATTATATTCTGTATTTTACTAAATGTAAACGTTATTATTTTATTTTTACTAAAATGTATTTTCGTTAAATTTGGATTAGTTATTGTAATGGCTAGGATTAACAAGTTTTACAAGAGATTAGCAAAAAGATAAATAATGTGTTTTATAGTGGTAAAAAGGAATTATTAAACGGTTTAATTTAGTAAAATCAGGTCACAGGTACAGGTTCCTTGTCCCACCATTTTGTGGAAATCATTTTTGTTATATACTTATGATGAAGCACAAATCAAGGACAATCTGTTCAATGTCCCAATTGGAGGTCTTTTTTTGAAGGTACGTCTTAAATATAAGGTGGGCTTTTTGCTTGTTGTGCTTGCTTTTCTGGCATCCATTGCATTTGTCTATAACAATTATTCATTTTACGATCGCCCGATAGCAAAAGTCATTGAGGTTAAACTTACGGACAAGATAGAATTAGCAGATGGATTTCAGAACAAGGATTCTCAGTTCACTCAACAGATCATTGCGGAAATAAAAAACGGTGAGGAAAAAGGGAATCAGATTCATTTAGTCAATGAATACTCGGCATCGAAAGCATATGATTTTGAATTTAAAGTAGGGAATGAAGTCTTTGTTACCATTAATGCGAATAGCCATAATGATGTCGATTTAACCGGAACAATCATCGAGGTCAAACGCGATAAATACGTCATGATTGTCGCTTGGGTGTTTATTTTCATCTTACTTTTAGTTGGGAAAAAGCAAGGGTTATTCTCCATATTCAGTTTGATCATCAACGCTGTCATTTTATCGTATGCATTGGATCTTTATTTGGACAAACCAGACCGCAGTTTATTGCTGATTTGCAGTATCGGGATTGTTCTGTTTACGGTTATATCCTTGTTACTTGTTAACGGTTTTAATGAAAAAACATATTCCGCCATTATTGCAACCCTGATTGGAACTTTTGCTTCCTTGGCAGTTGCTTATCTGGTTATCACGGTAACGGCGGGAAAAGGACTTCGATATGAAGAACTGCAATTCATTACGCGCCCGTATAAAACAGTATATATGGCCGGGTTATTCATAGGTTCCTTGGGGGCTGTGATGGATGTTGCGATTACAATGTCATCTACCATCTTTGGATTGTATGAAAAAAATAACAGTATCCCGGTTAAAGCACTTGTTAAGTCAGGGATGGAAGTCGGCAGGGATATCATGGGAACCATGACCAATATTTTGTTTTTTGCTTACATAAGTGGCTCTATTCCATTGTTGATTCTATATTTTAAAAATGCATCGCCACTTGGATTTACACTCGACATGAATCTTTCCCTTGAGTTGGCTCGCGCGCTAGCAGGAGGCATTGGGATTGCATTAACGATTCCAATTGGTCTATACACGACCTTATTTTTTGTTAACAGAAAGAGGACGAGATCATGAATACATTAGTTGTACTTGCCGCGATTTTATTTATCTTAATGACCTTAATTGGCGGAAAAAAAGGAGTACGCTCCTTTTTAGCCTTATTCTTTAACTTTGGCGTGCTGATTGTAACGATCATTTTTATGAATGACCCGAATCTGAATCCCATTTATTTGACCTTGCTTGCATGTGTTGCAATTAGTGCGATTAATTTATTTTATATAAATGAACTAAACAGTAAAACAAAGACAGCCTTCATTTCTACGATTATTACCACGGTCATTTTACTCGTATTTATGATTGTCCTGACTCAAAAAGCGATGATACAAGGGTTTGGCGAGGAAGAAGTCGAGGAACTAGGTATGTTTTCGCTTTATATCGGGATAGACTTTGTAAAAATTGGGGCTTCGGTCATCATTATGAGTACGATTGGCGCTATTACGGATGCAGCAATTGCAATCTCATCGCCTATGCGAGAAATCCATTACCATAATCCAACACTTACTCGGAAGGAGTTATTTTCTTCTGGATTAAGTATTGGAAGGGATATCCTTGGAACAAGCGCAAACACTTTATTTTTCGCCTTTTTCGGAGGGTATCTTGCCTTATTCATTTGGTTCAAGGATTTATCCTATACAATGGGGGGAATCGTAAACTCGAAGATTTTTAGTGCTGAAATGATCACCATTCTAATCGCGGGAATTAGTGTTACTCTTGTCATTCCCATTACTGCGTGGATTACAGCCTATAGTTTCGTTAAAAAAGGTAGGAGTTCATAGAAGTGGCCCATTGTCCCTAAGTTGGATGATGGACCTCTGTCTATGCTAGTTTTTCAACACGACCTTGTCAATCATCAGTTTCCGAAAATTCATTCGAAAAGCTACCGATTTCCCGATATATCGGCGGCCTAGTCTGATATTCAGCTTTCATAATTCTGCGTGAATGTGCGGGGCCGTTACTCGGAATAATCTTCATTGGCTTATGAAGGACTTTCGGGTCGGACTCTCGCTCGAAAGGGTCTTCATCGGGCTTATGAAGGACTTTATGGTCGGAATTCTCGCTCGGAATGGTCTTCATCGGGCTTATGAAGGACTTTATGGTCGGGATTCTCGCTCGAAAGGGTCTTCATCGGGCTTATGAAGGACTTTATGGTCGGAATTCTCGCTCGGAATGGTCTTCATCGGGCTTATGAAGGACTTTATGGTCGGGATTCTCGCTCGAAAGGGTCTTCATCGGGCTTATGAAGGATGTTATGGTCGGGATTCTCGCTCGAAAGGGTCTTCATCGGGCTTATGAAGGACGTTCCAGACGTAATCTTCGCTCGAAAGGGCCTTCATCGGGCTTATGAACGACTTTCGGGCCGGACTCTCGCTCGAAAGGGTCTTCATCGGGCTTATGAAGGACTTTATGGTCGGGATTCTCTCTCGAAAGGGTCTTCATCGGGCTTATGAACGACTTTCGGGCCGGACTCTCGCTCGAAAGGGTCTTCATCGGGCTTATGAAGGACTTTATGGTCGGGATTCTCACTCGGAATGGTCTTCATCCGGCTTATGAAGGACTCTTTGGGCCAGATTCTCACTCGGAACGGTCTTCATCGGGCTTATGAAGGATGTTCCGGACGTAATCTTCGCTCGGAATGGTCTTCATCGGGCTTATGAAGGATGTTCCGGACGTAATCTTCGCTCGAAAGGGTCTTCATCGGGCTTATGAAGGTCTTTCCACACCGAATTCTCGATCGAATTGGTCTTCATGCTTACACAGCAGTACCCATAGTATCTAACCCCCCCAAGAAACACCAAAAAGCCGATTCCCTTCAACATCAAGGAAATCGGCCCCACATTACAACGCCTCTTTTATCAACTTTTTATAGTACATCACGGATAGAATTCCGAAGATGGAATAGAGCAATGTATAGAACACCATAACGATGATCATTGGCGTCCATAGCTCGGTTCCAAAGAAGAACCAGCCTGATTTTACCGCAAAGTAGCTGTGGCATAAGCCGACGATTAACGGGATGCCAAAGTTAAACAATTGCTTCGCCTTGATGCCATTTAATAAATCTGTTTTTGTGAACCCTAATTTACGTAAAATGGTGTAGCTTCCTTTTTCCTCTTCACCTTCATCCATTTGCTTGAAATAAAGGATGCAACCGGATGTAATTAAGAAGGTTAACCCGAGAAAGCCAACGATAAACATCATGAAGCCCATATTCATTTTTTGCGCTGTAAATACATCTAACTGTGACTCATATCCTGCGTATTGTCCTAAATCGAGTTCATTGAAAATTTGATTGGCTTCTTTTAGCTCTGACCTTTTATCAATATCAATTCCGACATAAACGGAAAACTCATTAAACACTTCCGGGTCAATATCTGCCGCTAATTGTTGATACACTGCATCATCGACAATGGCAACTGGAAACCCTCCGCCGGTTAGCCGCAATGGCAGCAAGCGTTTATCTTCATATTTAATAAAATTTAACTCGAACATTTTGGTCTTACCTGACATTGTAATTGGGCCTGGTTTAAAGGTAAAAAATGCTTGCATGGCTGAGTTGCTATTCACGAACACAGATTCATTTTCAGGTACATCAATATCTTTGACAAAACGGTCTGACACGACTGTCATTGGAGTTTTAGTTAACTCCTCCTCCTCAACCGTTAAGACATTCGCTAAATCTGTATTTACACTCATCAATTCAATCTCAGTTCTGGAATAGCCGATTTTCTTTGCATCTAACAAATCCGTAAATTGTTTTGCATGCTCTACATTCGGAATCGAAAAATCATTCACCACCGTCTCCCCTGCCCCTTTTTCAGCAGAATAATACGAAATGTAGGTGAGCGATAACAGTCCAAGTGCCAATGCGGACACGGCTGTGATTACGGTTAGCAACACCGAATTCGATCTCATCCGGAACATAATTGAGGATAAAGACAACACTTTATTAACCGACAGATATCCGTTATCCTTTTTACGAATCAAATTAAAAATAAACCGGATCGAGCCCTTGTAAAAGAAATACGTTCCAATAATCACGGATGCTAGGATCACCAGCATGACCATAAACATTTGCTCCATCATTGTAAAGTCGCCATCAAATAATTTGGTTGATAAATAATAGCCAAAGATAATCAGCCCAAGGCCAAGTATCCCCATGATGACTTCGAGCGCAGAGACTTTCCTTCTTCGCTCTTCAGATGTTGAAGTTGTATGGAACAATGATAAAATTTGCTGTCTTTTAATAAACAATGCATTCAATGCCATGATCACAATATAAATGGCCGCAAACACAATCACCGTTTGGACAAGTGCTTCTATTGAAAATCGGAGCTTCGCAACCTCTTCAATTCCAATGATTTTCATAAGAATCATCATGACAAGTTTTGAAGAAACAAAGCCAAGAAAAATCCCTATGATCATCGAGCCGAAATAAAGAATCATGTTTTCGACACTTAAAATCCAAAACGTTTTTCCTTTTGAGATTCCAACCAACTGGAACAGCCCAATTTCCTTACCGCGACGCTTAATAAATAAGGTGTTGGCATAGACAAGGAAAACCATGACGATTGCGATTAGCATGACCGACGCAGCTTTCATCGCGGCTGCTCCTTTAATCGAGCCCTCCGCTGCATCCATCGCTGGGTCAAACTGCAGCGTCACAAAAGCAAAATACAATGACACACTAAAAATTAGTGCAAACACATATAAATAATAGTTTTTAATGTTCTTTAGCAGATTTCGAAAGATGAGGCTTTTAAAGCTCATGCTCTCACCCCGCCTAACACAGCCTGCGTCTTAATGATATCGTTAAAGAAGGCCTGTCTGCTCTCATCGCCACGGTTCAATTTCGTGAAGATTTGCCCATCTTTGATAAAAATGACACGGCTGCAATAGCTTGCTGCTTGCGGATCATGGGTGACCATTACAATCGTCGCTTCCCGTTTTTCATTTAAATCACTTAATTTATTCAGTAAATCTGAAGCGGATTTTGAATCAAGTGCACCCGTTGGTTCATCCGCAAAAATAATGCTTGGCTCATGAACGAAAGCACGCGCAGCTGAAGTACGCTGTTTCTGACCACCTGAAATTTCATTTGGATATTTATCCTTGACCTCAAATATTCCTAATTCCTTCGCTACGTCCTCAAACATGATTTGTGCAGCATTTGGGGAAATCTTGTTAACGGTCAATGGTAACATAATGTTTTCTTTTACCGTTAAAGTATCGAGCAGATGGTATTCTTGAAAAATAAACCCGAGGTGGCGTTTTCGGAACTCAGCTAGTTCCTTATCCTTCATACTCGTGAATTCCTTGCCTTCGACTTTGATAGAACCCGAGCTTACTCGGTCAATCGATGAAAGAACATTCAGCAAAGTCGTTTTACCAGAGCCTGACGGACCCATGATTCCGACAAATTCACCCTTTTTTACATCTATATCAATTCCTTTTAAAACCTCTTGGCGATTCCACTTGTTTCCGTATGTTTTTACAATTTTAGCAGCCTCTAAAATATTCATTCGTATCAACTCCTTACCTCTATCATAAACAGGTTTCGGTGCCTTATCCTTCGAATCAGCGAACAAAACAGGAAAGCATGTGACACTTTTGTCACATGCTTGTTAGTTTGAGGAACTCATTCTTTTTAGGAAAGGTTAAAATAAATGTCGTTCCCTCTCCATATGAAGAATGGACATCCATTCGGATCTTTAATGGCTTAGCTGCATTTTTCGCGAGGTAAAGACCCATGCCGGTCGCAGCATGATCTCGATGATCACTTGTCGACGTGAAGCCTTTTTCAAAAATGCGTGGCAGGTCCTTCTCCTTGATGCCTCGTCCGTAATCCTGGATTTCTAGAACGACCGCGTCATTTTTTCGATAGCTTCGGATCTCGATGTCGGCCTTTTCACTGTATTTCACGGCATTAGTTAAAAGCTGTCGTAAAATAAATTGAAGCCACTTTCCATCGGAGTACACCCCTGAAACCTCTAACGAGAAATCAAAACCGATTCCTTTTTGAAAGCACCATGATTGTAAGGTGCGTATTTCTGGAATAAGTAGTTTTTCCAAATCAACCTTTTCAATAAAAAGGTCATTTTCCATAAAAGGAATTCGGCGCTGATGCAATTGCTGGTCGAGAAGAAGATGAACCCGAAGCCATTCGGACATGAGTTGTTTTTTTAACTTCTGATCCTCGGTTCTTTCAATCATTAATTTCATCGTTGTAAGTGGGGTCTTGACTTCATGAATCCAGGATAATAACTCATCCTTCTCCTGTTCAATACTGGTTGCGCGATGGCTAATTTCTTTTAAATAAAAATGATGCTGCTGTTTGAGCGAGGATTCTACTAATTTTTCAAATGGGGTCTTCCCTTCTTGGAGACCGTCAACCCCGACAGTCGGATCCCATTCCTCGATATTTTTATAAAAACCAATCTCTCGATTATAGCGAATGATAAGAAATAAGATAAAAATAACGAAAAAGACAAAAACAATATAGAGCATCGAGAGAAATGACAGGGATGGATCAAGATATCCAACCAATAGGATTAACACCTGAAGGAAACAGAAAAATAGAATCCAGCTTCGCCTTTCGACGAGAAATTTCTTCATTTAAGCGCCATCCTCTTCCCGTGCCATATACCCTTGTCCCACTTTCGTTTCGATATACCGGCCAATCCCGATTTCCTCAAGTCTTTTTCTTAAGCGGTTAACATTCACTGTCAGTGTGTTGTCACTGACAAAACGCTCGTCATCCCATAAACTTTTAATTAATTCCTCACGACTCACGATTTGGTTGCAATGCTCAAGTAATATTTTTAAAATAAACATTTCATTTTTCGTTAGCTCAATCGTTCCTGCCTTATGTTGAACGGTATTATTCACATAGTCAACAGAAGCTCCGTTCCAAATTTTTAGATGAATTTGCTGCTCAAGGGCGTAGTTGTAGACTCGTCTAAGGACAGCCTGAATCTTCGCAATCAGGACATCAAAATGAAACGGCTTTTGAACAAAATCATCAGCTCCAAGCTGCATCGACATCACCATATCTGTCGGATGGTCCCTTGATGATAGAAAAATAATCGGGACCTTCGAATGCGTACGGATCATCCGGCACCAATGAAAGCCATCAAACTTCGGCAATTGAATATCAATAATCACCAAATCTGGCTGAATACTCGTAAACTCTTTCATCACATTGCTAAAATCCTGAATGCCATACACTTCATATGACCACTGCGACAACCGGTCCCGAATCTCGTCAAACAATGTCACATCATCTTCAATCAACAATATCTTAAACACACTACCACCATTTCTTTCTGGGTCATGTGGACGGGTTCCGCGTCCCACTATTTTATGGAGGGTGCTTCCTCGTATTTCAGGTTATCCCTCTGTATAAATCATACCATAAAATCCCATAAAAGCCTGTCAGTGAATTTAGTCCGATTACCTGCATTATTTGTTGATGGCACCCATGCCAGTAATTTTTACTTCAACAGATACATCAATATCTGCTTTTGAAAATGCTTCTCCCCAGTTATCTTCTACTTTTTTATAATGATCGTATTGATAAGCCCGGGCGTATACTCCTAATCCAATCGGATCAACATGATGACTTTGAATTTCTTTAAATAAATTTTCATACTGCGATTTCAACCGTTCTTCGATTTTTTTCTGGAGTTTCTTTTCGTCGGTTTTCATTTCTGCAGTCAATAAATTTTCGAGGATGGTGACTGACATATTGATATTTAGATCGAATTTAAACCTATCCACGTCATAGGTTGTCTTAATTTTGGTCTTCACATCATTTATAACTAAACTTAGATCATTCTTGTGAAAGATTCCTCCCTTTTCCTCGACGGGAATTGTGATGGACGTGAAACTGATGGGATGCTTTTTTGGATGCTTTATAAAAAGCAATAATGTTGATTCAGGTAAATCAAGAGAATCCACATATTTTCCGCGATCATTAAGCAGCACCGTACCCGTAACTTTAAGCTTTTCTTCCTTTTTAACAAGGGATATAGCCGGTGTCTTTCCTTTCTCATAAAACGAGGAATGGAGCTGTTGGAGGGTCCCTTTTTCCGTCCTTGTTCTTTTATAATTTTTATCAATGACATTCTTCATGTACTGGACAAGCTGTGCATGGCTTTCGGGTTCATAGTTGATGACTTCTTTAACGTCACCGTCCACAACGACAACTCTTGTATTAATCGAAAAGTTACTGTTCCGATACATTGTATCTAAGATTGGAAACCAGTCTTCGTGTTCAACAACACGTTTTCCCAGTAGCAGGATCTGGATTTTTGCTCCGGAAACCTCACCAGCCGTTTCCGCATCAAAATACTTCCTGGAATCGCGTATCGTTTCCGCTTTTACCTGAAATGTCTCTGTTTTCGATTTTGCGTCCTTATTAAAAACAGGATGGGACTCGTAAAAAATGAGATTATTATCTTCATCAAGATCAATCCCCAGGATAAAGACAATCGTCGAATCCTCTAAAGGAACCTGGTACCCGCAGCTTGTGAGCAGCACTAAAAGTGGAACGATCAAAAAAAGGCGGAACCCGTGTTTCATGATGTAGCCCTCCTTTTAAAAAGGCCGTGAATCAGGACAAATGCCCATAAACCAATTGGGATAGCATATGCAAAAATCAAACCTAAATACTGTACACCCTTTTGCCACTCCACATCGATATTTAACGAAGGAGGAAAGCAAAAAACATAAATAACCATGAATACAAGGAACCAACATAATGGTTTCGTATGATCCTCTTTACCCAATAGCCAGCTTGTACTAACTACGGACATGAAAATAAGCGGGACGACTGTTGAAGACATCACAAACAAATAAAATGCGAACAAGACAACCTCTAATCGTTCAATAAAACTAAATTCAATCACCTTCAAGATGGTAATGGTGGGTTCATTATATTGTGTAATTTCATCTGGACTAAAAAAGGCAAAGGACACAATCGTAATAATCAAAAAGGCAAACATCGAAATCGTATTCGCAATGATCACTCCAATTGATGCCGATTTTTTATTTTGTAAAAACGGATATAAGAAAAAGGCTATTTCAAAGCCAACAAAGGTAAAAATGGTTGTTTTCACAGCAGAAATGACTGGATACCATCCCTCCTTTAAAATAGGAAGGAGATATAGCCATCGTGCATCCTTTAAAGGAATTAAATATAAGATAATCGTCCAAAGCGTCATAAAAAAGACAACGACTGAATATCTTCCCAAGATTTGAACATTATTTCGAGCAAGTAAATACGTTGGGATTGCTAACAATAAAATGAGCATGTATAATTTCGTTCGAGGTAAAATCCAGGCTTGAATAAACACAGCCTCCCTCGTAAACGTGACAAAAGCCAGAATACTAAAATACAAAACAAATATGAAGCCGCCTATTTTTCCTATCCATTTACCAAAATAAAATGTCAATAAATCTAGGATTGTTCCATTTGGATGTCTTTTCATAATTTGAATGATAATCAAACTGCTTGTTACTGAAATGAACCACCCAATAATAAGCGAAATCCACCCATCTGTCCCCGCCTTTTCCGCTAAATCCCGTGGTAAGGTAAGTACACCAACTCCCATTTGAACACCATGAATTAATAAAATGAATTGTACGAATGAAATTTCTTTTCCTTTGGCTTGTATCATTTTTTGTCACCCTTTGGACGGCTTGTACCGGCCCTTTTTAATTGAATGGGCATTGAACTAAGCGGACGTCTGAAAATGGACCAATGCGGGAATCGGATAAATAAATCTTTCCAGTCTTGGATACGTAATGGCGAGATCGGACTTGCATAGGAGATACCAAGTGATTTTAATTCGATAAGATGTGCGACTAATGTCATGAAACCAACACTCAACCCCACAAATCCAAATAAAGAGGCAGTGATCATCATCGGAAATCGAATTAGCCGGATAGAGGCCCCCATTTGATAATTTGGGATGATAAAAGAGGCAACTGCTGTTAAGGCGACAACAATGACCATAATATTGCTGACGATACCGGCCTGCACTGCTGCCTGCCCAATGACAATACCACCGACGATTCCAACAGTTTGTCCAATTTTTGCAGGGAGCCGAATTCCGGCCTCACGCAGCATCTCTAAGGCGATTTCCATAATTAACGCTTCGATGAACGGCGGAAATGGAACTCGCTCTCTTGAAACCCCAATTGACATCAGCAATTTTAATGGGATTACTTCAAAGTGAAAGGCAATAACCGCAATATAGGTTGCTGGAAGAAAAATCGCCATAAAAAAACCTGCATACCTTAGCAGTCGCAAAAAGGAGGCAACAAACCATCGTGACGTATAATCATCCATGCTTTTAAAAAAGGAAAAAAACGTTGCAGGAGCCACTAAAACATTAGGAGACCCATCAACCACGATCACGATTCTTCCTTCAAATATTTCCGAGGCGGCCAAATCGCTACGCTCCGTTATAAGTATTTGCGGCAATGGGGAATAAGGATTATCTTCTATGTAGTCTTCTAAAACCCCGCAATTTAAAATCCTATCAACCTTAATCTTGTTAATTCGGGTTTCAAGGACCTTAAGTAAATCCGGATTCGCAACGTCGTCGAGGTATAAAAGAGAGACCTTTGATTTCCCTCTTTCACCAACGGAATATTCTTTTATTTTTAAATTTTGATTTTTTATATGCTTCCGTATGAGTGCAATGTTTGTGCTTCCTAATTCAGTGAATCCAATATGCTCTGCATAAATGGCAGACTCAATCGGTGTATCCTCAAGTGAACGCTCCGGCCATTTTCCGGTATCAAAAAGGAATGCCACTTGGGACCCTTCTACAATTAACACACTTTGCCCCTGTAAAATTCCGTCTGTAATTTGTGACCAAGTGTTTGCTTCCTTAATCTGACCGATTGTTACTTTTGGCATGGAATCCTGGGTATCTGCATTAGACTGAAATAACAAAGGTTTTAAGATATCCTCATTGATTTTTGTACTATCAGTTAGCCCATTTAAATAGACGAGCGCACTGTTCGTGTTTGTTTGTTTTATCACAAGGTTTGTCACAACTAAATCAGGCGTATTCGTGAAAATGCTTTGGATCTTGGCGAGATTTTCATCTAATTCTGAACGAATCAGTTCCTCTTCGGGTTCAAAATTTTCCTGGGGCTGTGATTGTTCCTCGATTATTTCCTTTTTATATTTTTTAAAAAATGACATCCAAAACCCACCTACAATAAGATGATTTAGTTTGCTTCATTTTATGGAAAATCATGCATTTTAAACCAAGGCTGTTTTCGTAAACTTTGTTGCTTTTAGAAGATAATTCTATTGTTTGTAAAATGCATAATAATGTTGATATTTTTAGTGATTGGAGCGTATGGTACGAGACTCCTGCGGGAAAAGCGAGCCAAGCGAGACCCCACAGCGAAGCGAGGAGGCTTACGGATCGCCCGCGGAAAGCGAGTGCCAGAAGCGGAAATCACGCCTGTGGTAATAACAACAATCTTTTAGAAAAGAGCCTAACCCAAAAAGAACCGGGCAGTTTTTCCCGGTTTTAGTATGCTATCCGAGGTCCATAGGACCTGTCAAAGTTTTGAGGTGGAATTCATGACTATCCCAACGCCACATCAAGTATCATCATCACAACAAATCCAATCATCAAACTCATCGAGGCGAGATCCTTATTTCCTTTTTCCTGCGAACTTGGAATCACCTCTTCTGCGACAACGAAGATCATCGCACCAGCCGCAAAACTCAGCGCATATGGCAGCAATGGCTCAATAAAAGAGACGGCAAATGCGCCAACAACGGCAGCGATGGGTTCAACCATTCCTGAAAATTGTCCGTAAAAGAAGCTTTTTCTCCGTGACATGCCGTCACCTCGTAATGGCATCGAAACTGCTATTCCTTCGGGAAAGTTTTGAATGCCAATTCCAAGTGCCAATGTCAACGCACCCGCTAAAGAGCTTTCAGTTCCACCATTTGCAAGGGCACCAAATGCGATTCCAACCGCCAATCCCTCTGGAATATTATGAAGCGTTATCGCCAATACGAGAAGTGTACTTCTTTTTTGACCTTGCGAATGAAGTCCTTCCGCATCGTTGATTGGTGCATTCGGATGGAGATGAGGCAAAATCTTATCAATTCCCCATAAAAAAACGCCGCCCAACAAAAATCCGAATGCTGCGGGAAACCACGCGCCGATTGGGTGGTTGCTTGATATCTCAATCGCTGGCCCAAGAAGCGACCAATAGCTGGCAGCAATCATCACGCCCCCCGCAAATCCCAACATACTATCTAAAAGACGCTGATTGATGGTCTTTGTTGCAAAGACAAGGGTTGCCCCCAGTGCCGTCATCCCCCACGTGAACAAAGTCGCCAGAAACGCCTGCATCACCGGATGAAATTGCTCAAAAAATGCTATCATATCCAAGAACTCCTTTGATTCCAACTAAATTACAGTTAGCATAACCAAATTTGCGGGTGTTTATGGGTCGGGGATGATAGATTTGGGTATAAGTTTTTGATTTATCGGTTCGAAATCTGAATTTATCGACCCGAAATGGGATTTTAACGGAAAAAGCATATTAAAAGCCTTCCGGTCCACCCGGAAGGCAGAGTATCATATATCGTTTTGGGGATATCGGACAATTATTTGATTTTATCGGACATTCGCGGTGAGATATCGGACATTGCAGGAATTTTATCGGACATTGGTGATGGGATATCGGACAAATCACCGAAGATATCGGACAAACCAATTTATTATCCTATATAATAACTCTATAAGAGGTGAGCACATGCAAATACTAGTATTTGAAGATGCGTGGGATCGGACAATTTCCCCGAAGGACCGAGAAAAAATTGAACATATTTTTTATGAGACTGTTGCGGATCTAGATGCTGGGGTTACGTTCACAACTATTTGGATTGCTACAAACCACAAAAACGAACAATTGGTTACTGCAATCATCCATAATAAAACAACGCAAAATCTCATTTTTGAAAATACATTAATAGAAGTTTGGAGTGGTGATAACCTGTTAGCTAACCAAAAGTTCACACTACCCACTTTATATATACCACCAGAAACGAGTATGCCTTGGACGTTTATTTTTCCGGCTGGTTTTGAGGTCCCAGATTCCGCCACGCTACGACTAAAAAAAGAGAAGTAGACTCTTTTAGAATCCACTTCTCTCACTTCATTTTACGGGGCACACGAAACGATTAGTCGGCTTTGGGATCAATGGTTTGAACGGGAAATTATACTTAGAAAAAATTAGCCCCACCACATGACACAGACAAATACTGACCATAGGGATACAAATACCCCAATAATTCCAAAAATAAATATGTATAATAGCATAAATTGATAGTCCATTTTTTCTAGTTTGATCATTAAATATGCTAATAATGGGGTCACTAAGTATAAGAGGATACTAATAACAGTAATGGCAGTCAGGTAATACACAACATTACCGGTATTTGTTATGTTTTCTAAAAAATAAGCAAAAGATTGGCCATATATGCCTAATGCCGTAGCAAAAATCATTAAAATCCATAAAAAAATATGACCTTTATTCAATGTCGACTCCCCCATAGCAACCACTAGGTTATTGATTATCGCGGTGTAATATTACACTAATTATAACAAATAACTCCATGAATCGAAAGGGATTTTTTAAACCTTACCTTTGCAGTTACGATTATATTAATCTATTTTACAAACAAGAATAAAAGGACCACCACCCCGGTCAGAGACTGGACACTATTATCTGCGGAGGAGATTTTATCAAATGGTAAATATGGAGATAGGATTTCAAAGTAAATCACCTGCTGCATTAGCCAATTATGAAAAGGCATTACCCTGTTGCTGTAATGCCTTCGTTTTGATTTTTCCCCATACCGTACCACACCTTACTACCTCATACTTTTTTGCAGAGAAATCATTTCCTCAGCCAAGGTATGGATTCGTTTTAGTAGTCCTTTGTTCGTAATTTCATTGTCATCATCAAAATTGTCATTATGAATAAATACTTGATGAACCGGAACCGTCCCTTTTAAATATGAAAGAATCGGCTTTAGATGAAATTCTGAAACTAGGAAGTGTTTTTCCGTACCACCGGTTGTAATGATCCCGGTTACTTTATTTTTAAAGGAATCGACCGGAAAAAAGTCCAACAAATTTTTAAGAGCCCCTGAAATGGACGCCTGGTATATCGGTGATCCAAAGACAAGCATGTCTGCCTCCAATATTTTATTGACCACTTTAATTGTATCGTCATTGTAATAGCTTAATGGGCTTCCATTCACAAATTCCAGCTCGAAATCCTTTAAATCCAGTAATTCGATTTGAACAGAGAAATCCTGTGATTTAATCGCAGCTAACACTTCATAAACAGCTTTTGATACTTTTGCACCAATCAGTGAACCTGAAATACCAACAACTTTCATCGTACAAACCTCCTATAATTTGTTATCCAAATTATAGCGTTTACTCCAATTTGTTGATTTATCCCGCATGAATCAGTCAATTTAAAAGATTCCCGTTAAAATTCACTTCCCTGTCCTTAATCGAGTAACCAACTAAAGTAAGCGAAGTTTTTCCGTCTAATTACCAGCCGGGTATATGCCAACTTCGGAACGGCCTCTACCCTTTTTTACAACAAAAAAAGCACGAATGTTAATGGCACCACAAATACCGGCAGCCATGCAATCGATAGAAACGCGGCCTTTTTATAGCCGATCTCTGGAAACGGAATGGACACCGGATTAAAAAACCAGTTTGCCATGCGACCTACCCTTGATTTTTTCATTGGGAAGTCTGGGACTTCTACGGTGAATTGATCGAGCTTTTCTTTTAATTCTTTTTCAAATTGATCTTCATTCAATCCTCATTCACCTCTAATTCTTGTCTTAGTTTTTTCAAAGCACGATGCAGCTTGGATTTGACCGTTCCGACTGGAATGTGCAGGATTGCGGAGATTTCTTTTTGTGTAAGATCGTGGTAGTAGGTTAGCAACACAATCGCGCGTAAATCTTCTGGTAGCAACCCTATTGCGGTTTGAACGGTTATTTTTTCATCGGCGTTTTCTTGATGTGTTTGTCGATCCGCCAAAATTGGCAGTAAAGTACGAAAAAAGTTCTGTCGCCTCAGCCTTGTCATCATTGTGTTATAGGCAATCTGGAAGAGATAGGTTTTGAACTTTCCCTTTTCCGGATCGAACTGATGAAACTTGCGATACAGTTTCTCAAAGGTGTCCTGAACAAGGTCGATGCTTAGCTGTTCGTTATTCGTATATCGAAAAATAAACTGATAGAGAGGGGCTTTGTAGACATTGTATATAACTTCCAACGCTTCTTTATCCCCTTGTTGAAGTTGCAGAAGTGCCTTTTCAACATTACTGTAACTCATCTGACCACCGCGCTTTAATTCCTTTATAGACATAGGCAAGCTTTGAAATAAACCAAATAAATGTAATCAAGCTGAAGACAAAGGTTTGATGGATGAAAAATTGGATAATTGGACTATTGATGGTGTCTCCTCGTAAAAGGAAAACCAAAAGCCCCGTGATACATAAAAAGGTATATACAGCCGCTATTGTTATAATCGTATCCCATCTTGACCAATAAAAATAGATGTTTGTTTTCGTAAAATCAATATCCCCCTTTTTATCACGGACTACTTTCTTATTCATCGAACCAATCACCACCGCAAAAACAGATCCAAGAATTGCTACAACAATGGAGCTCACAATCATTCCTGTAATCGACGTCATCATCAACTCTCCCCTTTTTATGTTCTTACTCCTTATACTAATGAAGTGAGGGAAAGGTTCATTTTTATTTTAATATGGAAAAAAGGCGACCTTCTCCAAAGAAGAATCGCCTACTAATTTATTAAAGTTGATAAACCTTTGTATACTTTTCTTCTAAATAATTCACTAGATATGTAGCGTTTAAGCTTTCACCAGTGACCTTCTTAATGAGTTCATCCGGAGTATAAATCGCACCGTGCTGGTGTATTTTTTCTTTTAGCCAATCCTGAATGACATTGAATTCTCCTCTTTCAATATGACCGTAGAAGTCAGGGAGTTCCTTTTTAATCGTATTCAAAATTTGTGCAGCATATAGGTTTCCTAGTGAGTAAGATGGGAAGTAGCCTAAGCCGCCAAATGACCAATGCACGTCTTGCAGTACGCCTAATGTGTCAGTAGGAGGAACAATGCCTAGATATTCGTTCATCTTTTCATTCCATACTTTTGGAAGGTCCTTCACTGCAATATCGCCACTGATCAGACCTTTCTCAATTTCATAACGGAGCATGATGTGCAGATTGTAAGTTAATTCATCTGCCTCCACACGAATGAAAGAAGGTTCCACAATATTGACCGCACGGTAAAAATCATTAACATCCAGACCACCTAATTGGTCAGGGAAATGATTTTGCAGGTCATGGTAGAACAGCTTCCAAAACTCCTCACTGCGCCCAACCATATTTTCTAAAAACCTTGATTGTGATTCATGAATTCCAAAGGATGTTCCAGAGCAGATGGAGGTTCCTTCTAATTCAGGGTTAATATTCTGCTCATAGATTCCGTGTCCCGCTTCATGAATGGTTCCAAAGATGGCAGAACGAACATTATCTTCAAGATAGCGAGTTGTAATCCTCACATCACCCGTATTAATCGATTGCGCAAATGGATGTACAGTCTCATCAAGTCGGCCAGCATTCATATCAAATCCAATGCGCGGGAGAAGGAATTTATTAAACTCTTTCTGAATATCCGCATCATAAAGCTTTTCAAAAACCTCACCATTTGGTTTAGAAGAGGACTGATTGATTCTGTTTAATAAATCGATACTGCTTTTTCGCAATTCGGCAAAAAGCGGATCCAGCTTTTTGACGGTCAATCCTGGCTCATATTCATTTAATAAGGCATTATATGGATGTCCTTCATATCCGTAATACTCGGTAAATTTCTTTTTAATCTCCACAATTCGTTCAAGATATGGCAGATAAACCTCAAAATTATTCGTTTCCCTTGCTTCTTCCCACGCATCGTTCGCATTCGAGGTTAACACGATATATTCATTGTACAGTTCTGATGGAATGCTTTTGGATTGCTGGTAAAAGTTATTCCGTTCTCGTACAGTTGCTTTCGTTACATCATCTAATTGGGGATACACATCTTCAGCAATTAATGCTTCAAGCAGCTCACCCATTTCTTTAGAAATCGATAATTTAAAGATTTCGGTTGATAATGTTCCAATGGAATTTGCAAACAAAGAGCGCCCTTTTTTTGGTGCCATGACTTTTTGATCCCAATCCGCAAGAGCTAACACACTATTGAGATGAGTGATTTTTTGATCTAATTCTTTAAATTGATTGACCTTCTCTTGAACTTCAATGGTTAATCCTTGTGTAATTGACATACTTTTTCCCCCTAACCTGAATATACATCCTGCATAATTAATTATAAATAAATTTAGAAAATTAACAATACTATTTAAAAAAGCGCTAGGCGCCTGGAGCTAGACATTGAAAAAAGAGAGCCAATTAGCTCTCTTCATGAGTTCAAGTCATACATGGAAAACTATGAGAGAAAAACAAAAAACGAGGGATTCGCTCCCTCGTTTTTCTTCATCCTGCTTATTTTGGGGTCATCTTCCATGACCTGGATAGTATCCGCTATGACCGTGATGGTAGCCATGGCCTGGATTATATGTGCCATGACCATGGTGATAGCCATGACCTGGATAATAGCCACCATGTCCGTGGTGATAGCCGTGGCCTGGATAATAACCGCCATGTCCGTGGTGATAGCCGTGGCCTGGATTATATGTGCCATGACCATGATGATACCCGGGTCCCGGGTTATAACCGACTGGAAAAGGCTGTATCGTCAGACCTGGCGAACCCCCGTAAATTCCAAATAGTTGTCTTTCCAAATTTTCTCCCCTCCTCAAATAGGCTGCACTTTAGTGTATGTGTCCATATAAGAGGGGGTGTCATGAAAAATGAGCTGTTTGGAGGAGGGCTTTTCTTGTCTTACAAACATATTCCTTCCGATTCCAGCAGATAATATGTTTATTAGCAAAGGAGGATTCCCAGTGGCAATCGAGCAAACAAATGAACCTTATAAAATTAGCTGTTATAGTGAATACGATGTGTTAAAAAAAGTAATCCTTTGCCAACCTCAATATATGACCATCCGAGATATCCTTAATGAAACACAAAAACATTATAAAGATGAGGGAATTAATATCGAGAAGGCTCTTGAACAGCATGACCATTTTGTAAAGATATTGCGTGATCACAAAATTGAAGTCATTTTACTGCCTTATCATAAAAAATATCCTGAACAAGTCTTTACGAGGGACATCGGATTTACCCTTGGGGAAACGGTATTTGTTGCTGATATGGCTAGTGAAATTCGAGGTGGCGAAGAAAATGTGCTAAAAGTCTGGCTCGAGGATGAAGAAATCTCCTACTATAATATCATTGGTCATCAAATTGAAGGTGGAGATGTGATTATCGATCGAGACCGGGTCTATATTGGATTGAGCTCTCGAACGAACCAAGAAGCGATTGATCACTTAAAAAAACTATTAAATAAGCAATTCGAAATTATTACCATCGATTTTGAAAAGAAATATTTGCATTTGGATTGTGTATTTAATATTGTTTCGCCGGACCTTGCATTAATTTATCCTCCTGCATTAAAACCTGAGAATATTGAATTACTTAAATCTAAATATGATTTGATTGAGGTTACTGATGAAGAGGCGTTTACACTTGGTACCAATGTATTATCTATTGGCGATAAAAAAATCATTAGTTTGCCTGTAAATAAAAAGGTAAATGAAGAACTTGAAAAGCGTGGCTTTGAAATTATCGAGGTTGATATTACAGAAATTATAAAATCCGGAGGTTCCTTCCGCTGCTGTACACTGCCGATTGAAAGAAAAATGTAATTTCTTAGGAATTCATTTACAGATAAAAATAGAGAAGTTTTAGCTAACGGGTTCCGTTAACTATCACAAACATTAAAAATGTATGTTAAAATGAGTGCCAATTTGCTGCATATGAAATTGATGCTCATTTTTTATTGGAGTAAAGCCATTTGTGCCGAAATTACATAAAAATTTGTATAGGAAAATGACCCCCAAATTGTAGGGGTACAATGGCTGTTGTACCCCTACAATTTGGCATACATTTTATCTTACAAAAGTGCTTAGAAACATAAGAAATCCTATCCTTAATTGAATACCCAGTGATATTTAAAATAAGCGGAGATATTTCCGTTAAATGCAGAATAGAGCTCTTTTCGGGGTTTATAGGGGGAAATTTTCCGCTTATGCAAAGAAAAATCCCCAATTTTTACGTTACTTGAGTCAATAGGGGAAATTTCTCCTCTTATTTACGCTATTTTTTAGCTTATTTACAAATTAAGAGGAATTTCTCCCTCTATTTTTTAAAATCCGGTCGTAAGCTGCCCCCTAACCTCTTTTCCAATCAAAAATGGCTCAGTGAACTGAGCCATTTTATTTTTAATTGCAAAAACAGATACAAGAAGCAGTACAAAATGGGCTACATTTTCGGGTTTTTCGACAGGAAACGGAACCCGTTAAGTTTTGGCTTCTCTATTTTTATTTTTCTTAGTTTAATCCAGCGAATTTATCGAATAAACATTTTTTAAAGTTTTTTTGTCGGTTAAAGAGTTAATTGTAATGGCAAAAAGTCCAATTTTTAGTATGAAGCATTTAAATGACCGAATTGAATCACTCGGTGACAAATTCTTTGCATCAACTTAGCTTCATGACTGACAACGACTATCCCCATGTTTCTTTTTTCGGCAATTTGAAGTACTGCATGCCATATCTGAGCTTGTGTGATTGCATCCAACATCGTTGTCATTTCATCTGCAATGAGAAAGCGTGTGTTTGGTCCCAATGCACGCGCAACGCAGAATCGCTGCAACTCGCCTCCAGATAACTCATTTGGCCAGCGCTCAAGCCATTCCCTCTTAATTCCAAATAAATCGAGTAACTCTTGGTCGGGGCTCCATCCTTCATGAAGAGTTTTCCGCATCTTCCAACGAGGATTCACTGCTTTTTCTGGATGCTGAAAGATTAATTGAACAGGATGATAGCCTTTTTTTCGTAACGGTTTCCCATCAAACGTGATAGTTCCCTCAGCAGGCTGTTCAAACCCTGCTAATAGACGACAAAATGTTGTTTTCCCACGTCCGCTTGGTCCAGTTATCCCAATGATTTCACCTGGATTTAAAGTGAGATTAACATCTTGAAATAGCCATGGTCCATTTTCATACCGAAATCCAATCCCTTTTGCCTCAATTTGCATGGATACACCTCACCATTCCATCCCTTAGTTCTCTTGCTTCTGGATGCTTTTCATGACATTCAGTGGTAGCTATTGGACAACGAGGAGCAAATAAACAGCCCGTTGGCAATTCACTCGATTGAGGCTGTGATCCTGGTATCGGAATAAATTCATTTTGAGGCAGAGCTCTCCATAAGGCTTTCGTATAAGGATGTCTTAGCGCCTCGCCCTGGTTCTTAAAATTTTTTACGGGAGCAATTTCTACGGTAGATCCGGCATAAAATACAGCAATTTTATCCGCAATTTGAAGAGCTGATTCGATATCATGCGTAATGAACATGACCGCTCTGCCGTTATCGGCAAACTCACGGATATTTTGTAAAGCTTCTTTCATAACAATGGGATCAAGGCCTGGGGTCGGCTCATCTGCAATAATCAGTTTTGCTCCGCTCACCATTGCAGTCGAGAGAAGAACCCTTCGCGCCATACCCCCGGAAAGTTGAAACGGATATAGCGTTTCATCTTCTTCACATAAGCGATAGCGTTCAAATACTTTACGCTGAATGGTGGTCGGATCCTCACTTCCTTTGACAGATGTGCGCACTTGTTTTCCGACCCGCATAAGCGGATCGAGAAAACTTACCGATTGAGGAACAATTGCGATTTCCGTTCCTCTCAACGCCTCTTGCCGAGCAGGGGTTAGAATCTCACCCTTATATTTAATCGTTCCACTCGTACTTGCATTGCTCGGAAGGATACCAAGAATGGCATGAGCGAGCAGACTTTTTCCTGATCCGCTTGCTCCAACAACAGCAAGGATTTCGCCTGCTTCTAATGTAATATTTAAGCTAGAAATCACTTGATTATGAATCTGTTTAAATCCAGCATTATATTGCTTAAACGAAACTGATAAATTCTCTACTTCAAGGATAGGCATTTCATTACTCCTTTACTTTTAATCATGCGCCCTAACCGGATCGAAAAGCATTCTGATATTTTCTCCGATATGATCGAATGCCCTCACAATCAACAGCAAGCAAAGCCCAGGGAAAAAGGCAAGCCACCACATACCCGTAGATAAGTATTTCATCGATTCTGACAGGATAATCCCAATTGCAGGTTCATGAGGAGACATCCCTAATCCTAAAAATGTAATGGCTGCTTCATGTAAAATAACATGAGGAAACATAAGCATAAAACCAATTAAAAGTTGCGGGAACACATGTGGAAGTATATGATGCATCGCAATCCACCATTTGGATTTCCCCATTTTCTGAGATACTTGCACATATTCTGCTGAACGAACTTGCATGACCTCTGCTCGAATAACACGAGCTAAGCTTGGCCAATGGGTTAGAGCGAGCCCAATTACAATCCCTTTAAATCCGCCACCTAATGTAAAGGCAATTAAAATCAAAGTGACAAGATGCGGCACGCTTAGAAAAAGATCAATGAGCCATGTGACAATAAGATCTGCAACTTTCCCCATTGTTGCCACCATGCCCAGGAAAAGAGCAATTGCCGTACTGCCAATTGCTCCAATCAAGCCAACCCATATACTTAATGAAAGTCCCATTACCGTTCGTGTGAACATATCTCTTCCTAACCAATCGGTGCCAAACATATGTTGAATAGATGGGGGCGCATTCCGATTTTGAAGATTAGTCGCTATTTTTCCTTCATCTACTAGAAAGCTTCCTAAAATGACAGTGACTAAAAAAAGAAAGGCTAAGAGAATCGAAAGGAGTGTCCACTGTCTTCTAGTCAGAGGGAATCGTTTACTAATACTATTATTCATTTCTAACGCCCCTCCCTCATCCTCGGATCTACCATTCGATAGATTAAATCCGCTATTAAATTACCAACAAAAACAAATAATGTACTAAAAATGACCAAGCCTAATAAAAGGGGAACATCCCCCCTTAAACCTGCCTCTACCGTTGCCTGTCCCAGCCCAGGATACGAAAAGACTTGTTCTGCCAGCACAGCTCCACCAAATAATTCACTAAACGCAGCGAATTGCAAGGTTATCGCTGGTAAAGCTATGTTTCTTAATCCGTGTCTCCAAAATAGGATGAAGCCTTGTTCACCCCTAGCTCTTGCGAATATGACATAATCGCTGGCAAGAACATCAATCAGCTTCTGTCTCGTGTGCATGGCGATATTTGCAACCCCAACTATACTCAGTGTAAGTGTCGGGAGGATCAGATGTTTAATTTTATCTGCAATTGTAACATCTTCGGCAAGTATCCCCGCTGGAACTCCCATGCCAATTGGAAACCATTTTAACCAGACAGCAAAGAAGATTAAGATAAGAAGCCCCATCCAAAAGGTTGGAGTGGAGGCTAAAGTAAAGCAGTACCATTTTATCAATCGATCAATCCATGTACCTTTTTTCATTGCAGCGACAACGCCCATAATAAATCCGATAAAACCTGATAAAATCCATGCCGAAATCATGAGAGCCAGGGAATTAATAAAACGTTCACCAATGATATCAGCTACAGGACGACGATAGATCATCGAAGTACCTAAATCTCCTCGTACCAAAGCTGAGCCCCAATTTAAGAATTGCACCATTACAGGTTGATCAAGACCCCAATATTTAGCAATCATATCTCTTTGTTCAGGACCAACCTTCAACAGATCAGCTCCAATATAGGCTTGAATCGGATCAATCGGAGAGTTTTTTATTAATAGAAAGGAAATAAAGCAGATGGCGACTAGCAAAGTCGCCATTCTTACTCCTTTTAATAATAGGAATTTCACTAGATTTTTCCCCACTATTACTCAGTCCATTTCCATTCCGTAATATTATCAGTCGCTGGCCAGCCATGACCATGAACATGGATTCTTTGTTCCCCAATATCTAATCCATCCTTCACTAAATACAAGTGATTCATGTTCACTAACCATGCCCAGGGAGCATCACCTTTCGCACTTAAACCTGTTGTACCGTCCCATTGAGCTTTTTTCCAAAATTCAATTGCTTCTTTTTCATCTGTAGCACGGAGCGCTTTTACAAAATAATCATCCACTGTTTTATTTTCATAATAGCCGGTGTTGTAATAGTCTACTCCTGCGAATTCACTGCTATATATATTGTACATTTCATGTGGGTCATGACTTCCCCAACCTAAAAGGACAGCACTCGAATGCATGTTTTTTTCAATCGCATCCCAGCTTCCACCCTCTAGCTTAATGTGAATCCCTAGCGGCTTCATCATATCAGCAACAGCGATGGATAACGATTGTCTAACGGCATCATTTGCTAAATAATAAAGTGTAAACTCCGCCTTTAAAGATCCTTTTTCGAGAATTCCATCCCCGTCCTGATCCTTCCAGCCCGCTTCTTCTAAAAGTTTCCTCGCCCCTTCCATATCAGCATCCTTAATCAATGTATCAGGATTCCACCATGGAAGACCATCAACTGATGTATAAGCTGGTGTTCCTTGCCCTTCTAACACTCCATCTACTAGTGCTTGTCGGTCAACAGCCATATTAATTGCATGTCGAATGGCAGGATCAGCAGTCACATCATTCCCAATTGGATCACCATCTTCAGTGAATTCTCCCGATTTTACAAACGGGAAAACAATACCTCGGTTATCAACGGTTTGAACAGATTCTAATCTCATTCCTGGAACTGTCTGAGTGCTAAATGCAGCAGGTATATAGGCAAGATCAACTTCTCCTGCTTGAGCAGCAGCAAAAGAGGCATCTTCGCTTAAAAATAAGAATGTGATTTTTTTAAAATAGGGCTGCTTGTCATAGTATTCAGGATTAGCTTCTACAATGACCTGTTGCCCTTTATCCCACTGAACTAGTTGAAATGGTCCCGATCCAATTGGGTTTTCCGCATAGTCTGCACCATAAGCATGTTTTGGGACAATCCCCGTTCCGATTAACGTATTCACAAATGTAGATTGAGGCTCTTTTAATGTGAATGTTACTGTGTAATCATCTACTGCCTCAACTTTCTCCAAGACATTCAAATCAACAACTGAGCCAGCTTTTGAAGCTGTTTCAAAGGTATACACAACATCGTCGGCTGTTAATGGCTGTCCGTCTGAGAATTTCACATCATCCCTTATTGTTACTGTCCAAACTTTACCTTCTTCATTCACGGTGTAGTTGGTTGCTAAATCATTCACAATATTAAGCTTGTCATCTCTTTTTAGCAGTGTGCTTTGGAATAGCGGTGAACCATAACGTCCCCAGCCTGTCGTTGGATCAAATCCTGTTTCAGGCTCCAATCCAAAGGCCAACACAAGCTCTTCCTTTTTCGTTTCATGATTTTTACTCGTATCGGTACTTGATTCATTGGGCTTCGATTGTGCACAGCCTGATAGTACCAATGAAAAAATAAAAATAGCTGTCAAAAGAATTCC
This sequence comes from Bacillus sp. REN16, assembly GCF_020731355.1. GTDB lineage: Bacteria > Bacillota > Bacilli > Bacillales > Bacillaceae_L > Ferdinandcohnia. Next base: position 278,608 of record NZ_JAJFZK010000005.1, on the reverse strand, counting down.
AAACGATTTTCTTTTCAAATTATTCGCCTCATTTTTACTCTTGAATCCAAAAGTATTCTTCGATATGTAAGATGCCGCTATATGTTTTCAATCGGTGCGACTGTAAACTTTCCATACTGAACACCCTTTAAACTAGTTAGTTTATTACTGAGTATCTGGACTTCCTTCGCTTTTCCCTTTACGATAATGAGCTCAAGACAATTATTATGATCCAGATGAAAATGTGTTGTGGACATGATCAAATCATGCATTTCATGTTGGGTTTTTGTCAGTTCTTCTACTAAATTTCGTTTGTGATGGTCATAAAATAGTAGAATGCTTCCTGCAACTTGTTTGTCATCCTTTTCCCATGAGTGTTGGATCAGCGCATCACGAACCAGGTCTCGAATCGCTTCCGAGCGATTTTCATACCCTTTCTGCTGAACTAAGCTATCAAACTTTCGAAGTAAATGCCCCTCCATCGAGATCCCAAATCTTTTTAACTTTGAATCTTCCATTATTTCCTCCTAAATTTTTAATTGTAATCATCCCATTATTGGATATGTATTTCCGCGATTAAGTGACACGTTTATTGTCATTTGTAACACCATAGTACAGATATATATTAATATCCTACTCGTAATTATTCAACCACATAATACTTTTTCCATAACAAAAGAGAAACGTCCTAAGCCGTTTCTCTTTTAGTTTTGATTAAATGCTATTTCGTAAATTTATAAGATTCTTTCCGGAAGAATTAAGAACAATTATACCGCTTTATGTTTCCATCCCTTACCCTCGTTCACAAAAAGGAGGCCAAGTTCGTGATGCTCACCTTCGTATAGTGCGCGCTGCACGTATCTAACCTCACCGCTAGTGTCTAACACATCGAGCTTACATAAAGCGCGATTTTTTTGCAGGGCGATGTAAAATTCTTGCACGGTTTTAACCTGAATGCCGTTGACCTTTGAAATCGTCTCACCGATTTTGATTTGCATTTTTTCAGCAGGCGAATGTGGAATAATCCCAAGAACGAGCACACCTTGGTTTCGTTGTGAAAAAATCGATGGTTTCGATTCATCCATGAAATAGTGCTGCAGGTATATAAGTTCACGTCCCGCCATTGCAAAACATGCTGCAATAATGGCCGTAATTGGAAACCAGATACTCGCGATCGCTAAGCCAGTAACGACGATTCCTAATAAAATGACGCGTTTTCCGACAATCGGGATACTTTGTGTTGGAAGCATGCTTTTTACTTTATGATAAAAACCGATTCCGAACGGTACTAAAATCAGTGAGTATGCTTGTCCAGACACAGTGAAAACCGGCCACCATTCATAATGTGTGGTGAGCACTTCCCCAGGCATCAGTAAAAATACAGGTGCAAGCCATAATCTTTGAGATATATGAGCACCCACCGGAAGTCCGCGTTTACTTTTTAAAAGATCTGGTGACGTACCAATATGACCTTTTTTCAGGATCAGAATTCCTTCCGCTAGTAAAAGGGCTCCTAGTAAAAGCGCAATTGAAGCTAGGCTTGTGTTACCCATGTCGTCTAGCAATCTCGTAATAAATTTATTCTCAACTGATAGTTTGGAAAGTAAAATAATTCCGAAAAACGATACTCCTAAAATATAGGCCGGAGATAGTAAACGTGTTTTGATTGGCAAGCTAAGTAATAGTGTGACGATCGCGATTAATACGATACTTCCGAATGGGATCACTACACCAGCTGCGATGGTTATGGCGGATATGAACAGTCCTGCGAGCCAGCCGCCTGGAAGGAGTGATCTTAGGTCGAAAAATCCGTCTTCTACCCTGATATGAAAGGCCCGGCGCTCACGTTTGACTCGGAAATAGCCTAAAAGCACACAGTACCCCACGAAATAATAAAACAATGGATGGAGGAAGAATCGTCCAATCCCTTTTGCAAATTCAAGTAACCATGTCTCAATCAATCGTTTCACCACCTATGGATTTGACTTGATATGTACAAATTTTACGTTCGATTTACTAACTTTTATTGTACCAAATACTTGACATAAAGTGAAACTCAATCAGTGAGGGAGTTTCTTCCTCACTCACTGATTGTTAGTTGAGGCCCACACGATGTGGGTCACAAAGACGTTGCCACAGGATGTGGAGTTCTTAGTCTTTGTTCATATATAGGGCTTTTACGGGAAGTTAAGCCCCACCAAAAGTGGGGGTCTTACTGCCCGTTAATGCGGGGTAAAACATACGTTGATTTTTATGGAAAAGAGATGTTGAGGTTCGAAGATTTGGCTTTGTCCGATATATTTTAATCTTTGTCCGATATATTAAGATTATTGTCCGATATATTTTCATCTTTGTCCGATATCTGGCGAAGTTTGTCCGATATATTCAAAATTTAGTCCGATAACCGCGCCCAGGGTTGTAAAGTGACCACAGATCCCAGGGGACAACCACAAAGCCCATTAGTTACTCTGCCTTCCAGGCAATCCGGAAGGCTTTTAACCAAACAAAAACACCTCTCCGACTAGGAGAGGTGCAGGAAAATCTTATTTAAACAATACTTCCATTGCTTTTTTGAGCTGTTGGTCGTTCTTTTCGTCACGTATGGATTCGATGACTTTTGCTTCGAGAGCGCTGGCTGTTTTTTCGTTGATTGTGCCAGTGTCATCTAGATTATTTGCCATTTGGAATGCTTTTACGGCAATGACTGTTTCTCCGCTGAAATATCCATCTTCACGGCCTGGGTCGAAACCTAGTCCATTCAGCATGATTTGTGCATTTTTTATTTTTTCGTTGTTCATGTTTTGCGTAAGCTCTTTTTCAAACTGAATTGGGTTCGCATAGAAGTACTCAGGTTGTTTCACTTCTACCGTTGGTTCAATTCCTTTTTGGTGAATCCAATTTGCATCTGGTGTTAACCATTTGAACATGGTTAATTTCAGGTTGCTGCCGTCCCCCATGTCGCGCGCCTGTTGAACTGTTCCTTTACCGAATGTTTTTTCACCGACGATATCATAGCCGCCAGCTTCTTTTAACGCACCTGCTAAAATCTCGGACGCAGATGCACTACCCCCATTTGTTAGCACAACGATCGGATAGTCCTTTGGTTTTTCAAGAGTGGAGAAGAAGCGCTGCTTTTCGCCATTTCTGTTTTCAATTTGAACATATGGCTTATCCTTTGTGACAAGCTGTTTTAAAATTTCCTCAACACTTTCGAGAAGGCCGCCTGGATTGCCACGAACATCGATGATCAGACCTTCCATGCCCTTTTCCTCTAACTCATTTAATCCTACAATGAAATCCTCCGCTGTATCTTGTGCGAATGATGTGATTTCAATATAGCCAATTTTTTTATTATTGTTCTCTTTTAAATCTGTATATACCGTTTCAATCGGAATCGTGTCACGGGTTACTTTGACATCCATTACATTTGTGACACCCGGTCTCATCACTTGCAGTGTCACAACGGTTCCTTTTTCACCACGGATTTTTAAAACGGCTTCGTAAAGATCAAGGCCCTCGATGCTATTTCCATCAATTTTGATGATTTGGTCATTTGGTTTTAGCCCTGCTTTTTCAGCCGGTGAATCCTTGAATGGTGCGACAATGGTGACCTTGCCTTCCATCATGCTAACCTCTGCGCCGATTCCCTCAAAGGATGATTCCAGTGATTCATTGAATTGGGCAGCTGTCTCTTCATCCATATATGCAGAATAAGGGTCCTCCAGCGTGCTAACCATCCCCTGAATGGCACCCTCAATTAATTGTTTTTCATCCACTTTTTCAACATAGTTTGTTAAAATCATCTCGTACGCTTGACTGATTTTGGCTAGGCTTTTTGTATTTTCTTTTTTAGTACCTTCATTGTTTTGGGCTGGCTGCTGAACGAGTGGTTGTTCGTCTTGACCCTGCAATTGGATGACCAAAAACGTAACACTCGCTCCTAATAGTAGGGATAGTACCATGTATAATGCGACAATTTTACGACTCACCTATTGTTCCTCCTCCGTAACGATTACAAATACAAATGCATACCGTTAATTTTTGTAGCTTTTATGTTCTTATTCATCCCCTCACTCACGATGGATAGTCGAAAAGGCTCATTCGAAAAAAGGCTTGGAACTTTTTGACTATCCCAGTGGAATTGCAGGAAAAGGCACCACACATGCGTTAGTGCGATGCCTTTGTATAAAAATATGTAATGCTTGTACAGTTTATGACAAAAATGAGGGCATGCCTCAATACGCAATTGGTAAAAATTTCGTTCCTTTTCTATTATAAAAGTTTTTTAAGAATGAAGTAAAGAAAAATGTAGTAACTCATGTGCTTCCGCAGTATGATAGAAGAAATCTTTTTGAGGAGTGATGGTGTTGGCGTATGAAATTCGTGAGTTAATAACTGATGATGAGTGGAAAATGGCGTTCCCGGTTATGAAGCAGTTGCGGACACATTTGGGGATCGAGGAATTTGTGGTGATAGCGACTCAGATGAAGCCTCAGGGCTATCGATTGTTTGCATTAGTAGATGAGGGTAAAGTTGTGGCCGTCACTGGCGTTGCCCAGCAGCTCAATCTATATTACGGAAAGAATATGTATGTGTATGATTTAGTGACGGACGAAGCAGGTCGCTCGAAAGGCTATGGTGAGGCACTTCTATCTTATATACATGAGCTTGCGCGGGAATTGGGCTGTGGCAAGGTGGCGTTGACGTCTGGGCTGCAGCGAGTGGATGCGCATCGTTTTTATGAGGAAAAAATGGGATATGAGCGGAAAAGCTATGCGTTTGTTAAAGAATTGTAAAAAAGGTCAGGTACTGCTATTGGCCATAAATTTTTTTTATTAGCCGTATTTTCATTTTATTAGCCATATTTTTCGGCTATTAGCCGTATTTTATTTTTTTAGCCGTAAATTGTGGCTTTTGGCATAAAGAGCATCGGTCTCATTCGAAACCGATGCCCCACATTTTTAATACCCGTCTGTTTTTTGTCCCATGTTTTTAGACTTCTCAACTGCTTCGTCCGCTGCTGTTGAGCTTGTGTCCATTGCTTGCGCAAGTCCCTCCCTAACACGTCGGCCATAATCCTCGTCGGCATTTGTGAAGTACTCGAGCATTTTGTTTTGGATTTCTGGCCGGCAAACTTTTAGGTTCTCCACCAGATTGCTGATGAGTTCCTCCCTTTCTGCATCCGAGAAACTTCGATAGGTCTCACCTGCTTGTCCAAAGTCATTTGGGCGATCAATTCTTTCACGAACGAGGTTGTCATCATAATGCGGCTCATGAATTTTGCCTTCCTGTTTCGCTTCCTTCAATCCGCCTATCATGGATGGTTCGTAATTGCTATGCGGATTGCCACTTGGTGGCACATCGGCATAGTACGACATCATCCCGCCACGCTGATTGGTGGCAACACGCTTTTTCGGAGCATTAATTGGCAGCTGCAAATAGTTCGTTCCAACACGGTGCCGCTGCGTATCTGAGTATGAGAATGTTCTGCCCTGTAACATTTTATCATCAGAAAAATCTAGCCCATCCACGAGGACACCTGTACCAAATGCAGACTGTTCGACTTCATTAAAATAATTCTCAGGATTCTTGTTTAACACCATTTTACCGACTTTCATGAATGGAAACGTATCTGTCGGCCAGAGCTTTGTATCATCAAGTGGATCGAAATCGAGCTCAGGATGATAATCGTCACTCATGATTTGTACATAAAGCTCCCACTCCGGATAATCACCACGCTCGATTGCTTCGTATAAATCTTGCGTTGCATGGCTCACATTTGTCCCCTGGATTTCATTTGCTTCTTTTTGAGTTAAATTTTTGATTCCTTGCTTTAATGGCTCCCAGTGATACTTCACTAATACAGCCTCACCATCCTGATTTACCCATTTATATGTATTGACACCAGATCCTTGCATTTGGCGATAATTCGCCGGAATCCCCCATGGTGAAAAAAGGAATGTAATCATATGTGTAGCTTCGGGTGTTTTAGATAAAAAATCAAACATTCTTTCAGGATGTGATAGATTTGAGACTGGATCTGGTTTAAACGCATGAATCATATCCGGAAACTTCATCGCATCGCGGATGAAAAAGATTTTTAAATTGTTTCCGACTAAATCCCAGTTCCCATCCTCGGTATAAAATTTGACTGCAAACCCGCGTGGATCTCGTGCCGTTTCAGGAGACTCCATGGCACCTGCAACCGTTGAAAAACGTACAAAAACTGGGGTCTTTTTTCCCGCTTCTTGGAATAGCTTAGCTCGCGTATATTTGGCAATCGGCTCGTCCCCAACCTTTCCGTACGTTTCAAAATACCCATGTGCACCAGCACCTCTTGCGTGCACGACGCGTTCTGGAACTCGCTCACGGTCAAAGTGGGATATTTTTTCAATGAAATCGTAATTTTCTAATGTAGAAGGGCCACGATTTCCGACCGTTCGGATATTTTGATTATCTGTAACCGGGTGACCCTGCCTATTTGTTAATGATTCAGCAGATTCCCCTGTACCTAATCGCTCGTCGAGGGGCCCGCCCACTCCTTCTACGCTTCCATGATGCTTTTTATCATTCATGTCGCATATCCTCCTAAAATGGAATATCTACGTAATTATTTCCATTTGCTTCTATTCCTATGTAATCGAAACTTGTCGAAACTTTTTTCATTCTCAAAGAAGGATAAAAATGAGTCCTAATTGAAAATTAATAGAATAGAATTCATATTCTAGAAGTGAGTTATCGCTATTATTAAGTGTTTATTAACATTAAAATCTATCCACATTATAATAATTATAATAAAGTATTGATTTTTAATTTATAGATGTTATTATAATATATGTATTAAAAACTACTTCAAGAGGTGATCTAGTTGAGTAACTATAATCTAACAACAAGCTGGGGTGCACCAGTAGGCGATAACCAGAATTCAATTACAGCTGGTTCAAGAGGACCTGTCCTAATCCAGGACGTACACCTCCTAGAAAAATTAGCACATTTTAATAGAGAACGGGTTCCTGAACGTGTTGTACATGCGAAAGGCAGCGGTGCGCACGGTTATTTCGAAGTAACAAATGATGTCTCAACATATACAAAAGCAAAGTTGTTTAATGGTGTTGGCAAGCGTACTCCTTTATTCATCCGTTTTTCAACGGTGGCCGGGGAAAATGGTTCTGCTGATACTGTACGTGACCCGCGTGGTTTTGCGGTCAAATTTTATACAGAAGAAGGAAACTATGATATCGTTGGTAACAACACACCGATTTTCTTCATCCGTGATGCGATTAAGTTCCCTGATTTTATTCATACGCAAAAGCGTCATCCTCAAACACATTTGAAGAATCCAACGGCTGTATGGGATTTCTGGTCTCATTCACCTGAATCCTTACACCAAGTGACTTGGTTAATGGGTGACCGTGGGATTCCGGCGACATGGCGTCATATGCATGGCTATGGAAGCCATACATTTAAGTGGACAAATGCTGAGGGTGAAGGAGTTTGGATTAAGTATCATTTCCGCACAGAACAAGGCGTGAAAGCTCTAGCACCAGACCTTGCCGAAAAACTAGCTGGGGAAAATCCTGATTATCATACGGAAGATCTGTTCAACGCAATTGAAAAAGGGGACTTCCCTGCTTGGAAGCTTTACGTGCAAATCATGCCATTGGAGGATGCGAATACATATCGTTTCGATCCATTTGATGTAACGAAAGTTTGGTCCCAAAAGGACTATCCATTAATTGAGGTAGGCCGCATGGTATTAGACCGCAACCCTGAGAACTATTTTGCAGAGGTTGAACAAGCTACATTCTCACCTGGAACATTAGTGCCTGGTGTTGATGTATCACCTGACAAAATGCTTCAAGGCCGTTTGTTTGCCTACCATGATGCAGCTCGTTACCGTGTTGGCGCAAACCACCAAGCACTTCCAATCAACCGTGCAAGAGTGGATGTGAATAACTATCAACGCGATGGTCAAATGCGCTTTGATCATAACGGTGGCAATTCCGTATATTACGAGCCTAATAGCTTTAGCGGTCCAAAAGAAGTTCAGGAAGCGAAGCAGCATCCATTCCCAGTGGAAGGTATTGCAGATAGTGTAGCTTATGATTCAGACGATCATTACACCCAAGCTGGTGACCTATACCGCTTAATGAGCGAGGAAGAGCGCACTCGTCTTGTTGATACAATTGTGGGTGCCATGAAGCCAGTTGAACTAGAAGAAATCAAGCTTCGTCAAATCGAACACTTCTACAAAGCAGACCCGGAATACGGTACCCGTATCGCAGAAGGTCTTGGACTAGAAGTACCTGGTCAGGTTTTAGCAACAAAGTAAAAAGAAATGCGGAAGCGCCTCGATCAGCCCTGACAAGCACAAGAAAAGCTGGCTAGAAGGTTGCTCTTTAACCTTCTCGACAGATTGGCTTGTGACCTCGAGGGGCTAGGCGCTGAAGCTAGACATAGTAGTTTCATTTCATTTTATTCTCACATATAATAGGTATCCGCCTACCGGGTACCTATTCTAATCAAATGCGCCTTGGCGTATTTGCGCCCGATTTTTAGGCCCAGACGAAGTGGGTCATAAAGACGTTGCCACAGGAAGTGGCGTACTTAGTCTTTGATCTTACTGCTCGAAAAGTTTCCTTCAAAAAATCGTGGCATCCGCCGGAGGCCTTAACTTTAAACAGGCTTTAGCTGGTTAAAGTTAAATATCTGAAAAAGAGGTTGTTAATCGTGCAGGAACAAATGGCAGAACTCATACCCTTTTTAAAAGAACGTGGCTTACGCATTACGCCTCAACGAACCTTAATCTTACAAACTATCCTTTCCTTGAAAGGCCATCCTACGGTGGAAGACATACATCGTCAAATACCGCATATTAGCCTTGCCACCATTTATAACAATATCAAACTGTTTGTTTCACTACGGATTTTAAAAGAACTGCCCTATGGCAATGGGTTAAGCAAATATGAACTTGCTAATCAGCCAAATCACTATCATATTTTATGTGAATCATGTGGGGAAATCATTGATTTTAAGTATCCAACCCTCTCCCAAATTGAGAATGTCGCCTGCAAGTTAACGCAGTTTAAAATTTTCTCGCATCAGATGGAAGTATATGGACTTTGTCAATCGTGCCAGAAAGAAGAAGGTGATGTGTAAATGCCAAAAACAATCTGTCCAACCTGCAAAACGGAAATCAAAATCCTTAAACATAGCACCAGCTGTGAATGTGGGATGAAATTAAAGAAAGCCAAAACAAAACTTGTAGGATAGGGCTCGACTTAGCGGTCGGGTTTTTTTATTGCAAATTCCTTTAATCCCGGAGTAACCACACAAGCCATGGGTGAATAACCTAGTGGTGCAAAGGAGGGATTATTATATGATGAACTACAATCCATACGGCATGCCCATGTCACAGGGGCATGACATTAAACACACATGCCACAATTTAAAGAATTATTATGTCATCGGACAAATGCATGATGGCTCGCAAATGGAGGGCATCATCGAGGATATGGACGATGAGGGAGTAACGATGCTTGTACCTGAAGAAGTTGAAGAGGCTGAAATGGGGCCTGAACGTCAATTTGGCGGGTATGCTGGCTTCGGAGGATATGGTGGTTATGGTCGGAGACGCTTTCGCCGCTTCCGCCGTCGTCGTTTCCCATATAACTTTTTCGTATTCCCATTCTTCTTTCCGTTCCCGTTCTATTATTAATAGTAAGCGCGAAAAAGCACACCTTTGTGGAGGTGTGCTTTTTCTTATACTTTTAAGAACTTTCGAACAGACATTAAACTTCCCCAAACTCCAATAAATGCACCAATTAGAAGCAGCAGCCCCGTTACTTGGAATGCAAATGGATTGAATGCTAAAAGCTCCAGGAATGTTCCGTTTAATTGTGGTTGAATTAAATCATATAGGAAATTATAGAATCCGAGAATAACACCAATTGGTATCAAAGAACCTAGAATTCCAAGGAATAATCCCTCAAGGAAAAACGGCCAGCGGATAAACGAATTTGTTGCGCCAACTAGCTTCATAATCTCAATTTCTCTTTGTCTCGCAAATATCGTAATTTTAATCGTATTTGAAATTAAGAACATAGCTGTGAAAAGAAGTCCGATGATCAGCCCGATTCCAATGTTCCGTGAAACACCAACGGTACTAAAAATCTTTTCTACTTTCCCTTTTCCATAGTTCACACTGTGAACATACTCCATTTTTTCAACCTGCTCGGCAACCTTCATGATATCCTGTGGTTGCTTCGTTTTCACGACAAACACATCATGGAGTGGGTTACCTTGCTCATACATTTGAAAGACCTTACCATCCTCACCAAAGCTTTCGATCATTTTCTGAAGCTCTTCATCCTTTGATGAGAAGACGACATCGGCAACCTGCGGAATTTTTACAATTTCCGCTTTTAATGCGTCCTGTTGTTCCTTTGTTGATGTTAATTCGGTGTGAACACTAATGCGGACGTCCTTTTCAAGAGAAGTCGCCATACTGTTTAGGTTCATCATGATCACTAAAAATACACCTACAAGCAGTAGCGTTACAGTTACGGCGCTGACAGATGCAAATGTCATCCAGCCATTACGCCCAAGGTTTTTTGTACTTTCTCGAAAATGACGGCGGAGTGTGTTAAGCTTCATAGCCGTAATCACCCCTTACTTCATCCCGTGCGATTTTTCCACTTTCAACCGCAATTACGCGTCTTTTAATCGTATTTACAATTTCACGGTTATGTGTTGCCATAACGATGGTTGTCCCACGAAAATTAATTTCTTCAAAAATGTTCATAATTTCCCAAGATGTTTCCGGGTCAAGGTTACCCGTAGGCTCATCCGCAATAAGCGCGCCTGGAGAGTTTACAATAGAGCGCGCAATCGACACACGCTGCTGCTCCCCACCAGAAAGCTCATCCGGTAAATGTCTTGCTTTATGCTTGAGACGAACAAGATCGAGCACGTCCATTACACGTTTTTTAATATTCTTCGGGTTTTCTTCGATTACCTCAAGCGCAAACGCCACATTTTCATATACAGTTAAACGCGGTAAAAGCTTGAAATCCTGGAACACAACCCCGATATTTCTTCGGAGCATCGGAACCTTTTTTTCCTTTAATTTACCAAGGTCAATCCCGTTTATGACGATGGAACCCTTAGTCGGTTTCTCTTCACGGTACATCATTTTAATAAAAGTTGACTTTCCCGCTCCACTTGGGCCAACGACATACACGAACTCACCCTGTTCGATTTTAACATTTATACCATTAACGGCCATGACGCCGTTCGGATACTTTTTGTAGACATCCTTCATTTCTATCATTACGAATCACCTATCATCGTTTTTTTATCCCTCGTCCACTGGAAGTAAGGCCTCCACCGGATCCGTGGAGGATTGCGTTTGTTAAGTTAGTAATCTTTCAAATGGAAATAGAAGCGCGAATGCCCATTTAGGCATACGGCGCCCCTATTAAACTATGCAACTTAAATATATAAGTCAAAAAGTAAACCAGTTAGTTTACTTTTTCCATTATAACATCATTATTCGTCAAAAAACGACTAAAAATATTACATTTTGATTTCATGGCAGTTAAGGATGTGTTGTGGACAGGGTTCGGGTGGTGGTGTGTAAATATTGGTATTGGGGGAGGTAGTAGGTTCTTCCTTTCTTCTCTCCTGTATATTCTAGATTCATGGATTTTAATAAACGGAAAATATATTTGCTTGAAGGAATTTGCAAAAAATCCCTCAATTCTTCATTTGTGATTGTAGGTTTTATGAGTAAGGCGTAATCTTCGATGGTCTGATTGAAGGCATTTTTTGATTTTGTATCGCAATTTTCACAATACCAATGACCTTTTTTTCTATCAATTGGAAGGGCGAAACATTTTGGACAATGAACACCATTTCGAATTTCAGATTGTCGAATTGAAAAACGCGCAATCAAGTCAGGTTTTTTGGGTGTATGGTGCTTTTCAATCGTCCCCGCTATTTTTCTCATTTCCTTCATTGTCAACGTCTCTTTAGTATGTCTTTTTTCAATTTTTTCAAAAGTAAAAGGGAGATTGGCGCTATGCATCACTTTTGTGAAAATACTAGGTCTTGAGGACTTAATAATGGTTTTTGAGTCACTTATAATGACCAAAAATTCGATTGGCAAGATTGGAAGTTTCCGCCGTTTGAGCCAGTTTGTTAATTGGCGGGTGTGACGTCTAGCTTGTAGGATCGGATTTGTCATTCCTTCTTCTTCATTGTTGAATGTGCGGATCATTTGATTTGATTCATCCTCAAAATAAAGAGTCCCAGCTATATTTTTAATTTCCAGGATTAAGATAAAATGTGGGGTTATCATGAGTGTGTCAATTTGGAAATAGGATTTGCCGTATGGAAGTCTGATATCGTGGAGGATAAGAATTTCGGGTGTATCAATGAGGTCAAAATAATAGTTTAAGGAAAGTTCTCCTCGGTATCCCTTCTTTCTTTTCGCTAATTCGACTTGAATTTGAGGAATTTTCGGATGATCAGGCCTCAATCTCCTAATGAGTGCGACAAGGATTAAAATTTCAATTGGAATTGTTCGTGCTTTTTTTATCAAATACATCTACTCCTTTTTGGTTATAAACAAGATTTCGACATTATTTTGGTTATTCCTGCATTCTTTTAAAATTTTGGTTTTCTAAAAGCCTTCCGGATCTTCTGGAAGGCCGAGTATCTAATGCGGGTTGGGAGGTATCGGACAAAAATTTGGGTTTATCGGACAATGGGGGACAGATATCGGACATTGCCGAGGTTTTATCGGACAATCATCTTAATTTATCGGACATACCGTATAATCCAGGCCATATTAAAAGCCTTCCGGTTCACCCGGAAGGCAGAGTATCTAAAGCGGGTTGAGAGGTATCGGACAATAAATTGGGGTTATCGGACAATGGAGACCAGTTATCGGACAATGCCGAGGTTTTATCGGACATTTATCTTAATTTATCGGACATACCGCATAATCCAGCCCATATAAAAAGCCTTCCGGTTAACCCGGAAGGCCGACATACTAATTATTATTTTTTCTCAGCTAGCCATGCAGCAACTGCGTCTTTTTCTTCACCTTTGATGAGTCCACCTGGCATAGCGCCTTGACCATTTTCGATGATTCCTGCAATTTCGTCTTGGCTGTACTTAGATCCTACTTTTGTAAGGTCAGGACCTGCACCTCCAGCTAAATCTTTACCATGACAAGATGCACAGTTTTGTTGTGCGACTTCTTCAGCATTAACGGTAGTAGCCCCGCCGTTATCGCCTGCTGGCTCATTTGCTGCATTGTCGTCGTCCCCACCACCACATGCTGCTAGAGCGAATACAAGCGTTGTACCTAATAGAAATCCAAATAGCTTACGTTTCACAAATTTTACCCCCTGTAATAAATTTTTCCATTATACAATGTTTATTATACCCCTTTTACGCCCTTTTAAAACCCTCTCCTAATACCTCTGCAGCGTCCATAACGACCACAAATGCAGATGTATCAATGCTTCGAACCACTTGTTTCAATTTTGTGAACTCTTTCTGATCAACCACACACATCAGCATTGGGCGTTCATCGTCAGTGTAGCCCCCATATCCAGAGAGCTTTGTTACCCCTCGATCCAATTTGTCAAAAATCTCTTGTCTCACTTCATCCTGGTTATTCGTAATAATGAGAGCCATTTTCGAATTGCCAAGACCAACCTGTACCAAATCAATCGTTTTACTTGTGACAAAAAGTCCAATCAGTGCATAAAGCCCACTCTCAATATCGAACACGATTGCAGCTGTTAACACGATCAGGCCATCGATGAAAGCGACACATTTTCCAAGCGAGATTCCTGTATACTTATGAACAATTTGGGCGGCAAGGTCTGTTCCACCTGTTGATGCATTGCCTCGGAATGTGATGCCAAGTCCCAGACCTATTCCGATTCCTCCGAATAAAGCTCCGAGCAATGGGTCAAGCGTTGCTGGCTCCAGATTTCTTGAAAGATAAACAACAAATGGTAGAAAAATAGTGCCGATAAGCGTCCGGGCACCATATACCTTTCCAAGAAAAATGACTCCTGCAATAAACAAAGGGATATTAAAAGCCCATTGAACATAGGCTGCTTCCCATCCAAAAAGGGAGTTCAGGATTGTACTAATCCCGCTTACACCACCAGATGCAACCCTATTCGGCAACAAAAACAGATTAAATGAAAGAGCCACCGTGGCTGAACCAAGTAGTATGTATATGTATTCCTTTACCGTTTGAAGTGTTGGATGTACTTCGTGCTGACGTTTTCTTCTATTCATGAAAATACCTCCGTATCCAATCATGGCACGTTTTAAGCCTAAGGAAGTATACCATGGCTTCAAAAGCAAGTAAACGCCAGTCAAATAACGTGGTAAAGCAACAAAATATACAACCACAGCCTTAGTTTGTAACGATTAATGAATAATTATTACAAAAAAATGAATCCTAACCATGCAACATCAAAAAAACAGGCATCCGCCAAAATAGCGAATGCCCGAGGCCCACACGATGTGGGTTACAAGAACGTTGCCACAAGACGTGGCGTTCTTATGCCTTGTTTTAAAATTACATATCCTTTTCGTCTCGTCTGCGGATGATCACTTTTCGGATTGCTACAGCACCTGCTGCTGCGGCCCCGACAAGCCCGACCATTGTGCCCGCAAATAACGTTTTATTTTCGTAAAACTTGACGAGTACACTTTTTTCTACGATTTCGAATTCCATGACTTCGTTATTCTCGTTCCCCGCTTCATCGAAAGCTAACACTTCAACCTTGTATTGGTTGATATCAGAAAGTGTAACAGTTATCACTTTTGTACCGTTCACTTCTTTTACATCCCCATCGAAAAGCTCTCCATTGATCATGACAGATTTGAGGTAATCACTCGGATTATCAAGGCTGATGTTGATCGTCACTGGGTCACGATAGGTCTCGTTTTTCTTTACGCCATCGAAATTCACTTTTGGAGGAGTTTTATCAATAATAAACTCAACGCTAAGCTGCTGGATATTTCCTGCTTTATCCTTCACCTCGAAGAAGAGAACGTGCTTTCCTTCTTCCTCGATTGGGTCACCAAGATTGTAAGGCTGACCATTCAAGGTTTGTGAAATGATATCATATGCATTTAGATCCTCAATCAACAGCTCTGGAAGCAAGCTTTCCTTGAAATACTTATCTGAAATAGCTTCCTTAAACTTAATAACTGGTGATGTTTTATCAATCGTAAATACAATTGTTCGGGATGACACATTGTTTGCTAAGTCATAAATCTCCGCTTTTAAAATGTAATCTCCCTCGTCACTTAGCTGTAAGCCATTCACATATGGACGGCCGTTTAAGGTTACTTTTGTACGACTTGAATCAAGATATCGGTCGGAATACGTTACATTTGGCATTTGGTTCTTGTTGAAGAATCCATCGATAACCCCTGTAATATTCAATACCGGCTTTGTCGTATCCAGAATAAAACTAATATCAATTGTTGATTCGTTTCCTGCTTTATCTCGCGCAAGAACACTGTATTTATACGACATTTCAAGTGATGCCGTTGGAATTCGGCCGGTCACATTTGAACCATTCATCGTTACCGAAACAATTGTATCTTCACTTTGGTCAAGTGCAAATTCAGGTGTGAATACTTCATTAATATATTCGCCATCCTTAATCACACGGCTTTGACCTTTAAATTTCGGAGTGATGACTGGAGCTGTTTTATCGATTGTAAAAGCAATCTGGTCGCTGAATTGGTTACCCGCTTTGTCAATCGCTTCGACACTTACAACATAGTCACCTTCCTGGCTAAAATTATGGCTGAGTCGTGCAGTCTGATTTGCTACCGCAAATCCACCAGCATTGTATCCTCTGCCGTTACGTGTCACGGTAATGCGATTCACATCAAGGTTCACATCACGGATCGCTACACTAACAGGCTTATCGACATTGTAATGGGCTGCATTTTCAACACCTGTAATTTCAATTGCCGGTTTTGTTGTATCAATTGTAAATGTTTTATTTGCGGCAATTGGACCGTTGCCAGCCTTATCCTTCGCGCTAATCGCAATCGTGTACAAGCCATCATCATTAAAATTGTAGCCTAAACTTGAAAGCTTGTTGTTGTTTTCCCATGTTCCGATGTTAAATACCTTGCCATCCTTCGTTACGGAAAGCACAACATAATTCGTACCGAAATTCAATTCATCAACAGAAACGGTAACACGTTTGCCAGTTGGATTAAAGGACTGGTGATCCACACCGTCAATTTTTACAACTGGATACGTTTTGTCGATGATGAACGCAATTTCATCATAGGTTGTTTTATTGCCTGATCTGTCAGTTGCATTGAAGTATAGGACATAGCTGCCTTCTTCTGTGAAATTATGAGTCAGGCTTGCGTTTGTTCTAGATTGGTTTAGAGCTCCAACCTCGTAAGCCTTGCCGTCCTTTGTCACACGTAATGACGTCTGGCCGATGTTCGCATCATTAACTTCGAAAGAAACTTGCTTACTTACATTGTAGTTTGTCATGTGGTCAACGCCAGTGATTTTTAGAGCCGGGAAGCTTTCGTCAACTGTGAACGTAACTTCTTGTGCGTCCGCAATGTTACCGGCAGCATCCGTTGACGTTACCTTAATCACATAGTCGCCATCTTCGTTGAACGGAATCGCAAGACTTGATTCTACACCTTGGTTTTTCCACTCAACAGGCTGATTGTTTACTTTAACTTCAACCTGATTGTTTTTAAAATTCAGCTCGTTAACCTTAACGGTAGCTGTTTGTTTTTTAGCGTAAAATGTTTGGTCTTTAACGTTTTCGATTGTGATCACAGGTTTTACGTTATCCACTGTGAATTTGTGTTTTTGCTCTACTGCTTTATTACCCGCAAAGTCTTCAGAGCGAACAATGACTTCATAGTCACCATCTTCTGGGAAGCTTTGCTTGAACTGATAACCTGTTTCAGTTTCAGTCCATTTTGCATCCTGAACCGGTTTGCCATTAACAAACACTTCATTTTTAGTTGCATCAAAATGAAGGTCGTTGATATCAACGATTAACTCGTTGTTGCCTTGGACAAAGCCTTCGTTCGGGATGTTACCACCGATTTGAATAGCTGGTGGTGTGTGGTCGATTGTGAAGCCTAAATCCTTGCTGCTTTCCTTTTCAAAAGCATCCTTTGCTTTTACATTAACTGAATAAACGCCCTCTTCTTCAAATGAAATGGTTAATTCTTGTGTAATAAACCATTTCACCTTCTGAATCCAACTTTCTTTTATATCCTCGTTATTCACTGTGATTTCAGGAACAAACGGTGTGTAATCATCAACAGTTACAGTTAGATCCACTTTCTCATCTTTAAAATACTTGCCGTTTTCAATATTATACTTAATGTCAGGTCCAGTTTTATCAAGTGTGAATTTTACTGTTTTTTTACTAACATTCTCAGCTTTATCAGTTGAAACAATTTTTAGCTCATAAACGCCATCAACTGTAAAGTTATATCCTGTCGTTGCTTTTTGTCCTTCCAGCTTTAGTGGATCAATTGAATATGGTTCACCATTATGTGTAACCACTACACTTGACTCGCCCATATGGAGGTCAGTGACTGAAATTTTCACATCACGATCTGTGTCATAGCTTCCTTTTTCTCCAATATTTAATACAGTAATTTCTGGAGATACTCTATCGATTGTAAAGCTGACTTGTTTTTCGGCAGCGGTATTTCCTGCCTCGTCAGTTGACTTTAGTTTTACAACGTATTTGCCATTCTCGGTGAAGGTATGTTCCGCCTCAGCGATTCGGTTCTTTTGTTTCGTAAAATCGATTCCATCAGTTGGATAGGTTTCTCCATCCTTTGTAATCGTTAGTTCAATTTTGTCTAAGTCGATATTCCAATCCTCAACCCTCAACTCGACTGGCGTTTCATCATTGTAAAACTCGCCTTCACTTACGCCTTCGATGTAAAGATCTGGAGCTGTTTTATCAATTACAAAAGTTAATTGAGTAAAGTCAGCCTTGTTTCCTGCTTTGTCGAAGTAGTCTACGTTAATTTCATAAACACCTTCTTGTTTGAAACTATGAGTCTTATGAGCTTTGTCGCCTTTAAATACATCTGTTTTACCATCTTTTGTTACTGTTAAAACAGTACTTCCGTCAGCTTTGTTTGTATCCTCAGCAACAATTTCTACGTCCACTTGACTGTTATATTTTTTGTTATTTTCAATACCAGTAAGGGAAACGGTTGGTTTTGTTTTATCAAGTGTAAATGTTTTTGTGACCTTATCCGCCACATGCCCCAACTGGTCAGTTGAGCTTAACTCGATTGTGTATTTGCCTTCCGTTTTAAATGTATGAATTGCTTCAGCCTTTGTACCGTCCTGTACGAAATTTATTTCTTCCGTAAAGTCTGTTTCGTTATGTTTAACAACAAGAGTTGTTTTATCTAAATCAGGAGTAAGGTCTTCTACTGAAAAATGGACAGTTGGATCTTCTGAATAAAACTTCCCGTTTTCGATCCCAGAAATCTCAACAACTGGTTTCTCAGTATCGATTGTAAAAGTAAGTGCAGTGGATTTCGTTTCATTTCCAGCTTTGTCAAACACACTTACTTCGACGCTGTAAACACCATCTGTTAAATTGTGTGTCCCAATAGCTGCTTTACCTTTAATGGTTTCAGTTGTTCCATTTTTCGTTATCTTTAATATGGATTTATCTTCGTCAAAATTTGGGTCACTTGCTGAAACGACTAAATCCTTGGATTGTGTATACTTCTCTTCATTTTCAACACCAGTAACGGAAAGCTCAGGTGCTGTTTTATCAATGATGACATTTAGGATGGTTCCTAATTTCTTATCAGTATCCTTACGATCAGTTACCTTCGCAGATACTGCGTACTTTCCTTCTCCTGAGATCGTGGCAGTTGCTGATTTTTTATTAAAGATTCCTCCAACTACCATTGGGATCTCTTGTTCTTGCTCTTCTCCATCTTTCTTATACGTTAAAGATGCTGAAGAAATATTGAGTGGATTTTGTAAAACAAATTTGACATCTTTATTATAAAAATCATTTTCTGTTTTATTTTCAATATTTAGTGTTT
This sequence comes from Bacillus sp. REN16, assembly GCF_020731355.1. Taxonomy (GTDB): domain Bacteria; phylum Bacillota; class Bacilli; order Bacillales; family Bacillaceae_L; genus Ferdinandcohnia. Next base: position 259,489 of record NZ_JAJFZK010000005.1, on the reverse strand, counting down.
GCCCGCCATGAAGGTTTCCAAAAGAAATGGACTTTGCTTCGCTTGGGTTTCCTGCTTTATCTATTGCTGTCACGGATATCTCATAATATCCTGTTTCATCAAAAGTAATGGAACCTTTATTTCCATTCCATTCAATCTGATCTTTTGATTCATATTCGGATTCATCCTTGATGATGGCCATCTTCACTCCATCTTGTGTAAAGTGTTCTTCATCAACTTCGATGTATAGTTTCACTGTTTTATCAAAAAACCAGCCTTCTTCGACACCATATAACTTAACAACGGGTGCCTTAGAATCTTTGTTTACATTAAAGGTTGATTCATTTGGCGGGTCAATTACCCACGTATCCTTATCAAAATTAATGGTTACCGGTACTTTACCATCCTTGTTAATGTCCGGAATGGATACATTGTAAAGACCTGTGAATCCGCCTTCCGTGACTGGCGTTATACTAGCCACATTTCCTGAGCCTTTTATTTGGATGTCAAAAGGTATTTTGGTCGGATCAGGGGGTGTAATTGAATCCTCAGTTGTTTGGTCGCCACCCTCTTTTGGCGTCATATAATTCGCATAGTCTTCTTTTAAATCGACCTGGAACTGAAGGGTATTACTATTTATATACCACTCATTTGAAAATTCCTGGCCAATTTCCCAAGGTTGTTCATTTTTAAAATGGATCAATTGTTTTGTGTCAACCTGTGATGATACATTCAGGCTAAACAAAACCACCGACAGCACTAACACAAACGCGATCGGGATCCAGAAGACCGATTTGTTTTTTCGGTAGCTTTTTGAGATCATTGCTATCACTTTACGACGCTCCTTTGTTCGATTACTTTATTTGTATGAATAATCATTACATCCACTTCAATTTCAAAATCGGATTCTTCCTCAGGCACAGTGAGGATGGCTGTTTCGCCATCGCCTTCAAGGAGAATCGATGTTTCATCGTCATCCACTAGCAAGGTCGTTTCATCGTCGTCCTGTAAAAGGGCTGTTTCTTGTGATAAAAGCGAGGTTTCCTCCAATAGTGACGTTTCCTCTGCTGATTTGCTTTCTGCCAGCAAACCCGTGGGTGCTATTGTGTTTTCCTCAAGCAAGGAGGTAGACTCGAGCTCTTGGCTCATGAGGGAAGTGTCCTCAACCGATGCCGCAACTGGAACTTCCTTCTTCCGAAGCTTGATTTCACTCGTTGTCCGCTTCGTTTCCTGAGCCTCAAGGGAAATGCGGCCGTTTTTCTTCTTTTTCATAAATCGATTTCCCGTAAGGTCTGCAAAAACTTGAGAGATTTGTAGCTTCATATAGACGATGATTGAGATAATGAGCGTGACCAACGCGCCCGCTAATCCCCCATAAAACATGATTTGGTATTCCAAACGATAGCCCCCCTCTCTAGCTGATATTTAAATTCGCCATGCGCCTTGCCAGTTTTTTATATGCTTCGTTGTCTTTCGCGCCCTCAAGCGCGCCTGCTTTATCAAAGACTTCCTTCGCCTTCGCATAGTTGCGCTGGTCCTCCTGCTTGCCTTGCTCAATATCAAGCATCAGATTGCCAAGCTTTACATAGGCATTCAGGCTTTTCGGATATTCTTTTATGATTCCTTCAAATTGCTCGACGGCTTGGGAATGCTCGCCCATCTCCTGATATATGACGCCGATATTGACCATAACCTCTTCTTTGTTCGGCACATTCAGTTCAAGAAGATTATTATAGTGCTCGATCGCCTGCTCGAAATCATCGCGAGCGGCCACTTGATCCTCTGAATTCACACCTCGACTGTAAAAAGCCTGAGCAAGCTTTTGCTCAAATTCAATCTCGTATTTAAGCTGCAGCTGCTCATCCGGAGCTAACTCGAGAACCCTCTGTGCCTTTTGAACAACCGTGATCGCTTTTGTATTGGCGTCAGCGATTTGCCCCTTATATGAAATGTAAATATTAGCTAGTGAATTATAGTTATCTACCTTTTTCGCGTTGTTCGGGAGGTTATCATTAAACGACTCAAACTCTAAGAGATTCGTAGAGAACTGATCGTAATCGATATTCATGCCGCCCAATGTTGTTGCAAGCGTGATATAGTAGGTCGCGTCCGGAATCTCTTTTTCATTCACCTGCTTAAAATACTTCAATGCCACAGGGTAATCCCGTTTTCGGTCAAAATACGTCATTCCTAGTTTAAAAAGAACCTCACTGTTTTTATGGATATTCCCGTATTCATCATTGATATAGGACTCGATTTTTGAAATACCTGTGTCCACGTCATTTCGATTGATATACACGTCGAGCAGGTTGTTATAGGCGGATGCGCGGCCCTTATCAACCTTGATCGCTTTTTCCAGAAGCTTGATCGCCACAGTATCATCGTCCTCAATCAATGCAATGCTAGATTCATTGACTAGCCCCATGTAATCCTGGAACTGCACATTTTTCATGCCTTGATAGCCAAACACGGATGTCGTTGAAAAACCTAGACATAAGACGGCTGGTATTAAAAAGAGATAGAGCCGCTTCATCATTTTTTTCCGGTAGCCGGCAGTAAGCTTATTGATGTTTTCAAGATCATATAAAAGCTCGGCACACGTTTGATAACGATTTTCCGGTTCAGCCTGCGTGCATTTTAAAATGATGTGCTCGAGCCCTTCCGGTAAGGTCGGGTCCCACTGCCGAATTGGTCGTACTTCATACGGTGGGTCAGCTAGGCTTTTACCGGTTATAAGTTGGTATAGTGTCAGACCTAAGCTATAAATATCAGTTCGGGCATCGGTTCGTTTTCCGGAGAGCTGCTCGGGTGCGGCATAGGTTTTCGTCCCAAGATTCGTCGTATCCGTCAGGCTCTCATCCTTAAATTCGCGCGCAATCCCAAAGTCAATCAGCTTGATTTTTCCTTCTGGCGTGAGCATGATATTATCTGGCTTCATGTCGCGGTAAATAATCGGATGCGGCTTTCTAGTATGTAAATATCCGAGTACTTCTGCAAGCTGCTTCGCCCAATTGATCACAAGCTTTGCCGGAATGATCTTTTCCCGTTTCAACTTTTGCTTAAGCGATTCACCCTCGACGTAATCCATCACGACGTAAATGTCGCCCTCCGATTCGATGATGTCGTAAATCTTCGGAAGTGAGCCATGATCGAGTTTTTTCAGCATATTCGCTTCGACAACTAAGCTGTTGATAAGAAGCTCGTTGTTGCTGTTGTCACGTTTGCGGATATCCTTGACGACAAGGGACTTGTTGAGCCGGTTGTCCATCGCCAAATAGACAATACTCATCCCGCCGCGCCCAATTTCCTTCAATACTTCGTATCTATCATCTATAAAACTTCCGATTTTAATCAACGTAATTCCCCCGAAATGCGCAAGCGCCTTGTTTAGCCCCGACAAGCATAAGACAAGCGCTGACAGAAGGTGCATTTTACCTTCCGAAGCGATTGGCTTATGACCTCGAGGGGCTAGGCGCTGGAGCTAGACACTGAATTCTATGTTCAAATTTCAAATCTTTAAATCCACCAATCAATATTTCACACTACATGCGCAAGAACAATCGAGATATTGTCGACCTCTTTTCGTTCCTTCACGGCATCAATTAGTTTAATCGCCTTGTATTTTAACTGCTTCTCGTTTAAAAATGGATTCGGTCGGAGTTCCTCAAGCAGCTCCTCATCCGTGATTTTATGGTAAAAACCATCCGTACAAAGTAAGAATAACGTTCCCGCTTGCGTTTCACCGGTTAGGATGACGACCTCAAGCTCCTTTGTCGCACCAACACATTGTAAAAGCACATTGCGGCGCGGATCCTTCAAGGCTTGCTCAGGTGTAATGTTTCCGCGCTCCACCTCACGTTCCACCAAGGTTTGGTCTTTCGTTAGCCTTGTCACCTGATCCTGAATTTGATAGGCGCGGCTATCGCCAATATGTACGATATAGTAACGCGAATGAATGATTAGAAGCGCGGTCACTGTTGTTCCCACCTGAGTATTAGTTTCATCCCCGTAATTGAGGATTTTTTCATTTTGCTCGGTTATGCAGGCTTCAAGTGCTTCGCGAATATCCTCTTCTTGCCGGGTAGAATGCAGCAGGTCTGGAAGTCCTTGTTCGAACCAGTCGGATAGTCCGCGAACGACCGTGGCACTCGCTAGTTCCCCGTGAGAGAGCCCGCCCATTCCGTCGCAAACAACGAACATCCCGACATACCCGTTCGGCGTTCTCGCCGTCTTGACAAGCATGGCATCCTGGTTTGTTTTTTTCTTAATTCCAACATCTGTGTGGTATGCATGTATGAACGCCACTTTTTATCACCTCAACTATTAGAAAAGCCTAAACACAAATTCTTCGTTCGCTAATTTGATATGATCTTCATGCTTGATTTTCACCTTATTTTTCGGCACGAGCTTGATGCCATTTACATAACTGCCGTTTCGCGATTCCTGGTCAACGATAAAATACTCCCCGTTTTCAGTTATCAACTCCGCGTGCACGCGTCCCACGACCTTATTTTTAGACGTGTAGTCAGTAGCCCCGGGGTCACGCCCAATTTTAAAGACTTTCTTTGTAACGATGATTTTTTCTTGAGTAGCCGTGAGCAGGAATGGCTGCTGCTGGTGGAAGCCAGTACCGACGCCAAGTGCAGTTGTGCCTTCTTCCTCTTCAGGCTCCTTAAAGGCAGTGAGGACGGTTGTGCCCTCTTCCTCCTCGTCTGGCTCATCCGTATCAAAGGAAATAGGACTGCCAATATTCGGCTTAATGTTGATCGAGGTCCCGCCTGCTAACAGGGAATTCCCTTCGCCAAGCTCGGTACGAGTGATCCGCTTATATTGGACCTCTTCCTCAATCTCAAGCTGCTGTCGTTTCTTTTTATCAGACCTTTTGCTGCTGTATTCTGATGTGATAACACCATTTTCTTCAGATGCCTTGATTTCGCTGCCTGGACTATAATAATTCGGCGTCCTAGGTTCTTCATCATGAATCGGCAGCTTCTGAAAACTTTGAGGCGAAGCCGGCTTGTTCATTAACAGTTCATGCAGCTTTTTTTGAATCGCATAAAGATTGATTTCCTCTGATGTTGCGAAATAATTATGTAATCTCACAAAAAAAGTAAGGTCATCATTTTCATCATAGGAGTGGGAGTGCAGAAAGCTGGTGAAGAATTCCCGGATTGATACCTTTTCAAAAATATTATTTTTAATTGGCATGTACAGTAGAATTAATCTGTTTGAAAAATTATCAATAAAGATGTAGTTCTCATCAAAAACAAAGTTGTTCACATTCAACCCGAGTCGCTCGGCCTCGATCAATGTTTCGACGATGTTGGTGAAAAATGAGTGAAGCTGTTCTTTGGTGAGCTCGTTCGTTGCTGCTTGCGCAAGTGTTACCTCCGTCACCAAGTCATAGCGAAAGAACGCCTCATCGGTCTTGTTAATCACAACACACGGCAAAAGCCCCGGGACTTTGTTGTTTTTTAGCTTATCGGCTTCTGTAAAATCAACACGAAGCTCAGATGGCACCTTATAAAAAATGAATTTCGAAACACCGTAGTTTTCAATCTGTAAATCAACATGTTTGATCATTTCTTGCACTCCCATACTTTAAAGATGATGAGGACAACCGGCGGGGCCAATTGCCCTCCTCATGGATTATTTAAATGCGCTAGCGTTATTGTTAATTGCTGTTTCAGCTGCGTTGTAGTTTGTAACAGTGTTGTCTAGGAATTTAGCGTAGCTGTCAATGACTTGGCGATACTCCTCGAAACGTGGAGCCAATGCATTGAAGTTTCCGCGAATTGTATTAGAAGCGTCAGAGTTCCATGTAGCGGCTAAGCCGTTCATTTCCTTCTTGATGTCTTCTAATGCAGTTGCAAGCTGTTGGTTTAGGGTACGGATTTGCCCAGCGGTTTTACTTACCTCACCAAGGGAAATCTTGATTCCATCAACTGACATAGTGGCACCTCCTTTTTTGATAGTTTAGTAGGTTACTAGATTAGTTTGTTAAGCGACGTGCTTGGTTTACAACCTCGCTTTGTGTTTCACGGTATGTTTTTGAGCTTACTTTTAAGAATTCGGAGTATTGTCTCATCAAGTTCGTCATTTTTTGGAAGTCATCCATGAAGCCCTTGATTTGAGAAACATATGCCATATTATCAGTACCTTGCCATGCTGCACCCATGCCCTCAACCTCTGTGTAAAGAGCTTTGTAAAGTCTCTCGTAGTCAGCAGATTGCTGGTCAATGCGAGTAGCCGCAGTGTCTAATTTCGCTGGATCAACTGTAATTGAACGTGCCATATTTTTTCACCTCCTTAAGATGGAATATGTATAAGTTAACTCGGTTTGGTCCGAGAGAACTTTGGATTCGTGTTGATGCACAGGATGTTTGGATCGTGCCTGGTTTGCGGTATATCAAGTCTGTGAATTTGACACACTGATATACCGATTAGTGCGTTTGCGGTATACCACGCCTGCGATTCTGAACCGTTGGTATACCGATAAACTCGTTTGCGGTATATCACGCCTGTGAATCTACCCTTTTGATACACCGCTAGCCCGCTTTCTTTCCTTTTTTTATAAAAGGAGTATCTAAAAGGGGACATTTGGCTGAGATGCGTTACCTATTTTTCTATAACTCTATCGAAGTGGGCACGCATGCACCTGATTCGTTACCTTTTTCCAGCAACTCTACCCCAATCGGGCACGCATGCACCTGATTCGTTACCTTTTTCCAGCAACTCTACCCCAATCGGGCACGCATGCACCCGATTCGTTACCTTTTTCTAGCAACTCTACCCCAATCGGGCACGCAAGCCCCTGATGCGTTCCCATTTCCCCAAAACTATCCGCAGAAGGGTACGTATTTGCTAGCCTGCTAGCTTCACAGCTCAAATCCGCCGTAAGTTATGGCCAACCCTTCGATATTTGTCGGCTGCACTTTGCAGGCTGGATGCACTTTTGGTTGAGCCAATCCCTTTAAATTCCCGATTGAGTCCATTGGAGATCTCATCGAGTTCCCGTGAGATCGCATTGATTTCAGCGATAATGCTATTAATCTTCCGTTGAACATGAGGCTTCACCTGCAGTCCCTCCTTTGGTTTCTCCTAGCGAATAATCCTTGCCTTGCCAACTAGCTTTGTTTCGCTCGATTCAAGCAATCGGGCAGCAGTATTTAAGTAGCTAATGTTTTGATTAAGCCTGAACGAAAATGAAGTTAGGATATCGGCGCTCAACACATGACGTATGTCTAAAAGATCAACCTCCCAATAGAGGGAATCGATCCTGTCATTCAGTGCGTTCACACGACGCTTAATGCTTTCAAGTCTTTGGGCATAGTAGTAAAGACGATCTACATTCACTTTTAGGTAAGGTTCAACCGGGAAGTAACCACCAAGCTTCGCAACTACTTTTACAAAAATCATGGCTGCTTTTGATGCTACATTCGTTATGAATTGGTTAATTTCATCCTTGACCTGTTGCGTTAGTTCTTTTACCTTTGCAATGAATTTGGTTGCCTGGTCCTTCACCCAGTTAACAGCCTTTTCAAGTCCTCTTTTTGCTGCTTCTAAAATATATAATGTGGCATCGCGAATCGCAGCCGCTGCTCTATACACCAAGACCTTTGGATGAAGTGAGGCTGCCAACATAATAATTCCGGCAATTGGATTTCCGATATCCCGCACAAGGGAGGCTCCCTCAGTTGCATTTTTAAAATCCCCCTGTGCTGTAAAATCCACGCTATCCAAGCCATGTGGATACATCAAGCCTTCTTCCGTGCTGTTTATTTTAACTGTTTTATCTACATATGGCGCATATCCAAGAGATGAAACAACATCTCCTTCATGTACAATAAATGTATTGCGATCCTTTAAAGCATCCCGTTGCGCCTTTGTTAAGGTCCAATAATATAAGGGAGCGCCATTCACAATATACGAGGTCAACTTTTCATCATCGAGATTATTGACGAGTACATATTCCGCCAGATTTCCGCCTTTGGAATGACCGAATACATACTGTTCTCCATCTAAGCCTTTAATGAATTTTCCATAAAAGGCATCTGCTTCCCTTTGCTGTTGAATCGTAACTCCGATACCCGCCTCAACATTGGATACCCAGTCTGTTGCGATATGAGCCACATTTGTTAAATCCTCACTACCTCTAAATACAGCTGTACCGTTCCCTTCTTTATCGGTAAACGCATAGCCGACAAAGCCAGAGTAAGAATCCCCTCCGGAATTGTTTCCTCCATTAGGGTTATTATTTTGATAACCACTTAAGGTAACATCTTTAAGTGGAGAAAATTCATTTCGGTCCTCATCCATAAACTTTTTTATGGCATTGTATTTTGTCAGTTGCCCTTCATTTAAGTCTGGAACTCGAATATTTTTAAGAATATCGTCGATTGTATATTGCTTATTTTTACTTGGCATTGAATCACTAGGGATATCAAGATAGGAAAATTCAAGTAAAATATACTTTTCTTCCTCTGTTAGCTGTGCAAGAGACATTTGATCACTCCTCAAATGCTTCGTAATTCGCCATTACATTCGCAGGACTTTGTAAGATTACATCCGGATGGACATTTTCACTTGGATTTTCAGGATCAAGTCTGTCATCAACGTTCACTTCACCGTATACCTTCCCTTTTAAATTTGACCATGGAAGGTTATTTACGAAAGATGTTTGAATGTATTCAGAAATGTCTTCAGATTGATCGACAAATCCAACAGAAATGACATAAAGCTCCGTACCTAATCCCTTAAACAATTGAAAAAGGTTGTAAATTCCTTCGCTATATTGATCGATGTCCGGCTCACCAGAAGTTTTAATTCCCGCAATAAGGGATACCCTGGCATCGTTATACTTACTTAGGTAATCTTCCACTGACATATCCATCATTGATTCATCTAACTGGCTATTAATCGAAAAATTCACCTTAAAAAGGGTCCCCTCAGGTAGCTCTTTAGCTATATCCGATTCAAGCTTTTGTTGTAATTCATATCCCCATTTAGCCAGTAAATAGTTATCAATCCATTCACCTTTATCATTAAATTCTTTAACAGTAAAAACCTCGTTCGGTTCTCCCTTTGGATGAACGGTAATCATGTCCCCGCCATATAAATCCTGGAAAAGCTTACTTCCCTCTTTTGCGTACATGACCTCAAATTCCTTGTCATACTTGTCTTCTAAATACTGAATCGCTTTATCCTCGGTACTTGCGCTACTTGAACTCATACACCCTGTTCCTCCTATTATGAGAATGAATAGAAGAAGGAATAAGACTACCCTCTTTTGAAACCTCATTTGGCACCTTCCTTACGAATTGCTAGTTTATAAAAATAACCCCTTTTTCGAAGATATCGGACAAAGTTATGTGTATATCGGACATAACTTTGAACATATCGGACAAAAGATTCAATATATCGGACAATTTCGGCCGGATATCGGACAAATCTTCAGATATATCGGACATAGCCCGTCAATGCCGCTTTTCCAAGAACTCATCTGGCCCCTGGCAATCCTAAACCAGCATCAATTTCTTACCGTTTAAAAATCCCAATTCTTCCACAGTCTGGTTGATGTCAAAGATTGTGCCGGTTTCGCGGTCGCAGACGACGGTGGTGTCGGTTGCGACGAAGTAGCCGCCCGAGAGCTCTGTCATCGTGTTTGCGAGTAAAAATGTGACTTCATAGAGCTTGCTCTGGGACGGGATGAAGACGTCATAGGATTCGCCTGAGGCTGGAATGAAAACCTCGACTAACACCTTATCCATGATAGACCGCCTCCTCAACGCGTGACTTCGAACCCGTTAAAAGTTTGACTAACTTTGGTTTTCCTTTTGTCAGCACATATCCGAAGTCCTCTGGGATTTCTTGATACATGCTGTTTGTGACTTTTGAAACCTTCATTAAATACTGATCGGTAATGCCGTTTCCAACCCAGATTCCGTCGCTTAACGAAGCCTGTTTTTTAAACCAAGGCTCAAATGCAACTGAATTCAACGCATCAGCACGGTCTGAGATGACCATATATACATTGAGTCCGTCAATCCGCTCGAGAAAGACCTTCAGCTTATCCTGACCGTCCTCTGATAAAAGCATCATCATGTCGCTGAATGAATGAATCATGCAGAAAATCGGTTCGAACACTGGTGGTGTTGCACCTTCTTCAACCGCATCTTTCGTTGTGTTGTTGCGGAACACCAATGTGTTAAAGAGGTAAACGACGGTTTCCTCGATTTCTGCTGCACTCGACACATGCTTGCCGCCAAGTTCAATCAGATCCTCATTCGGGTCAAACACGATGACTTCATTTTTCTCATTCGTATGAATGATTTCGGAAATCCCTTGCATCACGCTTGATGTGGTTTCGCTGCTGCTTGCCAAGACAAGATTCACACATGATTGACCGAAATCAAAATATGTCACAGCCAGCGAATCTTTTTCCACACCAACTGGAAGTTTATTAGACTTGTTGTAATGAATTTCATCATGCAGATACTCGATATCGACTTTTTCCGGCAAGACTGGAATTCGCTTCGCAGCACTCTTGCCCCAATTGTCGCGCAAACGACGACAGTAATCGGTGATGTATTGGTACATGTCCTCTACACCCTCCGTAATCAGGGCAACTTGGAATTCATAGACGCCGTCAGCCTTGAAAATACCTCGGCCTTTATGCTTCGATGGGAAGACGCCATCAACATTTCCAAGTACTGCTGAATACTCCGTCGTGTCGTTAAGCTGCAATACATACAGCTGCTTGAAGTTTTGCATCAAGCGGTAGCGAATTGCACCGGTATGGGCAGCTGTCACGATAAAATAAATCCCGTACTTCGTCCCCTCACGAGTGAGGAAGGAAATCGACTCCTCATGCGACTCGTACATTTCAGAAAACGCGGCATAGTTGTGGATCACAATCACAATCGATGGCAGACCGTCCTCTGACAGACGGTTGTACGTCTGCAAGTCGCCGCCATAATTGGACAACTGCTTTTTACGTCTCTCAATCTCGCTGCCTAACATTTTAAAGAGATTATCAATCTTCTCACTGTCATGGGATAATAGAACATCCCCAACATGTGGCGCTTCACGGAACCAGCTTAATGTTTCCGAGCTAAAATCTAGCAAGTACGCATTCAGTTCATCTGGCGTATGAGATTCCATGAGCGAGTACATGATTGACGCAACAAACGTCGTCTTCCCGCTACCCGCAACTCCGTAAATGATAGTATTGCCATCCTTTGTTATTGGTAGTCTCATTACATTCTGGCGTTGGTTCGCCGGATCATCATATTCCCCAATCACCGGGTTCAATTCAAAGCGATTCGTTGTTACTTCACGATATTTAACAGCTAAATGATCTAAATAGATTTTTGCAGGTATCGGGTCAAGCCATAACTGCTTGACTGTGATATTTTCCTGTTTTGCTAGATTTTCTAAGTACTTTGTTACTTCATCAAGCTGTTTCGGAGGATGTTGAACCATTGTTCTGCGATCAATCTTCGCACTCTTGATTACGCGACCCAGGTGGTCAATGACGCTAATGCTTTCATCCACGTGTTTTTCCACTTTTTCAGATGGGTAATACGGCGCCCCGCCCCATGCTGATTGACCAAGCTCGAACAATTCGTTATACCCAACCTGTAAGTAAAAACGGCCCGTCGTTGACAGCTCAGCAGCATCTGGTCGTTTGATGACCTCCATACTGTCCGCTTTTTCCTGTACCTTCAGACTGATTCTAAATTTCGAGTTACTCCAAATTTGATCGTCGACGACACCAGACGGCTTTTGTGTGGCTAAAATCAAGTGGACACCTAAGCTTCGTCCGATACGTGCCGCACTCACCAGCTGCTCCATGAACTCTGGCTGCTGGGTTTTAAGCTCGGCGAACTCATCTGAAATCATAAACAAATGCTGTAATGGCTCCGTTACTTGCCCTTCGCGATACAGCTTTTGGTATTTATAAATATCAATATTACTTACATTCATCCGTCGACTCGTCTCACTGAAAATTGACTGACGTCGCTTCAGCTCACTTTGAATCGAAATCAAGGAGCGCTTCACGGCTGCCCCGTCAAGGTTTGTAATCGTTCCAGCCAGATGCGGCAGGTTTAAAAAGGCATTCGCCATTCCCCCACCCTTGTAGTCGATTAAAATAAACGCAACCTCGTCCGGATGATAGTTCACCGCAAGTGACAAAATGAATGTCATGATGAACTCAGACTTACCAGACCCTGTCATACCCGCAATTAGCCCGTGTGGACCGTGGTATTTTTCATGAAGATCTAGCTTGAACAGCTCACCCATCGTGTCGACCCCAATCGGTGTTTCAATCGACAGCACTGGGTTATTTTCCTTCCAGCGAGTCAGTGCGTTCAAGTGCTCGATTTTACTGACCCCAAACATTTCAAGGAAGGTAATCATTTCTGGAAGCGTGTATGCCTCAACCGAGGATGCAAGCTGGATATTAGCTAAGCGAACTGCAACCTCCTCAGCGTCATCACGCTCATAAAACTCTGCATCGAATGCTGTGAAGGAACCAGAAATGTCATCCTTGTCGAAAATCTTGGACATGTCGTCCGCAAGCTCAACCACCATCGTACATTCTTTCGGTAAATTTTTAAGCTCATCGTACAGGGTGACAAGGCTTATTCCGATGTTCTTTTTCTCTTCTAAAAGGAGGTTGAACATCTCAGCCCTTGACGCAAGTGACTTACTCATTGAAAAAATCAAATAGTGCTGGTCAAGGTCCTTTAGCTGCTCCTCATCCATCGCTGCACGACTCGTGATTTCTTTTTCAAAATAAGCGGACAGCTCCTTCACCTCGGTCGCATCTGTTGCGATAAAGCGAATCTGCATCGCCTCATCCCACACATGCGGGAGCCATTTCGTAAACTTCCAGTATTCTTCCTCATTCTTATCGTAAAGGAACACAAGCTTCAGCTCGTCATAACTATGTAAGGCAGTTAATTGAAAAATAAGTCCCTTCACAAAATCCTGCACGCGACTGCGTCTTCCGATCACACCGCTGACATATTCCTCAACAAAGCTTAAGGTTACCGGCACTTGTTTTAAAATGTGCGGCGCCTCCACCATTTTATAAAGCTCATCCTGGAGATTGTCGTCCTCCAGGGTAAATTTTTTCTCAGGGTATTTCAGTTCTGCGTTTAACGGGAGATCGCCAATCCCAAGGCGAACCTTAAGGAAATCATCTTGGCCAATCCCGCGCTCCCAAAGATTTCGTTTTCGCATCGTAATCCTTGAAGTTAAGTTTTGCAGGGCGACATGGTTTTCATGAAGAATCTCACTTTGTCTTACACACTCTTCTTCAATCTTTTGGGCCATTTCTTCAATGTATTTTGAGTATTTTTCCTGACGCTTTTTTTCGTGCTTAATACGCTGCTTTTTCTCGTGGCGCTTTGTTAAAATTGGCCATAATACGGTTCCGATTAACATACTGAAAGACATAATCAATGTCGGCATTGCTTGTGTGAAATCCCCGCCCCGCGCCATTACATTGTTTAGCGTGAACAACCCCATAAAGAGCGACCCCATCCCCATTGTGATGGAAGGCCCAAGCATAAACATCAATGGCGTTTCATCAAGGTCCCGCTGTTGTGGCGGCGGATCAATTCTAATTTCGGTTCTTTTTATATCCCGCTTAAAACGTGGCGAGCGATAATAGAGGTCATCATTTATTTCTTCGGTTTCGAAATCGTCAAGCGGCTCCTCTTCTTCAATAATCGGCTTTTGCACCTCAAACGGACGAAAGGCATTGCGGTCTAAAAATACCAATTGATGTGGGTTATTTAGTGAAAGTAATTTGCCATTGTAGATAATTTTTAACCCCATGATGTAAATAACATCACCGGTTGAGAGAACTTTTTCCTTCACGCGTTCACCGTTGACATATGTACCGTTCGAGCTGTTGTTGTCCCGGATAATTGCGTGCCCCTGTGCATCATACTGAATCACACAGTGGGAGCTGGAAACGAGCTTATTTGAAAACCGAATATGGCAGTCATTGCCACGGCCAACCCGAATACTGTTTCCCGTTACCTCATGCTTTGTATACTCATTTCGATCACTTGTCGGTGGCTCCACATACAAAAGTGCCGATGCGTCATGATTGCGGGAAATCGTATATGTTTTAAATGGCTCAATTTCTTGTTTGACAAGCGTTTCCTGCTTATCGTTCGTGAGAAACGCCGATTTGTTGGATTTTAAAAACCATTTCCCGTCCTCCGCCTCAATCGCCATCATGTCTGCAGCTTTGCCATTCGCATCCTCAGACGTTAAAATATACCTTCCAGTCACGCGTTCAGGCAGCACAAATGTAAAAGCCTTTTCCCGATCAAATAGAGTTAATATCAAAGCAAATCTCTCCCTTACAATAAGCGTTTAAAATGACGACTACATTCTTCGTTTTTTAAACGACTTCTTCTGAAACCTTTGGGGTGTTCCTTTTTTATTTCTCAATACTTCCAAAATATTAAAATTCCACCAAAACACGGCAGATAACAGCCCAAGGGTAAGGATGGAGTAACTTACACCTTCGCCAAACGTACGTCTGCCGGTTATGAATATAAGTAAATAAATGATAAAAATAAAGCTAATGATCGTTAATAATCCGTTTAAAAAATACAGGCCCGGATAAGATACAGGATACTTGCTCATCCATTTTAATATCCAATAGTTTAGTAGAAGGAGAATGATGAGCATAATTAGACCGCCCGTAATATTCCCAACATAGATACCCTCCAAGGCTGCAATATAGAAAGCCATCAAAAAGAACAAGGAGAGGTATTGAACCAATTTTTTTATGAAAATCAAGGACGTGACCGCCTTTCATCACTTGACTGGCGAAAATTCTGGCCACCATCGCGATTGCCTATTTCATCACACTTGTAAGCAAAAGTACAAAGAATAAACTGACTCGATCAGCGAAGATGCGGTGCCCTAGCATCAGCTCTTTGTCGTGCTGCTTCCTCGGCCTTCCTTCTCGCTTCAGCTTCTGCACGAGCAGCTGCCTCTTCTTCACGTTTGATTTGGTTTGCGACTGAGATGATGTCTGGTGCGACTGAATCAAGCTTTGAGGCAATCTGATTTAGCTCACGATTGATCTCCAAGATTGCTTGATTGAGATACTGAACCTCTGTCGCCTGCCAGGCAGAGTTGATATTTCCCTTAAACCCATTTAGAGAGCTTTTTAGATTGCGAAGCTGTGAGGCATAATTGCGAAGTTGGTTTGCCTGTGAAATTGCAGCAGAAACATTAATTCCCATAATAATCACCCGCTTATTGTAAATAAGTTTTATATCGTGTAGTACCTTTATTCGAAGTAAAAAATCACATAGTTCGTTCACATTTTTTCCAAATATATACTAAAAATTACCCGATATTTCGGCTTAGGTCAATTTTTACCGAATATTCAAATAACGATAAAACCGATACGAAAGACCTGTTTTATCTACATTTTTCTACAAATTGTCGGTTCTGTCAGACCCGCTTACTACCTTAGGTGTACGACCCCACTAGTACCTTTGGTAATTTCACAAAACCTAAGAACGTTGATAAACCTCGACAAATATCTCGAATTCAAGCCTCTCGAAGCCCTTTATTACATTTAATAGGAAAATAGTCCTTTTATCATTAATGTTTGTAATATATTTGTAACTTGACATAAGTTAGAATGATTCCTGAGATTTGTAAGCATTTTCATACTCACAGAAGGAAAAAAGTGGGGTGCCTCTGGAAATTAGTAATAGATTTGTAAAAGAAGGTCCATTTTCTGTCAATTGGTGCTTTATGTGTCAAAAATCAATGCTGTCATTTGTAGGAAAATGAGAGGATAGGACTAAGGTTTCTTGGATTTTCGCGGTCGTAGCGGGGGTTTTTGTACTCTTTCTTTCCTATTAAATAGGTACGAGAAAAACCTAGCCCGGGGGACTAGGTTTTTCATCCTTTATTCTCTATGTCTTTTAGCTGATTTGCCCCTATAAAGAATCATACCAGCTGTACCTATTGTAAGAAGTGCAAAGCTTAGCAGCAAAGTATTGTAATAGTTTGTTGCGGTTTTTGGCAGTACTTTACCTTCATTAGGTTTGTTCGGCTGGGAATGCTTGTTGTTTTGATTTGGTGATTTGCCTTGATCACCTAGATTTACAGGAGGCTTCCCGTTATTCCCTGGTATCTGCCCGTTATTATTTCCTGGTGTGTTACCATTCCCTTTACCTGGTTGATCCTTGTCATCATCTGGATTCTCTGGTTCTACAACCTCATAATCCGCGACACGATAGAGATAAAAATCATCAAGCGTTCCCCAGGCACCAGCGTCCGCTTTGATATTTGCGCCAATTGTAAGGGTGCCGTCAATCACAAGAATGCTCTCTATTTGTGGGTTGCTCCAATTGACCCAGCCATTCACAGATGTGGATTCAAAGTAATCCGCCTTATTAGTAGCGGCAAAGATCGACATGACTTGATTTCCAGCATCACCACCTTGAACAAACGCAGAGAGAGTATAATAGCCAGGTTTTAGACCAGTAATCGTTTGTTGAACCTTAAAATTAACACCTGTTCCTGAATAAAAGTGCAGGGAATACTCACCTGTCTTCGCATCAGACGCTTTTTGTTGGAAGCTTGCGTGTGGTTCAATGCCTTCTGGATAGATGATTTCCCACATACTTCGGTCACTATCCTCAAAGCTCGGATTCATCACAAAGTTTTCTGGATTGATTGTCAGATATGCCTTCACAGACATTCCACTTTCAACCTGTCCGTTGATGACATATGCCCCGACACCATTTTCAATTGCTTGCTGCAACTCGCTTTCATTCCACGTTACCGCAGCTGAACCTTTTTCACCGTTATTGTAAGTCACTTCGACTGCATCTGGTAAAGTAATGTCTGTTCCTAGAATTGCAGTTACATTGGCATCCTTAATTTCATCAATTCGGATTGGAGCAACTGCACCAGTTTCTACATATTTAAATACGTTCAAAGATGGCAGTGGTTTACCTGTGAAATCAAATAATGCTTGATTGTCAACAGCTGATCCTCCATACCACTCCCCTGCATCATGTGGATCATATTCACCGGCATAGCTAGTTGCCCAGCCTGAGCCATATTTTTCCCAAAGAACTTTATTTTGTGTGACGTTCTCGGCTGGACCAACTGGCAACCATGCTGGCTCCCAATAAAATACACCAATTCCTGCGTCACCAACCTTCGCAACCGCATCAATGACATCTCTTACAGCAGTTGCTTGTCCTTGAACCGTAATCGGATAGTTTAACGTTTGACCTGTGCTTTTTGGAGCGGTATTTCCATGCCCATCTCCATCTTTCGCTGTATACGCATAAGAGGTTTCAGCAACCATCACCTTTTTCCCATAGGTTGTTGCGACATTTTTTAAGACATTCGTTAGGTTTGATAAAGTACCATGCCAAAACGGATAGTAGGAGCTTGCAAATACATCGTAATCCACACCATTTTTAGCAAGTGTTTCAGCGATTGTCGCATATCGGCCAGAGGTTTCAGGATTTGTAAAATGCAGCGCAACTAAAATCGAAGGATCAATTTCACGAATCGCACGACTTCCTTCATTAAATAGCTCACTCATTTTTATCCAATCATTCTCTCCAGCAAGTCCACCATTGGTTTCATTCCCGACCTGGACCATGCCGATGTCAACACCAGCATCAACCATTTGTTGTAAACTATCCTTTGTAAAAGTGTAAAGCGCACTCTTTTTATCTTCAAAACTGAGATCCTTCCAAGCTTTCGGTGCCATCTGCTTGGCGGGGTCTGCCCAGAAATCAGAATAATGGAAGTCGACTAAGACCTTCATTCCATTCGCAGTTGCACGTTTTCCTATTTCGATCGCTTTGGCGACATCATTATTGCCGCCTCCATATCCATTTCCATTTGCATCATAAGGATCATTCCAAACACGTACGCGGACATAATTCACACCAGCATCATTTAGCGTTGTAAAAATATCCTGCTGTTCTCCTGCTTCATTATAGAAGGTAACGCCACTATCTTCTAATGATAGAATACTAGAAACATCTACACCTTTAATAAAATCATCACTAAGACCATCGACCCGCTTCACGAAAAGATCAGCTTGAACCGGCTCTGGAACCTCAGTATCTGCCCCTTTTTTGACAAGTGAAAAATGATCGAGGTAGCCCCATGCATTTGGTGCACCTTTTACGATTGAACCTATCTTGAAGTCTGTCACATTTTCCGTTAATTCAAAGTCAAGACTGAGCATTCCCCACTTATTGTAGCCAGCTGTTGAGGCAGATTCACTCTTAGCATCACCCGCAAAAAGAGTTACCTGCCCTGCCTCGGCACCTTCACCACCCATAGATTGAACGGTTAAGATATATGTACCAGCTGATAAAGTCGGAATTATCTGGTGGACAGTAAAGTCTTGGGCTTCTGTTGCCATATCCTTAATCCAATACTTCAATGCATGATCCCCTTCAGCTGGCGTTATCCAAGAGTCATCTGAATAAGCGAAATGCTGAACGTCAATTCCTGTCCAATTGGTGGTTTCAACTGTCCAGGAACCATCATCCCAGAAATTCGATTCAAAGCCACCGTTTACGACGCCACTTGATGTAGCAGCCATTCCAAAAGTTGTATTCATAAATAATGTACTCCAAAAGAGAACAATCGCAGCCAATACAACTAACCCACGTCTATGTTTATGCACATTTCTCTCTCCTTCCTAATCATAAAGCGCTTACATTATTATTCTAGAAAACTATCATCAAGTCTCCTTAATGATAGTTTAATACTACACAAGTAGCCGTTATCAACGACTACTTGTTATTCATTTTTTTCAACAACACGCACTTCATATTTTCCTAATATAACTTCACCATGGAATGATTCACCTGTTACAACATCTGTAACTTTAGACGCAAAGTTCACCTGTTGTTTTTCTTCAGTGAAGTTCATGACAAAAATGTAGTCATGATCAGGAGCTTGTCTTACTTGTACGGAAACACCACGATCGTGCTTCACATCCGCAGCAGGCTGAATGGATAATTCCTTCATGATCGCTTCGTAAAAATCACGTTGGAAATCATCCTCAAGTCGTCCGCCGATGTAATACGTTTTTCCTGCTTCATATTCATGGCTTGTAATAGCTGGTGTATTCGCATAGAAATCTTCCTCGTAGACACCGTCAACTTTCGCATCGCTCACTTCAAGAACAGTCGCATAATCCTTTAATTCATAGGACTTCCCGTTGAAAGTGACACCATTTCGATCTGCCGGGAATAACGTATCTGTTTCAAGTGGTTTTACTCCAAAAATCTCCTGCAGATCACTTGGCCATCCACCTAAATAGGTTAAATCATGCTCGTTCACTAGCCCGCTAATATACGTCATCACGAGTGTGCCGCCTTTTTTTACGTAATCCTTCAGTCTTGCTATTAATTCTTCACTTGCAAGATAAAGCATTGGCACAACAAGTAATTTATAGGAAGAAAAATCATGTTCCTTTGTAATCACATCTACTGGAATATCTTTTTCCCAGAACGCACGATAATGCTGATGCATTGTTTGCGGGTAACGCTTTGTTGCATTGCTAAAGCCTTGCGCATCACCTAATGCCCAGTGATTATCCCAATCGTAAAGGAATGCCACTTCGGCAGAACGATTTGTGCCCACTACCTCGGAAAGCTTTTCCAGCGTTTGACCAACTTTTGCGACATCTTGGAAAACGCGATTTTCTGCACTATTATCATGATCAACGACCGCACCATGGAATTTTTCTGAGGAGCCTCTTGATTTACGCCATTGGAAATACAAGATACTATCGGAACCATGCGCAATCATCTGCATCGCAGAAAGCAAATGCATTCCCGGGCGTTTCGCTTTGTTGACGTTATGCCAGTTTACAGCACTTGGTGTTGATTCCATGAGTAAAAACGGCTGGTGCTTAAGACTGCGATAGAGATCATCAATAAAGGCAACCTTCATCGCCAAATCAGCAGTCGTTTCCCAATCATTGTGCCAAGCAGGGTACGCGTCCCAGCTGATGACATCAAGGTGCTTCGCAAATTTACTATAATCAAGCCCCTGGAATGGAATTAAATCATGCGTATCACCCATGAAATTCGTTGTAATTGGAATTTCTGGTGTCAATTCACGAATCGGAACAATTTCATTTTTATAAAAATCAATCGTTTGATCGGTTACAAAGCGGCGCCAGTCTAAATTATGACCGTGCACCATATTTTCACCAATTGGAGACGGAGACTCAATTTGTGACCAATCCGTAAACGTGTGGCTCCAGAAGGGTCCCCACCACGCATGATTTAATGCCTTCAAATCATGGTTGTATGTTTCTTTTAGCCAATTGCGGAAAGCATCCTGGCAAAGATCACAATGACATTCCCCGCCATATTCATTGGAAATATGCCACATGATAAGGGCAGGATGGTTGCCATATCGTTCAGCTAGCTTACGGTTCATTTGCTGTGTTTTTTCACGATAGACAGGCGATGTAAAACAGTGATTATGTCTTGCACCATGTAATTGCTTGACCCTAGCTGCATTTGTACGAAGCACCTCAGGGTATTTTTGCGACATCCAGGCAGGTCTTGCCCCACTTGGTGTTGCTAAAATTACTTTTCCATCAATGCTGTGAATGTCATTGATGATTTTATCAAGCCATTCAAAGTTGAAAACACCTTCTTCAGGTTCAAGCGCACTCCACGCAAAGATCCCAACAGAGAACGTATTCGTATGAGAAAGCTTCATCAATTTAATATCATCAGCTAAAATTTCTGTGTAATCCAGCCATTGATCAGGATTGTAATCCCCACCGTGAAGCATGTGCATTGCTTTTGTGACAAATGTTTTATTCGCGCGTTGATTTGACATTTACATCCATCCTTTATCTTCATTACTATCTTGCCATTTTTATCAATCGTCTTGGCATAGTTGTGCCTAGACTTTTTCAAGCCAAATACAGTGATGTTTCAATCTGTGGATGCATGATGTCATGGATTACTATTTACTACTATCCCTGATCATGAGATTGGTAGTGATGAATATTTTTTTCGCGATTTGCCTTCCTGTGATCCGTTCAAGAATCGTGTCAACAGCGGTTTCACCCATTACTTCAGTATGGACCTTAACTGTCGACAGCGATGGGAAGACGTACTTGGATACGCTAATATCATTGACGCCGATTAAGCTGACCCGGTTGGGTACTTCGATTTTTTCTTCATTCAGCACACGCAATGCACCAATTGCGATCAAGTCATTGGCTGCGAAGAAGGCTGTTGGCAGCGTGTCACCTTTTTCTTGGATTGCTTGCTTCATTAGCATATAGCCATCCTCAACCGTAAAGCTTCCTATATACATGTTGCTCTCATCTAATAGATTGGCTTCACTGAGGTAGTTTTTGAATGTCTTTTCACGGATTTCTTCGATTTCTGAAGAATGGTCTTTGTACTCTTCGCGTCCGCCTAGATAGCCGATATTCGTATGACCGGTCTGGGTAAAATGCTTCAACACCGTTCGCGTTGCTTTTTCAAAGTCGATTACGATTGCATCGTAAACGTCTTCATTCGGGTTCGAATCAACAAACACAAGATGCTGTGTCAGATTTGACAGTTCTTCGACTTGAGTAGTGCTGAACTTGCCAACCGCGATGATCCCCTGAAGCTCCTCCTGCTTCATGCTTTCAATGCTATTATAAAAATTGACCACTTGGATACCGTGCTGTTCACAGCGCTGCTCAATTCCAAGTCGAATCGACATGTAATAAAGGTCATTCAGCTCTTCCTTTTCGGTGTACCAAAGGAGAATCCCTATCCGAGCAGAAGGAGACTTCTTGGATGGGCGTTTTTTATACGAAAGCGCCTCAGCAATCTCAAATATTTTCTTTTTTGTATCGTCGCTGACGGATAAGCTGGCATCATAATTGAGAACCCTTGATACCGTTGCGATTGAGACGCCTGCTTTTTCCGCGATATCTTTAATCGTTGCCATGGTTCACCTTCTTTCTCGGGAGTTGTTTGTTTGGTTGGTGCATTGGGGTGGCGGAATTGCGTCGGTCTGGGCAGGATTTGCGTCGTTTCCACGATATTTGCATCGTTGTGCACTTATTTGCTTCGTTCCCACACGGATTTGCATCATCACGCACTTATTTGCTTCGTTCCACATGGATTTGCATCATCGCCCACTTATTTGCTTCGTTCCCACACGGATTTGCATCATCGCACGCAGATTTGCTTCGTTCCCACACGGATTTGCATCTTCGCACGCATATTTGCTTCGGTCCCACACGGATTTGCATCATCGCACGCAGATTTGCTTCGTTCCCACACGGATTTGCATCTTCGCACGCATATTTGCTTCGGTCCCACACGGATTTGCATCATCGCCCACTTATTTGCTTCGTTCCCACACAGATTTGCATCTTCGCACGCATATTTGCATCGTTCCCACGATATTTGCGTCGTTTCCACATTATTTGCGTCGCCCACTCATTATTTGCGTCTAAAAACCATAATTTGAGTGTACCTTAATTTTCAGAAAGGAAACAAGAGAACCGTCCCCCCGTTTCCCCTTGTTTCCTATTTTGTTAAAAATGTGTACTTTGTTTCCCATTGGTATTGTTCGTCTTTTTTGACGACAACTGATGGGAAGTGGGGGTGATGGATGGCGTCGGGTAGTCCTTGGGTTTCTAGGCAGATTCCCAGGTAGGGACGGGCTTTCGATCCTCGGATTTCAAATTGACCATTTAATTGGTTACTTGTGTAAATAACTACTGCCGGTTGGTTTGTTTCGACAATCAGGGTTCTTCCTGATGTTTCATCGCTTAGTTGGATCTCTTGATTTTGGTTGTCGGTTAAGAGAAAAGGATGATCATACCCATTTCCTGCTAAGATGTTTTGTGGATGATCAGCTGTTGTTCCATCTACAATTTTTCTGCCCTGTTGGAAGTCAAATGCTGTGCCCTCTACATCTAGCATTTTTCCAGTAGGAAGCAGCTCATCATTTAACTCCAGGAATCGATTGCTTTTTAATGTTAATTCATGCTGGAGAATATCGCGTTTTGCATTTCCAGAAAGATTAAAATACGTATGGTTTGTCAGGTTTAAAATTGTATTTTTATCTGATACCGCTGACATGGTTATTTTGAATTCGTTATTGTTGTTTAAGATGTATCTCACTTTTACAGTTACTGTTCCGGGATATCCGCCTTCGCCATCTTGACGAATATATTCAAATTCGACGCCTGCTTCCTCTGCTTGCTCAATGAGGTTTGCATCCCAAATGAGGTTACTAAAGCCTTTCGCTCCGCCATGTAAATGGTTGTTATTCTCATTTTTCTCAAGCTGATAGACAGTGTCGTCAAGTTCAAATTGTCCTGCCTTAATTCTCCCCGCAACTGGTCCTACAATCGCTCCAAAATAAGGAGAGTATTGCAGGTAGTCTTCAATCTTATCGAACCCAAGGACAATATTCTCAAAATCG
This sequence comes from Bacillus sp. REN16, assembly GCF_020731355.1. Taxonomy (GTDB): domain Bacteria; phylum Bacillota; class Bacilli; order Bacillales; family Bacillaceae_L; genus Ferdinandcohnia. Next base: position 235,993 of record NZ_JAJFZK010000005.1, on the reverse strand, counting down.
CCGTTTTGATCAGGGGTAATCATGTCAGTTATGATACACCCGTAGTTAATACAACGAATTGACATCCCGTTGTTATTTTCGATTGTGTATGCGTGAACTGGTTTATTCCCTAATTCACCAAAAATATCTGCTGTGACCTTCATGTTCTCACCCTCCATTTATTCGCCCTTTATAGACTCTATAAATCTCTTAAACGCCGCTTGGCCCGCTTCATCACGCTTGTAGACGCCGGCATCCTCTAGGACGCGCATGAACTTTTTACCAACTTCACGATTCACAAGCTCATGGACGTTTTCACTAGTCGGATTGTATGCCTTTAGTTCGTCCGCCCATTCCTGGTGAATAGGATTGACTGAATTCGCCTCGCCGATTAAGTATTTTTCAACCTCTTGCAGTTCCGTTTCTAGTCGAGCCGGAAGTACCGCTAAACCCATTACCTCGATGAGACCGATGTTTTCCTTTTTAATATGATGAACATCGGCATGAGGATGAAAAATGCCAAGTGGATGCTCGTCGTTTGTGCGGTTGTTGCGAAGCACAAGGTCAAGCTCGTATTTTCCGTCCCTCTTTCTGGCAATTGGTGTGATTGTATTATGTGGCGTATCGCCTGTAAAAGCAATAATCTCAGCTTCTGGGTCGCTATACTGCCGCCATGCTTGTAAAATATGGTCACCTGCTTCAACTAAGGCTTCTTGGTCACTGCTTCTTAAGCGAAGAACAGACATCGGCCATTTTACAGTTGAGAACTCGATATTTTTATAGCGATCCCAGGTGAAATTTAGATCGTCTTCTGCTTTTGCCATCGCAAATTCGTAGTTTCCACCTTGATAGTGATCATGTGTTAAAATCGAGCCCCCTACAATCGGGATGTCCGCGTTTGACCCAATGAAATAGTGCGGAAAATTCTCGATAAAAGCAAGTAAACGCTTGAATGTATCCTTGCTGATTTTCATATCGCGGTGGTCCTCGCAAAGGACGATACAATGCTCGTTGTAGTACACATATGGCGAATACTGGAGATACCAGTTTTCACCCTCAAGTGGTACCGGAATGATGCGATGGTTGGAACGAGCCGGATGGCCGATTCGTCCCGCATAGCCTTCATTTTCCACACATAGTAAGCATTTTGGATACTTCTCGCCTGTTGTTTTTGTCTCCTTTTCAAGAGCAATTTGCTTTGGATCTTTTTCCGGTTTTGACAGATTAATCGTGATATCAAGCTCGCCGTACTTCGTTTCCACCTTATATTCAATATTCTTTTCGATTCGCTTCATTTGAATGTAGTTGCTATTTTTACTTAATTCATAAAAATAGTTCGTCGCAGCCACCGGATCCTTTTCCCGAAGCTTGTAAAAATGTTTTGTTACCGCGGACGGTAAGGGGATCATCGTGTTCATGATTTTGCTCGCTAAAATTTCTTTTGCGTCAAAATAGTCTTCGATGATACCTTTTTCGCACGCGTACTCTACTAATTCCTCAACTAGAGTTGGAATATCTTTTTCAGGTGAGACATGTTCGGTTGGTGTAAAGTCCTCAAGGCCCAGCAAGGAAAGGAACTGGTTGCGGACGTAAATCCTGTCTTCTTTTTCAAGCAGTCCGACCTTAACGGCTTGCTCTGTTAGCTGTTGTACAGTCCCATAAATTGTCATGCTAATCCCTCAGCTTTCATACCCATTTGGGTGGTTTACATGCCAGTTCCACGCATCCTTGATAATTTCGTTGATAGAGGTACGTTTTGGTTCCCACCCCAGTACTTTCTTCGCTTTTCCAGATGAGGCGATAAGAATGCTCGGGTCGCCTGCACGGCGGTCGCCTAATTTTACAGGAATGTCTCGCTTTGTAACTTCTTTTGCAGCCTCAACCATTTCCTTCACAGAGAAGCCGCTGTTGCTTCCAAGGTTAAAATAGTTACTTTCGCCCCCATTTTGCAGATATTTCAACGCTAAAATATGTGCGTTAATGAGGTCCTCGACATGGATGTAGTCACGGATGCAAGTGCCATCTGGAGTGTCGTAATCCTCACCAAAGATTGTGATAAACTCTCTAGTTCCTAATGCCGCTTGTAAAATAACCGGGATAAGATGTGTTTCCGGATCATGGTCCTCCCCGATTTCACCAGTTGCGCGTGCCCCAGCTACGTTAAAATAACGCAGTGACACAAACTTGATATCATGCGCGATTTCAGACCATTTCATCATTTTTTCCATCGCTAGTTTTGTTTCACCGTACGTGTTTGTCGGTACAGTTGGCATGTCTTCTGTGATTGGCACCTGCTTTGGCTCGCCATAGGTTGCTGCTGTTGATGAGAAAACAATGTATTTTACATTATTGTTTTTCATCGTTTCAAGTACAATCTGTGTTCCGTACACATTGTTGTCATAGTATTTTAACGGGTCCACCATTGATTCACCGACAAGTGAATTCGCTGCGAAATGGATCACTGCATCTATGCTTTCTTTTTCAAAAACAGATTGTAAAAACTTACTGTCGCGGATATCGCCTTGGTAAAACTTTGCCTTTGGGTGAACCGCATCTTTGTGTCCAGTTTGAAGATTATCAACAACGACAACATCCTCGTTTGCGTCAATTAATTGATACACCGCATGTGAACCGATATAACCCGCTCCGCCTAAAACTAAAATACTCATATTGATTCGCTCCTTTTGTTTGGTTGGGGTACTGGCCCCTCAAAAATGCAATTTCAGGTAACAAAACGCAATTATTAAGAATAAAGCGCAATTCCTTAGAACTAACGCGCAATTATCAAAAATAAAGCGCATTTCCTTAGAACTATCGCGCAATTATCAAAAATAAAGCGCAATTCTAAGATTATTAGTGTTGGACCACTTAACCAGCGGTCTCAACCTGTCACTACGTCCCGTTTATAGTTCCTTCGCGCCATCACCGATACTTACCTCATAGAAAGAAGCCGGGTAGCCAATGGTTTCTTCGTAGATTTTTCCAATGTTTTCGATGATTTGTTGTGCTTTGTCTTTTTCAACAAGTGCAATCGCACAGCCGCCGAATCCGGCACCAGTCATGCGCGCACCAAGCACGCCATCCTGTGCCCATGCTGCTTCTGCTAACGTATCAAGCTCTTTGCCGGTTACTTCATAATCATCTCTTAATGATGTGTGAGATGCATTGAGTAAGCGCCCAAATTCCGTTAAATTGCCAGCTTTAAGAGCTTTTAACGCCTCTAAAGTTCGTTCATTTTCATCTACAGCATGTTTCGCACGTTTTATTAGTGTCTCATTTTGGATTAAATGCTTGTGTTCTTCGAATTGTTCGCTCGTAATGTTTCCAAGCGCTTGAACGTTGAGTTCTTTTTGAAGCTGGGCAAGGGCCTGTTCGCATTCACTGCGGCGCTCATTGTACTTGGAATCCGCTAGCTCACGGCGCTTATTCGTGTTCATGATTAAAATGAGATGCTCATCTAACTCGATTGGCGCATATTCATACTTTAATGTATCACAATCTAGTAAAATTCCTGCATTCTTTTTACCCATTCCGATTGCAAATTGGTCCATGATGCCACTGTTGACTCCAATGAACTTATTCTCTACAAGTTGGCCGATTTTTACAAGCTCGACGCGGTCAATTTCAAGATCGAATAGTTTTTCAAACAGCACACCTGATACGAGCTCGATGGATGCCGATGAAGAAAGCCCAGCTCCATTTGGGATATTTCCGTAAAAGAGCACATCTACACCAGTCGGGATGTCGTACCCATTTTCACGCAAGTAACGAAGCATCCCCTTCGGATAATTCGCCCAGTCATGAGCTTTGTTGTAATCTAGGTTGTTAAGGTCAAACTCAATCACACCAAGGTTTTCAAAATTCACTGAGTACATTCTGATTTTGTCGTCTTGGCGTTTTCTTGCTAGCGCATAGGTTCCTTTTGTGATGGATGCCGGGAATACATGGCCGCCGTTATAGTCGGTATGCTCACCGATGAGGTTGATGCGCCCTGGCGCGAAGAAGCTTCTGTAATCGTTTTCGTTAAAAATTGCTGTGAATTTATCTGAAAGTTGTTTAAGATCCATGTTGATTGCCTCCAATACTTTGGTTTCTACTTTCATTGTAGATCGCTTTGTTAAAGAGGTCAATGATTTTTAGTTAAACTTTACTAAAACTTTACTCACGGAGGTTTACGATAGATTCTAATTACTTTTGAGAGTGGGGTTTCGCAGTCGGACTCGTTTTGCGATTTTCTTTGAGAACTTGTCCCAATCAGGGTTCCATTCAGACAGAACTATCAACTTTTATACTTAGCTTGTCCGAATCACAGCCGTATTCCGCAACTTAATCCCCGCACGCCAATCCTTCTGTCCAAATACAAAAAAATGCCCACCACCACAGGAATGAAATCCCATGATGGCAGGCGCCACTGCTTACATCATTTTACTTAACTCAATTGGTGAGTACTCTCTTTTTGAAAAGGCACGGAAGCTGACTGTGAAATGGAAGTCCTCATTTTTTAATTGGTATTGTTCGAGAACGCCTGGTCCACAGCTTGCGGATCCTAAGCCTTGCTGCTTGTGATCAATGTTAAAGGTGATCACATCATCCTTCACTAAATCATAGGTATGGTTCGCTTTTTCAAGCGTCTCAGTTGAATAATAGCTTGCACTAAAATCAAAGCTAGGCTGTCCTGCAACTAATAAACCAACACCTGAAAGGTCTGTTAGCGATGCCCATCTCACTTCATGTCGATTTCCATTATCCTGAGGAACGACATATGAAGTTTGGAGCTCATCTACTGTCTTAGACCAATTCCCAACGCGATTCGCTAGCTTGCTGTCGGAGTAAGACTCGCCTGGCCCTCTGCCATACCAATCGACTTGATCCAGCTGAGGTTTTAATTTCATTTGAAGTCCGATCTTAGGTAATGTAGCTGAAGCCTCGCCTTGTTTTATTCCGTCCACAGCAATCGTCATTGCCCCGTTTTTCGTGATAGTGTACGTCATTGTGTTATCATAGCCCCATGCATGGACAGGAGGAGCTGTTCGAGATCTCACGTAAACCTTTACTTGATCGTTTGTTGGCGATACTTCATGTTCAACAGCTTGGACACGAGTTTGCATGTGATGCAAACCGAATTTTCTCCACTCTGGTTCTTCCTTTTTCACACTAAATTCCTCTAAGCCTAGCTTGTCATTATCAGTTGGTGCTCGCCAGATGTTGATCTTCGGACCTTGATCTACTAATTCAATTCCCTGGTGCTTCCACGACTCAAGGACTCCGTATATTTTATTGAAGCTATACGCGAAATTCTCTCCGCTTACTTCAAGCTGAAGGTCTGTTTCATTAACAACTAAAGGACGATACACATGATTATCCTTTGCTTCCACACTTTCACGAACAGGCAACTCAAATTGAGCCCATGCCACTTCATGCCCTGCATTCGCCCATTTCGTTTCTGTCGTTTGATTAAATTGAACGTTTAGCCAGTAATCAGTATTTGCTTTAATTAAGCTCGGCAATGTAAATGGAATTGAGATTTCACCCGACTCACCTGGATAAATATCAGGCATTTCTACCACTCCACTACCTAATACTTTTCCATCTGCAACTAAGGTCCAGGAAAGACCGAGGTGATTCAATGTACTAAAATTGTACAGATTGTGAATGCTGACGGTACCCGCGTTTAGATCAACCGCTTCGACTCTCACAGGTTCAATCACCTTTTTATACTCTAATAGTGCTGGAGATGGAGTGCGATCTGGCATGACAAGTCCATCAATAACAAATGTGCCGTCATGCGGGGTTTCCCCGAAATCACCGCCATATGCAAAATACTCCTCGCCATCTTCTGTGTATTGACGAATTCCGTGGTCTAGCCATTCCCAAACGAATCCACCTTGAAGGCGTTCATACTTATAAAATAAGTCAAAATACTCTTTGAATCCACCAGGTCCATTCCCCATGGCATGTGCATATTCACATAAAATATGTGGCTGAGCTAAATCAGTTCTGCTGCCTAATTGCTCCATAATCGCATGAGGAGTATACATGGTTGAGAACATGTCAGCCGCTTCATGCAGACGTGTCGGGTTATTCTTTTCCTGAGTCATGATGAAACGGGTTTCCCCTTCATAATGAACAAGTCGTGTTGGATCCTTTTGCTTTGTCCACTCCGCCATCGCAATATGGTTTTCGCCAAAACCTGATTCATTTCCTAGCGACCAAATCAGAATTGATGGATGGTTTTTATCACGTTCAACCATTCGCTTAATTCGGTCAAGGTAGGCATCCTTCCACTCTGGGTCCTGACTTAATTGATGCGGTTTCCCGATTCGATCAAATCCGTGACATTCTAAATCCGCCTCATTAATAACATATAATCCATATTCATCACATAAATCGTAAAATCTTGGGTCGTTCGGATAATGCGCTGAACGTACCGCATTGATATTATGCTGCTTCATCAGTTTGATATCTTTAATCATCCAGTCAAGCGGAACAGCACGTCCCAGGTCAGGATGATGGTCGTGGCGGTTGACCCCTTTAAAAAGAACCGGTACTCCATTCACCTGAATTAAGCCATCCTTTAGTTCCACCTGTCTAAAGCCAACCTTACACGGAATGACCTCCACGATATTGCCTTCGTTGTCTTTTAACGTCATAACAAAGGTATATAAATTCGGAGTTTCGGCGTTCCATTTTAAAGGATTTTTTACTAGAATACTAGTATCCAATTTTGTTTCAGCAGCCCCACCTAACAGCAATGCTACTTCCCGTTTCGCTTCTTCAATCTCTTTGTAGTTTTCATCAAAAAGCTGAAGCTCTAACTTGTACTCTTTGACACTTCCAATATGTGAATGGATCAAGGATTCAAGCTGAAGCTCTGCATCCTGATAGGCTTCATCCAAATTTGTTTTCACAAAGAAGTCATGAGTATAGACCTTTGGTTTTGCTAGTAAATACACATCTCTGAAAATCCCGCTTAACCACCACATGTCCTGATCTTCAATATAGCTTCCATCTGACCATTGATAGACTCTTACTGCAATCGTGTTATTTCCTTCCTCGACAAACTCTGTTACATCGAATTCAGAAGCCATCCGACTTCCTTGGCTGTAGCCGACAAACTGACCATTGATCCATACATGAAATGCACTATCGACCCCTTCAAATCGAAGAAAAACAAGGCCTTTAAGCATTTCATCTGTCACATAAAAATCGCGACGATAGGAGCCTGTTGGATTTTCAGTTGGAACAAAGGGAGGATCGACCGGAAATGGATATTGAACATTTGTATAATGCGGATTTCCATACCCATGCAGCTGCCAGCTTGAAGGAACCTGCAAATCATCCCAATTGCTAGTATCATAGTTTTTATCATAAAAAGAAGCTGGAGCATGTTCTGGTGTTTCGGCGTAATGAAATTTCCACATACCATTCAATAATAAAAATCCATGTGCACGGCCTCTATCAAAGCTAAGCGCATCCCCCATATTATGATAAGACATAAAATAAGAACGATCTTTTATTCGATTCTTTTGAAGTACATTCTGGTTCTCGTAATCTTTAAGTTGTAGCATACTGACCTCCAAAAGTTAATTTTGGGACAAGGGAGCTGTCCCTCGTCCCAGTATTTTAGTGAAGTAGGACAGTGAACCTGCCCCCTTGACCCATTATTTTATCGCGCTTCCCAGCATTCCCTGGATGAAATGCTTTTGTAGGGCAAGGAAGAAAATGATAATTGGAATAGTTGCGATTAAAATTCCGACATTGATTTGACCATAGTCGATGATTGAAACACCTTTTAGACTTGATAACGCAACTGGGAATGTATACATATCCGTTGTTGTCGTTACAACCAATGGCCACAGAAAGTTATTCCACTGTGACAGGAATAAGAAGATCGAAGTTGCAGCAAGTGCCGGTTTCATAGACGGGATGACAATCTGGAAGAAGATTTTCATTTCTCCCGCTCCATCCATGCGGGCCGCTTCAATTAATTCTGTTGGAAACGCCATAAAGTTTTGCCTCATTAAAAAGATGGCAAAAGGTGTACAAACGGTTGGTAAAATAAGCGCAATATACGTATTTAGTAATCCGTAATCAGCCATCATCCGAAACTGAGGAATCAGAAGGGCTTGATACGGAATCATCATCGATAATAGAAACGTTGTAAAAATAAATTTATTCCCTTTAAAATGAAATTTCGCTAGTGCATATGCAGCCATCGTTGATACCATCAGTGCCAATATCACATAAACACCTGAAACAAACACGGAATTAAACAATACCCGCCAAATATTGATGCTATTATTTAAGTTTGTAAAGTTCGTTAAAAATTGATCTCCAAACCATAATGTCGGAGGATTTGAGAACATTTTACTTGTATGATTTGTTGCACCAACTAGCATCCAATAAAATGGGAAGATTGAAATCACGATACCAATCAGCAGGAGAAGATAAAGACCTGCTTTTCTCGAAAATCTTGATGTCTTATTTTCCAGCATTATTTACCATCTCCCGTTACTTTAGACTGAATGAGTGATAGGACTGCAACGATGACGACCACTACATAGGCAATGGCAGAAGCATAGCTAAAGTCATAGTATTGGAATCCATTTTTATAAATCATTAATCCTAGTGTTGTTGTTGAATCTCCAGGTCCACCTTTTGTTAGGTTAAACGGTTCATCAAATAGCTGTAAAGTTGCGATTGTCGATATAATTGAAGTGAACAAAATAATCGGCTTCAACTGTGGAACTGTAATCGAGAAGAATTGTCGAACCTTTCCTGCACCATCCATGGAAGCAGCTTCATACGTTTCCTCTGAAATATTCTGCATTGCTGCAAGATAGATGACCATGTTATAACCTGTCCATCTCCATGTCATCGCAATAATAATCGAAACCTTCGCCCAAAATGGATCATTTAACCAAGGAATAGCGTCAATTCCAATCAGTGATAAAAATTGATTGAAGATACCTTTGTCCATCAAAATGATTGAGAACAAAATAGAATATGCAACCAATGACGTTACAGCTGGCAAAAAGAATCCTGTACGGAAAAATCCCTTAAATTTCAATAGCTTACTATTTAATAACGCTGCTAGTATGAGCGCGAAAAATATCATAATTGGTACTTGAACAATGAAGATGATAAATGTATTGAATAGGGCTTGATGGAATGTTGTATCTTTGAATAATCGAATATAGTTATCAAGTCCAGTAAATACGTATACTCCACCCTCAGATGTTTGAAAGCTTAAAATAAATGAAGAAATGATCGGGTATACCGTGAATATAAGAAATAAAATGAGCGCTGGGGCTAAAAATAAATACGGTGTCCATTTTGTTCTGTTTATTTGATTCATCATGTTGTCAAACCCCCTTAATCATGGGAGAGGTAATGAAAGATGTCCTTCATTACCTCGATTTGGTAGATTACTTATTTCATACGATTTTCAATATTTTTCTTAGCCTGTTTCATCGCTTCGTCCGCGCTTTTTCCATTCAACGCTTCACCTTGCGCTTTTACAATTTCATCACGAGCGATTGGGTCATTTTTTGTATAGATAATCGTTGGAATCTTGTCCATTTCGTCAGCTAAGAAACGCCAGATTTTTTGATTTCCGAAGAATGGCTCTTCTGCATCAAACATTTCTGATTCGAAAACAGGTGCATAGGTAGGGAATAATCCGCCTTCCATTGCAAGTTCTTGTGCCTCAACACTTGTTGTAAACCATGATAAGAAGTCATATGTTTCTTCCACCTGATTACCAGTTGAAGGAATCACAAATGAGCTACCACCTTGAACAGATGAACGTGATCCGCCTTCCTCATGTGCTGGTAACGGCATTAAGCCCCACTTACCTTCTGTCTCAAGTGCTTGTTGTTCAATTGTTCCAACTAGCCAACCACCTGCAATAACAGATGCAGTCTCTGAGTTTGCTATTGACGTTACCCATGCATCCCAACCCGTAACACCGAGAAGAGCATCCTTGTCATGCAAACCTTTCAACACTTCAAGTGCAGTAACAGAAGCCTCACTGCCAACAGTCAAGTTATTATTCTCATCATAATAGCCTTCACCTTGCTGGTTTAACATGATTGTGTATTGGTTCGCATCTGCTTGGTCAAAGCTTAGCATTGCTTTACCTGTTGCCTCTTTAACTTTTCCGCCAGCTTCAACATAGTCATCCCATGTTTTGATGTCGTCCGGATTTACTCCAGCTTCTTCGAAGATATCTGTACGATAAAATACAGCCGCTGGGCCAGTATCAAATGGCATTGCGTAGATATTTCCATTTTTTGAAACAGCCTCTAATTTAAAATCCGGGAAATCATTCTTAAACTCATCAAACCCGAGTTCACTTAAGTTTGCAAACGCCCCTGGGAACGCTTCTAATTTCCCTTGTAGTTCATCATCTGTTTGAAGCATTCCATCCGGGAGGCCTTTACCGCCAGCCTGCAATCCTGTGGTTGTTTTACTTTTAATATCCTGACCACCAGTTTCAACAATTTCCACTTTAAAATCTGGATGATCCTTTTTATAAATTTCCGCAGCCTTTTCTAAGACTGGAACGTTAATATTATTTGCCCAGATTGTAACAACATCATCAGCTGCGCCACCTTGACCGCCACCCGAACTTCCGCAAGCAGTAAGTAAACCAGTAAATACAACTCCTGACATAAACAAGCCGAATTTGTTTTTCATAAAAACACCTTCCCCTTTTTAGTAATTTGTTTACTGATAAAATCATAGCACTTTTAACTAAACATGTAAACGTTTAATTTGAGTTATTTTACTAAACATATATTTGATTATTACCCTTTTGTTTACCATTTTTCCCATTCCTTAACAACACCCTTATTACTTTCTCCATAAAAACGCATTTTGAAGACAAAAAAAATGAGCCAGCTGGCTCACTTTTTTTCTTCAATTGATGGTGTGCTTTTTCGAAAAATGGGTTTTCCCTGAATATATACGGTTTTCGCAGTTGTTCTATTTTTTGTTAACCTTTCCTCGACTAGATCCAGACCAGTTTCACACATGGTAGGAATATCAATATGGAAGGTTGTTAATGGCGGGGAAACATATTTCGTTACACTGATATTATTGATACTAAAGAATGCGACCCTTTGCGGTATTGGAATTTGCATCTCATTAAATGCTTGAAGGGCCCCGATCGCAAGCGGATCTGTCGCCACGACAAATGCTCCCGGAAGGTCATCTCCCATTTCCTGAATCGCTTTCATCGCTGCCTTGAAGCCATTCTTTACGGTACTTGAAGGTACAATCAAGATATCTTCTTCTCTTAATTTATTTCGTTCCCGTTGATAGTTTCTAAACGTAATCTCCCTTAATTGCGGAATCGGTTCATTTGTTTCAATGTCATAATCATCAGCACCAATAAACCCGATACGGTCATAGCCTAGATTTTCAAAAAACTGAATCATGTATTCTGTCATTAGCTTCAAATCCGGCAGGACCGAATCCAGATTTTGAGGGTCTCTGCTTGTATTTAAAAACACGCCATGAGGTGTAATTTCCTCTAAGTATTTGATTTCTTTATCGGTTAATTTTCCAATTGCAATGAATGCGGTCGTATTCTTCTCAACTTTTTCAATACCTTCATCTTTGTTATAACGAATCAGTTCAATTTTCCGTTCCTTTGCTTGCTTTTCAAGCTCCGTCCGAATCCCCTTAAAAAAAACATCCTCAAGTTCTTCTTCGTTGGATATCCAGTATAGGAAGGCGATATTGTTAAGCTGGGTCGTTCCTTGTTTCTTTTTATATCCCAATCCATCCGCAACCGCTTTAATTTTATCCCTTGTTTCGTCACTTACAGATAAATTCAGATCATTATTTAGAACCCTGGAAACCGTCGCAATTGAAAAGCCAGATTTTTGCGCGATATCACGAATCGTGGCCATATTATTCTCATCCCTTCCGTAATTCCTATACTTATATAGTATACAGAAATTGGAGTAAAGTAAACATTTTTAGTAAACATTTTTATTTTTTACTGAGACAGCGGGGGCAATGTCCCAAGATTTTAAGTTAAAGTGCAAAGACCTCAAATAAAAGAGGAGCAACCTAAAGTATAGGTTACTCCCCTTCTATTATGCGCACTACTAGTATGACTAGTTTTGGGTTAGAATATCCTCAATTTTTGCTAATTCTTCTTCGGTGAATTCGAGATTATTTATAGCGGCTACACTATCCTCGACCTGGCTCACTTTGCTCGCCCCAACCAAGGCAGATGTGACACGCCCTTTGCGCAGAACCCAGGCTAACGCCATTTGCGCTAGACTTTGTCCTCTTTCGGATGCAAGTTCATTCAGACTTTGGATTTTATGTAAAACATCCTCTGTAATTTGATCTTTTTGAAGAAATGTATTTTGCTTGGCAGCCCTTGAATCATTCGGAATGCCTCCAAGATATTTATTTGTTAACAAGCCTTGCGCCATCGGAGAAAAAACGATCGAACCCACGCCATTTTCAGTTAACACATCCTGCAATCCGTCCTCAATCCATCGGTCAAACATCGAATATCTTGGCTGATGAATAAGAAGAGGTGTACCTAGCTCTCTTAAAATACGAACCGCTTCCAGCGTTTGAGTCGGACTGTAATTGGAAATTCCAACATACAATGCTTTTCCTTGTCTTACGATATGATCAAGGGCGCCCATTGTTTCCTCAAGCGGAGTGTTCGGGTCTGGACGATGAGAATAAAAAATGTCCACATACTCAAGGCCCAATCGCTTTAAGCTTTGATCAAGGCTTGAAATCAAATACTTTCTTGAGCCCCAATCTCCATACGGACCTTCCCACATATGATAGCCCGCCTTCGTGGAAATCACTATTTCATCACGATATGGTGCAAAATCAGCTTTCAACATTTTTCCAAACATTTCTTCAGCACTGCCTGGTGGCGGACCATAATTGTTCGCCAAATCAAAATGGGTAACTCCAAGGTCAAAGGCCCTTCTTAATATAGCTCGTCCATTTTCAAACGAGTCTACACCTCCGAAATTATGCCACAATCCTAAGGAAATCGCAGGTAGCTGCAATCCGGACTTTCCAACGCGATTATACTTCATTTCACTATAACGACTTTCACTAGCTTGGTAGACCATATGTATTTCGCTCCTTTATTTGGATAGATGCCCATTGTCTTTTGTTCAGAGGGACTGGTCCCTATTTTTCTTTAAAAATCTCCATCAGTTCAGCGGTGGCGTCGTCTGTGTTTTGGACGTAGGAGACAAGGTGCTGCATTTGGCCGTTTTGGTTTTCGATGGATGCTGTGATTTCTTCAAGTGATGCTGTTGTTTCCTCAATGATGGTCGCGAATTCACTGACAGAGGTTTCGATGGAAACCGTTGATTTCCCGATTTCATTTGTTATTTTTTCGAAATGCTTCACAGCCTCATTTAGCTCGGAAACGGTGTCATCGATTACGGTAAACACACCCTTTGTGTCCTTCGTAAGCTTAACACTTTCGTCCATCTTTTCAGCGTTTTCCGCCATTTGTTTTTGTGTTAAGGTGGTGCTTTCGTTTACTTCTTTTAAATTTTCCGCGATGAGATTTGCTGTGTTCGATGTTACCTCAGAAAGCTTCCGAATTTCAGCCGCAACAACAGCAAAACCTTTTCCACTATCACCTGCACGGGCCGCTTCGATTGAGGCGTTTAGTGCAAGTAGATTTGTCTGTGATGCGATTTCCTGAATACGATCCGTAAATCTATTTGTCTCGTTTATTTTTTCAACAAGCAGATTCATTGTTTCAGACATCGAATCTACGGATTCATGGAAGTCCGTGATTTTTGTGAGTAACAGGTCAATCGTTTCATTTCCATTGTCAGCTGCCTGATTCGTATTTTCCGTCTGGATGCTCAGGTGGTTTGACCCTTTTACAAGCTCCTGAACGACCCGGTTCAGATTCTCAATCGATTCGGTAATCGTTGACGCTGATTCGTTTTGTGTATTCATTCCCGACGAGATTTCAGAAACCGCAATGGTCATTTCGTTAAAGGAATGCATTTGCTCCTCCCCTTGGCGGCGGATGTTTGTAATGTTTTCGCTGATCGTTTGTGAGCTTCCCTCAAGCTGGGCTGCATGTTGCTTTCTCATTTCCAGCAGCTGCTCGGTATGCATATGCGTTGCCTGAATATCCTGAGTCAGCCTTCCAGTTACAATGCTCTGGAAAAATAGGGTCGCAATAATAACCGTAAAAATTAAATAATAAATGATAAGCTCCTTCGGGGTATAGCCAAACTCCGATCCCTTTGTCAGGAAAAACAGAACAGTTATCAAGACGGCGCAAGCGACACCAAAGAATAGTGTTTTCCGCATATTGTAGATTGCAACCGTTGTCAATAAATATAACGGTAAAAGGACAATTGGCGCAGATTGCGAGCTAGACATAATGACAAACAGAACCACCGAAATCCCGATCACTGAAAAATAGGGGGTCTGGTTTAAAAATAGATTCCTAGCAATTAATAAGTGCAGGATTGATAGGAAAATCACCCCGCCAATTCCGATCGTTAGAATCATTTGAAGCGGCTGCCCAATTGAAGCCTCAACAACAATGGCCAAAATGACAGAAATAAGTGAAACAAGACCGACCAATTTGTTTTTTCGAATAAGATCCTCTCGTTTTAGCTCTTCAATGGATAAAATCTTTTCATTCATAAGGTAGTCCCCCAATTTTGATATCTACCTCTATTTTACAGTTTTTTCATAGAATTGAATATAGATATGTTTATAATCTTAATCGCATAAAAATTGAAGCTGACAGACGGAGAAATTTCCCTTATTTATGAAATGGCACTGATAATAGCTTATATAGACGGAGAGATTCCGGTTATTGACTCGAAAAACGTGAAAGTGGGTCGTTTTTATTTGTTTAATCGGAAAACCTCCGTTTATTTTTTTCTAGTTCTATTAGAATTTGTATCTATCAGTCGCACTTAATTCTGCCATTCTAGTGTTATGGCTAATAAATAAAATTTACGGCTGATAGCTACTACTTTATGGCCAATAATTTTTATTTATGGCTGTTAGCCACTTTTTTCGGCTGATAGCATGTTTTGCCAATTAAAAAGGGGCAGCCCCACGGCTGCACCTCCCAAAAAAGTTAATTCAATTTCGATCTCAAATATGCATCAATAAATATGTCAATATCGCCGTCCATGACGCTTCCGGTGTTACCAACCTCCGCATTTGTCCGGTGGTCTTTGACCATGGAGTACGGGTGGAAGACGTAGGAGCGAATTTGGCTGCCCCAGCCGATTTCTTTTTGTTCGCCGCGGATTTCGTCCAATTCAGCTTGTTGTTTTTCAATCTCAAGCTGGTACAACTTCGACTTCAACATTTTCATGGCTTGTTCGCGGTTTTTGATTTGTGAACGTTCATTTTGACACGTTACGACTGTATTGGTTGGGATGTGCGTAATACGAACAGCTGAGTCAGTGGTATTGATGTGCTGACCGCCTGCCCCACTTGCACGGTACGTATCGATTTTCAAATCTTCGTTTCGAATGTCAATTTCGATGTCATCGGTAAACTCTGGCATAACCTCACAAGACACGAATGAAGTGTGACGGCGACCTGATGAGTCAAACGGTGAAATCCTAACCAAACGGTGTACTCCTTTTTCAGCCTTCAAATAGCCGTAGGCATTGTGGCCTTTGATTAAAAGGGTCACACTCTTAATCCCGGCTTCATCTCCAGGAAGATAGTCCAATGTTTCTACCTTGAATCCCTTTTTCTCGGCCCAACGCGTGTACATGCGAAGTAGTAAGGAACCCCAGTCCTGTGACTCTGTTCCACCAGCACCTGGGTGGAGCTCTAGGATCGCATTATTTTTATCATAAGGCTCGCTTAAAAGAAGCTGCAACTCAAAATCACTTACGCTCTTCGACAATTCCTGAATTTCCTCATCTAGCTCTGCTTGTAAATCGGCATCTGGCTCTTCCTTCACAAGTTGATAAGTAAGCTCTAAATTTTCATAAGAATCATTTAGGTTTGTAAATTCAACTACCAGGTCCTTTAATGCATTTGCTTCGTTGATCACCGTTTGCGCGGCATTCTGGTCATTCCAGAAGTCAGGCATTGACATCATTTCATCAAGCTCGGTGATGCGCGCTTGTTTGGCCTCTAAGTCAAAGAGACCCCCTGAAGCCCGCTAATTTCTTAGCCATTTTGTCGAGTTCATGCTTAATATCTACTAATTCCATAAAATTTCCTCCAAGATGTAAATTCTTCTTTTATATCTTACTCATTTTCGGGGGATTAGTCCCGTTTTTTTCGAAAGAAAAGGTGAGTAGCTTGGCTCTCACCTTTTCAACAATTATTATTGACCATGACAATTCTTGAACTTTTTACCACTGCCACAGTAGCAAGGATCATTACGGCCGATGTTAACTGCTTTTTGAACAGGGCGTTTCTTTGGCTTTTCTTCGCCGCCTTCTTTTGGTTGAACGGCATGCCCCTTCGCCACTTCTTCACGCTGAAGATTGCTGCGGATTTGCGCCTTCATTACAAACTTCGCAACATCATCCTCGATCGAAGCAACCATGTTTTCGAACATCGCAAAGCCTTCGAAATTGTATTCGCGAAGTGGGTCATTTTGACCGTATGCACGTAAATGAATCCCTTGACGAAGCTGATCCATTTGGTCAATATGGTCCATCCACTTGCTGTCAACGGCACGAAGTACGACAACGCGTTCAAATTCACGCATTTGTTCTGGTTCAATTTGCGCTTCTTTTTCATCGTAACGCTCTTTTACCTTTTCAAAAATGAGCTCGGACATTTCTTCTGGCTCTTTACCACGAAGGTCATTCTCTGTCACGTCGCCCTCAAATAAAAGATTCGCATTGACATAATCAATGATTCCTTTGTAGTTCCAGTCTTCCTCCACCTCATCCTTAGGCGTTTGAGCGTGAACGACACGGTCAAGAGAAGATTTGATCATACTTTCTACAACATCACGTAGATTCTCAGAAGCAAGAACCTCATAACGCTGTTTGTAAATAACCTCACGTTGCTGACGAAGCACATCGTCATATTGTAAAAGCTGTTTACGCGCATCAAAGTTATTACCCTCAACACGTTTTTGCGCAGACTCAACCGCTTTTGAGACCATCTTACTTTGGATTGGCTGGGAATCATCCATTCCGAGACGCTCCATCATATTTTTCATATTGTCAGAACCGAAACGGCGCATAAGCTCATCTTCCATCGACAGATAGAACTGAGTCACACCAGGGTCCCCTTGACGACCAGAACGTCCGCGAAGCTGATTATCAATACGACGGCTCTCATGGCGCTCTGTACCAATAACGGCAAGTCCGCCAAGATCCTTCACACCTTCGCCAAGCTTGATATCGGTACCACGGCCGGCCATGTTTGTCGCGATTGTAACCGCACCCTTTTGCCCAGCATTCTCAATAATTTCAGCCTCACGTGCATGGTTTTTCGCATTCAAGACATTATGTTTTACGCCTTTTTTCAATAAAAACTTCGAAATGATTTCAGACGTCTCAATCGCAACCGTACCAACTAAGACAGGTTGTCCCTTTGCATGGCGCTCTGCGATATCATCAGCAACCGCACGGAACTTCCCTTCAATAGACTTATAAATCAAATCAGGACGGTCATCACGAGCAATCGGACGGTTCGTTGGAATCACGACAACATTCATATTGTAAATGTTGCGGAATTCCTCTTCCTCTGTCTTCGCTGTACCCGTCATACCTGAAAGCTTCTCATACATACGGAAATAGTTTTGGAACGTAATCGTCGCAAGTGTCATACTTTCATTTTGAATTTCAACGCCTTCCTTCGCCTCAATCGCTTGGTGAAGGCCTTCACTATAACGACGCCCCTTCATCAGACGACCGGTGAACTGGTCAACGATCACGATTTCCCCTTCGTCCACCACATAGTCAATATCACGATGCATACTTGCATTCGCTTTTAACGCTTGGTTGATATGGTGAATCAAGGCTACATTTGCAATATCAAATAGGTTTTCAATACCGAACACACGCTCAGCCTTTGAAATCCCTTCTTCAGTAAGCTGAACACCTTTTGTCTTTTCATCATAGGTGTAGTCTTCTTCTTTTTTAAGAGTCGTTACAAATCCGTTCGCCTGCACATAGAGTGAAGTCGATTTTTGAGCGGAACCGGAAATAATCAACGGTGTACGCGCCTCATCAATTAAAATCGAGTCAACCTCGTCAATCACAGCAAAATAAAGCGGACGCTGTACCATTTGTTCCTTATACAGAACCATGTTATCACGCAGATAATCGAAACCGAACTCATTGTTCGTACCGTACGTAATATCAGCGCGGTACGCTTCAATTTTTTCATCACGAGACATGGAGTTTAAGTTCAACCCAACCGATAGACCTAAAAACTCATAAAGCTGGCCCATCTCATGCGCATCACGGCTAGCAAGGTATTCGTTGACTGTAACAACGTGAACGCCTTTACCAGTGATCGCATTTAAATAAACAGGCATTGTGGAGGTTAACGTTTTACCTTCCCCAGTCTTCATCTCGGAAATATTTCCCTCATGCAGGGAAATCCCCCCCATGAGCTGCACGCGGTATGGGTGCAGACCCAACACACGCTTTGCACCTTCACGAACAACAGCGAAAGCTTCAACTAGAATATCATCAAGTTTTTCACCTTTCTGGTAACGTTCCTTGAACTCTTCGGTTTTGTTGCGAAGGGCTTCATCAGAAAGCTTCTCCATCTCAGGATGGAGTGCATCAATTTTATCTGCGAGTGTTTCCAAGCGCTTGATTGTGCGTTTGTTTGGATCAAAAACTTTGTTTAAAATTCCAAGCATTATGTACGCTCCTCTATCGTAAATTCGCATCAGCCAATCGGCTGACTGATATCCAAAAAAAATATAAATCAGACCTTAACGAAATATCTTCTATTTTACCACTAAATAGGACAAGGGTAAAATATTATCGGGTTTCGTGATTAGTGCCATTTCGACAAAGACGAAAAAAGTACCCCTAAGGATACTTACATCGCATAACTAATTTGATTTCGGCCATTTTGCTTTGACGCATACAAGGAGTTATCCGCTTTTTCAATGGCTTGATAGAGTTTCGTTGCATCCTTGAGTTCCGCAACCCCAATTGACACAGTGATGTTCAGCTTCTTGTCTTCGGCATAAAAGGGAGTTCGCTCTATCCCACTAAGAATGCCAGAAACAAGATTCATCAGCCTTTCCTTCGAATCCACCTCTAAATACAAAATAAACTCCTCACCCCCATAACGTCCAAGTACGGAACAGTGTGTCGGAATAAGATTCGAAAGTGTTGCTGCCACATTTTTTAAAACCGAATCACCATTAAGGTGACCAAACGTATCATTAATCTTTTTAAAATGATCAATATCAATCATCACGATATATGCAGTACGTGTGCTCGACATTTTTTTAATCCGATTCTCAAAATAACGCATATTATAAAGCCCGGTCAAAGGATCACGTTCCGCATAAAACTTGAGTTTTCGCTTTAACACCACTTCCCTGTCCAGCTGGGAAATGAAAAAATACAAGATAAACGCAGACAACTGCAGTCCAAAAAACCGCACAAGATAAATTTCACGAAACACCTCTAGACCATTCGGCACAAGAAAAAGAATCGGCAGGTCCGATAACAGCCAGCTCGCCGTCATTAAGAGAGCCAACGAAATCGGGCTAGGCATCGCCCTATCTTTTTTATGAAAAAGAAGAGCCAGTAACACAGGGAATGTCATCCCAAACAACACGCCCGGCAAAGCTCCCGCTCCTCCCATACCGAGCCTCCAGCTAACCGCAATCACAAGTGCAGGAATCGCATGCTTCCATCCCAACAAAAGGGAGAACACCACCAAAGGAACAAGACGAAGATCAAATAGGTACCCCTCATAGCGGATCGGCAAATAAAAGAGAAAAATGACGCACGCCGAGGTAACAATAAGAACGCTCATTGAAAATAGATACTTGTTGATCGACTTTCGATTCGACACCAAACTGCTCATGCATAAATACATGAACAAAATGATCGCAATATTGGATAGAGTGGGTTGTAGAATATTTGTCATAGGTATCCCTGCTTCATGTAAGAATCGGTAGGCTTGTACTTGTATTATCTATGATGGAAAACGTTTTGGCTATGGGGGTTTTCCCCTATTTTTCTCAAAAAAGAGGCAGCCTAATGGATTAGACTGCACTCTTTGGATTCGTTATTTAGCTAGGTTCAATGATGCCGTATTTGCCATCCTTACGGCGATATACGACATTGGTAATATTCGTCTCAGCGTTAGTGAAAACGAAGAAGTTGTGGCCAAGCATATTCATTTGCAGAATTGCCTCTTCACTGTCCATCGGTTTCAAATCAAAACGCTTCGTACGAACTAATTCGTAATCCTCATCCTCTGCTTCCTGAACCGCTGTTGCAGTGCCAGCTCCACCATTAGCAAACATTGTTTTGGTAGAACCCTTTTCACGAAGCTTACGGTTGACTTTGGTTTTATGTTTACGGATTTGACGCTCAAGCTTATCGGTCACAATGTCGATTGCCGCGTACATATCCTCATTAGATTCCTCTGCACGAAGTAACAGCTGAGGCATAGGTATCGTTACCTCTATTTTATGATCCTTTGCATTATTCACTTTTAAATTAACATTTACTTTTGAATCTGGAGTGCCGTCAAAATAGCGTTCAAGCTTGCCTAGTTTCTTCTCCACATATTCTCGCAATGCTGGAGTTACCTCAATGTTTTCACCACGAACGTTGTAATTCATACATGAACTCCTCCTTTAAACTCTAATGCATTGGACACAGCCAAGACCCTGTTTAGGGTAACCAACCTGTGTAACAATATAACCCTTTTTAATTTAAGGTTATATGTACTAATTCTACACACCCCTCCCCAATTCCTGCTTTTTTTTCTAGGAAATTTGAAGAAATTGTGAAATTGTAAACATTGTAAAGGAAACGGCTTGGGTGTTAGAGACAGGTACATCGTCCAGCAGAAAACGGACATAGTAATCCCAAATTCTCCTCCTGTTTGCTGTTAATGTAAATTTGTAAACAATATGTGTAGGTGTAAAAATATATGCATGTCTAAGGCGAGTTATGAATGGTACTTGTGTGGTTTCTTAGATGGAGTGCTTGAAGGATCCTTCAGTAGTAGTATGTCCAAAATATGGGAGGAATATTGGGGATTTCGGGAAAAAATAATGGTACCCTCCATTTTATAACCTTTTAATTAATTTTAATATTTCATCCTTTTCTATGCCCGTCATTTTATTGATCACTTCAACTGAAAATCCTTCATTTACCATGTTTCGGGCTATTTCGTATGACCTTTCGACTTTCCCCAAATTTTTTCCTTCTTCTACGCCCTGCTTTTTGTAATATTTCGCAAATGAAGTGTCCTCAATTGATAATCCCATTTCTAAAGCCTCCTTTTCAATAAATGGATAGATTTCTTCTGCTAGTTTGCCTGATTCTTCTTCTGGTAATACTAAAAGATGGTCAATAAAGACCAATAACATTTCAACTTTTTCCCGAGGATAATCATACTCCTTAAATAAAAGCCGAACCAACCCTTTTTTATATTCAAACTTTTTAATTGGATGATTCTTACCTTTAATTAAATATAGTCCAGCAAGGATAGCCAATGCAAATGGATTTCTAGATTGTAGTAACTCTTTTTCATTTTGATCTAAAATTTTGTAGGTATTATATGTATAGGTAAGTTCGGTTCCAAAAAATCGGGTACAGTAGTGGTCGGGCTTAAAGGTTGGGGAAGAATCAGAATATATCGCTAGGGTATAAAGATCTTGATCATATCTATCCAAAATTCGATAGTAGTACTGGAACATCCTTTTCGGAAAATCTTCTTCACGGTCTCCTTGAATTTCAATATGTATTAAAATCCATTGTTCCTTCCCATCTTTTAACTTCACACCAATTAGTTTGTCCACTTCCCGATTTTTCGAAATGGCATCAGGATAAATTTTGTGAAATTCTTGTTCTTTGTGTTCGGGAGGGTGTGAGAAGTCTACCATTTCATAAAGATCAGGGGCAAAAAATAAGAGGAATTCTTCGAAGAGGTCTGAGATGACGGTTTTCCATAAATAATCATAGTCTGGCAATACACATCAATCCTTTCTTTTTTCAGTATATCATAATAATTATTATTGGAAATAAAAATCTTTATGACTGATAGTAACAAATGTCGAGGGATTTTCTTTATGAATTTTATTTATAAAAACGATATGCCATCCGGTTAAAGATGGCATTCCCCTATTTCTTCTTATCAAAAAACATCCCATCAGCAGGGGCTGATTGATAGGGATTAATGTATTTTGTTGTGGATGTTTTACGCTTCTTTTGATTCGCAATGTCCTGTTGGATATCATTTTTCAGGGATTCAAGTTTATCATCAATAAAGACATTCATTTGGACTACTTCAGTACCGAGTTTTTGTTCTTCCTCTGTGTAAGGAGGTTTGATGTCCGAGATGAGCTGCTCGCGCTCATCCAGAAATCTATTGATCGCTTCGATCAACGCATCTCTTTTTTCCTGCTGAACAGGCTCACTCAACAATCCGTGTAATTCCTTCGTGATCCGATATAGCTCAACTAATGGATTCACTAGATTTGTCCACCTTGACCATGCTGGCGCTGGCGGTTTACTTGGATAACCTGCTTCCATGTGTCGCGGAAGTCAGTTACAAGGCCTTCAACCTCAGCTAAAATTTCAAGGTCATTCTTAAGATTCACTTCCATCAAACGACGGTTCATGTAATCATACATCGCCATCATGTTTTTGGACACTTCCACATTCATATCCAATGTCACCATGAACTCACGAATGATGTTTTGCGCCTTTTGAAGGTTAGTATTTTTTTCTTGTATATTGTTTTCCTCAATCGCTTTGCGAGAAAGTTTAATAAACTTTATGCAACCATTATAGAGCATTAACGTAAGCTCACCTGGTGATGCAGTTGTAACTGAATTTGATTGATAGGCTTGATATGGATTTCCGATTGCCATTTTACGTTACACTCCTTTAAAAGCTAAATTGCTGCATGAGGTATGCAGATTGTTGATTAGCTCGTTGTATTGCTTTTTCCATTGCAGTGAATTGGCGCCAGTAGCGGTCTTCGATTTGGACAAGGCGGTCTTCGAAACGGTCGATACTATCATCCAAACGGTCAAGGTTCTTACCGATTGTGTATTTCTGTGTTGTCCAAGTGGATTTTCCAGCGCGCTCACTTACCTTGTCCATTGTTGCAGTTAAACTATCATATAGACGATTAACGAGACCTTTTTCAGCATAAGTACTTCCATCTGCTGTAAATAGTTTTTCAACTGCCTCCGGATTCTTTTCAATTGCTTCTTTAAGTTTCGCTTTATCAATTTCTAACTTCCCACGATCCATATAATTAGCCGTGGTTTTTATCCCAATACTAGCTAACTGATTGAAAGTAGAATCAACCGAAAGATTCGTTACTGGTGAATACAAATCCATACGGAATTGATTTAAACCACTCGATAACATGGAATCACGTCGGATCAAACCACTCTTCGCTTTTTCCTCCCAAAGCTCAGCCTCTTTATCCGATAATGCTTCCCGCTCTTCACTTGATAACGGTTGATAACTACGATAACGTTCTTCATTCAATTTTTCGTTAATTTTTGTTATGGTTTCATTGTATTTTTCAACAAAATTAACGATGTTATCTACAACTGTATCCGTATTTGTTGTGACCCCGACGGTTACAGGAGTATCGAATGTATCCTTTAATGTAAAACTTACACCATTAATCGTAAAATTATTGGAATGACGTTCCGTGCTTAGTCCATTGATTGTAAACTCTGCGTTATTACCACCGGTTTCGGTAGATGCGCTAAACTGCAAGACATTATTTAGAAAATCGCCTGTGATCTTGATTTCATCACCAGCTGTATTAAAGTTTCCTGTTTGAGACCGTGTCAAAGTAACCTGACCTTTAAAATCATCGTAAAATGCATTCACACCAACAGATGAACTACTAATTCGGTTCATAATACTTGATAATGAACTTGACCCTTCCACAGAGAATGTTTCTTTAACCGATTCCCCATTTTCATTGAAGGTTTCAAGACCAAATGAAAAATAGTTTTGTTTATAATCGGCCTTGATGATATCGCCCTCTGCAAGGCTTGTTGAAAATGTTAGTTTACCTGTTTCTTGATCAACTAACACATACCCCGTTTTATCAGTCATTGCCTCCCAATCACTAGTAGAATAGATTGGAGTATAAGTAGTTTCTCCACCAGCTTTAGTAGTAACCTTTATGGACATCCCCTCAGTTGATAAGGAACCCTTTGAGAGCTGGAAGGTAGTATTAGGATTCGTAGCCGTATCAGATGGCTTTGGTACTGTTATTTCTTGTGAGTAGTTATCAATAAAATAATCAACTGAAACAGTGCTACCTTTTTCAATATTATTTGCAAATGTTAATTTGGGATTATCAATGTTAGTTCTGTCTAAAAATACAGTATTCTCATTAAGCTTGGTTGGATCAGTTACGACCGTATAACTTTTTCCATTTACCTTAACTTGCATATTATCAATCGATTCTTGATCAATCTTTATATTCGTATTACTAAGGTTTACAGTTTTACTAGGCTCAGTAATTTTTTTTGTTTCCTTTACAAGTCCGCCCTTTTTCCAATTAAAGCCGGTATTATCGAAATTAGCCTTTTGACTCCAGATACTTGCATTCGTATCAAAGGAATCTTTATCCTTTCTTATATCCCCAGCATTTACCTTTGTAGCTGCTGTCGCAAGCTTGTCTACCTTTGATAGTGTGTATGCCACATTTCCAGCAGCTGCACTTGCTGTTGCCGTAACCTTACTTTCATTTGAAGATGTTGTATTTTTCGCACGATATGTGGAAGAAAGCTTCATATTAAACGATAGGTCACGTAACGAAAGGAGTAGAGAGTTCATGCTACGGTAATCATCACGCTGCCATTCAAGTACCTGCTTTTGTTGATTCATTTTATTCAGTGGAATCCGCTCGGCCTTCATTAAATCCTTCACGATCTGGTCAATATCCATTCCACTTGCCAATCCACCAATACGCATATTCATTGGTGCTCACCGCCTTTAAATCTTTTTATCTACAACAAATCCTAGAAATTCCGTCATCGCTGCATAAATATCTAATATTTTCTTAGAAGGAATTTCCCGAACAACTTCATGAGTCTTATCGTTTACGATTGTCACGTAATATTCATTAAGTTCCTCATGGAGTTCAAATTTTAATGATGTGTTATTGGGTTCTAAAAATTTATTCAGGCTGTCGATTACCTGTTTAACGTTGTCTTTTGGGTCTTCCTTTTCACTCTGGTTTAATTTTTGTTGAGGGACAGAAACACTTTCCCCTTTATTTTCAGTTTCATTTGATATTTTTCGTTGAAAGTAGTCTGTGTTGAAGTTCATCGTTGTACTAGAAGAGATTTTATCGATAGACATATCATTTCCTCCTAAACGAACGGACCTTTATTAGTTATATCGGCATGTCGAAGGAAATTTTAAATTAAATTAAGATTTTAATAATTAAAGAAAGTGGTATAATAAAAACACAGGAACATACGTTCCTAACTATGCCATTTGAGGTGAATTTGATGGATGTCAATTTAATTGAGTATCTTATTCAAAACTATGATCCCAGGCTATTAGAAATGTTAACAGGAAAGCTTCTAGGGGATGGCAATATTTTAATAGAAAAAAATAAATCACCACGATTTAGATTTGGACATGCTAGAAAAGACCGTTTATGGTGTTTAACTAGTTACCAAAGCCTAGGGGAACACATTAAACTTAGCCCGCCTAAATTCAGAAGAGTTTTTGATGATCGTTTAGTGGCTGGTCACTCAGACCTTTATTATGTTCAATCCACTGTTGACAATTTGTATGTTTTGTTAAAAAAGATATGGTATCCCAACGGAGTGAAAAAGGTACCATTTCATTTAATAAAGTGGGTATTGTCACCATTATGCTTAGCATGGTGGTACCAAGATGATGGCAATTTAAAAATAAACAAAAACAATCCAGAAAAAATAGTTATTTCAACAGAATCATTTTCTATCGAAGAAATTAAATTTCTTAAAGGTCTAATACAAGAAAAATACAATGTTTTATTTATCATTGATGGCAAGAAACGACTTGTCCTTTATGATAAACCATCCATCTTATATTTCTTATCAATCATAAGGCCGTATATTGTAATCAAGCGTAAGGATATGTTTCAAAACAATATAGACCCAACTATTTTCCCTCCTCACCATAGAACATCACTATATATTTCATCAGAACTTAGCTTTGAGATGCCAACAAGTGATATCAAACTAATTTTACATACAATGATAAATGAAATTAATAAAAACATTAATATTAATGATGTTTACAATTTTTATATTAACAATTTGCGCAATGGAAATAAACAAACGAATTCATATCAAATTGAATTTAACAGAGAGGAATTGTGTTATTTAGCATTCTTCCAAAGTAGCACGGGCTTTACTAAAGGAGAAAGTATCGAGTATTTCGAGTATCTTAGAACTTCAAAAGTTAACTAATTTGACATAATCATAAACAATTTCAAAAACATTGGCTCCAGAAAAACATCTGGAGCCAATAAAAGGTAATATTAACGAAGAAGTTGTAAAACTCCTTGTGGTTGTTGGTTAGCTTGCTTTGCCGCTATGCCTTTCGGTCACAGAATAGACTATATCTTCATCCATGGTTTTCATGGAGCTGGGCACTTCGAACAGCTTTTGCTGCCCTACGAGATTCATAGTCATAGCTTTTGCCTTAGACCGTACTTCTCTAGTCGTTGAACCTTCTCCATCCTTTCGGAACAGGAGCTTGGCTGCTGATTATCCATTGTTTCATCTTCATCATTTTCAGACCTGCACGCTTACCGTTTCCAGTTACGTTGTGGTTGATGAAGCTTTAGAAAGTTCCAGCAATTCACCCAGTTATCCTCTAGCCCGTTACCAAGCTAGACGCCCTTCAATCATTATCTCAAGAGTTGTAGAACTCCTTGAGGAATCTGATTCGATTGAGCCAACATTGCTTGTGCTGCTTGAGAAAGAATAGAATTCTTAGTTTGGTTCATCATTTCTTTCGCCATCGTGCGAACATTTGCTTTCACAAATGACTAGACTATATCTTCACCCTCTAAGTTTCTAGTAGGGGTCGGGCACTTCGGATTCACAATGCTGATGACCATTGTTTCACCTATGGATTTCATCATCATAGCTTTCGCTTTAGATGGTATATCCTAGTCGTTGAACCTTCTCCACTCTTTCGAGACAGAAGATTGGCTGCTGATTGCCCAATCTTTTCTTTTTTCAAACCATCACGCTTGTCGTTTCCAACTACGTTGTGGTAAGAAAAGCTCTAAGGGTTTTCCAGCAATTCACCCGATTATGATCTCTAGCCGTTACCAGCTAGGACGACTGTGCTTGTTACTGCTTAAGCAGCTAAAACATAATCTACGTCACGGATACGAGATTCCGCTGCCGTTAGGTTTTCAGAAGAAGTGTTTAAGTTATTAATCGTGTGATCTAAACGGTTTTGGTATGCACCTAGTTTAGAACGTTCACCAGAGACATCCTTAATTGCTTGGTCAATTACAGCTAAATTATCATCGAATGATTGACTTGTTACGTTAACACCATTTAATGCAAATGCAGGTGTAGCAGACGAACCTAGACTACTTGCACTCATATCAGAAATAGATATAGTTAGTGTTTGGTTACTATTTGCTCCGATTTGAATTTTTGCACTGGAGTTAATAGAAGCATCCTCTTCAGTAATAAGCGTTTTAGCATTTAATGCTAGCTCACTAGCATCTGATCCAAATGTGCCACCCTGTTTTAGTGTGATTTTTACACCTAGCTTATCGAAGTCTAATACTGTACCAGCAGTAAATGCTCCAGCGGTTCCAACAGTAACCTGTTGAGTTGTTGTACCGTCAGATAAAGTAATCGCATTGGAATCGTTTGTGTGACCAAAAGTATACGTTGTTCCAGCTTTTGCGTTTGTAACATCTACATCATAACTAAGTGCCAGTGTATCTAAAGTTCCGTCATCTACCGCATCAAGTTTAAGCCCAACTTTACCTTGTAGTAAGTTCTTTGTATTGAATTCCGTACGTTGAGCAATTCCATCAACTTCTTGAACTAATTGACCAATTTCTTTTTGAATTTCTGCGCGGTCATCAGCTGTATTTGTATCATTATTACTTTGAACTGTTAATTCACGCATACGTTGAAGAATATCATGAGTCTCGTTTAACGCACCTTCAGCTGTTTGAATTAGAGAAATCAACTATGTTATCGCAGTGGCTTTTTATCCTCTGCTTCTTTATGTTTCCATAAAGTTCAGGTCATATCTTCACCCCTAATTGGGTGCTCCGCGCTCTTGGGTGGGTTATTGGTATGGTTCCTCACCACCTGACCGTCACACCTTCCTAATTACTTTTTACCAATTCATTAGGCTTGGCTCGGTATTGCCCACCATCAACTCTTACTAGTTTGGTTTGGGGTTCCACCGAATTCACGGAGTTTTCATCTAAGCATTACTGCTTAGCGCGGCATTTCTTGTCTACCGTCTTGAGCATTTTTAGAAGCTTGGTCTAAACCGCGTACTTGAGCACGCATTTTTTCAGAGATTGCCAATCCGGCAGCATCATCACCAGCACGGTTAATTCGTAGACCTGACGATAATTTTTCCATGGATTTTGATTGCGCATTACCTGCACTATTCAACTGACGATAAGTATTAAGTGCTGCAATATTGTGATTAATTCTCATTTCTTGTTTCCTCCTTGAATGTTTGTATCCACGTCCATGTGGAATTTAATATATTGACAAATAGTTCAAAAGTCGGCCGCCTTTTATACTTATTTGTTTTACATCCTTTATATCGACATGTTTTGTATTTGTTTAATAGATTTTTAGATTTTTTTCTACAAAATTTTTGTGAATAAAAACACCCGTAATTTTTTTCGATTAACGGGCATTCTTAAAGTTAATATTAAGCTGTTTTAAAAGATCGATTGAGGTTTGGGAGGCTTGATTGTTTTCGTTTTGAATATCTAGGTAAACTTCTTTTCGATGGATTTCTACAGTTCGTGGTGCGTCAATTCCAATTTTTATTTGTTCTCCGCTAACAGATAAAATTGTTATTTCAATCTCATCACCTATTTTTATCGACTCATTTACTTTCCTTGTTAAAACAAGCATTTTTCCCACCTCCTATTTCGTTGTAATTTTTTCGAAAATATTGTGTTTTGTTTGATATGAAGTGTTTGTTAAAATAACCTGTTTGCCTAATTGCTTTTTATTGTTTAGAACAATAGGAGCTTGTAGGTTAGCAGTTGTTTTTCCGAATGGATCCTGGACAGTTAAAATCACATAAACGGTTACATCCTTTTCAGAATCTAACTTAAGTTGTTCTACTACTTGGTCATCTATCGTAAAATCATATTCCTGATAAAAGAAAAACGGGTTTGTTACTACAAATGCTAACTCTGAATTACTTACAGACTGCATAACAGAGATTCCGGAGTCCTCACCAAATTGAAGAATCACAAATTTCTTTTCTTCTAAAAAGCCCGGTATACCATTCGCAAACGTAATAATTTCATTTTCCTCTATATGTATCTCACCATGATATTTTGTTTTCATTTTTTCACAACCTTCCTAATCAAATACGCCTTGGCGTATTTGCGAAAAGATTTTTTCCGAGCATGCTCGGAAAACTTCTTTTAAAAATCTTTGGCGTCCGCCGGAAGCATTAATTTTCTTCAGTGAATTTTTACTGAAGGAAATTAGATCTCTTGCTCGTAGTTTACACCTACATATTTTAAATTAGCAAAATCAATTTTCAATGACTGTCTTTGTTCAAGATTTACGTCCACCTTACCAGGTGCATACTCGTGAATTGGCTTATTAATACTTGAATTAATGATAGGCTTATTCACCTTCACCTGAATATCTACCTTCGCGGGATCATAACTAGTCTTAACACTAAAGTGTGATGGTATCCATCCTACATTAAACTGGAGCTCAGGACCTTCACTATTACGTTTTGCAATTTGGGCTATTGGACTACCACTGTTTTCAATCCGCATAAGTTCGTTACCCTCTTGCGCTCGCCTTGCTATTCCTTCAAGTGAATCTTGATAGCCTTGATCAGCAGCTTCAGAGTTTCTTCGCGAAATATGTTTCAAATCCATATCCGCCCATGCTTCTGTTTTATCAATCGTTAATTTTCCAGGTTTAGTTTGTATACTTAACTCTGCCTTTGGCTGTTCAATCGATAAGTTTGCTTTTGGTTGCTGAATTTCCTGAACGGGTTGGGTTGTCCGAATTCCTATTTTAGCATTTTGAGATTGTAAACGTATTTGAGCTAACTCCATAGTCCCACTCCTATCAAAAAAGCTATCTCATAAAAAGATAGCTTAACGTAAAAAATCCATTAGTGTTGGTTGCATAATTTTAGCCCCAACTCCAAGCGCTGCACGATGAACTGCTTCTGCGGTGGTCAAACCAATAATCACCTTTTCCATTTCCGCATCTTCATTTTCAGAGATAATTTTGGTTGCGATTACCTCTTGTGAACGAAGTCTGTCATCGATAAGTTCAATACAGTTATACCTTGCCCCTAGGTCCGCGCGATTCGCTAAAACATTGGATGCGTGCGAGTCCAATGTTTCAAGATATTTTCCAACATCCCCGTTAGAATTTAAATCATCTATTAAATAATCTAGTTCTGTAAAGATGTCATTTGTATTACTGCCTTTTAAAAGGTCCGATGTTTTCACATTTACATTCATTTGAACTCCTTTCGAGACCTCAAGTAAAACATCACTAGTAGATGACGAAATTTGATTGGAAGTTAAATCGACTGGAGCTTCATTTGTGTTAGCCCCATTAAAAATGTATTTATTCCCAACCTTCGTATTAGCGATTGTCGCAATATGCTCTTTTAACTGTTCAATTTCTATCGCAATATTCTTCTTTTCATCCGCACCATTTGTACCAGTACTCGCCTGAACCGTTAATTCCCTCACCCTATGAAGTGCCTGAGTCATTTTATCCATTGCATCATCGGCCGATTCCATCCAATTATAACCTTCAGACAAGTTACGCTGGTATTGCTCAATTTCCTTAAGGTCCGTACGATAGCGCATCCCTTTGATTGCTACTACCGGATCATCCGAAGGTTTGGTAATCTTCTTTTGAGTATTTAGTTGACCCTGGAATTTACCAAGTCTCTCGTAGCTGCTGCTTAAATTTCGCAGCATGTTATTTGTTAGCATTGATTGTGTTATACGCATTGGTTACACCTACCTTCCACCAGTACCTAGACCGTTAATAATTCTTTCTAGCATTTCATCGAGTACTGTTATCATTCTCGCAGAACCATTATAGGCATGCTGGAACTTGATCATATTTGTCATTTCTTCATCTAAGGAAACCGCACTTACCGATTGGCGACGGTTTTCCACTGAATCCTTCAATACTGCAGAATTATCCGCCATTCGGATTGCTTCCTGCGATTCGACCCCCATTGAACCGATGAGAGATTCATAGAAGGATTGAATGCTTCCTGCCTTAATCTCAGATCCCGGTATATTGCTAAAATCCTCATTTTTCACATTTCCAAGCTTATTCGCATTCTTACCATTTCCTGATTCATTTGGCGCATCTGAAGCAGCAATATTACTTAGATTGTCTATATTTGAGGACACACTAATAGTGGATGCAGCATTTTTATAACCATTCGTAAATTGTTCAAAGAAATCTTCACCTTTTTTACTATCGTCGACGGAAGTTTTTAATGTATACCCTTGACTATGCACAGCATTAAACTGGATTACAAACGAATATGCCATTTTATCCAGATCATCTAGCATTTTGGAGTAGATCCCTTTTTCCGAACCGTCCTTATCCACATATCCATATGATTCCACTAGCGCCTTCATTTCTCCGCTGCGAACTAAAGGTATATCTTGTCCATCCAATTGAAATCCAGTTATCGGTCCAGTTGGGTCGTCATTAACGCGGTCGCCATCGGAGTCTATTGCGGGAACAACTGAAAGCTTTTTAAATGTACTGCCATCAATTAACTTCGTCTCTAGGCCACCCTCACCAACGATGGAAATATCTAAAATCCCCTCAGCAACAGCTAACGAATCTCCGCCACTGCTTCGTGGTGGGTGAACTTTAATCTCGACATATTTTGAAAGTTCATCAATTAACCGATCACGTTCATCATATAAATCATTGGGTAAATAACCAACTGGCTCAATCTCAGAAATTTGCTTATTTATCCTACTAATTTGATCAGAAAGCGAGTTTACTGCTTTCACAGTTACACTGATTTGTTTACCGAAATCGTCTTTTATCGCAGTTAATGAGTTTGATAGATAATTGAATGTGTTGGCTACCATTTCACCGCGTTGGCGCACTACCGAACGCGCACCTTGATCCTCTGGATTTGCGGCTAAATCCTGTAACGATTGCCAAAATTGGTTCAATGTGTTGGCAAGACCGGTATCAGTTGGTTCATTCATGATTTCTTCCATCTTTTCCAAGGCTTTCGCGCGTGTTTCCCAGTAGCTTGTTTTTGTTTGCTCTCCGCGGAACTGAACGTCCAAAAAGCTCTCGCGCACACGTTGAATCGTACCAGCTTCAACACCTGTTCCAACCTGTCCAGGAATTTTCGCTGTATTTAGACCAGGAGATGGGTATGGAGTTGTCTGAGTGAAATTAACACGTTGCCTAGTGTACCCAGGTGTACTTGCATTTGCGATGTTATGTCCAGTTGTATATAGAGCACTCTGTTGGGTCATCATGCCGCGGCGTGCCGTTTCTAGTC
This sequence comes from Bacillus sp. REN16, assembly GCF_020731355.1. GTDB lineage: Bacteria > Bacillota > Bacilli > Bacillales > Bacillaceae_L > Ferdinandcohnia. Next base: position 203,039 of record NZ_JAJFZK010000005.1, on the reverse strand, counting down.
CATGAAAGGTTGATACCATTTTTCCATCCTCCGTTAAGCCTTAGAATCAAACATCGAGCGTGTTTGCTTTTTTTCTTTTGTTCCGGCTGGGTTTCCGTAACCCGCGTTTTGTTCCTGTGGAAGTAGCAAGTCCAATGACATATTCACGTACTGTAAGGATTGATGTGTGAGCTGCTGATTTAATTCGTTTACGGTCTTTAAATCGTGAGTCACTTTAACCAATTCTTCATGCAATCCTGCTAGTTCCGAACGAACTGGTTCACTTGCGACTTCAATACATTTTGTTAATGTCTTTTCCTGAACACGAGGTCCAAGCATTTTATCAACAATTGTAATCCGTTCATTTTCCAATTGTCTAATCGCTAAAATGTATTTCTGTTCTTCTTTCATTTGTTCGTTTAGAGCATCAATGTCGCCTTTTTTCAAGATGTCTGTTTTTTGCTCTGATAGCTTAAGTAGGTTTTGGTGTAAAATAAGTATTTTTTTGAGCAACACGACTAAGTTTTCAGCTGACATAATGGCCCTTCATCCTCACATTACTTTTTAAAATAAAAATCGTATACACTTTTTGCTGTGTCTTCTACGTTCACTTTATAAGTACCGTTTTGTACCTGTTGCTTCAGTGCTTCAACCTTTTGCTGGCGTGCAACCGTGATTGGTGACGATTCTTGTAGTTGTTTAGCTGCTGAAGAAATTTCAACTTTATCTGTCTGAGTTGACTTTTCTGTTGCAGCAATCTTGTTCATTTGCTTTTTATATGGATTCATTCCAACTGGTCCGAACTGGTTAATTTTCATGATAAAACCTCGCTTTCTTTTCCGTTCTCTATGTCTTTATTATTTATATCGACAGTAACGAAAAAAGGTTTAGAACTTTTTCACAGAGAAATAAGCTCCTTTCTCCTTATCACGTTCATTTAATTCCTTTTTACGCTCTTCATCCTTTTCAAAGGCTGATAATTCGCTACGAAGATCTTTGGTGCAGTCTTCACATAAAACCCCTTCTCTGATTATGGTATGACATTTTTGACATGGATATCCAAGGTTTGGGAATTGTGCTAATTTCAGCTTACCTGTTCGGATGAATTTGATGATTAGTTCTTCTTCAACACCTGTTCCTTCAGCTGTTTCGAAAATAGTTGCTGTGCGATTTTCCTTTTTTCTAATAAAGGTATAGACCGTATCAAATGCAGCCTGTTCTTCCTTATAGCATTTTTCGCATACATCACGAAGATTTGTTTTTACAAAAAGGGCGCCACAATTCGGGCAATTCATTAGTTCTGCCATGATGATTCTCTCCCTAAATCTCTTATTTCTTTCTATTATATCGGTAGTTTTCGGAGAGTTTATAGTGACAGATATTTGAAATAATTACCCCCTCATCAATGTCAGCGCCGATACCGACTTCGCCCCTGCTTCTATCAGTACCTTACACGCATGCCGTAATGTCGAACCAGTGGTATAAATATCATCAACTAACAAAATGTCTTGAGCGCCAACCGCTTTGATCACTCGAAATACATTTTCTCCAGTAATCCGTTCATCACGGCTCTTTTTCGATTGTTTCTCCAAATGGGTACGCGCTAAAACATCATGCACAGGTACACCCAATAATTCTGCCAGCGCCTTTGCCTGGTTAAACCCGCGTTCATACAAACGCTCTTTACTTAATGGAATGGGAACAACTAAATAGGTTGGATTAAAATGAGTTTTGAAAGCTTTTTTCAGAGGGGTTTTAAAAATAGTAGAAATCACATAATCACCGCGGAATTTGTAGAGGGAGATCACATCTTTTGCAAAGTCATTATAGAGGTAAATTGAGCGGTTCTTTGTGAGCACACCTTGCCAACGTGGATCCTTTTCCCAGCGAAGACAATCAAAGCAAAGGTTTCCTTCACGATACTCATCAGACAGTTCCGAAAAAGGTCGTCCGCAGATCTCACAAATTTCACCGCCAACTTTTTCAAACTTTTCGTTGCAAGTAGAACAAAGTGGATCTGGCTCGGCCAACGAAAACAATGTCGACCAGGAATCCACTTCTTCAAAATAAGTGTGGCAAAGTAAGCATGTAGACATAGTTCAGCTCCTTTTCATATTGTCACATTGAGGATTTTTCGCAACGATTTTAACGGCCTCCGCAATTTTCACATAGAGGTTGGCCATCATTTGTTTATTAAAATATTGCGCTCGGACATACGCCATGCCCGTTTCTTTTGCTACATAACGCGGTGGCAGATTATTAAGCGTGATGGCAAATACATCATTTTTACATTGCTCACATTTGCAAGGCAAGCTGTATTCAGACCAGTTTTCATTGATTGCTTCAGCTACAAGCGGCTCCATAGCATTAAAAACCTTCACACGAATCTCTCCATTCTCTCTATCTTATCTAATTATGACATAATAAACATAATCTAAAAATCATTTTGACCATCCGACTTTCAATAGTAATTAATTTGACATAAATGTAAAATTCCCTTTAAAAATATGCAAATAATTGTAAAAACCCCTAAGTTGGATTCACATCCAACCTAAGGGTTCTATTTCAGTCTACCATTTCCGCATAAAAAATGAATCGATGTGGCGCGTTTCCAATGTATCCGAATGGATAACAAGTTGTCACAATTAGCTCCTCATTTGGTGCAGTCGATTTGATGATGGTTCGGTCGTCTGCATCCACAATTTTCGTATCGACAATTTCGTAGGTAAAGTCGCCGTATTCTAATTTCACAACAAAGGTGTCGCCAATTTCAAGCTCATCAAAGCGTCTAAATAAAGTATCGCGGTGGCCCGAGAGGACGATTTGATCATTTTGAGTCGGTAGCGCGGTGCCTAGATAATGCCCAACACCCTTCGCCAATTCCTTCTCATCTGTTCCTTCGATGATTGGCATTTTTTCACCGAGTTTTGGGACTTCTAACACTCCCATTGTTTCGCCTTTTTTAAAGGTTGGAATGATAATTTCCTTTTCTACTTTTTCCTCGGTTGGAGGTGTGGAAATCAGTTCCTCCGCTTGAACCAATGCTTCTTTTTGCGCCTGATTTGAATCCCAAATTTGAAAAATCGAGTATCCTGTCAATGAAACTCCACCGATGATGAACAATAGTGCAATTGTATATACAAACCTTTTCACTGGAAAACACCACCTTATCCGTTCTTTGTCCGTTACTCATTATCATAATAAAAATGGGCTGCAAAATCAATCGATGAAGCCGTTTTGGATGGCTTCTTTGTTCATATTTTCGATATGTTGTTTTGCCTTGATCATTTCTCTTGTTTTACCGTAATGAAAAAATAAAATTTCGCCACTCGGATACTTTGCACTCCTGCCGACACGTCCTGAAATCTGGACCAATGCGCTCTCTGTAAAAATTTTATCCTCCGCACCTAAAACTGCGACATCAATATTTGGTACGGTTACGCCTCTTTCTAAAATGGTCGTAGTCACAAGAATCGGGATTTCTCCGGAGCGAAAGCGTGCGACCTTGTCTTTTCGGTTGGGGTCCTCGGCATGAACGCCTTCAATTCGGGAGTCGATGGACTGCAAAATTCCTACGATACTTTCCAAATAGGTAATCCGTGGAACAAACAAAAAGCCTTGCTTGCCAATTTCAAGATGCTCTTTAATCCACGCCATCACATTCTCCGGAAGCCTCTTCTTTTTCAAGACCTTCTCCCAGTTCCCGCACCATCTAAATCCCGGAACTGGTAATGCACGACGATGGTATCTCGCCGGAATCGTTACAGCTTTTCGTTTACCTGATGCGATTTCATTTTTCCAGGTCCGATTGGGTGTAGCCGTAAGGTAAATGGTCGAGGAAATATCCTTTTTCGCTTGGTTGACAGCATACTGCAGCATGGGCTCGACCGAATAAGGAAAGGCGTCGACCTCATCGATAATGATCATGTCAAAGGCTTTGTAAAACCGGAGAAGCTGATGAGTTGTGGCAAGGGTGATGGGAGCAGTTTTATTGCGTTCCTCGCTCCCACCGTACAAGGCAATGACATCGACTTGAGGAAACGAAGCTTTGATACGTGGCGCGAGCTCAATGACTACATCTGTTCGCGGTGTTGCGATGCAAACTTTTTTACCGTCCTGAAGTGCAGTTTCGATACCTTCAAAAAGTATCTCAGTTTTACCAGCTCCACAAACGGCCCAACATAACAACTGATCATTGGTTTGTACGGCTTTTATGAGTTCTGCTGAAGCCTTTTGTTGCCCTGGAGAAAGCGTACCATCCCACACTAGTGGCTTATCGGGAATATCAACTTTCGGACTCGGCCCAGTCCAACTCACCAAAACCGTGCACTCACTCATTCGCCCCATATTAATGCACTTCCTGCAATACGCACACTCTTGTTTGCACCTTGCGCATCCAAACGAAGCGAACAGCTTTTGATCAGAATTCCCACACCGAACACACAAAAACCCATCCTGCGTTTTCGTGATGCATTTTCGATATTGCAAATAACCATTTAAATAGTGATGATGTATATCCTCAAGGGATAATGGAATTTCTTCGAGTAGGAGTTGTTTGCCGTGGAGTAATTGCTGGAGTTCAGTGGAGAAATCAAATGTGGTATTCAGGGGCTGGGGGTAGTTTGATTCATAATCGGTAATTCGTTTGGAGCCAGGCTTGTCCACTAGTTGTTCGGGGATTAATTTTTCGTTTTCTACTAAAAATTGCATGAAGGACCTCCGATTTATTTTAAATTGGCTGATATCATCTGACATTTATTGATTGATTTTATGAATTCAACCATCTTTACTAATTTGATGTTTAAGAAACCAATTATTGGGGAGATTAGATAGTGAAAGGTAGGGATTGATAGATGAAATGGGTAATAAGGCATGGATTGTTGCTTTGCATCGGATCGATTCTACTCATAGGAGCAATGGCAGTATTATTTCAGGAGAAAATTCAAATCACGTCCTCAACATGGACTGTTCTGTTGTTACTCTATTTTGTTGTGCTAAGCCTGTACAGCAGCTATGAGTACAGAAAAGTTCCTGTGGAAGAAAATAAAGAAAAATCGACTCAAAAAGAACAATTAATAAAAAATTAGGAGCCCCTCCTAATTTCTTTTTTTGTCCAAAAACAGCGCCGCACCACAGCACGGCGCCATTTTTTATTTCTTATACCAACCTAGCCCAATCGCACCCTCACCTAAATGAGTCCCGATTACAGGTCCGAAATAGCTTAGTAAAAATTCAACATGCGGGTATTTCCTTTCGAGTTCAGCCTTCAATTCAATCGCTTCTTCCTCGATATTTCCGTGAATCAGCGCTGCACGCATTGGTACACCTTGGCTAGCATCCTCATCAAATAATTCGAACACTCGGTTCAACGCCTTTTTACGAGTACGAATTTTTTCAAATGGTACAATGACCTTTTCCTCAAAGCATAGGATTGGCTTTACCTGTAACAAGCTGCCAACAAAAGCCGCTGCACTGCTCAAGCGACCCCCACGCTGAAGATTGGTGAGATCATCCACCATAAAATAGGCTTTCATCGACATTTTCATTTCTTCTAAGCGCCCCATAATCTCTTCAACAGGCTTTCCGGCATTCGCCATTTCCGCAGCTTCCAGCGCATAAAAGCCCTGCACAATACAGCTGATTTCAGAGTCGAATGAATAAACCTTCACGCCTTCAACCATTTCACCCGCTGTAACAGAACCCTGATACGTCCCGCTAATTCCACTGGACAGGTGAATACTAATGACAGCATCATACTCCCGCCCTAGCTTTTCAAAAAGCTCCACAAACTCCCCAATCGGCGGCTGTGAGGTTGTTGGCAGATCCTTACGAGCCTTGAGCTCTTCGTAAAAAGCCTCTGCCGTAATATCTACTTCTTCACGATAACTTTCTGTTCCAAATACGACACTAAGCGGAATCATATGTATATTAAGTTTTTCACGAAGTTCCAGTGGTATGTAAGCTGTACTATCAGTTACAATCGTTGTTTCCATATTTTTTACCATCCTGTCCTCATTCTTTGTAATTTCCATTTTAAATGAAATGGGCGGGGATGTCACTTCCCCAAAACATAAAAATAACGGGAGCACGATGTCGTGTCCCGTTTTTAAAAATTTTAATTCCCATTATTCATAACTAAGGGTATTCTTTTCCAAACGTTTAACTGTATGAAAAATTAACCCACTAATTCCCATTTATCACAACCTAAACTTCCCAACCGCTTCCTGCAGCTCTTCTGCCATATCGGATAACGAAGCTGCCGAGGATGCAATTTCTTGCATGGAGGCTAGTTGTTCTTCTGTTGCGGCGGATACCTCTTGGCTTTGTCCAGTTGTCTTCCTCGCGATTTCATCAATTTCACTTACAGATTCAACGACTTGTTGTGCGCCTTGTGTCATTTGCGCGATTGACGCTGAAACTTCCTGGATTTGCGAAGATACCTCATCTACGAATTGTTGAATTTGCGTAAAGGATTTCCCAGCATTATTTACGACATTAATTCCTTTTTCAGCCTCTTCTGCTCCATGGTTCATCGACTCTACTGCCTTACTTGTATCTGCTTGTATAGTTGCGATTAGTCCTCGAATGCTTTCAGTCGATTTTGCTGACTGCTCCGCTAATTTTCTTACTTCATCCGCAACAACAGCGAAACCTTTTCCATGTTCTCCCGCTCTTGCAGCCTCGATAGCCGCGTTTAAAGCTAACAGATTCGTCTGATTCGCAATATCAGAGATCACATTTACAATCTGATTAATTTCCTCGGAGCGCTCTCCTAGTGAATACACAATTTTTCCTAAATCAGTGACGGATGAATTAATATTTTGCATTTGTTGGATCGATTCTTTGATGGCCTGTTCGCCGTTCTCAACAATGCCTAACGCATCAGTCGATGTTCGAGAAACATGTTGAGTGTTCACTTCGATTTGTTTAATGCCAATCGACATTTCTTTCACGACTTCTGTCGTTTGTCTGACCATTTCCGTCTGTTGATCCGTTCCAACGGCAACCTCTTGAATCGCGTTTGCCACTTGTTCAGTTGCTTGGCTATTTTGTTCGGAGCTGGCCGTCAATTGCTCGGAGGATGCTGCTAAAGTCTGTGACTTTTCCTCTACATGAGTTAATAATTCCCTCAAGGAGGCCAACATCTTATTAAAACTATTTCCTAATTGACCGACTTCATCATTGTTTTTCACTGTTATAGACTGGGTAAGGTCCCCATTACTCACCTTTTCAGTCACATCTACTAACATTTTTAGTGGTCTAGCAATGCTTCTTACAATTAAAACTGCAATGACAATTCCAATTAAAATAAAAATGGCGACGACCAAGAATGTTGAATGTAGGATTCCTTGAGTGGCTTCATCAATCTCAGATTGTTCCATTACACCTGCGATTTTCCAGCCGGTAAGTTCATTCGTAACAAAGGCTGTTTCATATTTATTGCCTTGAAATTCGTCTGATAGAATTCCACTTTGTTTTTCAAAGATTAATTTGCTGTAGGTTTCCCCTTGTGGGACTGAACCAATTTCTTGCACCGGATCCACTAAATATTTTCTCTCGGCAGTAAGGATAAATGCATATCCTTTCTCACCAATTTTTACATTGGATGTAAGTGCTTTAAGTGACTCCAAATTAATGTCCAGACCGATCACGCCAGAACCATCATTGATCGCTTGTGCTACGGTTACCAGGATGGTACCAGTGGCCAAATCCTCATACGGCTCTGTAATGATTGCTTTACCCGGGCTAGCTATTGCTTGCTTATACCATTCTCTTTCCCTTGGATCAAAATCTTCCGGAAGATTGGCTTGAGGATATAAAAACATAGCTCCATCTTTGGTACCTGAAAAAATAGTCACGATGTCAGGATGCAGAAGTGAATATTGTTTAAAGGCCTCAATTGTGGTTGGAATTTCTGACTCCACAAAAGACTGAGCATTAAGCTTAGTCCCGAAATACTTAACATCACTGTACTTTGAAGACACGCTCTCTGTAATAAAGTTATCTAGTAGATTCACATTTGCAGTGGAGCTTGACAGGATCTGATCTTTCATTTCCTTTTGCGCATTATGATAGGATGCAAAACCAATTGTTAAACTTGGTAATAAAATGAGTATGATAAAGGTGAGATACAACCTCTTTCTAATTGTAAAACTAAATAATTTTTTTCTGCTACGTTTTTCCTGGTTGCTTTTCATAGTGGAATTTCCTTTCTACGTTGTCACGTTCGTCGTTATACCCTCACAGTACTTTTATTTTATCGACCGATATTAAAGATTTTTTAGTTTCGAAAGCATGTAAATATGTCCAAATTAGTAACAAAAAAGCCAAGCCCTCACCGAGAGCTCAGCTTTCCACCAATCTATTCTATCTAACCTCACCCCAGCCAATTTAGTAAAAGGGCTCAGGAACACTTTAGGTCAGGATCCTTACTTCTTTACTCTACATGCCTATCCGTATCAGTTGTAACATGCTTAATAATGCCTGCCGCAATAAGTCCTATTGGTGAAAGGCCAATACTGGTACCTGCCACAATACTTGCTCCTATTTTTGCACCCGTCGGAGTTTCCCCTTTAATAATGACGTCTTCTGTATAGCCATTTTCTTTATTTATCTTATCCAATCCACGGCAGTTTCGAATAGCTATGGCTTCCACTTCAATTTCTTTATTAAATAACCCGAAATAAGAGGAATACTGTTTAATAATTTTTCCGCTATCCCGCTTTGTAACACAATTTTGAAACGTGCAATCTTCAATAAAGGCAGTAGGACCTTTTATTTTTTCAAATACATTTCCTAAAATTAAGAAACCACTTTCCGTTTCGAAACCATTGAAAACACATTTTTTCACTGTACTAAATGTCGAACTTTTATTTTTGGTTCGTTGAAAATATAAACTTCCTTCGCTTATAAAAGATGAACCATTTGTATACGTTACATTATCAAACTCACAATATTCAATCGTGACCCCGCCATCAAAGTCCGTTTTAATAATATTGTTTGTACAATCAATAAATTGACAGTTCGAAATGATAGAGGAATGGCTGGCTTCTACAACAGACTCACATTTCATGAACAGACTGTTCGTAAGTTTTATTTCTTCCAACGAAAATAGGCCACCAAGCGTCAAAACGGATCCGCAATTCGTAAATTCGGATTGAACAACCTCTTTCGCATTCCTAATGCAATTATTCAAAAACTCAAAGCTGCAGTTTTGATAGACACCTTTTTCGATATCAAAAATAATGAGTGAAGGTGTTGTGCTTGAATAGGTTAGTGCGTCCCCATTCACTACACACTCTTGGATAACAAATCGTGGCTCCTCCGAAAAAGTGTTTACATTAAAAACAGGTTTCCAAGAATACTCATTTTCCTTTGTTGAAGACTTAGGTATCGTTGTAAAGGTAATTGCGCAGTTTTGAATCGTCCCCTTATTGTACTGTCCAGATAAAAAGTTTTCGGAGGGATTAATGAGTTTTGATTTTTCAATTGTGATTGACCCGTTATATTCCAAATTCGCAAAATAACTGCACCCGTAAAATTCGCAATTTTGGAACAATAATTCACTATTCTCTTTTGTCTGTATGAAAAAATTATCTACTTCGCCTTTACAAAAGATGGCACAATTTAAAAACTCCAGCTCTGCACCTTCTTCTACAATGATTTCATTCGCTTCTTCTGATTCATTATAGTAGACTGAACAGTTTTCAAAGCGCAATGTTCCTTCACAACGAATATACGTATTGATATAAATGTTTTTATTATGAAACTCTTGTACGGTTCCAGATGGAATGTGAAGGATTGTAGAGATTACTACATCCTCTTTCTCTATCATTTCATATTGTGCTTCAGCATCCTCAAGTTCTGCATAAAACGTCTCATCTGGCTCTAGAAAATCATATCCCCCATATTTGTCAATAAAGCCATCTTCTCCACGTAACTTGTATAGGTTTTCAACTTTTGACACCAGCTCTTTAATCGTCTTATTTCCAAAATCGAATTCTTCTAGCAGCTCCTCGATTCCTTCTAAGAAATCAAAATTAAAATGCTGAAGGAATCCATATTCAATACAGCATTGAAGCAGAATCTTTTTTGAATCAATATTGTTTAACGAATAAATGGCTTGATGAATGTCAATTGGTTGTGGATCTACCTCGATATAGTTTAATACAGCATTGGCGTATGCTTGCTGATGTTCCGATACATGCTCAAATTGATCCATAAGATGGAGCAGTAAGCCACCTGCTATTTGCTTTTCCTTCATTGGTAAATCAACTATGTCCGTTTGCTTTGTAAGACCTAGAACACAGTAATTCTCCAATTCTTTAACTTTTTTAGCTAAAAGTAAATCTTGTTGAGAGAGACGTTTTATTTTCTCCATTGAGGTTGTCACAAGCTCTGAAATCCGACGATCATTAGTCGAAAGGCGCACAAGGATTTCCATAAAAATGGTTTGCGCTTGGGATAGTTCTCCAATTTGAGAAGCCATACGTTGGTCTTTTTTCGTGGAAAGAGTGACCATGTCAAACACTCTCGTAAACCATTTCTCGTTTTTAATTTCGTCGAACTGCTCCTGTGCAGCAATGCTCAACTTGTTTGCCGCTTCTTTTAAATCTTCTAATGATGTTTCTTGTTGATAGTAGTCATAGTCAATATGTAACTCTTGTAGGCTCATTTCAAATCCTTACTCCTTCATTATCAAATCAAATTCATCGAAATTCTCATCCACCGATTCTGCTGTTTTCTTGGCTTTACGTATATTACCAGCTAAATGCTTCTCATTTTGCTCGATCTTTTGTAGAGCACTCTCTAAATTCACCGTCATTCCGTAAACATAGCCAGAAGCATCTAATATTTGCCCGTAGGCGCCTTCCCCGAAAATTTCGTCGAGAACATTTGTGGCAGTCGCATTCAAATAAATACCGATCGCCATCCCTGCTGCAAAACCTAACGCACCACCTGGCAGAAAGAGGGTTAACGCCCCCATTGCTCCACCAACAACCCCACCTTTAATCGTTTCTTTTCCGATTGAAACAAAAGCTTCTTCCTCTTTGATCTCTCCGTTTTTATATTTCATATAATTCGAGATACTTGAAATCGTTAAAGAAACCGCAGCGCCGACAATTGCTCCTTGACAAGCTTTTTTAGCTACATCATTCGCCGTTACTTGTACTGCCGCCTGCCCAGACTTTATTTTATTTTCTAATCTAGCTGTTGAACTCTTGACACGCTCGTAATTGTTTAGTTCCTTTACTTTCATATACTCTTTAGCCTGCTGCAAACGTTTAGCATATTCCGTATTGCCTGCATCTAATGCCTTTTTGATATTGTGATCCAATGCCTTGGCCAGTGCTTCGGAAGATCCTTCAATTCCTACTAATGTATCTTTAGGGTCTAGCGTTCCTTTTTCTAATGCTTTTAAGACACCCTTGATATTCGTCCCAAGACCCTTGTCACTCACAGACGCCTTAACCGTAACTTTTTCGATTCTTTTTTTTACAAACCGATTCACAGACGTTCCATCTATTCCTGGTGCGTTCGACGTCTCTTCCCCTAATAGCTTGGATTTTTCTGCTAAACTACTAAGCTTTCCTTTTTTCCATCTCAACCAATCAATTTCCTGTGCCGTACCATTTAGTTTCCTCAACACATTCTGTCTTTGATTTTCTGTCCCATTTAAAAAATAATTTTGCGCGCTTTTCGCATTAGCAAAGTGTCCACTTCTAGAAAAGGAATCAACATTTAACTGGCGAAACACTTGAATATCACGGGTAAACTGATGCGTCCCTTCATATGTAAGGTTTGTCCCGGCAAGCTTATTCACACTTTGTGCAAGGGTATCTAGCGTTTGAGATGTAACCAAATGATACTGTCCTGCCACTACTGTGAAATTAGCCGCCTCCGCAAGCAATGATGGATTTTCTTTCAATTGCTTTACGTAATGAGGACATAATTCGTCGTTATTGTGGATGACTTTGCACCTCGTACAATATTGAACCATAATTGACCCCTCTTCTTTATCTAATTATGTAATCTAATAACTGTATCGTATTTAAAACTTTCGACCTACGAAATGATTATAATTCGATCATACACCATTTGGAAGTAGGGAAGGTAGTTCTTTTTATTCATGAAAAGGGATTCCTCAATCAAATAAAAAAAGCCAAGCCCCCCATCCGAGAGCTCAGCTTCCTACCAATCTATTAAATTATTTAACCTCAACCCAGCCATTTTTAATAGCTACAACAACAGCCTGGGTACGATCGTTAACGTTCATCTTTTGTAAAATGTTACTTACATGGTTTTTAACCGTTTTTTCACTGATATATAGATCGTCACCGATGCCGCGATTGCTTCGTCCGTCAGTTAACAACTGAAGAACTTCGCATTCTCTTCTTGTTAACAGATGTAATGGACGGCGAACTTCTGCTGTTACATATGATTGTGCTGCAACGGATTGGCCACTTGCAACGGCAAGTCGACGGAATTCTTTTACTAAATTATGTGTAACTCTTGGATGCAAGTATGATCCACCTTCTGCGACGACTTTGACCGCTTCGACTAGAGAATCCGCATCCATTTCCTTTAATAAATAACCAGTTGCTCCAGTTTTAAGGGCATGCGTCACATAGCTTTCGTCATCGTGGATCGATAATATAATGACCTTCGTATCAGGGTAAGTGTCAATTAATTGTTTCGTTGCTTCAATTCCATTCAAATGTGGCATGTTGATGTCCATGATGACAACATCAGGCTTATGCTGCTCAATTAACGCTACCGCCTGTTCCCCATCGTCACCCTCTGCTACCACTTGAAAGGTTGGTTCAAAATCTAGTATTCGTTTTACACCTTCGCGAAATAATTGGTGATCATCAATAATAACTATGCTTGTTTTCATGAATAACGCCTCCCCCTTTCATTTTGACAATCGAGGCAATTTCGGTCAATACTCCTTAAGCAGTATTAACACATCGTATTAGTAAGATTATTCTTATATTTTCTATATAAATAAGTAGCGTATAGTAATTTAACCATTTCTTGTAACGTATCACCGAAAATTTCTCAGAATCTCGAAAAGGAGGCCCACACGATATATCAATCTTAGCCTTTAATTTTCAAATCCATTCAAACCTCAATCGGCACCTGAATCATCACTAGCGTTCCAGCACCAACACTTGAATCGATCGTTAAATTTCCATCAAGTAGATCCACTCGCTCACGCATTCCAATTAACCCAAACGAGTCTTTCTTCTTCTCTCGGATATCAAAGCCTTTTCCATTGTCTTTCACGATAACAGTTACATGATTTCTACCTATCTCAAGCTTCACGACAATTTCTCTTGCGTCCGCGTGTTTTAACGCGTTTTGAACGGCTTCTTGTACCATTCGGAATAAAGCCACTTCAAATTTGGATGGAATTCTTTGCTCCAATCCAATAAATGTAAATGAAATCGTAGTGTCGCCATTATATTCTTCGATCGTCGATAGGTACTTTTTGAGGGTCGGAACTAATCCAAGATCATCCAGTGCCATCGGACGTAGGTCATAAATGATTCGTCGCACCTCATACAATGCAGAACGAACCATCTTCCTCAAATCGTGAATTTCCTTCACACCCTGCTCCGGACTCTCGCGATAGACCTTATCAATGATTTGCGAGCGCAGCATCACATTTGCGAGCATCTGGGCAGGTCCATCGTGAATTTCACGAGAAAGCTTACGGCGTTCCTCTTCTTGTGCTTCAATTATCTTCAGACCAAATGCCTGCTTTTGCTTCGCATCCTCTAAAATTTCGCCAACCATTTTAAAATCACTATTTAAATAATTAAGAACGACGGAAATTTGACCAACGAGATGATCTGCACGTTCAATCGTATCATGTAAGCCAACTAATCGTCTTTCAAGCTCATCGCGACGCTCGCGCAGCTGCTTTTCCTCCTGCCTTACTACGGCTAACTGCATCTGCAAATCATGAGCCTTCTCATACGCATTTCGAATTTCATCTTCTGAATACTTATTAAAATGGCTGCTCACCTCGGAGAGCCGTTTTCTTGCAAATCGAGAGTGGTTTTCCAAACGATCCACTTCATCGATAATCGTTCCAACTCGTTCCTTAATATCCTTTAACTCATCCGTAAAGGATACAAATTCATTACGAGATTGCTCACCAATCCGAAAAATCTCTTCTTTACTATGATCAACGGTGTGTACCATTTTTTCCAAAATTGAATCAAGAACTTTAATGTCGAACCCTTTGGTGGCCATGCTTCCACCTCCATCTATATTATATACATAATTGTTATTTATAGCGTTTCATATCGATTACATTTCCATTACATCTAGCCTATGCCAAAAACAAACCATTGCTGTAAAAATTATGTCGTTTTATAATAGAAGAATGGGCAAAAAATTTTATAGAAAAACTCAGTCAGTGCCGAATTTTGTCACTACATGTTTCGTAAGAGCCCCGATGGGAGGTATTACGCAATGCTTCATTCCTATTATACAGTAAAAGGGTATGGCGAGCATGAAATAATTATTCAAAAATCACGCTTTATCGCATATGTTGACCGCGCTACAACCGAAGAGGAAGCGCAGGAATTCATACAAAAAATAAAAAAACAAAACTGGGATGCAACCCATAATTGTTCCGCATATCTCATTGGCGAAAACGACCACATTCAAAAAGCAAATGATGACGGCGAACCAAGTGGAACTGCGGGTGTCCCAATATTGGAAGTCCTAAAGAAAAAACAGTTAAAAGACACTGTTGTTGTCATAACTAGGTATTTCGGCGGAATAAAATTAGGAGCAGGAGGACTAATTCGCGCATACGGAAAGTCAACATCTGAAGGCCTCCAAGTAACTGGCATCGTCGAACGCAAACTGATGAGAGTCATGCATACCAAAATTGACTACACCTGGCTTGGCAAGGTAGAGAACGAACTTCGCTCCTCCATTTATCAAATCAAAGAAATCAAGTATATTGATGCCGTGGAAATCGAAACCTATGTAGAAGAAAACCAAACACCGCAATTCACCGAATGGATGACCGAGCTTACGAATGGACAAGCTGAGATTTCTGAGGGTGTTGTGACATATTTAGAAAAGATAGTAGAAAATAAATAAGCTTCCACAAAAAGAGGAGAAATTAAATTGAACATGTCAAGAGAATCAGTAAAGAAGAAAAAGAAAAGAAAACGAAGAATATTTTTACGACTTTTATTATTTGTTTTGATAATCATACTCGCGTATGGTGGCTATGTTTTTTATTCCGCAATGAAAGCAGCAAATAACTCATATGAAGAAATCGATCGTGGGAGTAAATCAGAGTTGCGTGAAGAAGAAGTAACGATTAGTAAAGATCCTTTTTCCGTATTACTTATGGGTATTGAGGATTATTCAAGCGAAGGCAAAGGCGGCAGATCCGATACATTAATGGTAGCAACTTTTAACCCTAATGAAGGATCGGCGAAACTTGTTAGTATTCCCAGGGACTCACTAGTTAACATTCCAGGAAAACAAAAAAAGGATAAAATTAATCACTCATATTCTTTTGGCGGAAAAGAATTAACAATTAAAACAGTTGAAAATTATTTAGAGATTCCGATTGATTATTATGCAACAATCAACTTTGACGGATTTGTAAAAACAATTGATATTCTTGGTGGAGTAACAGTAGATGTACCATTTGACTTTTCGGATTACAAACAAGGTGATTGGAACACCAAATATTATTTTACTGAGGGTAAAATGAAATTAAATGGTAATGAAGCATTAACCTATGCGCGAATGAGATATCAGGACCCTATGGGTGACATAGGACGAAACGAGCGACAAAAACAAATTGTAATGGCAGTTGTTGATGAGTTGGTAAAACCAACTTCAGTTTTGAAGATAGACAAAATCTCAAAAGAAATAGGAAGTAATATCCAAACAAACCTAAGAGTAAGGGATTTACTAGCCATTCTCAAGCAATATCCAAATTTCGGTTCAAATAATATAGAAACACTAACATTAGAAGGATATAGCGACACAATTAATGGAATTTCTTATATTATCCCTGAAGAGGATTCGGTTGCTGAGATTCACGAAGAATTGATGACCCATTTGGAGTTGCAGTCATCAAATCAATATGGATTGGAAGAAAATAACTCAAAATAATCTTTAAACCCACTTTTTGTGGGTTTCTTTTTTATTTCCAAAAAATGAAAGAGACCAATCTTTTTACGGATTGGTCTCTTTACATTACTTTCGATATTCTGGAATTTCAAATGTAATTGAATAGCCATCTATCAAACGATACAAATCATAAATTCTGCTTGTCTGCTTAATAGCCCAGCCGATATCAGTTGCATACAAATATGCTCCTGGAGTATCTGGATTCCATTTCATCTTATACAAGGTATCCTTTTGATTATGAACATATTTTTCCGCAATGAACTTAGCTCCACCTATTATTGCCTTATCCGGAGTAGTCCATCCTTCATAATAAGCCTTTTCAACGCCACATTTTAGTGCACATGAATCAGCAGCTCCAATACCGTACATATTATATACGATAGTATCATATGAAGCAGCGGAAGAATCTAAAATATCGATAATCAATTGACCCTTATCATTATATTTCCTATTAATCTTAACACCTGAAGCAAGTTGGGACTTACCGTTTCCAGTCTCGTGTAATGCATGTGATAATAAATAAATTTCATTAATATTATATAGCTGTCCTGCCTCAATAAAAGCATCTGCCCTGCCAGTCAAGATGCCTTTATCCTTAAGAATTTTCTCATTTACCTCACTTGCAGTAACACCAGCAGTTCCAGATAATTTCATGAACTGATAAAATGCTGCTGACTCACGACTGAAGGTATTTGGATTTAAATAGTAGAGAGTATCTTCCGGACTCGCATTTTTCCACGTAGCATTGTGTTCAATTTGATACCAACCATTAACTTCTTTAATAATCTTAACTTTTGTATCCATGCTAAGCTTTGCAACAATCCAATAGTTTGTTGAAGCTCCACCTCTGGCATTCAATGTACCAGCTGTAACATATCCAATCGTTGGATCAGTAGAATCCAATCGGATATATTCTTTAGAGACAAATGTATCATAATACTTATCAGTTTGCGGTGGTGGAGATGAAGCCATTTGTTTAGCTAATGACTCCTCTAAAGAAAGACCATATTGGTTATATACATATGAAATAAATGGTCCAATTTGAACATCCGGTTTATAAATATATCCGATTCTTCCACCAATTGAAACCTCAAGCCATTTGCTAGAAGATTGACGAATAATTGGATAGGTCAATCCTGGTTCAAGAGTTGCAAATTCAACTAAATCACCTTCAGTTACAACAGAAGTCTTTTTAACAGTTGTAAATGTCTTGGTCGACACTTCTTTACCAGGATCAACACCACGTAATCCGCCACCAGTGGCTGGATGAACATCACTTGTCCTAACATAAGCGATTCCATGACCGTATTGAATTTTAATAAAACTATCAATCCAGCTTTGAATTACATATTGTTGTTCCTTAACCAAATTTCCAACTTTAACATTTTTACCATTTTCGTTCAAATAAATATTTACATCACTAAAGAGTGATTGAAAATATTTATCATCGGATGAAAAGAACATTTCAAGATGGGGCTTGTATACATAACCAATTCTTCCTCCAAAGTCTACTTCTAACCAATAAGTAGACGTTTGCCTAATGAATGGGTAGTATTCGCCTGGATTTATAGTTCCCATTTCAACAAGACTACCAGAGGTATTATCATAAACTACAAGATTTTGTCTAGCTCTAATAGATTCACCTGAGTTTGTTGCGGAGCTATTACCATTTTTAATGCTAGTCCCTTTAGAAGGCGCAATTTCACCATTTCTGACATATGCAATAGAAGAACCATATTTTATTCTTACAAATCCAGTAATATGGCCGAGTATTGAATATTCTTGACCTGGTGCTAATTTTGCAACGGGAATACTTTTGCCATTTTGATTTACATATACATAAGTTCCATCATTTACGACTTTAAAGTACTTATCTGAAGTATTCAGAATAGGAGTTACATGTGGTATATACACATAACCAATTCTTCCACCAAGATCCACTTCAAACCATTCGGTAGATGATTGTCTGATTACAGGATATGTCTCCCCATACTGGATTTTTGCAAATTCTACTAACCTACCGGAAGTATTGTCATATACTGGTAAATTCCGATTTGCTGTAAAATACCTGTTTGAATTTAACAAACCCTTATTCAGATTTTTAATTGAGGTTCCATTACTGGGTTGAATAGATGACTTTCTAACATATGCATTTTGATTTCCAAAATGAATTCGAACAAAACCATCAATTTGATTAAGAATAACATATTCTTGTCCCTCAATCAGTTCTCCAACCTTTACATTAGAACCATTTTCATTCAAATAAATGGGAACACCAGATCCAATTGATTGAAAGTATTTTTCACTACCAGTAAATACCGGTTGTGTTACAGTCTTTTCTATACTTTGCTTTTTAATAGACTGTGTAGTTATTATATTTTGTGGAACTTCTTCTTTTTCGATATTAGATGAATCAGAAATAACTTCTTCTTCCTCTTTTTCTACTTCATCAATAGTGGTGCTTGATTCTTCACTTTCACTTTCTTCCTTATCCTCAGCTTTTACTATTTTACCAAGAACATGACCAAAGATGATTGTGACTTCTGTTTCATTTTCCTCATGAATTCTAAAAGTTTGAGTAGATTCTACTACCCCAATAACAGAAGTTAGATCCTCCGAATAAACATCAGTGAGTTCTGAAACCACAAATTCTGAAAGGTCAGAACTATTTTCATAGTAACTAGTTTCTGCATCATCAATGGGCTCAAGAGATAGGTGTTCGACATTTATATTTTGATTTCCAAATTGAAAATAATAATGTCCTTCTTGATCTTGATTAACGTAGACAATTGCATTTTTTAATAAGCTCCCGACTACTTGACCTTCCTCATTTTGTAATTGGATGTCATCAGTCACCTTCACTAAAGTCTGCGTTTGTTCAACCTGTTCATTTAAATTTTCTTGGTTTTCAAACGTTTCAATATTACTTTGAGGTTCTTGAATTTCAAATGATTCTTCTGCCATTGTTATTCCAGGAACACCAAGTAAAAAACAAAAAGCGTACAACAAGGAAACTAGCAAAATTAGTTTTTTATTTATTTTTATCATCATCACTCCCTCCTAGCCTCTTATTATATCTAATTTACACGACAATGTGTCAAAATCAGACATATTTTTTATAAAAACTTGTGTGTTTTTGTCATCTCAATACAATGACCCTTTGATAGAATACATGATTCTTAGACTCAAAGAAATACCAAAAAATATCCAAAAAAAAGAAGACTCACAATGAGTCTTAAGAGAAGCTTTTAGTTAATTTAATTAAATACTCTTTAAGTTCGTCTGAAAATTCTTGTCTACTTAATGCTATTTCAATTGTTGCTTGAATAAAGCTTAACTTATCACCTATATCATACCTTTTCCCATCAAAATGTAAGGCTAATACCTTTTCCAGATCATTTAAACGGTTAATTGCATCTGTAAGCTGGATTTCTTCACCTTTACCTGGCTTTTGATTTTCAAGGATATTAAAAATTTCTGGGGTTAACACATAGCGTCCCATAATTGCATAATTAGATGGAGCTTCATTAACAGCAGGCTTTTCTACTAATGAGCTTAACTCAAAAAGCTTATTAGAAAGCTGATGTTTGATTTGAATAATCCCGTACTTGGAAACGTCAGATTCTTCAACAGGCTGCACACCAATTACCGGTGATTGAAATGAATCATATATATCAATAAGCTGCTTTAATGTTGGAGTTTCAGACTGTACAATATCGTCACCTAATAGTACAGCAAATGGTTCATTGCCAATAAAACGACTAGCACAATAAATAGCATGTCCCAATCCTTTTGGTTCTTTTTGGCGAATGTAATGGATGTTTGCAAAATTCGCAACCGACTGCACCTGTTCTAAAAGATCGTATTTTTCTTTTTTTGCTAGGGTATCTTCCAATTCATACGCCTTATCGAAATGATCTTCAATTGATCGTTTTCCCCTGCCAGTGACTATAATAATATCTTCAATACCCGATTCAATGGCTTCTTCAACAATATATTGGATTGTTGGTTTGTCGACAATTGGAAGCATTTCTTTTGGTTGAGCCTTTGTTGCAGGTAGAAACCTTGTTCCTAACCCAGCTGCTGGAATAATCGCCTTTCTTACCTTCATACCAACCACTCCTTTCAACTAGTCATATCCTTATAAATGGATTCCATTACCGTAACATTTTTCTCCCAATCATATAAAGATTGTGTATAAATTCTACCTTGTTCTCCAAATCGCTCTCTTTTTTCTTTATCCATAACAAGCTCATACAATTTTTCTGAGATTTCTTTCGCATTCTTCGGCTTAACTACAAAACCAGTTTCTTGATCCTTAACTACCTCAGGTAACCCTCCAACATTACTTACAATGACAGGTATTCCAGAAGCAGAGGCCTCAACTATTGCAACACCGAAGCTCTCACTATCTAGTGTACTCGGAGCACAATATATATCTATTTTATTTAAATATGAAGGAACTTCTGTGTGAGGAACCGCGCCAGTAAATGTAACAATATCCTCCATGTGGTAGTCTTTAACCAGTTTTTGTAATTCATGAAGCCGCGATCCTTTCCCAACAACTAAAAGCTTTATTTGATCTGCAACCTCATATTTGTATTCCTCTTTTAACCGGTTTAGTAATAGATGTACACCCTCAATCAAATATTCAGGACCATATTTTGACTCTAATGCTTTAATCATTCCGATAGTGATCTTGGTATCATTTTTGCCATCCTTATTAGGTTTAAATCGATTCATATCAACACCAAAAGGAGTGACTTCAATCTTCATTTCCTTTGGACAAAACTGTTCAGTTTGTTTTTTCATGACCTGACTTGTTGAAGCTAATCGATCAGCAACTTTTAAATTTTTTATCAAGATTTTCCGTTTGGATGGACTTTCATACGGGAAGTCATATACATCACTTCCCCATACGGATAATAATGTTGGTTTATAGTTCAAAAACCTAGATAGGGTTCCATAACCACTTGCATAATGAGTATTAAGAATATCCGGTTTTAGTTCTGAAATTACTTTCTTTGCTTTTAAAACATTCAAATAATACCCCAGTGGTGCTTTAAATGGCAACACAATAATTTGGATTCGTGAGTCGATTTTATGTTCTGCCGGTGGGTGCATAGTTAATAAAGTCAATTTATGATTTCTCTCCACTAAAGAGTTAACCCATCTAACTGTATGTATTGAATTTGCAGGTGCGAGAAAACAAATATGCATAAAATAATCATTCCTTTATTAAATCAATTTTCCTAGGCTTTATTTTGGAATGTTGGGTAAAGTCTTTAACATGTCCTTCTTTTTGATTCGTTGCATTTATAAATGCTAATGTTGCACCATATAATAGCCACATTGGCCAAAAGTAAAATAATCGGCTAGGTCCGATGCAAGCAATCACAAAGCCAACATAGCTTAAAAGTAGACAAAAAGCTAACAATGAAGCCTCATTATTTTGTTTATAAATTTGCCATAGCTTTCTAAATAGAAATATGAGAAAGGCCAAGTAAAAGACAAAGACGTCTACACCATAATTTGTACTAACCTCAAGCCACCAATTATGTGGATTTACAATTCCATTTGTATCATACAATCCGTTTACATGAAATTGAAAATTTCCGGCACCTACTCCAAATAAGAAGGAATCCAGAATGGAATTTATACCAGTCAAAATTAAATTTATTCTTGCACTTGTAGATCCGTGTGCAGCAATACCTGTAATTTCAATAATCTTATCAACTATATCTCCAGAAAAATACAAAACAACTCCAATAAAAAGTGGAGTAAATATCAGTAAAAACTTTAAAAAATTTACTAAATGTGTGCGATATAGCATAAATAAGAAAATAAGAATTTGAAATAAAAAGGCAAGGATAGCAATTCTTGAGCCATTCATAAACATAATAAAGAAGATTAATCCAAGAATAAATAATTGAATACCATATTTTCTAAATTGAATAAGGAAAAATGGTGTGATCATGACAAGAAATAAAGATAAATCATTTTCATTGTAAAAAAAGGCAGTTGCTACCCTTAATCCTAATCCACCATATGTATCAGCTTCAATAACATAGCGTGAAGTGCTCAGATGAAAATCAAAAGCTAACTCCAATAGTGAGAGGACAATAGTAACAATACCGATCAAAATAAAAGAATAATTAATCCACTTTAATAAATCTTTACGATCTAGTGTTTCAACAATTGAAAAAACTAGTAGGATGAATACTCCAAAATAGTAGAGTTCCTTAATTCCCTCAACCTTATTAGTAGCCCAAAGAATCGAAATAGCACCATATAAAAACCAACCAATTAAAAAGACTAAAGCAGGCTTGATTGGTTGTATTTGCAAAGGATTAAACAATAATACATATTTTATGAATAAATATAATCCAAACAGGACTAAAACAATTCTAAGAAAAGTTACATGAAGTGGGCCAATTGGAATATTTATTAAAAAGGGATCTAGAAAAACTAAAAAGAACAAAAATAGACAAACAAATATCTTTTTCCTCATCTTACACCCTCAAAACCTGTTCATATAATTTTGTGATTTTTGTAACAACAGATTCTTCACTAAATCGCGAGACACAATCATTACGAATATCTTCTGCATTGTACGTATCATAATTTTCTTCCATATACTTCATGGCTTGTCCTAAGCCATCAATATCCTCAACTTGGACTAGCTTTCCATTTATTTCATTAACAATCATTTCTGGTCCCCCACATGCAGTGGAAATGATTGGCTTTCCACAAGCAAGTGCTTCTATAAAAACGACTCCAAATGTTTCAAAACGACTTGCTAGTACAAATACATGTGCTTTTTGAATTTCATCTCTAACCTGTTCTCTATCCAATTCTCCCAAAAATAGTACCTGCTTATCAACCCCAAGGTTTTTGGCAAGCAATTCCAATGCTTGCCGTTCTTGCCCATCTCCACCAATCACAAGTTCCACTGGTTTATTAATGAAATATTTCGCAAATGATTGAATTAGTATATCCATGCCCTTATTATGATTTAAAAATGCAACCGAAAAAAAGCGAAAGGCACCATGTTCAAGCTTTGTTTTATCTATCGTAAATTTTCCAATATCCACAATGTTGGGGATAATTGTTAATTTTTCAGGCTGTGTATAACTTTCTAACTTCTTTGCCAAGCCGGGTCCTACCGAAATGATAAATTCAGCCCTTTTGCAAGCATATGAAATTTCCTTTTTTTCATAAGCCCGTATAAGCCCCCGTATAAACGCTGATGAATGCTCGGTAAGTAAAAAAGGAATATTTTCCGATTCAGTTAGCTTTGCAGTAGCCCATCCTGCCCATAAACAAGAATGAGCGTGGAACACATCCGGTTTCCCCTCTTGATCAACATATTTTTTATATAACTTTTGTAATCTGTAATAAAACACGGTTGCAGTGGAAAAAGGAACACGACCAGGTATGAAATTATACCCCCTGAAACGGTATGTTTTAATACCATCCTCTAATTCAAAAGAAATACCTTTATCTCCTTTGGGGACATTCAACATTCTAGACGTCCAAATTTCTGGATACAACACAGTTACATCATGACCAGCTTTTTGAAGTGCTTTCGCTTGTTCTTTGAAAAACACACCATTTATGGGGTTATCTTCAGTTGGATACCACGATGGAACAATAACAATTCTCATGTTGACACCTTTCTGCGTTTAACTTTTTTTAGAATCCGTTTGTAAAATTGATAATCCTCGGATTGAATAAGTAAAAGTTTACTTATCTTTACGCCGGTTTGCTTTTTAAAAATAAAGAGTTTTATGATTGTTGCTAGACTATATGTAATTGAAGTGGCAATTGCCGCACCCATTATACCATATATAGGGACTAAGATAATATTAAGAACGACATTAGATATGACTGTAAAAATTGAAACATTCATATTAATTTCTGGTTTTCCTCGTCCTGCTAAATCATTTGACAGAATTCGATCCACAGAAAAAAGAATAATGCCAGGTAATAGAAATTTGATTGCCAACGAACTTTCTATGTATTCATTGCCAAATAAAATGAAAATAATCAGATCACTTAGGAGATAGAAAATTAATCCACCGATTATCGATAGCCAAAGGACATTTCTACTTAAAACTGAGGTGAGATGGTTCTTTTCATCCTGACTGTCAAGGGATGACACCGTTGGAAACAGTACAGATGAAATGGCCTGTGATACAATCCATAATCTTTCTGCAATAGAAACAGCTGCAGTGTAGATCCCGACAGCAGCAGGGTTTATATAAAATGAAATGATAAAAATATCGGAACGATAATTAATAAATGAGAGAATATTACTAACATGAGCCTTTATACCATATGATATCGATTTTTTAAAATAATCCTTTGAATAGGATCCTTCAGTTATTCGAATACCAAGCTTCTTTTTTAAATAATAACGAGACAATAAATATTGCGCAAGAATACCAAAAACAAAAGCAAGGATCGCACCTAGTATATCAAGATGGATGATAACTAGAAATAGAAATGTAAACAGCAGTGCAATAATTTGCCTAGATAAGGAAAGCATATTATAGCTCTTGAAGTCTTGTTTCCCTTGGAAAATGACTAAATAATATTCATTCAAAAATAAGAATGGCATCAATAGCAAGATTGCAAATAAATAAAGGGGATCAACATCCTGGAAAAATTGCCCTGCAAAAAACAGTAGAAAAAGCGCCCCTAAAATAATAGATAGGAAACTAAATAATACTCCACTTCTTGTATTAGTTTTTAGGATATCCTCGATGGAATAGTTCTTCTTGCCTATATAATAAACAGAAGAAGATCCAACCCCTAAATTAAAAATGGTTAATAACATAGTGGGTAACAAGATGATAAGCTGGTAAATTCCGTTGCCAGTTGGTCCTAAAACCCTTGCTATGATTACTGTATAAAGGAGGCCTATTAAAATCGCCGATACTTGGCGGCTAATTGTCATTAATGTGTTTTTTAAGAATTGTTTCGAATCACTCATAATATACCTCTTATAAAAAAGATAGTAGAAATAAAATAGAACTATAAATATAAATACCTCTATTTATATTTATAGTTCCCCTAAATTATTAAAGCTTATAATAATTTTCGTTTTTATCAAATTCTTTTAATGCATTACGAGTATCAAATATTACCTTACTTTCTTTCACAATCATGTCATAATCAAAATCACTGTGGTTCGTTAAAATAAGGGTCATTTCACTCTGGTTAAGTAGTTCTTTTGTTAAAGGCAGTGTTTCTGCAAAATTCTTACCACATTTATAGCTACTGATATATGGATCCACTACAAGTACTTCTGCCCCTTTTTCACGCAACATTGTAATAATCGGAAGGGAAGGAGATTCACGATAATCATCTATATCCTTCTTATATGCAACACCTAAAACAGCTATTTTTGATCCTTTTAGGGGTTTTCCATATTCATTTAAGATTTCTAAGCTCTTTTGTACAACATATTCAGGCATGCTGTTGTTAATTTCGCCAGCAAGCTCGATAAGACGAGTATGATAGTTATACTCTCTGGCTTTCCATGTTAGATAAAATGGGTCAATTGGGATACAGTGACCACCTAGACCTGGTCCCGGATAAAATGCCATAAATCCGTATGGCTTTGTTTTTGCTGCATCAATAACTTCCCAAACGTCAATGCCCATTCTTTTACATAAGATAGCCATTTCATTTGCTAACGCAATGTTGATATGTCTAAATGTGTTTTCAAAGATTTTTTCCATTTCAGCAACGGCTGGACTTGAAACCTCATGTACATCTCCTTCAAGAACCGCACGATAAAGAGCTGCTGCAACCTTTGTACAATTTTCTGTAATCCCACCAATTACCTTTGGTGTATTTTTCGTGTTATAATGCTTATTCCCTGGATCTACACGTTCAGGTGAATACGCAACAAAGATATCTTCTCCAACTACTAAACCACTTGCTTCAAGTGCTGGTTTAACGATTTCCTCTGTTGTTCCAGGATAGGTAGTAGATTCAAGTACAACTAGCATTCCTTCGTGTACGTATTTAGCAATTTCCTTTGAAGAACTTTCTACATATGAAGTGTCCGGTTGCATATGTTGATCTAAAGGAGTAGGTACACAGATAGCAACTGTGTCAACTTCTTTGATTTTTTCATAATCAGTTGTTGCTTCAAGTCTGCCTTCTTTGATCATTTCTGACAGTTCTTCATCAACAACATCACCAATATAGTTAATTCCTTGATTAACCTGGTCAACTCTAGATTGCTGTACATCAAATCCAATTACCTTATAGCCTGCTTTAGCTTTTTCAACCGCTAATGGCAGACCTACGTAGCCTAAACCAACAACACCAATTACGGCTTCTTTAGATTCGATTTTGTTTAATAAATTTTCAAATGTACTCATGCTTACATCTCCTTAAATTGACGAGCGTTAATTATATATTTCCACAAGATGACAATAATTAACATAAGTTGAAAAAACGCTGCACCACCAAGAATAATAAATTTAATAGAACTTGGTTTATTTTCGCTAGTATTAACATCATCACCTGATATTCTAGGATTGTGTTTTACCATTTTTGCTAATTCTTCACCAGCATAATAGAGTAGTTCTTTTGTGTTTGCATTATAGAATTTTCCTTCTAAATAAACCAATTGACTATCTGAGTTTAACTGTTCCATAACGTCCTTACTTACTCCACTAGACGATTCTTTAAGTATATTATTTAACAAATAATTGGTGGCATCAACTTGTTCAGATAAAGCATTAACATAGTCTTCCATCGCCTGACGTTGCACATCATACTTTACCGTTAGATCCTTTACAATTTGATTCGCAATTTTTGTCAGATCAGATTCAACAATTGACTTGTCTGACCCGACAAGTGTTAAATTTATTTGGTTATCCATAGGTATCGCTACACTAAAATCACTGGGTGCAATTTCAGTTAATAAATGTTTATAATCGTTTTGAATAATTTCAGGCTTTGATAAATCTCTATTTTCAATCATTCCAGTAAATACAATAGCCTTTGAAGTATATTTTGTCTGCTGCGTTAAAGTATAAGCATAACCTAGCCCCATTCCAATAACTGTAGCAAGTATGATCAGCCATTTCTTTTTCCACAAAAACTGTAAATAGCCATAAAGAATATATTGATTTTGTTCTGACATGATTTCTCCTTATGCGAAAAACTTTTCTATAACATTAATGATATATTCTTGTTGTTCCTTTTTTAATTCAGGGAACATTGGGAGAGACAAGGCTTCTTTTGCAGCTTTCTCAGCAAGTGGGAAATCCCCTTCCTTATAGCCCAACTCTGCAAAAACTGGTTGCAAATGTAATGGTACAGGATAATATACCATTGAAGCCACTCCATTTTCTTTTAAGAATTGTTGGAGTTCGTCCCTTTTCTCAACCCGAATTGTATATTGATGGAACACATGATATCTGTCTTTCTCTTCTTTTGGCGTAATTACATGATCAGAAAGCTTCTCATTTAATAAGTTTGTATAGGTTGCTGCTTTTTCACGACGAAGTTCACTCCATTCAGAAAGATGAGGGAACTTAATATTTAAAACAGCTGCTTGTAATTCATCTAATCGACTGTTGTAACCTAAAACATGATGATAGTATTTTGGCTTACTTCCGTGGACACGGATAATGCTCATTTTTTCTGCTAAATCTTCATCATTAGTGACAATCATTCCTCCGTCACCATATGCCCCTAAATTCTTTGTAGGGAAAAAACTAAAGCATGTCGTGTCACCAAGTTCACCGACTTTTCTACCTTTATATTCTGCACCAATTGCTTGAGCAGCGTCATCTACAACGTATAAATTATGCTTCTTAGCAATCTCTAGAACTGGATCCATATCTGCTGCTTGTCCATATAAATGAACAGGAATAATCGCTTTTGTTTTGTTTGTAATAACTTTTTCTATTTCCTTTGGATCAATATTAAAGGTAATTGGGTCGATGTCAACAAAAACAGGCCTTGCTCCTGCCCTAGCAATCGCTCCAGCTGTTGCGAAGAATGTGAATGTCGTTGTGATGACTTCATCACCAGGTCCCACTCCACACGCTTGTAGTGAAATATGTAATGCGTCGCTACCATTTGCAACACCTACGCCATGAGTAACATGTGAAAATGCTGCAACATCGTGCTCAAGTTTCTTAACGTTATCCCCAAGAATGAAACTTGAAGAACTCATAACATCATCTAAAGCTTTAATAACTTCATCCTTAAGTGATTGGTATTGTTCAGATAGGTCTAACATAGGTACTTTCATATTTAGACTCTCCTCATATAAATTGTTTTGAATGACAATCTTTATATTAGCATAAAATGATAACTGATTTTTTTACTATTTAAAGACATTTAAGAAAGTAATTCATTTTGAATATCTTTCGCACGTTGAAGCCATAAATGTTTTCCTTTTAGTGCAGAAACCGAATTTTGCTTCAATATATTTCTTTTTGTAGAATCAAGCATTTCCTGTAATCCACCATGTATAGAATTACTATTATCCTTTACAATTAACCCGATTTTATCCTGTTCGACTATTTTTTGTAAGGCCGTACAATCGGTAGCTAAAACTGGTAAACCAAAGGATAGGTATTCGAATAATTTTACGGGAACTGCAAAATCATTATATGTTCCCCTTTTTAGGGTAACAATTCCAAAATCAGCTTCTTTATAAATAGGAAGCAATGCCTCCCCATGAGCATGATGAATATTTAACCAATCTTCATCTAAATATGGCTCTAGGAAACCTTTAAACGTATTAAATTCTTTTTCACGACAGACAAATGAAAGTTCAATATATGTAGTATCTTTATTTAACTGTTTAAAGGCTTCAAGCACCTCATATACTCCATACCTTGGATCAATCCCACCAACATAAATAGCACGTACCTTTTCTGTACCCTGTTTATCAGTAATTTCTGTTCGATCAATACCACCAGGGGGTGACGGATAGACTTGATTTTCAGGAATCTTCACATAATTATTCATTTCCAAGCTAGGTAAAAAAATTTTCTTTGCATACTTTTTGTATAAAAATAACTCTATTTCAAATAATCGAATCATGATAGTTTTTAAAATAGGTTTTACCTTATAAAGATCTTTAAATTTCCAATAGATATCCCTATAAAAAATTCCTAGTGGAATCTTATTCTTTTTAAGATATTTAAAAAAGCCATGATCCACAGTTGGATGCCTTGGTATATGATCCGGGTCAGTTAACCAAATTGGTATTGTTTGGTTTTCCATATAGCAATACAAAATATCATTTGGATTGACTTCTTTATAGATCTTCCTAAGTCTTTCCTTTCTTTCTTCCGCATTACCAATTACCTCTAAACATTCAAACCCCTGCTCATTCGCTAGTTCATGAAATGCCTTAAGCATTTGGGTAGGTCTAACTCCAGAACCACTATCACCGGTTTTCAATTGAAAAGGGTAATAAACAATTATTTTCTTAGTCAATTTGGAATCAGTCCCTTTACAATAAAGTCACAAAATGCACTATTGTTCAACATATTACAATAACAACACGATTGTTATTTGTCAAGAAAAGACAAATTTCGCACACAAAGTAATAACGCTCCATTATATGACGAACAAAAAGCGTAGCAACATACTACGCTTTCCGTCATTTAAGGATCTTCAGTGCAGTTTTATAAATGATAGAAATATCCTCAATCACAGAACGGTTACGAAGGTATTCTAAATTATATCGTAATTTATCAACCATGATTTCTTCAATATAGGTTTTTTCTGGATTTTCAGCCTTACCAAGAAGTTCACTTTCATCACTGTACTTAATGGATGCATAATCGGTTATCCCTGGTCTAATGTTAAAAATCGCTTTTTGTTCTGTATTATAATATTTAGTATACCTCGGAACTTCAGGTCGCGGTCCAACCAAACTCATGTCACCAATCAAAACATTAATTAATTGAGGAAATTCATCAAGCTTATATTTACGCAAAAAATACCCGACTTTTGTTATTCTACGATCCATACCGACTGTAATTTGTTTCCCTAGCTTTTCAGCGTCAACCACCATTGTTCTAAACTTTAGAATTTTAAATTCCTTCTCGTACTGACCAACCCGTACTTGCTTAAAAAAAACAGGCCCCTTTGAATCAACTTTTATAAGAATTGCAATAATTAGTAGTAAAGGTGATAGGATGATGAGACCAATTAGAGATACAACAATATCAAAAAACCTTTTAAAAGCATCATTAAAAGAGTGATTTTGATTGTATAATCCTTTGACTTTCCCTTCCATGTCTGTCACCTATTTTCTATAGCTTGTTGCAACATCACGAACAGCCTCAATCACTTGTGTTACTTCTTCCTCTGACATTCGTGGATACAGAGGTAAGGAAATGGCTCCATTGTATGCACTTAATGCATTAGGATAATCTTCAATCTTATATCCAAGCCCTTTGTAATACGGATGCATTGGAACTGGAATGAAGTGGACGCTAGTGCCAATTCCCTTTTCTTTTAGCTTTTCAATAAACTCTCCACGGTCAATTGTGAACTGGCTTTCATCCACTCGTATCACATACAGATGCCAAGCATGTCTGTTAATATCATCGTGATGTGGCAGTGTGATTCCTTCTATATTTGCTAACTGTTCATTATATATTTGAGCGTACTTTTCGCGAATTTGCTGCATTTTTTCTAACTTAGAAAGTTGAACCAATCCAAATGAAGCTTGAATATCAGTCATATTGTACTTATAGCCCGGATAGTCAACCTCATAATACCAGGTACCTTTATCACCATATCGATTCCATGCGTTTTTACTCATACCATGTAGACTCATAATGCGGACTTTATCAGCCCACTCTTCACTATGAGTGGTTACAAGTCCACCTTCACCAGTTACCAGGTTTTTAGTGGCATAAAAGCTGAAGCAAGTAAAATCACCAATACTACCAATCATTTTGCCTTTGTATTGAGTATAAATCGCATGGGCAGCATCTTCGATAACAATTAGATTATGCTTACGAGCAATCTCCATTATAGGATCCATATCGCATGGATATCCTGCGAAATGCACTGGAATAATGGCCTTTGTACGTGGAGTAATTTTTTCTTCAATTAAAGCAGGATCGATGTTCATCGTTACAGGGTCGATATCAACAAATACCGGCGTAGCTCCAGTATGGATGATTGTGTTGGCACTTGCTACAAACGTATAGGGAGTTGTTATAACTTCGTCACCAGGCCCAATTCCTGCTGCTAATTGTGCAAGGTGTAGACCCGCAGTACAAGAATTTAACCCAATCCCGAAATTCGCGTTTACATATTCTTTGATTTTCCCTTCAAATTCAACCGTTTTCGGTCCTTTGCTTAGCCAATTTGATTTAATTGTATCAATGACTTCCTTAATTTCTTCATCCGCAATCATTGGAAGTGCATATGGAATTGTTCCCATTTTATTCACCCTTCTAACTATGTTGTATTATTGATTCATGATTTTTATAAATCGATCTGCTAAAACTTTATAATCATGGTTTTCCATGACAAATTCTCTTCCATTTCCACCTAATTTTTTTCTTTCCTCTTCAGTTAATTCAAAAATCTGATTAATAGCCTCAGCAATCAAAACAGGATCCTCTGGCGCAACAGAAATACCACAGTTGGCTTCCTTAACTAGATCATTACCTGCTTCAATACTGTGGATAATGGGTTTTGCAGCCATCATATAATCCAAAAGTTTATTAGGACTAACACCAAACCGATACAGGGAGCTTCTTCTCCATCCTATGTATAATGCATCCATCCGAGAAAGGAAATCGGGAATCGCATTTTTATTAATAACCGGAAGGAAATGAATATTTGTTAATCCCATGTCTTTTGATTTTTGAATAAGTGCATCACGTTCAGCGCCTTTTCCAACAAGGACAAACGAAATGGGTTTATCTTGCATGATTTTTGCAACATCGAGTAAATATTCGAGTGCATTTGAAATCCCTTGTCCTCCTGCATAGCCTATTAAGAAATTACCTTCATTTTTAAGTTTAGCGATAAGTTCAATATGTTCATTCGGAATTTGTTCATTTGCATTTTCCCAATCCTCAGTTACTATACCATTCGGCAAGAATTCGAATTTTTTAGGGTCCATGCCGTGACTAATCATATGTTCTTTTGCTTTTGGTAACAATGAAACAACCCTATCTGCTTTTTTATACGCATCATTTTCCCCTTTTTGCATGGTAATAATAAAAGGATGGTACTTAGACATATTTCCTAATTCCTTTGGTGTCAAAGGCCACAAATCATGAACTTCGAAAACAAGTTTTGCATTTGCCTTTTTAGCAATTTTTGATGCAGGATAAATATCTAACGGGTATGTTGAAGATGCAATTACAATATCCGGAGAGATTTCTTTTGCTAGCCTATCTGAATTGGCATATATGTCTTTTACAAAAGAAAAGATATTTACAACCCTTTTTACGCCATTACCCTCATATTGAGGTGTCTCTACCCAAATATAACGAATCCCATCAATTATTTCTGTTGTCCACTTTCCCTTTATTTCTGGCTGTATTGTTCGAACATGGGAGTAGGAACCGGCTATAATTGTAACATTATGACCCATTTTAACCCATTCTCTACTAAGATAAAATGGTCTGTATTCCATACCATGCTGATTGGATCCTGCATAATGATTAATAAGTAAGATATTCATAAAGAAACGACTCCATCATTTACTGATTTTTTAATAATTGGTCATCAGAAACCAGTTTTAATTTCTTGGCTGGAACCCCTGCTACAATTTCTCCGTTGTTAACATCTTTAGTGACAACTGAACCAGCAGCTACTGCTCCGTCTTGGTTAATAACCTTACCAGGTAGAATTGTCGCATTTGCACCGATTCTTCCACCTTTCTTAATCGTGATACCCTTAAAATGTTTATAACGTTCCTTAGATCTTGCCATGTAATTGTCGTTTGTTGTAACAACACCAGGAGCAACAAAAACATAATCCTCAATATCTGAATAGGCAGTTATATAAGAATTTGTTTCAAGCTTACAATAAGCACCCACTTTACAATCATTTTCAACTGCAACTCCACGTCCAACGATTGTTTTTTCACCTATTGTAACTCTTTCTCTAACAGTTGCTAAATCGGCTATAAAAGCATCATCTGAAATTTCAGCATTTGCATAAATTATTGCTGAGGTTCCGATTGTCACTCCATTACCTATTTTAGTGGGAGGTAATGCCGTTACTTCAGGGAGAATTGAATTTTTAGCCCTGGTAGGTTGTTTTCCAATCACCGCATTGTCTTGGATAATACAATAGCTACCGATTTCAACCCCATCATAAATAACAACATTGTGGCCAATTGTTACATTTTCACCCAAACATACATTCTTTCCAATAACTACATTATTGCCCTTTGTAATCATTTTACGTCCTCAACTTTCGAAAATTGGTTGCATAATTTATTCTTAACAATCAAAAAAGAAGGGGTTCAAACTGTAATCATTTCATCAGCAACTTTACCTTGCTCTTGCTCTTTTTTTTTATCATTAGTATCCTTCTTTTTGTTTGTTAGTTTAAGTAAAGTTTCGCGAAGCTTATCCTTATCGTGCAATACACTTTCAACTTGGTGAATAAGATCCTCTGCGTTTTCCTCTGTAGCTTTTCCGATATAAATTTTTGGAAAAACTTGAATAGGATGGATCTCATCTTTATTTAATATTTCTTCATACATTTTTTCTCCTGGACGAAGGCCAGTATATTCAATTTTGATTTCGTCTTCTGTAAATCCAGATAATTTAATTAGATTTTTAGCCAAATCAACAATTTTAACTGGTTCACCCATATCTAAGACAAAAATTTCTCCACCTCTCGCTAAGGCTCCTGCCTGAATAACAAGTCTAGCTGCTTCTGGAATTGTCATAAAATACCTAGTCATATCAGGATGAGTTACCGTCAGTGGACCGCCTTTAGCAATTTGCTTTTTAAATAAAGGAACAACGCTCCCTCTGCTTCCCAATACATTTCCAAATCGTACTGCTACAAAACGTGTATCACTTTTACGATCAAGATTTTGAATTGTAAGTTCTGCAATACGCTTTGAGGCTCCCATTACACTTGTAGGGTTAACTGCTTTATCCGTAGAAACTAAAACAAAAGTGTCAACTCCGGCAATTGATGCTGCTTCAGCAACATTTCTCGTTCCATATATATTATTTTTTACTGCTTCTTCTGGATTTCTCTCCATTAACGGAACATGTTTGTGGGCAGCGGCATGGAAAACAAATTTTGGTTTATTCGTAACCATCACATCAATCATTTTCCGCGCATCTTGTATTTCCGCAATTTCTGTAACTAATTCAATTTGCCCCTTATATCTATTTAGTAATTCCATTTCAATATTATAAATACTATTTTCCCCATGACCTAATAAAACTAATTTACTTGGTTGAAACAAACAAATCTGCCTACACAGTTCAGATCCAATCGAACCGCCAGCACCTGTTATTAATACTGTTTGATTTCTTATTTTTTCAGCAATTCCTTCAGTATCTAATTTAATAGTATCCCTACCAAGTAAATCTTCGATAGAAATATCCCTAATTTGACTAACTGAAACCCTGCCTACGGCCAGATCACCAATCATCGGTAATATCTGTACATTGTCGACAACCTTTTTTGCCTTTGCAACAATTTCATTTAAACGGGACTTGGGTAATGATGGAATTGCAATAACAACATGTTCGATACGAAACTTTGCAATAACTTTTACAATATCATCAACTTTCCCAACAACAGGAATCCCTGCCATATTAAGATTCTGCAAAGATGAATCATCATCTAAAAAGGCGATTGGTTTTAATTCTGTTCCTGGATGTTCTTTTATCTGACGTACAAGCATTCTCCCAGTAGATCCTGCACCTAATATTAATGTACGTTTATGCTTAATCGATCGGATTTCTTTCGTCTTAAAAGCAAATAGTACAGTTGAAGTAAAACGCCACCAAAAACGTACGCCACCCAGTAAAAACAGATGGAGAAGGTAGGTAAGGAATAAACCTCTTGCATATATGTTATTAAACATAATTTTTTGAGAAATGGCTGTTATAAGAATAGATGAGCTTACAACCAAAACGATTCCCACTAATTCCTCGGCACTTGCATACCTCCATACTTTTCGGTAAAGACCAAACACATATGAAAAAACATGATGGCTAACCAGCAAAATAACCGAACTGATCAACACCCGATTATCTTCATAATATGCGGCAAACGGGTTTAAGAAAAAATGTGACATATATATTGAAAAAAGAACAATTATTGAGTCTATAACGACCAAATTCAAAATCCTAGTACGGTATGACATGATAAGACCCTCCCAGATCTTTAATTATTTTCTTTTGTCACGGAGGTAAAATTATATTTATTTTAGCATTTGAAATTCGACACTAATTATAACATAAAATTATTGGGCATCACTATAAATATTGATTGCGAGTAATAAGTCATGCGTAATACACATATTTGTAATGAAATTGTTGTTTCTTTTAAATCTGTTTTAATACACTTTATTAGACATAAATAATTGAAATTTTGTTACATACAAATTGAAAATCAAATCAAAAAAAGGAAAGTTTCCATTACTGGAACTCCCCCCTTTTAACTCCAATAATTATGACTAGTACCATTTCCTTACATGGACATCGCCTAAAATTAATTAACGGAAAAAGATATTTTCTTAATTGTTGACTCTCCGCCCCTTACAACAGGGATCCATATTGTTAATAGATAATCTCCTTTTTCTAAATCTCTAAATTCCACGTTATAGGATAAAGATTCATTAGGTTCGAGCACTATTTCGCTTTTATTATCAGTAATTTTTTTCCCAAATGAATACTGATCTATTTTTTCCTTCCCCAAATTATAGAGTTTATATTCATATTTTTGGTTTGATGTATATCTTAAGTTCAGGCTACTTTTGTCAATATTTGTGACTTTATAATGAAAAATAATTTCTTTTCCTGT
This sequence comes from Bacillus sp. REN16, assembly GCF_020731355.1. Taxonomy (GTDB): domain Bacteria; phylum Bacillota; class Bacilli; order Bacillales; family Bacillaceae_L; genus Ferdinandcohnia. The sequence goes on along the minus strand of NZ_JAJFZK010000005.1, from coordinate 166,841 downwards.
TTGAGAATTAATGGACAAAGTAGTATTCAAATTATCCTGTTTAAATGTTTCAAAGCGTTGTCCATTTAATATTTGTACATGGTTTTCATTAAACACTTGAACCTCTTCTTCTTTTGCAATAGCAACATTCACATTATCATTATTGTGGTTATTACTATTAGTCCCTAACGAAACACTAAATACAATCCCGCTTAGTAACAAAGAGGATACACAGAACACCATAAATTTCTCCACACTACACACCACCTAGCCGAAAATACAGGTATTTGACATATAATTATTATTTGTAACCCTTCCACTTTTATGTTAAAAATCCCTTTTCATTAAGTTTCTTTTCGTTCTTCTAATTTAGACACGATATGACATTTTAGTTATGAAAAGTATGCTCAGATATTCGCAAACTTAACCAAGGGGGTATTACTCATTCAGAATTTTCTCTGGTAAATCGAGGTATATTATATTTAAATATTATTCTACAATTATAATTGTATTTCTATTCGTTCGTTTATTTGGTACAATCTTTTTTGGAATTTCGAATTGGAGGTTTATTATGAAAAGACTTGCGGGAATTGATTTGGTAAAAGTCTTAGCAGTGTTATTTGTACCTTCTGTACATTTTTTCTTAAATACTGAATATTATTCCCAGGACTTAATCTTAAGTAAAAATTTATTCTTTCAAACGTATCTAAGATGGCTTTTTTTGATTTGCGTTCCTTTATTTTTAATAACGACAGGATATCTAATGTCTATAAAGGTCTATTAAACGTATTATGTGTTTACATTTTTTATTCCTTAATATCCATATTGGTAAGAGTTTATCACTTTCATGATACAAAAAGTATCACCGATTGGATTTACTCGATCCTTAGTTTCCAAGCCAATGGATATTCTTGGTATGTTAATATGTATATTGGTATATTTCTATTAATTCTATTTTTAAACCTCATTTTTAATGGTTTAAATACAAGAAAAGAAAGACATATTCTGATACTAACCTTTTTATTGCTATCTGGTGTACCAAATTTTGTGAATGTACTACCGGTTCTTATTAATGAAAGTAGGATATTATACTTTCCTGATTGGTGGGCAGGTATTTATCCTCTAACTTATTTTTTCATTGGTTGTTATATAAGGGAATACAGGCCAAAGGTAAATAAACCATTTGCATTACTCTCATTTGTTTTTATCATTCTTGTAGAAACTTTTTTATGTTATTACTACTCTGATAATGGTCCGTTTGTTGATGCTGTTGGGTACTATGGACCTTTAATGATCATTGCATCTTCAGTACTATTTTTTATTATTTTTTACGATATCGATATAAAAAATAAGGTACTATCATCCATATTTGGGACACTAGGAGGCTTAACACTCGATATTTTCCTAGCCTCATTTATTTCTGATTTACTTGTCTATGAATATATAAGGAATAATGTCTTTGAGTCACAGTTCCAAATTATTTATTACTTTGTACCAATTATAGGCACAATATTAATGATTTCTATTGCAATGAGCCTTATTAGAAAATATAGCACCTGGCTGCTTAAATGTAATTCATCATAAAAGATAATTTCCGCAACCATAACAGTAAACCTTAGATTACATTTTTATCCACAAGAAAAATTTTAATGAGCTAAGCTGATGTACAGATTATCAAATAAAAAGGAGAATGAATTTGAACTGACCTAGCCAAATGAGACATATATAAAACACCTATCCATATTAAATTTAACACTTTTTCATTAATTTGATATTGGTTCTTTACTGGAAATAGTTCAGGCACTTTGTCACTTTACTTGGAGCCTCTGCGGGCATAGATTCTTTAGCCAGGAAGCCAGATATCTCAAAGAGAATCTGGCTTAGCCATAATAGGCTATCATGCCCGCATCTCCAAATAAAGTGCACGTCTTTTCTACATGCAAAGTGGATAACCCCGAATCCTTTAAGCTGCCTTTAATCCAAATTCTATTGGAGTTAAGTAGCCTAATTTTGCTTGAATCCTATCCTCGTTGTAATGATGAATGTACCCATCTATTCTAGAAATAACTTCTAAATTAGATAGGGTATTAAACTTACAATATTGGAATTCCTCTGTCTTTAAATTTGAATGAAATGATTCAATCACCGCATTGTCCCAACAGTTCCCTCGTCTGGACATACTACCTACTAAATGATGTTCCTTCAAATAATTTTGAAAGGTATACGAAGTATACACACTCCCCTGATCGGAGTGTATAATAACTCCTTCTGGCTGATTGCGTTTATCCAAAGCATCCTGCAGTGTATCAATCACTAATGTCGTTTGTTGATGATTATAAATCTTATAAGCTACAATTTCATTATTATACAAATCCATAATCGTAGACAGATATAATGTTTCGCTGCCATACTGGATATACGTAATGTCCGTTACCCACTTCTCATTTGGTTTACTAGCACTAAAATCACGATTAAGAATATTAGGCACAATGACTTCACTTTCTCCCTGCGATTTCCACTTGCGTTTTGGTTTCACCTTACACTGCAAATGATGCTTCTGCATAATGTTTTGAACTGTGTTCCTATTAAGATGAATATGATGTTCTCGCTTTAGAATAGCTCTAATTTTCCTATGACCATTTCTATATTTAGTAGCCTTACAGATTTCAATAATTAAATCTTCATGTTCATTGCGATATTCACCAAACCCTTTAGTCCAACGATAATAGCTAGCACGTGGAATCCCTAAAACTTTTAAAATGGAAGTAACGGTCACTAGTGTTGCATTAATTTAATTCCACTATTAAAAATACTCGAAATGTTCACTTTTATTATTTTATGCATAGAAAAAGTCCTTTATAATGGATAAGTCAGGTGGTAACCCGTCCAAATCCACTAAAAAAGGACCAATCTCATGGACAAGATTACACGAAAAACTTCATTTGGACAATGGTTTTCGTAAGTGATTGCCTTTTTGATGATCATCTTCAAAAGGAAATCGACCTTGATTCTATAAGCATTTCTCAGCTCTCGCGCCGTTTAAATGGTCTAAATCCAGATTTGTTTCAAAGACTTTTCCTTGATTTAGTCGGACAAATTCACGCCAAAACACACTACACAAAACTTGTCATGCCGTTAAAAATTATTGATTCAAGTACTTTGCCACTAAATTTGACCAATCATAAATGGGCGAAGTTCCGCAAAACTAAGGCAGGCGTAAAGTTGCACTTACGCCTTGTATTTATGGAAAAGGGAGAATCCTATCCCGAAAAAGCCGTGATGACAACGGCAAGCGAACACGATCGTGGTCAACTTGAGATTATGGTTGACGATAAAGAATGCATGTATGTGTTTGACCGAGGTTATCTAGACTACGAGCGTTTTGATCGCATGACCGATGAAGGCTACTTTTTTCTTTCTAGGCTACGAAAAAACGCAGTCGTACGGGAGGTTTATGATTTTAAACTACCCAAGGATTCATCTGTTTTGTCGGCTCAAATGGTGTTGATTGGTACAACTCAAAACCGAGCTGAAAACTATTTTCGACTTCTAAAAGTAATAGATTCAAAAGGTAATGAACTTCATTTAATCACAAATCGTTTTGACTTAAGCGCCGAAGAAATATCGGAAATGTATAAATCACGATGGGCAATTGAGCTGTTTTTTAAATGGATTAAACAACATCTCAATATCAAGAAATTATACGGTCAAAGTGAATGGGCGATTCAAAATCAAGTGTTTATCGCACTTATTGTTTTTTGTCTTCATGTTCTGGTACAACTCGAAACAAAAAGTAAGCGGAAAACCTTGCAAATTAGCCGTTATTTAAGGGCAGCATTGTGGAAACCAGCACATGTCTGGCTTCGCAAAATTGAAGGAAAAGCCATCCCTTAATCAACAAATTGTTGTCGTTGCACAGGTCTAATTGTAAATAAATTTCCAAATGGACAGGAGCCGCCTTTAGAAAGGTAATTAAAAATTATGACACTATTTACGCAACACTAGTGAGTAACGGTATATTTTTCACGAAATTGTTCAACCAATTGTACTACTAGCCCTTTATCGACTCCTTTCTCATCGCCATATACTTTTTTAGAATTTCATTCTCCATTTTTAGGTGAGTTAGTTGATTACTTATTCGCTCGTCCTTACTTAAAGAATCGGGCCCATGCCCAAATGTATATTGTTTACCAATTGGCTGATCAAATCGATACATTTCTCCATTCTTGTACCATCTCATCCAAGTTTCAATTTGAGTTTTATTTTTGATTTTGTATTTGTTCATAATTTCCCGTGTTGTTAATTTTCCTTCAAGCTTATCTCTTACTACCGCCCATTTAATCTCTTTTGTATATACAGTTTTTTTGCCCACGCAAAAACACCTCCGAATAATGTCACAATACTTATCTCAAGTATTGCCATTTTGGAGGTGTTTTATATTGTCTCACTATTTTAGGTTAGTCCAATTCGATAAGAATCCATCCTCCTTTTTTATTTTTCTCTCTCGGTCAAGAGTATTTCTTATTTCCATTGGCAGCATTGTTGTCCATTTAAGATTGGATAATTCTTAATTTATTCTTTTGCATCTTCCGAAATAAAATAATTGGACAAGTAATCTGCCCACAGTCTTTGTCCTTTTTCATTAGGGCTGCCATTAGTTAATAAATATTCCTTTATCTCATCGGTTTGATAATCCGGCCATGCTTCCCAATGATTGAGATAAATATAATCATTATTATTTGCGTATTTTTCCAATTCTCCAACTTCTTTTGGATAATGCTTTGCATTATGTAAAGGATTTGCTGGTTGTAATAGTACAGTCACTTCCGGAAGCTCCACTTTAATAGCGTCAATTATAGTTGTTAAATTAACAAGCCTATTATTAATAGTTACTTTCCCGTTATCTGTCAAGATGAATGGTTCTAATAATAAGATATCAGGCGAAAGGCTTATTATTTCTTGATACAGCTCTTCTTGTACCACTTCAGTTGAAAGTTTATCAGCAATTTCCTTTATTGTGACATTTAAAACGTCTTCACCATAAGTGTCTTCTAGATCTTTCTTAAGTAAGGACGGCCACCCCAATGGGTCCTCAGGTGTAGCGCTTGAACCAGCAATTACAAGATTAACCGGTACTCCATCTTGCACGGCTTTGATAAGTTTTGTTTGAATTTCTTCTGATAAGTTTTTGGAATAAGCTTCAACCTTTTGTACTTTATTCTCTTGATTTTCTTCAGCTACGGTTTTCACATCTGCTTTCTCCGTTTTTTCAACATGTACAGTATTTACTGTTGCTTGTATTTTATTATTCCAATGCAGCTTTCCGGCCACTACAATTGCTACGGAAAGAAGTATGACAATAATAACAAGTACCTTTTTCAAATAATAAACCCCCAAACAGAACACAACTAATTTACTATATTATACAATATAAAAAGGTGATTTTAAGTACTTTTGGGTAATTTGTGTAATATTTCCACGGAAATTGTAATTAAAAAAACAAAAAGCTGACGAATAATGTCAGCTTTTTCTTCATTATTTTTTTAGTATTGATTCCATTATCGATTTCACTTTCGGTGTAACTTCATGGCTACCGTTTTTTACATCTTCAATTAACATCGATATTAATAGTCGAGGATTCTCTGTATTCATAGCAACAAATAATCCATTTTCTTTTCCATCTTCATCCTTACTTGTTTTAAGTTCAGCTGTTCCTGTTTTTCCAGCTAGTTGTAAACCTTCTATTTTTGCATCATGTGCTGTGCCATTTGGATCTTCGAAAACTTGAATGAGGTCATTTAGAATGATTTGAGCATTCTCTGGAGAAATGACATTTTCCTTCCAAACCTCTGTTTCCGAACCATCAAGGATAAGTTTTGGTTTTATTAGTTTACCTGAGTTTAATAATGGCGTATAAGAAAAGGCTAGGTGCACAGGGCTCATTTCAAGTTGTCCTTGTCCATAGCCTGTGTCAGCTACTAAAATCTCTTTGTTCAAACCCTCGTTTGAAATTTTCGATTCATACAATGGATATTCAAATGGAAATGATTCACCGAATCCATATTTCGATAATTCGGATTCGAATCGATCTCCGCCAATTCCTAGTGCCGCTTGAGCAAAATAAATATTGTCAGAGTACACGAAGGCATCCTTTAAATTCACAGGTTTCCCAGGATCGGTGACCCTAGTTATCGAATAGCCTCCCCACGAGCTATCCTTTTGCCACTGCTTACCAGCTACATCTACCGTTGTCTCAGATGTAATGACTCCATTTTCTAGTGCAATTCCAGCTGTAATTGGTTTAAAGGTTGAGCCAGGTGCATAGGTTGCTCCGAAACGGTTCAGTAATGGCTTGAGTGGGTCTTCATTTAATCGATTCCATTCCCCAGTTGAAATTCCAAGTACGAAAGTGTTCGGATCAAAGGACGGGCTACTGACAAGTGCAAGTGTCTCACCTGTTAACGGGTGGATGGCAGCTGCGGCCCCGGCATTACCTCTAAGTTGATCAAACGCAGTAAGCTGAACATCGATATCGATGGCCAATTTTACTGTTTCACCGTCAATAGCACGTTTTTCAGCAAGCGTAACTTCTCCAGCGTCATTAGCTTTCTTAATAAAAACCTTAGCACCTTTTTCCCCTCTTAAACGGTCTTCAAGTACCATTTCAAGACCTTTTTTTCCTACAACATCATTTGCAGAATAGCCTTTTCCTTCAAGCTTTTTTAGATCCTCTGCAGTTACTGTTCCAATATACCCAATCAAATGGGCGGTTGCCTCCTTAAATGGGTAAACACGGGATTCTACCTTTTTCGATAAAACACCATTTAGTTGCGTTACTTGTGTTGCTAGGTCCTGTTCTTGTAAAGAGAGCCTTTTTATTGGTACGAAATAATCAGGTTTAACCCAAGAAGCATTTAGGTTCTTTTCGATAGACTCAGGTGTTAGCTTTAACATTTCAGCAACAGCGGTAATAATGGTTCCCTTATTTTCACCTAGGTCCTGCGGAACCAAACCAATTTCATATACAAGGCCATTTTCTGCCAGCAGAACGCCGTTTCTGTCAGTAATTTCACCTCGAGTAGGAGAGGATATGGAAACTCCAATGCCATCCCCTTCCTCCATGTTAGGAAAGAACATTGATGGCTGCCATTTGATTGCCCATTTTTTTCGTCATCTATTTCTTCTAAAACAAGCGTCACTTGTTCTTTAAATTCAATTTTGCCTGCAATCGTTTCCATTGAAAGTTGATATGGGAAAACAACCTCTCCTTTGTCATTAGGTTCGATTTCCTCATCTGGAGCTTTAAAACTGATTTTCAGTTTGTCAACACCAATATCTTTATAAATTTTCATAAAACGATTTTCGAATTCATCTTTTTGAATATTTTCTTTTACGTCTAAGGAAAATTGGTCATATACTTTTTGAAAATCCTGCTTTTCCCAATCTTGAATAAATGTTTCAAAACGTTCTTCAGGTAGAGGGTCTTTCTTGCATCCTGTTAGCAAAACAATACTTAGTGCAATAATTAATATCAACCATATGTATCGTTTCAAATATTTTCACCTTCTTTTTTCCAATTTAATTTTTTTCTACTATATTATACATTTTATAGTATATTTAGTGACTTTTCGATTATTTACTGTCCATTTTTATAAAAAGTCTTTCCTCGATATTCCGATTGACTATTATGTGAAAATCAATAATTCTATTAACTGGAAATACAATAGTGCTATTTACCTATTAACATTTCGACAAAATGTGACGATAATAATATTGATTTGTTAAATTCGTTCGATACTAGCAAAACCACTGAAAAGTGGAAGACGCAAAGCTAAAGGGGCTACCGTCCTACCGACTAAGCCAGCCAGCTACCGAAGACGAGGAGGAAAAGAAAATTGAGTACATGGGTAACACCTGAGGAAATGGAAAGAAAAAGAAAGAGAAATAAAATCCTATTATATGTTTCTCTCCCTATTCTCGCCGTATTAATTAGCGCAGCTACGACTTTACTTGCAAATGGTATGTAATATGATTGAAGGGTCCAAAAAAGATTATAATCTTTTTGGACCCTTTCTTAATTATATGCAAAAAACGACACAAACTAAGCAACTCAATCGTATATATTTATAATAGGTATGAGTCTATCCTACAAGGAAAAAACTTCCTACACCTAACTGATTAAGAACGAAACGGGACATGACCCTATTTTGTCCCAGCATTGGAGGTTTACATATGACATCAGAACATGAATTTATTACTAAAACGTATTATCAAACAATTATTCCAGATAACGACAAAAGGCATCCGATTGAGATTCTTGGTGAGGCATTCATAAGTGAGGCTGAAAAGGAACCCTATGACTTGTCCTATATACGCTTTGCTCAAGGGGAACTTTACTTTAATAATAAAGATTATGAATCTGCAATTTATAAATGGGAAAGCATCTCGAACGACTTAGAACCTTGGGCTAAAAAGAATATTGCCGATGCGTATTATGAACTTGGGTTGCTTTCAAATGCTGAGGAAGTGTACGGCTCGATCATTTCGAAAAACAAAATCCTTACCAGCGAAGTTTCATTATGCCTGTTCTCATTATATCTTGAAGACCAAAAGCTCGATGCAGCCTATCGGGTCCTTCAGGAAGCAATTGAAGGAAATCCAGATTATCCTGAGCTAACATCGATTGCCAAGCGCTTTTATGAGGAACAGGATGATTGGAAAAATGCGATTGAGTTGGCGATTAATGAAGCAAAGCGAACGCAAGACCTAATTTGGTTTGACGCTTTACTTTCATATTTCGAAGCAGGTCATGGCAGTACATTTTCACCTGATACATTCGTTTCTGTGTTACTAAATTTATATGAACTTGATCAACCTAGATTTAAACTGCTATTGGCTGCCATTTGGAAAAGCTACCAACAAACAGACGATTATCTAGGTTGGTTACATTCAGTTATTCAAATTATGAAGGATTTAGAAATCAATCCGTACGAGTCTTGGTCTACGATTATTGATTTATTTGGGGAAGCGTATCTTGAACTCACAACTGGAAGTTATTTATTACGTGATATCGGACAGCTGATGCCGAAATTGCTAATTAATTGGTTGAATACTACCACTGCTACTAACGGATTGACTGCTGCAGCAGCGATCTTAGCGTGGGATGATATTTTTCCATCTGCCATTAAAACGGTGATTGTTAAAGAGGCTGAGATTTTGTTGGAAAACGCCCACAGTCAAGCTTTATCCATTGATGAATGTCACCACTTTGTAAAAACAATCATTGATTGGGCAGCAAAAAATAATATTGAAACGAGCCATCGATTAGTATGGGGCTTTGATCAACTTTTTGATGAGAACACAACGAACCTGCTTGTCCTTGGGAAAGGAAAAGGTTCTTTTGTGAACTCGATTTTAGAAGAGGAAGTACTAACTCCTTCGCTCTCTACTTTTGCAAGCATTCAATATGGAGAAAAGAAGGAAATAATCGAGGTGTCCGATACTGGGCGTTGTACGCTGGCTACATTCGAGGAGGTAACGGATCCAGAATCAATTATAGAGGTTAGCCATCCATCTGCTCAATTACAGCAGTCAGGCCTAAGACTGAATTTGACTGGCTATAACGAATACTTTATGGAAAAACGGAAAACATTTGGCTACTTGCCTGTGGTCGATGGCGTTCTATTTGTTCACCATGCCGAAACCCTGACCGAATTAGACCTGGATTATCTCGCTCAAATCAAACATTCCGTTAAGGATATTCCGGTTCATTTTGTTCTGCCAAATACGTTTGAGCGTGAAAAAGTAAAAGAGTACTTCCCTGATTCGGTTATACATTCTGTTCGAAATGGCGATGTCCTTCGTGACATTAAGTCAAGTTTCCTTAGGGTTAATCGTGTTGGCAAAATCCTATTTTTGCTTAGAAAAACGATTTCTAACCTTCTTAAAAAACGAGCAGACGCTGAAAATAAATTAATCGAATTAATTGCGCATAATGAAGAATTTATCACTCGATTAACTGGATTTAACAACAGTCTGCATGATAAAGAAATGGACCAAAGCAAGGAAATTGCTGATTCATTCGAGGGCCTCATTTCGGAGGTTAAACATGACATTTCTGAAAAAATACCGAAAATCCTTGCGGGCTGCTCAGAATATATAACAGAAGAAAGTAATCTCAACCAGCTCCACATTGAATTGAACGAAAAAATGAATGAAGAGATTCGAAGTTTATTTGATCAGGAGATTGTACCAAGTCTTTCAGAAAAACTTCAGGAATGGATTGAAAGTTCAAATCAAAAATTAGTGGCTACTCAAGCTTACTTAGATGATATGACTCAGTCGCTAGCTGAAGGATATCCTGAAAAGGAACTCCAGCTGCATTGTGATTTTAAGGTGGTCGAGGATTGGCGTCGAGACATCAGTCGCATGACCTATCAAATTCAAATTGATAAAGAAAACATCATGCTTCGCCATAATCCAGGGCAAGTGCTTCTGAAGGGTGCTGGCAAAGTGTTGGGTTTACTGCCACAAAAGCAACAGGCATACATGCTTAACCAGTATAAGCGCTATGTAGATAATGCGTCCTATACGGAAGTGGTCGACTCCATTCAAAGGAAGTTTTGGCAGCAATTCGACTTTTTCAAAAAATCACTGCAACAAGATGTCGGGATATTTTATAAGGAATCGTTAGATGATCTTTCTGAGGCTATTGACGGAACACAATCCCGTGTAGAACAAGACAAAGAAACATTAGCTAAAATGAAATCGAATCCGGAAGTGTATTATGATCCATTGAAACTATTTGAAACTAGACTTGTTCAATACGAACGGATTTGGAAGAAAGGTCGGGACATAGGGACAGGTTCCTTGTCCCACTCTCGCCCCTAAAGACTAAACAGGCCCAACGAGCAGATAGTATTTCTATACTCGTTGGGTAATAATTTTATAATGTCCCAGCTGTTACAATCCGGTTGTAGGTTTCGCCTCTTCCCAATGTTACGTTTTCCGGGAATTGTTCAGGACCATCATATCGAAGACGATTTTCTTCGAGTTCTTCTATTTTTGTAAGGTTACCCTTCAACCATTGATCCAATCGATACTCCGCTGTTTCAATTCGAGTCAGTATACCCCCATATCGAATGTCAAGAACTTCCCAGCCGAAAGCTTTATTAACGGAGAACCATACATCTCGATGTGCCATTCTTAACCTATCTATCCCTACTTTCAGAATTTCCAGGTTTTCAAGACAGACCTTAATTCCCACTTTATCTCCATTGTCATAGGCTGACTTTACATCAATACCAAGCTCCGCCTTCACGCTTAATACCATTGCTAGCTGCTCATAAAAATGAAATAATTCTTTCGAGCCTTGATTACGTTCCTTAACTACCCGTAGTTTTTCCACTAAACCTCTGTAATGGTAAGCAATCGGAAATCCCTTTATATTTTCATCAAATAAACCTAGTAATACATCCTGCCAAAGCAAAAACTTGGAAGGGTTTGAAGAATATAAATTATCCTCCATGACTCCTGGAATCTCGTCGAATTGATTCAATAAAAGGAAATCATTTATATCAGATCCAGTACAGTAGTTAAACCTTTCTTTCAAATGCTCTCTACTCACTATTTGATGATACGTATGCTCAGCAAATAATTGCAGGCCAGGAAGTGCTGTTTGGATCGGGGTTTCAGTACCGTTATCACCCCACATGGTTGCAAATACCTCTTTAATACCGGTTTTTCTGCAGGCATTTAATGCCGCCTCCGTATTCCGGAAAGCCCTTGAATAGTTAGGGGAGATTCCATTCCAAGTCCATAACCCTCCAGCAAAAAGTGGATCCGAAACGATCTGTTTATGTGTGTTCAGCATTCCCTCATAGAAACTTTGATCCGAATGATAGTAATCCCAATACACCATTTGTACGTTAGGAATGGATTGCTTAACCTGTTCCAATAAAGTTTTATCAAAATCATAATAATTTCCGCTTTGGGAGGCTAGTCGAAAGTACATATCACTCCAAATCATTGGTTGCAGACCAAATTCATCGGTGATTGATACTACCTCTTGAAGATGGCGATTCATAATGTCAAATCGATTTTGATACCCGTTTTTCTCAATATACACTCCACGCCCAAGCTGCAACGCTTCATCCATGCCGATATGAATTCTTTTTGTACGATAAGGCCTAACGGCTGCCCCTATCAGTTTTTTAAGAAGTTCATACGTTTTCGGTTCCCCGACAAGCAAAATATCATCCGTATCCTTGATTCCATTCGCATAGCCCCACTTCAACGCTTCTTTTAGATGGGCAAGTGTTTGAATACACGGTATCATTTCAATCCCAAGTTGAAAAGCATAATCATCACATTCCCGAATTTCCTCTTCAGAATACCTGCCACGCATATATCCAAAATAAGGGACTTCTGGAACCTCGTATGTATCCTCTGTATATACCATGACCATGTTTAAGCCCATCACAGACATTTTTCGAAGCAGCATTTTAATACCATCAACCGTAAGGACTGCATTTCTCGAAACATCAATCATCGCCCCACTGGTTTCAAATTGAGGCACTTCAGTAAGATGGAATTCATTATTTTTTTCTATGTGCTGAAGCCACAGCCCCAATCCTCTGAAAAAATGAATCTTCTTTTCAAAGACAATCTGTTTGTTCGTCACTTCTAAGGGTCCTTTGCGATTTATAACCTCAATCGGGTATCCATCCTCCGCAATTTTTATTCCCAACTCAGCACTGAGAATTGTTACACCTTTTAAAACATCTGATACATCACCAGTAAAATATAACTCCATGTCAAACCTCCTTCACAAAAAACTCTAGCACGGAAGGTAAATCCCTTTCCCAAACCTTCCAAAGGTGTTCATCTTCTGATTCTATATACTGTACGGTTATCTTTTTCGATAAAAAGCTTCTATATAATTGTCGATTCCTTGTCAAAATATATAATTTTTCATTCGATATTGAGGATACGAACTCGTCTTCATATGTTCCAACAGTTTGGTATACGTTCCAGTCAGGAAGTTCAACCTTCTCCAGCTGTCCAATATCGCCAGCAGAAACAGCCGGAGACTGAACCAATAAATGCGTCCACATTTCCGGCCGTTCCAGTGCGATATTCAAGCTTATATTACCTGCCAAAGAATCTCCTAGAAGGCCTCTTCTTGATACGTTAGCTCCTAAGATTCTTTCAATCTCTGGAATAAATTCATCATTCATAAAACGAAGAAACAGGCTAAAGGAAGTCCCGTTCCGACTAAATGAATTCCATCTTTCAACCGAATCCCCAGGATGGATCAGGACAAAAACAAGTCGATTGGCAAGCTCAGGAGTCTCACATACTAACCTCTGAATCACGTTTTCCAATCCTCCTAGCTCTAAATAGTCCCTGCCATCTTGGACATATAATAGATAGGCATCCTCAATATTCTCGCTCAACGTTAATACCATGTAATCTAGTGTTTTATTTAAGTGGGAACTATGGAATTTACGATTATCCTTTTTCATTGAATTTAGCTCCTTTTCAGCTAAATTTATGCAACGAAATCGCACCATAAAGGCCAGCTTTGTTGCCAAACTCAGATTTCAAGATTTTTACATCTGAATAACTATCCATAATGTGTTGTTGAACCTTTTCAGAAACAAGTTTGATAGATAAATCCTGTTCCATGATTCCACCACCTAAAATGACACAAGGCGGGTTGAAGATATGAATCAAACTGGCAATACCACGCGCAACCTCATTTGTCCAATGATCAAATACTTTAAACAGCCGTTCATTGCCGCTTTGAATCATTTCAAACAGCTGTCTGCCGTTTGTGCACTCTGGATCTATCTTCTTCACTTCCCTAATGAGAGCTGTTGTCGAGCCATATTGCTCATAGCATCCATGATTTCCACAACCACATGGAATACCATTCGGATACAGATTCATATGACCAAATTCTCCTGCACTACCTGTAACACCACGATGCAACTTCGAATCAATTACAATCGCGCCGCCAATACCTGTCCCAAAGGTCAAAAAAAGAAAATCGCGATATTTCTTACCCACTCCATAAAACTTTTCACCTAAAGCTGCTGCATTCACATCGTTCTCTACATTTACAGGTACATTAAACTTTGATTCTAGTAGATCCTTAATTCTGGTACCAGTGTAGTTTGGCAGATTTTCATTTGCATAGATAATATAGCCTTCCTTACTATTCACCTGGCCGGCTGTGCTAATACTGATTGCATCTATATCTGAGTACTTGGCGATTATATCCTCCAATTTTTGAACAATATAAGGCCCTCCCTTTTTCCTTTCCGTTACAACCTCATCAAATAGTTGAATCACACCATTCTCGTCGGTCACGCCGATTTTTATCGATGTCCCGCCAATATCCGCAGCAAATATTTTCATCTCTCTCACCTCAATGTAGGGTTATCAACAGGTCCGTAATCCCATCATATTTTAATAGGGACAAGGGACCTGCCCCCTTGTCCCCTTAGATTCAATCCTGTAACACTTTTAAAAACCGTTTTGTAATTTCTTGCGGACGTGTAATCGCGGATCCAACTACCGCTGAATGGACTCCTGTTGCGATGACTTGCTTTAATTCCTCAGGTGACGAGATTCCGCCCTCTGCAATGACTGGTACACTGATTTGATCTACAAATTGTTTGATTAAATCAATGTTGGGTAATGTTACATCCTTCGTATAGTCTGTATACCCTGATAATGTTGTTCCGGCAGCATCAAATCCCAATTTTTCTGCTTGAATACCCTCTTCCAAAGTAGAGCAATCCGCCATGAATAATTGATTGGGATATTTTCTTCTGATTTCTGGAAAAATCTCTGCTATCGTATAACCATCTGGTCGTACTCTGCTAGTTGCATCCAATGCAATCATATCTACACCTTCATTTACTAGAAGCTCAATTTCCTTCAATGTAGGCGTGATAAAAACTTTGGAATTGTCATAATCCTGTTTAATAATCCCGATGATTGGCAAGTCTGTTACTTTTTTAATTTCCCGGATGTCTTCCACACTGTTAGCCCGTATACCACTTGCACCTGCCTGGGTTGCAGCCACCGCCATTTTACTCATGATATAGGAGCTATGAAGAGGCTCGTCAGGCAAGGCTTGACACGACACAACTAACCTTCTATATATTTTGTCAAAAAACACTTGTTTCGTTTCCATTTCATACACTCCAGTTGCAATCTAAGATAATTAGTTAAATGGTCTCTTCTAGCTCGTTCCACCACTGGTAGTCCTCTATATACACTGTGTCAAACAGCATGACTCCATTTGTCCGCTCCTTACAAAGCTGAACAGCCTTCTTAAACTGGTCTACATTGTCGGTATAATCCTTCAAAAATAAGCTAGCAATCACAGGAATTTGGTCATTAATCGCTTCCTTACTCATTTCAATCGCACCTTCAACACTATACCAGCTAGCAGGTCTTCCATTGTTTTTCGCTTCATCAATCGTAACTTCCGGGTAATAGCAGCCAGTCATGATAAAATCAAATTCCTCTGCATAAGCGGATGTATGGTACGTATCAGAAGTCCAATCCAATGAAGGGTGATAGGTTTCACTTCCCCAGTTGACGCCTTCGTTATAATACAATGGGTACCAGGAGCCTACATATATTGAAAAAATCAAATCTGAATTTCTTGTTTTAACCACATTTTTTGCTTTTTGAACAAAGTTTTTAATGTTTTTCGCACGGAACTCTGCCCATTTTGGAAAAAACGGACCAAATGCAGGTTTGTTTTCCTCAATCGTCATAACATCCTTTGGCCAATTGTTAACCGCTTGACCGATATACGCTTCAAATTTCGCTCGACTCAGGCTACTAAAATCACCATAAATATTGGGATAGCGACATCTATCTAATACAACACCATCGATTTCATAGTTCCGAACAATTTCTTGAATAATATTTAGCTCATAGGCTTCAACCTCTGGATGAATCGGATTCACAAAAACCGTTGGATCATGGTGGTTTTCCGCAGCTGTCGGCATATTAGAGAGCGCCTCGTTATAATGAACAACCTGCCATTCTGGCTTGTCATACACCATTCCTTCTTTTGCAATTCCATTTCCTTCTGCAAATACATCCACATTTGCAATAATCTTCAATCCTGCCCCTTTGGCGTAATGAATCATTTCCTGAAGAAAATCGCGACCTTTCCAATCATGATACTGTTCGTCCTTCATTTCACTCACATGATATGCATATTCACTTGGATAGGTTGTAAATCCATAAGGAATTTTTGCATCGACGACAAGATGTGTTATGTTACATTTTAGCGCGCGATCTATTAGATCTTTCATCTTTTCAGTTTCCAATAATCGAGTACCATTTGCTAAAAAATCAACCCACAATATGTTTGATTGTTCCATTTGGTCTCCTCCTTATAGGTCAATATCTTCTGGCCAACGAAGCTGAACACCATTATTTAATAGTAGATTTTGATATTCCTCTAAATGTTGCTGTTCTTCCCTTACCTGATGCGGGGTCACATTATTCAATTTGGAATAGGCCACTAAATATCCCGCTGATTCTCCGATATTCCATTCCGTTGGATGAAGTCTGTAGCACCCATTTGTTATTTGTGTGGTTCCAATATTTTTACAAGCAGGGATTAGATTCTTTACCCGTACTGGCAATAGAGCTCCAAGCGGTATTTCATAGGGGTAATTTGGAATATAGAAACTTCGATTTGAAACTGTTGTATGATGTAAATCCAAATGATAGCTACCTACACCGACGCTGTCGAAATACTCACATATTCCTTTTTCTCCTCTTACTTCTTTACTCACATCTTGTTCTGTTATGGTATAGACAGCTTTAATTCTTCTCGATTCGCGAATATATGGATATTTTGCAAGACCATCCTCTGTATCCAATACATCCTTCCGCAGTCGTAAGCCAGGGAATCCCTTCCCGCCATCAAGTCTTGGTGCTTCTGTTTGCAGCCAATATAAGAGTGATAAGCTTTGTTGTTTTGCGTTAAACAAGTTTTTTTCGATTTCCTCTTCAGGTACTCCATAGATGGGACCTAGAAAATAGTCATTTTGCGCCCAATTGATGAGGGAAATATCACCTTCATACAAATTACCTTCCAAATTCTCTGTATCTAGTATTCTTCGATAGGTGAATAAGGAAGGAATACCTTCTTCATTTGGGAACAGCGTAAATTGTTTTAGCTTTGATGTATCATCTGCATCTGTTGCATACCAGCTGAAAAGTGGTAGATGCGAGAAGCTCGGCATATAGTCACGCCAAAAATCATACTGTTCCGGTTTGTCGATTACAAAATTTCCGCCCTCCACGTAATCCACTGCAAACACATAGGTAAAGGATTGCATATCAATCGGGTTTGCTTCATCTAAAGCGTGAGGTTCCCCGGTTTCTTCTCTTGATTCAGCTCCGGAAACATATTCAACACCCGCAATCGGTAAAACGTCTCCACATTCAGTAGCATCTAAAAAGTAATCACCGACCAATTCGATTTGTTGAGATCCGGAGATGTGTGTCACCGTTACAGATTTTACGACATCCTCTTCTGTCTTCGCTTTTAGAGGCTTGTAGTTGTATAGAACCTTTATTTTTCCACTGTTGATGTATGGGGCAAGCATATCTTCAATGACCTTCAATGCAACCTTAGGTTCATGCGCCAATCGGCTTACCCAACCATTTCCGGGGTTTAATATATCATTTTCCTTCGCTTCCTTTGTGAGCGGATAATTGTCACGATAGTATTGGCGCACACGATCTCTAAATTCACGATATGTATCGGTACACCCATATCTTTCAATCCATTTATGTTCATCAGGAGGTACTGCCTGACTTGTAAGCTGTCCACCCAGCCAATCTGTTTCTTCCGTCATAATGACCTTTAAACCCATTTTGGCAACAGATAGGGAGGCCATAAAACCGCCTAAACCTCCACCTATTACCACGACATCAGTAGTTTCTTGCTTCATCATTGCAGCAACTCCTTTTTTTAACACCTAATCTTGTTTTATATGTTCAACATCCAGTCCGATTTCAAACATACGGTTCCAGGGCATGTAGCATTCATTTATTAGCAGAACGTTTTCTTCGTAATTAAGGTGTTCCTTTATAAACTCCGTCAATTGTTCCTTTACAATCTCTGAAATCTTTCCATTCTTTCCATCAACAAGGAAATAGTCATAGCCTAATTCCGGTAAAACATTATTTGTGATATTCTTTCTGACGACACTGCAATATCCAGCATCCTCGACATAGCGTAATGCTAAAAAATCTGTATGGGCTTGGGTGCTTCCATATATATTGTGGAGCATGCCCTGTGCAATGCATGTTCCTAATGTATTTGAGCTCGTATTCCAGCCTGCATAGCCAGCAAGTGAAAAAAGAAGATTCTTTCTTTTTAATAGCTTTAGCAGTCCTAAATCGGCCCCATTAGCAAACGCGACATCGCCCACCACACATGGGATGTTTCTTACCTTAACTGTGTATTCTAGCTGCTCTGCAAAATCGATTAAATTTCGATTTACCTGGTATTTTGTACTAAGCTGATCCTGATAGGCAGCTTCCATCATCGGCTCAACAGGCGAATTTACGAATAATGCAATATCAGCTTCAGCAAGATTTGAAGTCATGAGTCCGCCCGCTGCCAATATTTGATATTTAAGAGTTTCCATTAAAGGACGATCTTCGTATAACGGTGTGACAGAAGGGCCGTGTGTGCTCGAGAAAACAGGGTATACCAATGGTCTCATTCCTTTAAAGCTATTAAGCATTCTGGCCAGCAACGTACACCCTACTTCATCTGCACCCGGATACATATACACATCCAGTTCGAGATGTTGGGCGGCAATCGCCCCTCTAACCTCCTGCTGATCAATAGCAGTCCACCCGTATGGCGCAGAATCATCCTGTGGAATAATCATAAAATCAATCATTCCATTACTCACATATTCAAGCGCGAGCTTATTTACTTCAACGTTAATGTTTCTGCGAGATAAATAATCCTTCACTATCTCTTTAGGAAGCTGTTGATCTAGGTTTTCATACTGATTTTTCTCTTCTTCAGATGCAAGCTTAGCAGAGATGAGGTGATGCAATTTCCCATAATGAAAAATTTCACTACCCCAATCTTCGTAATAGTCCGGTTCCTCATCACTGCTTGAATACTTTGGACATCTCATAATTAAGTTGAAAGCATATATTTTTACACTTGGGTTTATTTCTTTTATCCTTGAAAGCCTCGCTAGCGCATTCCTACATTCATCCAACGTTAGATGGTGCAATCTAGAAGGAATAATTCCCCCATATAACAAAGTATCTAATGAAAGAATTAGACCATCTGCATCCACAACTTCCTCATAGAGCCATTCCCAAATCTTTTCTGTGTTTCCGGGTACCTTTTTATCCCCCATCAGATTTAAGCTTGGTCTTACAAGCTTCACTTCTTCGTGGGCGGAGGGACCTGTCCCCTTAACCCCTGTTAAAAGGCTTGGAAAATCATAGTTGCATGGACGTTCGTCTAACGGGATATAAGCAATTTTGTACATTTGAAATCTCCCTTTCCATTTGGAAATTATTAGGCGAACAGAAGAACCGTCCCCTTGTTTCCCCTATCCTTTAACCGCACCTGAAATTCCTTCCATATAGTATTTTTGTGTGAATAAGAAGACGAAGATGATTGGTAATACTGAGATTACCGTTCCAGCTGCGATCCACCCAAAGTTATATGAGAACTGACCATTTAAGAAGCTTAACGCTGAAGCTAATGGGTATTTTTCTGTATTTAACACAATAATTGGCCATAGGAAGCTATTCCAGTTCGCCATAAATTCAAATAAACCAACAACCGCAACAGCCGGTTTGATCATCGGCATCATTAATTGACCCCAAATTCGAAATTCCGATGCGCCATCCATTTTCCCTGAATCCCTAATATCTGTTGGAATTCCCATGAATGCTTGTCTGAACAGGAATATATTAAACACTGAAACTAGTGTCGGTAGTACAACTCCTGTAAAAGTATTAATTAATCCCATGCTGTTTATCGTTAAATAGTTTACAACTAGTCCTGCGGCTGCAGGAATAATCATCGTTGAAACGAGTAATAGGAAAATAAAGTTTCTTCCTTTAAATCTGAAAACCGCTAACGGATAGGCCGTTAAAGCACTGAATAAAATACTAAAGGTCACACCCAGGAAGGTGATAATAACCGTGTTCCAAATATATTTAAGAAAATCCATATACTCCCATACTTCCAAATAGTTTTTAAAATCAATGAAAGTTGGAAGTATTGCAGGCGGAAATGCAAAAATATTTTTCCCTGGCATAAGCGATACACTAATTAGCCAAAGAAATGGCCCCATCATAAAAATGGCAAATAAGATTAATAACGCATACACAAAGAACTTATTGACGATTGTTTTTACTAGTTTCGTATTTTTCATAGGCTCATCCATATTAATATGGATTTACACCTCCCTTCTTGTTAAACACGAAGATGAAAATACTAAAGAACATAATAATGAAACTTACAATCAAGCCTAGTGCGGATGAGTAGCCAAACTCAAATTGCTCAAATCCTTGCTGGTAAATATACACACTACTTGTCAATGTTGCATTACCAGGTCCACCAGAAGTTAAGACGAAGACTTCATCAAATACACGAATTGCAGCCATTAAAGAAATTAAAGTACAGAAGAACACATATGGCTTTAATAAAGGAATGGTGATCTTTGTAATGATTTGGAAGTTACTTGCTCCGTCAATTTTTGCTGCTTCAATACAATCAGTTGGAACAGCTTGTAGACCAGCAAGATAGATCATCATATAGTAGCCTAAGCCCTTCCATAACGTAATAAACATTAATGCCCAAAGGGCTGTATCCTTATCAGATAGCCAGTTCACCTTATCATCTAGAATGCCAATTGACATTAAGAGATAATTGAGAACTCCGTTTGCGCTCATCAACCAACCCCAGATGATCGCAACAGCAACCATAGAGGTAACAACTGGAACATAATAGGCCGTCCTAAAAAACTTAATCCCAGCGATTTTTCGATTCACTAATACAGCCATCAAGATGGAAATAATTTGGATAAAAGGCACGATAATCATATAAAGCAGAGAGTTTTTAATAGAAGCGATAAAATCTACGTCGGAAAAAGCTCTTTTAAAATTATCAAGTCCTACGAAGGACGTTTCACCGATTACCGAATAGTTGGTGAACGCCAGAGGAAAACTGAAAATAATTGGCCAAAAGGTAAAAAGAGCAAGCAATATTAACCCTGGTGCCATGAATAGCCAGGCTGTTTGAACCTCGGTAAATCTGCTATAACCGGAAGCTCTTTTCTTTCCCATAGGGCATAACCTCCTTTTAATGCGCTAAGCGCTCTTGATGCTAAACATCACGGAAGAAAAATGAATCTTTCCTATCCTTTTTAAAAAAATGGGCAGAAGGATATCTGCCCATTCAGTTTTACTATTAACGACTTAAAATATCATTAATTTCCTTCTCTGCTGCATCTAGCTCAGCTTGTAGATCTTGGTCATTGATGTAGATGTTCTGTAAATGCTTAGCCATTGTTTTATTCACGTCGTTCGCATTTTCAATTCCGATATAGAAATCTGTTGCTTTGTCTAAGCTTTCAACAGATGCTGTTAACGCTTGACCTTCTAAAGTTCCATCATTTTTATAGAAGAATTCATCCTTCGCAGCTTCCTTTGTTGACGGAAGTGTGCTAGCTGCTTTAGAGAATGCTAATTGGTTTGCATCATTTGATACATAATGTGCAAATGCAGTAGCTGCATCCACATTTTTAGAATCCTTAGGAACAACTAGATTCATAGTGTTTGTAAAACGAATGCCCGCTTTTCCTGTTGGAGCTGGAACTGCGATTGTTTTTTCATATACATCAGGTGAAGCTGTTTTCAATTGATTAATAAAAGAAGAACTTGAGATAATCATCGCCACTTGTTCACTACCGAATAGCTGAACTTGTTTATCAAACGCTGGAATATCCTTTGGTATAACGCCGGCTTCAATTAGATCAATATTACCTTGGATGTATTCTTTAACTTCATCGGTATTAAATACCGCTTTGTCACCTTCGACAAGCTTGTAGCCTTCTTCTAGAATCGAACGAGTATCCATTGAGAATACATATCCAAAAGCATCTGTTTTCTCCTTAATTTGTTTACCCCAGTTTGCTAAATCCTCTTTTGTTTGTGGTGCCTTACTTACATCAATACCTGCTTTTTCAGCTAATTCAGTATTAATATATAGAACAGGAATTCCTGTATACCATGGAAGTGCATTTGCACGACCGTCAGTTACAGTAGAATTATAGATTCCTTCATAATATATCCCTTTTTGCTCATCTGATAATTGCTCGTTAAAATCTACTAAAGCACCTTTTGAAGCCATTTGGTTGGCAAGCTCAGTATTTAAGTTAACAACGTCTGGAGCTTGTTTACTAGCAATGCTTGTCAATAATTTGTTTTGAACCGCATCATACGGGAAGTCTTTCCAATCTATTTTTACATTTGGATTTTCTTCTTCGTATTTTGCAATAAGGTCATTGAAATAATCATTAAAAGTTGGTTGAAGCGAAATTGTCCAAAATTCAACTGTTGTTTGTTCGTCCTTTTTTCCATCTGTTGAATCTGAGTTACTTGACCCTGAATCCTTGGAGCCACTACATGCTGCTAAGACACTTAAAACAAGTAAAAACACCATAGCTACTGATAGTAATTTTTTGAATCTAATCATTTCTTTCTCACCTCATTGGATTTTTTTGAGTTTCGATTTCTAATAGTAATTGTATTCGTGCACCCCCTACTAGATTTCAAAACCGACTTTCATTAAGCGCTTTCAGTAGAGAATTAACTCTCTATTTAGAATGTATCACCTTTTGGAGATTAAATCCACCATTTTTATTAAAAAATAAAAAAATCTCCATTTTTTATTTTAATCTAATTATTCTCTGCATCATGATCCCTTGCAAACAACAGAAAATAATAGGTAAATGCAAGAAGACTAAATGAAATGATGAATGGAACAAAACGAAGATAGATTGATAGAACAACAATCAACCCATTTATCACCGTAATCAATAAAGGCTTTACGGGTTGTTTAAAGTATTGAAAAAAGCTGACAATTATTAATGTTTTTAAACGATCCTCTCCCAAAATAAATAGTTTCATAAGATAACTAAATACTCCTAAGAATAAAAGAGTCACGATTACATTAAAGGGCAAAAGAAAATTCTGTAAAGCCGTTGGCAAATAAAAAGACGCGATAATATCACCGATTATGACAACTGAAATTACAAAAAGAAGGAGCCATATCTTTAAACCTTTTTTCAAATAATCATAAAAGAGTTTAAGGTATTGTCTCCAAGCTGGTGTTGGTTTTTCGTCAGACATATCTTTAATCGCTCCTACCAATGCCACAAAAGAAGGATAAGCTGTGACTAAAGGTAGGGAGCAAATAATAAATAAGAAGTTTAACAGCACCAAATCTACTATATATTCGAGAACTTCAAATAGTTTATTATTTGAAGAAACCATGATTTTCACCTTTTTCTATTAGAGTATTAGTACAATTTGTCGAGAACGGATTCCGCTGTACTCTTTATGGCCCTGGACACTTGTTCTTTGTTGCCAAGAGCTGCGTTTGTTGCTAGGACATCTAATAGTAAAAGCTGAGCAATCTTTGAAGAAAAAATCCCACCTTCAAATGGCGATTCTTTATTTGCTGCAAGGAGAATTAAGTCCGCATACTTTGTAATAGGCGATCGTGCCTGGTTTGTAATACACATGATAAATGCTTTGTTTTCCTTTGCAATTTCAATAGCATCAACAACGTCCTTTGTACTTCCTGAAGAAGATATGGCAATAATTAAATCATCCTTACCTAATAAAGACGCCGTCATTGACATAATATGAGAATCAGAGACATGTTCTGTGTTGTAGCCTAGCCTCATAAATCGATGTTGACCATCCAATGCTGTAAATCCAGATGACCCCACGCCAAAGAAATAGATTTTCTTTGCACTATTTATTTTCCCAACTGCTGCCTGTAAAGTGCTCTCTTGAAGTAATGAGACTGTATCATTTAAAGCACTTACATTTTGATTCGAAATCTTTTTCGCAACCACATCAACGGAATCCTGTTCATCAATTTTACCGTAAACCTGTTCATCGGCTTCCATGAGATTTTGTGCAACAGATAATTTAAATTCTTGAAATCCTCTATATCCTAATTTTCTGCAAAAACGTAAAACTGTAGTTTCACCAACCCCAACCACTTCTGCTAAATCAGTTACCGAGGAATACACAGCTTCCGCATGATTGACCATAATATAATCCGCTACCTTTTGTTCTGTTTTCGTAAGCGAGTTGTATACAGATTTAATAATTAAAAGAGGGTTCACTTTCTCAGTCTTCGGCATAAACATTCTCCTTTGTCTTGTTTCTGAAATTCATATGAAGAAATATTCCTCCACTTAATAAAAAAGAGAATATATCCTCCAACTCAAGGATACAAAATCCCATCGCATCCGTCAAGGCGGGCAATAAAACAGGCTTTAAATTCACCATTTTTCTTTTTAAAATATAATTTGATACCTATCTCTTTTTAAAAAAAGGGGGACTTTTTCCTCATTTTTATAAAAAAGGAAGGAAAAATCCAACAATTATCGAATCTACATAAACATTGAATTTCCCTCTTAGCTTCTTAGGATGTTGAATAGTCATTATTTGGGGTTTCAATAAAAATAGAAGAGGAGGAAAAAGAATGAAAATGAAGTCTGCATTAGCTGTTGGTACTATTCTATTGGCATTTCTACTTCCTAGTCAGGCATTTGCCAATGAAGATTATGTACCTATCGAAACACTCAAGCCTGCTGCTCATCTTGAAAAGCCAGAATTAAACCAAACAGGAGGAAAACTGATTCTTAGTGATTCACCAGAAACATACTCCGACAATGGTGCGTTTTATCGCGATAAAGCTACTGGAGAATTCCGAGTGTTTTGGCATCATCAAAATATTAGTGGAGAGAATCGGTATGTTAGCTTAGCCTTAACAAACACTTCAGATGAAACAGTAATGGTGTTTTCTAAAGGGATTGGTGCTTCAGTCAGTATTTATCCTGACGTTGCTGGAAAAGAAGCGTTAGTACAATTTTTAGAAGAAAAGGCTGAGAAAAAATATATTAAAACTCTTAAGCCTGGTGAAAGCTATTTCCTAGAAACAAATGCAAACGATGGAGATACGGTAAGTGGGATTGCCCAATATGATGTCTACACGAAACATGGCCATCAGCCTGCCACTGTCACTGCGACTACACTTAACTATGTAGAACGTCCAGCTGACCCGCTATCTGTTGAGATTTTACCGCCTGACTCACATGTTCGAGGAAGTTTTCCACATTTTGATCGTGAGGGGACGCTTACGTATGATACAGCATTAGGAAATGCCTATATTCGACTGTCTTCAGCTGCTTCCGGTCAATGGAGTGATAAATTACCAGGAGAATATGAAGAAGGCATTAGTGTCGTCGATGGAAATAAACCGGTAATCAATAATGGAAACTATGGTGTTTTATACGATTTAGATGTTAAAGTGGAAAATAGTTTACATCATCCGCTGCAACTCTCCGTCTACGATAACCCTGCTGGCGGATTCGGTCACTTTGCTATGCAATGGAACGGCAAACTTAACACTACTGGGTTTCTAAGCTATGTAAATGCATGGAAGTTTGCATCCGAAAAAATTGGAGCCAACGGGAATCAATATGATTTTGTAACAAGCCTTCCAGGGGGCGCATCTGGTCCTTCGGTTATCTACTTTGTTCCCGAAAAATAAATGGAACCTAGATTCATTCAGAAAATAGAGTAGGCGCATGAATTATTCATGCGCCTCTCACAGATCCGTACGTGCGGGTCATCGCATACGGCTCCTCCATGTTATCCCCGTTGGGGATGATGTTCATTGTAAATATCCACTAAAGAAACAAGACCTAGCTCCTTAAACCATTTGTTTGGAAGTGCAGTGTTTACTGGCGTGCATTTTGAACTTCTCCATGCATACATGCGCAACCGAGGAAGTTCCCCTTTCCACTTTCTTCTGCGTAATTCCCTATGCAATTTCCTGATTTTCCGCCAGCTTCTTAATTGAACTGCCCTTAACCTTCTTCGAATCCATCCATCAAACTCACTAAACAATGACTTTGTATGCCCATGTCCGAAATAGTTTCCCCATCCCCGAAGATATGGATTTAGTTTATCTTTAATCAATCGTGCTATGTTTACGGTTTGATTACGTTTTGTTATTTCCTTAACTTTATCCTTAAACTTCATAATTGACTTTTCTGATGGCTTAACCCAAAAGGCTTGTTTAAATTCGTACCCAAGAAAAACAAACCGTTTCTCTAGATTGTTTACAATTCTCGTCTTTTCAGGATGGACGATTAATCCAAGATTTTGTTCTAGAAAACGGGTAATCGACTTAAGTACACGTTCTGCGCCTTTTTGCGACTTACAACATATGACGAAGTCATCCGCATATCTTGTAATGCGATGCCCTCTCTCTGTCATAAGTTCATCTAACGGGTACAAATATACGTTCGCAAGAAGGGGACTGATAACCCCACCTTATGCAAAGTAAAATATTATGCAAAGAAAACGTTCTAAAGCCCGAAATATAAAGGCTTTTACTCCATTTACTTTGCATAACTTCATAGCTACTTTAATTCAGAAAGCCAAGTAATAAGTGCCTGATCCTTACTCCAGTCGGGAAGATTGCCATCAATTAAATCTGGATACACATTTTCGACAGCCTTCCTTTTCGCTTCTGTATCTGCTCTCGCATAGATTTCGGTAGTTTTTAAATCGACATGGCCAAGAAAATCCCGAATGTATATAAGATTTACCCCTGCTTGTAATAAATGCATTGCCTTCGAGTGACGAAACATATGAGGTTTCACCTTCGAAGGTACAATAGTTGAAGTCTTCCTTGATAATTCAACATATTTGGAAATAATGTAGGCAACCCCTTCTTTAGTTAACTTGTTTTTCTGATGGTTTGTAAAAAGAGGATATTCATTTTTCCATGGTTTATCCAGTTTGTTCTCGACAATGTAGCGTTCTAATAAAGATACTGTGTTTTTTAGGAGAGGAACACGTCTTACCTTGTTACCTTTTCCAGTTAATATAATAACCGCTGGATTTTGTAATATTACATCACTTACTTTAATATCAATAAGTTCCTGCACCCTGGCACCTGTATCATATAGAACACTCATCAATGTAAGATTACGTCGTCCTTTAAAGCAGCCCCTGTCGGGCTGTTTCAGAAGTAGTTCCATAGCCTCCGGTGTCAGATGCTCTACCACTGTTTTTCTTGCCTTTTTGGTAGGGATTGCGATTACCTTTTGAAAATGGAATAGACCGGAAGGTTCTTCGGCCTGAACATACCGGAAAAAGGAATGAATCGCTGAAAGCCTCTGATTTCTAGTTGAAATGCTGCACTTTCTAACCGTTTCCAACCATTCTAGAAAACCAGTAAGCAGCCCGCTTGTTAGAATATCTAGTGTAATTCTTTCTGCTGGAATGCTTTTTATTTCCTGACAGTACTTAATCAAAAGTTTAAATGTATCACGGTATGATTGAATTGTATTCTTACTTACATTTCTCTGGGATGGAAGGTACACGGAAAGAAACTCTGTAAGGTACTTCGCAAAATCAGTAGGTTTCATCGGTATCACCTACCAACTGAGGAATCATTTCTGGAAACCGTGATTCTAGCTTTAATGTAATGTCTGGAAACACATCCGCAGTGAGACGCAAATAATAAGCTGTTTCCTCGAAAGAATCGTGGCCTAAATAAGTTTTAAGTACCGGAAGATATACCGTTAAATCCTTTTCTTGTTCGGACCATTTTTTCAGACAATGAACTGCATAAGTGTGGCGAAAATCATGAATACGTGGACCCCGTCCTCTTCCGCCGTGTGAAATTCCAGCTCGCCATAGAAACTTACGGAAGTTTTTATACACATTTCCCGCAGTCATCGGTTTACCATCAAGCGCTGGAAAAAAATAATCTTTTGCATTTGGATAAGGATGTGCCATTTTTGAATAATGCCGACAACGTTCCGTAAGGGACGCGGACATCGGTACCAACCTACTGTTATCATTTTTAGATTGATTTATGGTCAGGACACCATTTTCAAGATCAACATCAGCTATTTTTAGAAACCTTGCCTCAGATACCCTCAAGCCACACATATAAATCATACGAAAGAACACTGGCATAATTAAATGTCTGTGTGGACATTCGGAACAGAATTTGCAATTTTCCGTTTCAGTAAAAAATCCTTTTAGTTCACCAATAGTATATATATATGGTACATATTGTTCTTCTTTAGGAAAATATCCCTTAGGGATAATATATGTTTTAACTTCGATGGAATCGAGATACTTACCAAATTGGCGTATAAACGATGCACGTGAACATAAATTCGCCTGTGATTCGTAAGGTTTTTTGCTGCACCAGTCTAATACGATTTCCTTAGTAAGTTCGGTGGCATGGGGGTATTTTTCTAATGTAAATATGTCAAATCGTTTTAGATGGCGCGCTTCTGTATCGTATATATAGCCGATTGCCTTTTTCAATTCCACATGACTTTGGAGATGATTTCTAAAAGGTCCTTCATAAATGATATCACTCATGATTTAGTACCTCCTCAAAATCAAGCGAACATTCTTTCAGCTTTTTAATATCAACCTTTAGATAGACTGCTGTTGAGTCGGTATCCACATGACCGAGAATATCTGAAATAGTGGAAAGAGGTGTATCTTGTTCAAGAAGCATACTGGCCATAGTATGCCTAAGAGAATGCATACCTCTTCTTTTTTTCAAAGTAGGAAGGTGTGCTAATTCCATATACCTTTTAATTAGCTGATTTAGATGATCATCTTCTGAAAAGGGACCAAATGGCGCCATGTGTCTTACAAATACATACGAACTGTTTATTTTAGGACGGCCGTATTTCAGATAATCAATGACTGCCCAGCCCACCTCCGGTGTTAATGGAAGAGATAAAGCATGTCTTGTTTTTGATTGAGTAAATACAAGTTTCTTTTCTTCCCAATAGAAGTTCTCCATTTTTAAATTTTTTATATCTGTACACCGCAAACCGAGGCAACATGCCATTAGAATAATCGCATAATCCCTTTTCCCTTTTGGACTTCCTCTGTCAATTGCAGCGAATAGTTTTTTCAACTCATCTTCTGTCCATACAGATGGAATACGAGTTTGTTTTCTTGCCTGGACCATAGGTGTTTTTGAAGCAAAATCGATCTGTGTTTCTCCAGTTTCAAGAAGGAAACGGAAAAAAGCACGCATGGAACAAATATTTTGTTCAACTGTTTTGTAAGTATAGCCGGCCAAAGTTTTAATATAGTCGTTAATAACTGTGAGATTAATTTCTTTACAATCCTTAACCTTCTGCGAGAAGAGGTAATCCATGAATCGTGCAGATTGCTTTACATAATGGTCAATCGTAACTTTTGAATAATCTTTATCTATACAGTACTGCTTAAAGCGGTTACTAATTTCAATAAAATACGAATCCGTAAGGATTTCCTTATGCTTATAGTACCGACGTAAAATAGTATGATGTAGTTGAAAATCACCTAACATTCGTATTATACGAAGTTCTTGAGTCTCTGACTGTGAGAGCGTACGATTAAAATCTTTCCCTAGAATATGAAAGTACTTTTCAACAAATTCCATTCCTAATCTTTCAGAATAGTGGGTTTCACCTTTTTCCTGAGCGAATTGAAGCAACATTTGCCAACGCCTCCGGTAGAAATTCATGGTTCCTTCCGTATAACCAAGGCGTAGCATTTCCTGCTCAAGGTTTGGGATCAGTTCTTCTAATGTTCTTTTTTTCATAAACATTCCTCCAAAAATGATATTTTGAGTATCAAACTCTTTATCATCTTTGGATATTATGCAAAGAAAATTACATTACATTATTGATTTTTATAAGGATTTTATCGATTACTTTGCATAATTACTTTCTTTGCATAAGGTGGGTTATGCTAAGCTTTGCATAACCCACCTTGTGGAGTGCCTTTTTCGTTTAGGTGGAAACTACCGCCCTCCATAACTCCTGCTTGGAGGAAACTTTCAAGTAGTCCAATGACACTTCCATCCACTATTTCTTCTCTAACCAAAGACATAAGCTTGTCATGCGGAATTGTATCAAAGTACGATTTTAAGTCTGCATCAATTACATACACATAGCCATCCATTAAATCCTTTCGGATTTTCTCCAATGCCATATGTGCACTTCGGTTCGGTCGAAAGCCAAAACTACAATCAAGAAATTTTGCTTCAAATATTGGTTCTATTATTCTACGCACAGAAGCCTGTACTACTCGGTCTCTCACGGTTGGGATACCTAGAGGTCTTTTTGAACCATCGGCCTTTGGAATATATACACGTTTCACAGGTCTCGGCCTGTATGACTTTTCTCGTAATTCGCGTTGAAGGATTTGTACATTATCCTCCACACCAAATTCAAATGCCTTAATTGTTACTCCATCTACCCCTGCGGCTCCACGATTCCTTTTAACCTCTTTAAAGGCTTCCTCCATGTTAGGCATTGACCATATTTTATCTATGAGACTATACCATTTCTTCTTTTGTGGAGTCTTTACTCCCTCACGAAAACCCTGTTTGTCTTTCTTTCCGTTCATGTTCCGTTTCTTTCCTTTCGGTCTGATGATTGACTAGCCCAACCTCGGCAATATCAACAGATTCATAAAGTACTACGCCCCATACGGTCTACCCTTCTGTTCGACCCCGATTCTAAGGATTTATCCTCTCAGTTTCTGTATGGACATGACGTATTCTAAGATAACTCAGTTTCTCTTCCATGGACAGACGGGCTTCGCATAGAGTTCATACCTTTTGGGTTATGGCTCCTCTCAATTACTCTGAATTGAGTCACTTACTTTTGCGACCTTTCCAGTAAGCTTATACACTACTATCCCCTGCTCTGACTTCTCACCATCCATAATCTTAACTTGCCCATCACGGACTTGTATAAGGTTTACCATACTAGGTATGGAGACGATGAGACCTCCTTGGGTCACGTCATCGGGCTTTCACTCGAATCTAGTCCTCCTAACTAACAGAACCACGGTGGTATTGGACATCCCCATCTTTTGCAAGGTTATCCGCTCTGCCAGCCAACACGGTTTATGCCGCCTATTCCGAGTTTTATCTTCAGGACCTCCGCACGATTCCTCACGGACACGCACTACCTGTCAACTATACACTTCCGCCACCAAACGGTGTGTTCGGGACTCTCACCCGTAAGTCCGAAGCGCTGCCAAGCGCACAAAAATGGACGGGATTCTCATTCCGTCCATTTTTATCGTGAGCCTAGTTGATCCACCCTATTCAATTTCAGGAATTCTTTTTATTTCTGTATCAGTAGTAAAGAAATCTTATTCGTCCGAAGCTGGGCGAATGAGCTGTCCCCCTTACTCCTAGGGTCTTACACTCAAGCAGTCATTTAAAACATACCCACCCTTACCTGGATGCTGTTTTGTTGCATTCATTGCCTCTAAATCATTGAAGTGCCACCATTCTGAAGCGAGTGGTGTAAGACCAGCATTCGTTACATATTTTTGAAGGGTAATGGCGTATTCATTCATGCTATCCGCTAATTTGGCATTTTTCCATGCAGTTGGCGATGATGATGAGACCGGTTTGGTGAATGTTTTAGATGCCATACTTAGCTCATGTATTGGAGTTGGCATTGTATATTCCGTGTAATCGGTGATATCGACAATTAAATATTCACCTATTGCCACATCTTCCTTTGAATCAACTTTAGCCAAAGTTACGTCAATTGCATACCCCATTTGATGGTTCGAAACACTTGTAGCAATAAACCAATTTGTGCTCCATGGAGCCGTGTTGATCCCCGCCATGACATTTTTATCCACATTGGCTAATCCAGTCAATGCCTCTACGACTGCTTTTTGAGCGGAATATGGTCGATATCCTTCATAGATGACCAATGTATTACCATTCGTTAATGCTTCTTGCTGGGCAAGAAAGATTTTTTTTGACATGGCGTACAATACAGGAACAATAAATTCTTCTTTTCCAAGTCGCTCATTAAATGTTTTTCCCTCGTACAAAGCTTGCCCAGTTATTCCCGGAATCGTTTTTCCGGAAGAGACAAATTTAGATGAGTAGGTATTGCTGTTATCATAAACAATAGAAGGAATTACATCAGGAAGGTTAATGAAACAATACGTATTGTCTACCCATCCTTCTGTGGTCGCGGTTTTTATAAACCACCAATTTCCTTCTTCTTGTACAATAGTAAAGGCTGTACCCGCTGTTAGCGTTACAACCGTATCAGATTCTGTATTGGAAGATGCCTTAACGTTTAAATCGATAGACGCATAACCTGTTGCCCCGTTCACTGGCAATTCCAAATCACCTTCGTATTTTACAGGAGTTGGGATTGGCTCTAACTCTTCTAGTGGATCAACTTCCTGAATTGGTGCTACTGTTTCTTCAACAATCGGTTCCTCTACAACGGTAGATGAACAAGCAGCCAGTACGAATACTAACGAAATAAGTGCAATAATTATTTTTTTCATACTACCTCCACTAGGCAAATATATAGTATTTTAAAAAGTATAAAATGATTAAATGAAGTGGATAAAAGACATAAAAGCCCCATTTTAATAGGTTTGATTTTCTGCCACGTCGGCCTTTATACATGACCAATAATGGAATGGCCAAGAATATTCCAATTTGATAGGCATGATGCCAGCCCAACCTGGTGATTTCAGGGATGATGTGCACAAAAAGTCCTATGAAAACAAAGCTGATGATTTGTTTATTGAATTGTCCTCGAAAAATGCCAAAAAACACGATCCATAAAACAGCGACATAATTCCAGTCTGCCGGATACGCGAGCATACAACACACAAACACAAGTGCTAACTTTACATAAATCGAGAGTTTTTCACTTTTTACAGCGGTCAATGCGATTAACCCCAACGCTAATCCCCACATAACGCTCGTGGTTTTCCACCACGGTAATTTAAAGTATAATACATACGGAAAATGGGAGATAGCTGCAAAAATAACCAATCTCTCGATGTACTTGTAAACATTGGATGTGTAAAAATATCCCATCGCAATAAAATAACAAAAAATCGGTGCGACAACCCTACCAGGAATACGTAAAACAAACCCAGCATACGTCTCCTGAGGAATAAAACCCGCAACAAGATGATCAACAAACATGGCAATGAGTGCGATATACTTCAGGGCATTTGAAGATAAATCCCTCTGAAAGGTTGTCGATTTTGTCATATCACTTTGATAAGTAGTGAATTGCATGGTATCCCTCGCTTTTGCGTTAAGTGAATTTAACTTTAGTATTCGTGCAAAGGCAAAATTTTATTTCGTTTGTGACAAAACGTCCGTCCCCCGCTAAGATACGATACCTCCCCCATCGATTTCCACTTAAGGCTAAAAAAAGACTAGGAGAAAACTCCCCTAGCCCTAATTCCCATTCTTCTTATCAATCGTCTCTCTTATCTTCTCGTTCCCCTCGTCCACATACTCACGCCATTCGCGGTTGCCGTTGTCAACTGCTTCTCTCCACAATCGATTCCCATTATCGACCGCATAGCGCCACTTGGCATTTCCGTAATCAACGATGTCAGAGAAAATTTTCCGTGCCGGATGATCGTAGTCCTCAAAGCGTTCTTTAAGATACTCCTGTGCCTCTTTCATACGCTCCTTCTCACGAGTGCTTTTTTCTTTCATACTTTCTTTTGTGTCATACGCTAATGCCTTTTTCTCTTCTTTAATTTCATAAGCCTGTTCCTTACCGGCCTCTTTCCATTCCAACCATCTCTTTTGGATTTCTTCATATTGGGCTCTCATGTACTTTTTCAAATCTTGTTCAGAGCTTACATATGTGAACTCCCCATTTCCAGCACTGGCTACTTCTTTAAGAAGCTGCTGGCCCTCATTATCAACGTCAAAACCAATAATATTTACCACTGTTTGAATGTCAGCTGATACAAGATTTTTCGCCTCTTGTACTGGGTCCCCATCACATGTTTCAATCCCATCACTAACCACATATACGACAACATCGTCTGTGCCTTCAGGGATATCGCCCTGGACCATCTGTAAACCGAGTGCAATTGGCGTCCACCCAACCGGCTTTACTTGAGACAGCGCACTTTGAAATCCCGCTTTTTCAAAGTTACTATTATATAAGACCTCGGTGCTATCACAGGACAAGCCTTTATCAGCACTGCTATTTGAGCCTTTGTGCCCGTACACTCGCAGCGAAATCGTAGCATTCTCCGGGATTTGTTCTGCAAATTCCATGACAGCTTCCTTCGCAGACTCCATTCTCGTCTTGCCGCCTGTTCTTGCCGCCATACTACCGCTTGCATCAACTAGAATTGCATAATGAGCCTTTTTTAAAGTTGGCGCATTAACCGTTTCATCCGGCCGATCAATATCAATCTCAATTGTTGAATCAAAAGTAAGTAATGTCTCCAGTTCCTCATGATAATCCTCTGTGAACAAATATTTCAGTTCTTCTACATACTGTTCCTCAGTCAAGTCATCTGGCAACTGGTCAAGCGCTACCTTCACCTTCGCCTCATCATAATTTTCCCCACTAAAAATTCCAGGATGACGCAGCATCTCCTGCTCAATCTCTGTTAACTCACGTTCGATGCCATCAATTTCATAATAGGCAGCTTCCCTTGGGGTATAGGATTCTTTTGTTTCCTCCACTTCTTTGGTATCTTGCACTGTCTCCTTAGCTTTCGGATCCTCTACCTCACCATTCGCCGGTTTACTCTCATCTTTCGAACAAGCCGTCAGCACCAACGCCAACATGACAAAACTGAGTAAAAGCCTTTTCATGTATTCTCTCCTCCATAACAATCAAAAATCAAACCATTTACATAGTACTACATACCACACCTGGAATTTCCTAAATAAGTAAAAATAGGAAATTAGAATTACCCTTTAGGTCATAAGGTAGGGTACAACGCCCTATTCTTTAAAATACAACATTGAATATTTTCCTTACCTTTCTGCAAATTTGTCAAATAAATATCTGTCCTTAAATAAAAACAGTTTAATTTAGTGTTAGATTTGATACTTTGGTATATAATGGTTGTATATAACTCAAAATTCCTAAAATGTTGCGTTAAAACCAGAAAATATTGTAATAAAGAATTCTTTTTAGAAAAAGAGGTGGTAATAGTGGCGATAAAAGGTGTTAAAAAATTGCCTATTTCCGTTAACACAAATGATGCTCTGAAAATTTTAAGTATATTATCTACTGTAAGTAACAAATTAGGCCGTTTAGAGGAAAAATTTAATCATTCTATCGTGAGTGATGCATTGGTTCAAATTCTCACTCTAAGTGAATCTGTTGAATCGACTAGAATTGAAGGTACACAGGTTACTTTTTCTGATGTTGTTGAGGAAAAAAACGATAAGAACCCTCGGTGGGAAATTTTAGAGGTTAGCAATTATCAAAGGGCACTTGAACAAGGTTACGAACAAATACAAATTGGTTACCCGATATCCTCAAGATTGATAAAAGAATTACATGCGACTCTTATGGATAATGCAAGGGGCTCTACACAATCAGCTGGTGATTTTAGAAAGATCCAAAACTTTATAGGGCCAACTAAAAATATTGCCGATGCTTCCTATATCCCTATTTCAGCAGAAAAGATAAATGAGTATATGGAAAACCTTGAATACTTTATCAACGGGCATCCATACAATATCAAATTACCTACTGACCATATCCCTAAAGGCGAGTACATCTTCAATGAGGTTAGTGACCCGCTTATAAAAGTTGCGATCATCCATGCTCAATTTGAATCAATTCATCCATTTCTCGATGGGAATGGTAGATTAGGAAGAATCCTTATCGTTTTGTATTTAATGCAATCAAAATTAGTTACAAAACCAATATTCTTCGTAAGTGAAGAGCTCGAAAAGGAAAAAGCAAGATATTATAAACTCCTTAATGGAGTAAGGGGAAATCAACCAGATTGGGGAAGCTGGATTCTATTCTTCCTGCATGCGTGTGACCGAATGGCAAATCGAATTAATCAAAAACTCGATAAGGCAGAAGAACTTGCACACAAAGGGTTAAAGTTGTGCGAAACAGAATCTGAAAAGAAAGTATGGCTTCATACCTTCTCAGACCCATTCACCAACACTGCAAAGGTATCAAAGTATGCTCGAATTTCTCAAAACACCGCGCGAAAAGCACTAAATGCCTTAGTAGAAAAAGACGTATTATTTGTCGATTCAGATGTAAAACGAAATAAAAAATACCGAAATTATGATTTGATGAGGATATTGCGAGACTAAATGTGACGTGGTATTAGTCGCCTGTCCCTATTTTCCAATATTGGCGGCGAAAATGCATTTTTTCTATTGTAGACAACTAAATTAATTGTATAACAGTTTGTCTCACATCCCCATTTCCTTACAATTAAATATCCAAACAAACGATTGATTGAATGAAGGGTTTCCCAATATCACCGACTCAAACCGTTAAACAAACGTTTGTTTGAAATCGCGATTTTCAAAAAATGCCTGATTAGTACAGATTTCTACTAATCGGGCATTTTTTATTTTATAATAACAAATTCGCTTAAATAAAATAATGTACAGGTATATTCCCCTATTAAAAAATCCACAATTGATGCCCCTTTTTCACTGTTCATTCACTATAAAAATGGTAAAAGGGGGTTCACGTATTGACGAGAATAAAAATAAGTTCTGAAAGGGATATTCAAGTGTATTCACAGTTTCAGGATTACCAGGAATTTAAGGTTAATATGGAGATTTGGCTGATTGATTTTCAAAAAAGGTTCACACGAGGAGAAATATGCGGATTGAATCAATTAATTCAATTATCCTCAAACGTCCCAGGGGTTTGCCATAGGGCGATGGGAAAGATTATTTGTAGCGCGGACTTGGACATGAGCGAACATACCATTTCCCGCTCGACGTTTAAGCGAATGGTTTGGAAATGTCTTGAGCTTAATATGTTAACTGCTTATGAAACAGAAAATAAAACTGGGGCTCAATGTGGCAATCTCTACGTATTTAATCCATATCCGACTTTTTAAACGGGCGTCTAGCCTTCGTCTATTATTACACTCTTCAGGGTAAGAGCCTGTACCAATAAATTCTGTATGCATAATTTAATAGAAAAGGAGTGATTTTCGATGAGTTGGATTCAAGATGCTGGACACGGTGGGAGTGACCCTGGCGCAGTAGCAAATGGAAATACAGAGAAAGTATATACTTTAGAGGCAGCACTTTATGTGGACAAACGTTTAGCCGAATTAGGGATTGCTAGTGATTTGACGAGGTCAAGTGATGTTACATTAGATCCCGGGCCAAGAACCACAAAGGTTAAGAATTACAAGAAATGTATTTCACATCATTTTAACGCTGGAGGAGGTAGTGGAGTTGAAACGATCCATTCCATTTATTCTGACGGCAAGTTTGAGCAAATGCTGATTGAGGAATTTAAAAAAGCCGGATATCCCGTTAGACCACGACCTGTCTACACCCGCAAAAATTCAGCAGGCGGCGATTATTACTATATGCATCGGCTAACAGGAGCCTGTCGAACGACGATTCTCGAGTACGAATTTGTGGATGGTCCACAATCAGATAAAATCAAGGATAAAAGCTATCGTGAAGGGATGTACGAATGTGTGGTACGCGCGATTTGCCGGGAAGAAGGGGTTAGTTATGGTGGACCAGGTACTGGTTCTGGACAAACACCTGCACCAAAACCACAACCAGTCAAACCACCAAAAGAAAACCTTGTGGTTGACGGCTATCTCGGCCCCAAAACTATTAGGGCCCTCCAACGATATTTTGGAACTCCGGTAGATGGCTTCCTTAGCAAACCATCACTCGTAATTAAGGCTTTACAAAAGTGGCTGGGCGTTTCGCAAGACGGGTACCTAGGACCGATTACAATTACTGCCTTACAAAAACGACTTGGAACACCTGTTGATGGAGTGATTAGCAAACCTTCTCTGGTGATTAGAGAATTGCAAAGACGGTTGAACAAAGGGGAATTAGGGTAGACCATCTTTTGACCAAAGTGGAACAGGAACAAGAGTCTATCTTATCTTCTCCTGTTCCCCTTTATAAGACTATCTCTCGTAAATTTCTAAAGGCAAATCATCAGGATCACTAAAAAAGGTAAATTTCTTACCTGTTACCTCATCAATACGTATATCTTCCACTTCGATTTCCTTAGATTTCAACTCCCCCACCGCTTCTTCTATATCATCTACCTCAAATGCAAGATGCCGCAGTCCCGCTGCCTCAGGATAACTAGGTCTTTTTGGCGGGTCCATAAAAGAGAACAACTCAATTTGATATGTATCTCCAACTGCTAAATCAAGCTTGTATGAACCACGGTCTGCTCGAAAAGTTTCGTTAACTACCGTAAAACCTAGCTTATTCACATAAAAGTCTTTGGACTTTACATAATCCGAACAGATTATTGCTATATGATGAATACGATTAATTTTCATAGTGACCAATCCCCTCAATCAACTAAATTATGAATCCATTATTTTAATTTAAAAACAGTTCCATTTAAACTTTAAAAATTCCCCACAACATTTTTCTCGTATTTTTCATTCACTATATATAGTAGACTACTAAATTAATTGTATAACAATCCAGCTTTCAAATCACTTTTCCTAATAATATTAATTGTAACAACCGATTAATTGAATCTAAGATCACATGACAATATTGGTTTTGATCGCTAAACAAACATTGTTTGAAATCGGGGTTTTCTTAAATAACCCGATTAGTACAGATTGCTACTAATCAGGCTATTGGTTTTT
Source organism: Bacillus sp. REN16 (assembly GCF_020731355.1). Classification (GTDB taxonomy): domain Bacteria; phylum Bacillota; class Bacilli; order Bacillales; family Bacillaceae_L; genus Ferdinandcohnia. The sequence continues at coordinate 127,826 of NZ_JAJFZK010000005.1, read as the reverse complement.
TATTAAAATAAGTTCAATTCTACTCAAAGTTTGTATTTTCCTTATTTCTTCTATCAATGCTTTTTTGAATATCTCAACACACAATGGAAGTCTTAACTAGATAAATAAGCTGATTGACTTAGAAACAATATCTAACGCCCCTGATAAAAGGTGAGCAAATAGTGTATTACTATGTATAGAAAGGGGTGTAAATTAATGTTTTTGTTGGTTACAGGAACAATTGCTTATATCGTAGGATTGTATTTTATTCCAGTAAAAGAAGCTGAGTATAGACATTTTAAAAAAATATCTCATTAGGATTTTATCTTATAGTTGGCATTTAGATGATTATGGCCTTTTTGTATATTGCCTTTATTACTAATATTTTTGTAGGGGGATTGTATTATAAAGGGTTTATTAATCCTTCTAATAGAAACAGAACAGTCTTAACAATGCTCATTTTAACTTTATCATTAATTGGTATTACGTATAATGTTTATGCATCAAGGATTAAAGCAGAATTAAACACCTATGTTAAATAAGGTGGAATCAATTGGTATTAATAAAAAAAATTGTGATTAGTCGAAGAGCATATACGTAACATTGGATCCACCCCTATGGTTAGCTATCTCAATTTGAGGTAGTTTTTTTACATTTGTATTAAAAAACTGTATCTGCCTGTACGGATTTGTTAGATCAACATACTTTATTATAAAGGAGTTGAAAATTATGTACGAGATTACAAGGGATTACATTAAAAAAGGTAATTCGCGCAGTGGCCAGCGCATAGCGCAAGTAAGATTTATTGTTTCCCATGACACTGGCAATCCTGGGTCAACTGCTTATCAGAATTGGAAGTATTTCAATAACCAACAACCTAGTGCGGGTGCTCATACATTCATTGATGATAAATATATTTTAGAAATTGTGCCGTTGAATGAAAAAGCATGGCATGTACAATACAATAAACCGACGGATAATCGACTTTTTGGTGCTGATGCAAATGATGCAGCAATAGGTGTTGAATTGTGTTGGGGCGGTAGTATTAATTTTCAAGAATCCTATAACCGTTATGTTTGGTACCATGCATATCTTTGTAAGACATTTAATTTACAGCCTAGAAAACATATTGTCTCACATAAAACACTGGATCCCGAGAGAAGAAGTGACCCTGAAAATGCATTAAATAGATATGGAATCACATGGTCTCAGTTTATTAATGACGTTGAAAAGGAATTTACCGGTAAAAAGGAGGAAGTTGGCAAAGTGGAAAAACCTTCAAACGTAGATGTTAAAATCGTTGAAAATAGCGAATATGTTGGTAAACAACTTACCGTAAAAAATGATGGGCTTTGGTACTATGATACCCCTCGTTGGGATATTATGAGCGGCACATCCGACAAGGGACATTCATTTCTAATAACAGAGGAATTGATTGTAGACGGCAGAAGAATGGTGAAAAATCACGATGGAAAATATCGCACAGCAGATCCTAATTTTGTGGATATAAGTCCAAAGCCTTCAGATTGGCCGTATAATGTTCACGTCGAGAATATTACACATAAGCAGGCGCAAGAAATCGTCAACTTGTTAAAGTCTCAATATAAAAATGCAAATGTTTACGGTGTAGCCAAGTGATAATTAAATAAAAAGGCAAACCCCTCTAAAGAAACAGGGGGACGGTTCTTAAAGGAACAATCGGAAGTTTTGCGCGAACCGCGAAAGAAGGCAGATTGAACAGTTATTAACCGTTCAATCTGCCTTGATCTTATTTTATACGATAACCCAACAGGAACAAACACTTACGAAAATTGCTTTTCATCATTATACAAAATATGATTAAATTAGAATCGGCAACAATCACATTGTTGATTACTATGACAAATTAAAAACGCAATCCTACAACAAATGTCATAAAGTCGCGTCTATCGCTTGTGTGAATAAACTATTAAAGAATATATTCTTTTTAGTTACCCACAACCTAAACTATGATTACCGACTAGCCACCCAATCTTAGTCATACATACATAGTATCACAAGTCTAGCCCTATTCAAAAAAATGTAAATGAATAGGTCTATTTGTCATGTTTCCTTTTAATCCCCCAGCGACTACAATAAATATTATAAAATTTTATAAAAAAACAACTTGACTAAACGTAAGAAACGCTTGTTTGAAATCAAGGTTTGTAAAAAAAGACCGATTAGTACAGATTTCTGCTAATCGGTCCTTTAGTATACTGTTATAATAAATTTATTTTGGGAAAAACTGATTCCATTTCCATCAAAACTGAGGCTATCCTAAGAAATTATCTACTGGAAAAAAATAGGGGAACGGCGGAACCGTCCCCTTGTTCACTCCCCTTGTTCACTCTTCTGGAAGAAATTAGGCGAACAGCGGAACCGTCCCCTCGTTTACTCCCCTCGTTTACTCCGGCAATTTCACAACCACTCGATACTCTCCACCAGCCTCGATATCCTTCAGGACACTGTCTTCGATAAGCAGCCCATTTACATAGACTTCTACGTTTTGAATGTTTGCTTCACGCTTCATGTCGATTTGCAGTTCTGCCCCTCTAAAGGTTCGTGTTACGGATGCTTCGTTCCAGCTTGCTGGGAGCTGAGGGTGAATGCGAAGTCCATCCTTTGTTCCTTGTAATCCAAACAGGCCATCAATGAGGGAACGGTATACCCAAGATACGGTTCCTGTATTGAATAAGTGGCTTGAGCGACCAGCGGTACGTGGGAATTGTCGATAGGCACCACGGTAATAGTTTGGAATAAATACTGGTAATTGCCCACGTTGAATGACATCATCTACATCTGGACCTGGAATCATTTTTCGAAGCAAGCGGAAGGCATTTTCTGTCTCGCCTGCTTGATATAGCGCATAGATGTAGAAGATGGCCGCATGATTATAGACTGATCCATTTTCCGCTGATCCAGGATGTTTTTGAGTCACTCGACCAACGTCCTCGCGCATCGCTGTATACGCAGGGCCGAGCATTTCAACTCCATATGGCGTTTCTAGCTGGTCAATAACAGCCTGTAATAATTTTTGTTTTTTCTGTTCATCAGCTGCACCACTTAACATTGCCCAGCCTTGTGAATTTAAGAAAATCCGGCCTTCCGTATCCTTGCTAACTCCAAAGATGACATTATCGTCGGTGATACCGCGTGCGTACCATTCTCCGTCCCAAAGATACTTATTAATGACCTCGTTTGTATTTTCTGCTTCCAAACGGTATTCCTTACTAAGCTCACTTTGTCCACTTGCTTCACAAATTTCAGACCACGTGTTAAACGCATATGCGGAAGCAGTTGTTAGCCAACCGGAAACACCTTTTCCTTTATACCCCACCATATTCATAGGGTCACACCAGTCGCCTTGGTTAATATAGTTCAGACCACGCTCATCACGGTCACGGATTAACCATTGCATTGCAAGATTCATATGCTCAAAAACGGTAGCAGTTTTGTTTCCGCCTTCAAAAGGAACCACTTCATCAAGGATACTATAATCATTTGTCTCATCTAAATAAGCGCTTAGGCAAATCGGCAACCACACACAATGGTCCGTATGTGGGACTTGGTTAATATATTTTAACTCAGCATCCGGATGCAAAATGATTCCATCTGGCATCGCACCACTTTCCTTTTGCTGACTTAACGCTGTCAGGAAAGCGCCTCTCGTCATTTGTGGCATAATATAGCTCATCCCCATATTATCTTGAAGATAATTACGCGTTTGCGGATCTGTTGATAGGCGATTTGTTATACCATGATAATACATTTGACGTGGCAGCCAGTGATTCACGAAATTATCTAAATCAGCATCTGGTGTCTTAATTTGTAGAGTTCCTTTTCCTTTTGCAATGTACGCTGCATATTCTTCTTCTGCCTTTGCAAAGCCGTCTGCACCGTCTTCTGATTTTTTCTCAAAGTACTTAGCGCGAGTATTAAAAATCTCCTCATCCGTTCTTGCAGCTCCAAATAGGAAACGATATTCATTTTCCTCTTCAGCATCGAGTTCCAGCTTGTATTGAAGCACGGCAGTTGGCATTTCGTAGCGTGCATCCCCTCTTGAGAGTTCAGCTTGTTGGATGCCTGTTGGGAAAGTAATTCCACCTTCTCCTTCAAATGCCTCCTGACTTACTTCCCAAGAGAATGGCTTTTGATCGGCCACTAGAAATGTTTTATCACTAAAGTTTTTGATCTTATCATAATCCTGATATTTTTGATAAGGAGTAATCGCGGTACAAATAATGCCTTGTAATGCTTCGTTATATTCGCCCGACTGATTCATCCACGACATATAACCAACTGTAAAATAAGGATAAACACTTAATTTTCGTTTTTGATTTGATAGATTTTTCACCTTCACCTGCCAAAGCTCCATCGCTTCGTCCTTAGGTAAACTCAACGTCATCTCAACGAGAATATCATTTCTTTGAACCTTCCAAATGATCTTATCCTTTCCTACTAAAAAGGAATACTGATCAGGAAGGACACGCATTGGTTCATATGGTGCAGAAAAAACGTCGCCATTTTCTTCATCCTTTATAAACACAAACCGGCCGGGATGATGAGCATAGTAAGGTTGTTCCGGTTGCATAAATGTCTTTGCTTCCAAATTGGGTGCATATGAATATTTTGCAGGCTCTGGTTGCATAAATTGTGCAACGGCATACCCGCGACAATTCACATGAATCATCATCTTGTCATTCCATAAAAACCCAGAAGCCTTTGGCATACTGGTCGGACTAGTTAGTTCATAAAATTCATTGTTGTCTGTTGCTTTAATCATTTTATTCCCTCTTTTCCGTGTTCCTTCATAAATCCGTAGACTGCCCCTAATAAATTGGCATTTTGTCTTAGTTCACAGGCGGCAATTGCAGGTTTAATTTTTGCAAGGTCAATTGCTGAAACAATGGAATCCAGCCTCTTGTTGATATTGATGATCAAATCATCCCGTGCACTGATCCCGCCGCCAATCAGGATCAATTCGGGGTCATAGATAAACTGCAGATTATAAATGCCAACAGCCAACAGATGATAGAATTCATCAACCGCTTTGATGCAATCTTCATCACCAGATTCAGCCATCGAAAAAATCTCTTCTCCCGATAATTCTTCAGGGTCTACTTGTTTTGCTTTTGCAACCTTCCGGACAAGTGCTTTTGTCGATGCGGTTCTAGCCCACACATCGTTGCTGTCGGAATAGGTTGTGGTTAATAACATGTATCCAAATTCGCCTCCATGAAGATGTGCGCCTTTATGGAGGAGACCATCTTTAAAAATGGATCCGCCAATTCCGGTTCCAATGACCATCACCATGACGTCTTTTTTCCCTTTCGCTGCACCTTTCCAGACTTCTGCATAGCCTGCACAGTTGGCATCATTTTCGTGAAATACAGGAAGCTTTGTACGTTCAGATACGAGTTCTTTTATGTTGGGACCGTGGATATAAGGGAGCGCGCTCGAGCCATAAACCACACCTTCATTCGAAACAGCCCCGCAACTACTTATTGCTATACCTGTTGCATCTGGACATGACCCGCAATATGTTTCGATTAGTTCCAATAAGCCTTCAAAAGTTTTAGGTGTCTTCTCCTTCGTTGAGTGGAGGATCTGTGCATTCTCATCCACAATTCCACATTTAACAAAGGTTCCTCCGATGTCAAAAGCAATGTATTTTTTCATGTTGTTTCCCTCATTTACTTTGGAAAAAATTAGGGGAACAGCAGAACCGTCCCCTTGTTTGCTTATTTATAGAAGTCGTCGTTTTCGACTTCGAATTCTTTTGTTTCGATGAGCTGTTTGTACCAGTATGCGGATTTTTTGAGTGAACGGTTTCGGTTGTTTTCTAAATCGATTGAGACAAGGCCGTAGCGATTTTTGAATGCGTTCATTGGTGATACGTTGTCAGTGAAGGCCCAAAGCATATAGCCTTTACAATTTGAACCCTGTTCCACTGCTTTTATCAGCCATTTTAGATGCTCACCGATGAATTCGATTCGGTAATCGTCTTGAATGATATTTTCTTCATTTTTAAATCTGCCTTCGTTCTCAACACCCATACCATTTTCGGCAATAAACCATTCGATGTTTCCGTACTCTTCCTTCATTCTCATTGCCATGTCAAACATGATTTGCGGGTAGATTTCCCAGCCGCGGTAAGGATTCATTTTCTTACCTGCAAGCTCGTGCTTTTCGTAATAATATTCTGGATGGAATGGTGTTTCTTCGTTCCAAGCAGATGTACGAGCCTTTACACGGTGTGGGAAATACAGATTAATCCCAACATTATCAACGGTATTTTCCTTGATCAGCTGAAGCTCTTCTGCTGTATGTTCAAACGTAATTTCGTGTTTTTCCATTAACTCGAATAATTCTTGTGGATACTCCCCTTTAATCGCAGGATCTAAAAATACACGATTGAAGAAGAGATCATAGATTCTTGCTGCCTTTTGATCATGTTCTGAGGTTGAGCGAGCATAGGTAACCTCTGGATTAAGGATCGTCCCAATTTTGGCACCTGTTTTTTCTTTTAAGCCCATTTCCTTAAACAATTTAACAACCTTTGCCGTAGCAAGACCTTTGTTATAGTTCCATTGCATCCATTTCTTTGTGTTTTGCTCAAATGGCCAACGGATGGCATCCAAGTATACGCGGGTTTGAACGACAACTGGCTCATTGAATACAAACCAATGCTTCACACGGTCCCCATAGCGTTCAAACACTTTTTCCGCATATTTTACAAATAATTCAACAACATGCTTGGATCCCCAACCGCCGTATTGTTCAAAAAGGGAACCTGGCTGCTCATAGTGTTCAAGGCAAATCATCGGCTCCACACCATTTGCAATCAACTCATCTATTACATTCCCAATATAGCTTGCATATTCCTCATCCACGATGGCATTTTCATAATCGGTTAAAAAGCGTGACCAGTTGATCGATGTACGATAATGGCTAAGTCCGATTTCCTTCATATAGCCGACATCTTCTTTGTAACGATTGTAAAAATCAGTGGCCACAGCCGGACCATAGCCGTTATGCCATACATTTTTATTGTTTTTATACCATAGGTCTAGGTAAGAATCCTGGAATTCCTTTTTCCCTGTCCAGCCTTCTGTTTGCCATGCTGAAGCTGCAGCTCCCACGAAAAAGTCCTTCGGTAGCTTCATAGTTTGTTTTTCCATTTCTCATCTCTCCCCATTGTATGTTTTTTATATATGTGGCTGTTTTCAAAAACTTTGTTGCTTTTTACACCGTTGATTTCCGCTTCAATCAACTTGGTTTGTAATTTCTATAAAAGCACAAATCTTTTAGAATAGAGCCTTATAGTTTCACAAATTTACGGTAATCGGTTGGCGTCATTCCTGTTATCTTTTTGAACACTGCAACAAAATACTTGTATTCGTGAAATCCAACTTGCTCCGATATTTCGTTGACTTTAAAAGGTGTCTCCGCAAGTAAAAGCTTGGCCTCTTCTACTCTTAATTGGTTCACATATTCATTGAAATTAACGCCCGTTTTTTGCTTAAATAAGGAACTAAAGTAATTCGGTGTAATATTAATGACGTCCGCTACTTCATGAACCTTAATGTCCGTCCGATAGTATTCACGAATATAATTTTGCGCCTGGTCGATTAACAAATCTTGTTTGTCCAAACCTTTCAAAAGTAAATCCTTTGATTGGTTTACCAGTTTTTCATAGACCTGCTTCAATTCCCTGATAGGAATCGATGTATCGTTCCAAACAAATTGCAGATCAAACTTATCGTTGTGGATTTCTATTGAAAGATGGGCCTCTCCATATATGCAGGTAAGCAGGATATTCTCCTCTGTAAAAAATGAGAAGGAATTGTATCCATCCACTTGTAATCCAAGCTCAATCGTGCTCTTCCATTCATTTTTAAATGAATCAATCTCTTCTGGTGAGAGATTGGCTATTTTTTTTATATAATGCGGCTGCATACTAATAAATGGGAAAATGGGCAGATGCCCGTAACGTTCCAGTTGAGCAGAATGATCCTCTTGCAAATCAGATAGCTGCTGAATAATCGCATTCTGCAATCCGGATTCGAATTGTTCCTTTTTCCTGCGTTGTTCTAAGTTGATTTCATGGGTGAATTGCTCTACCTTCCCAATCAGCTCATCAATATCAACCGGTTTTAACAAATAATCCTTCACACCCACACGGATTGCTTTCTGTGCATAGGCAAACTCATTATAACCGCTAATGATAATCGTTCGAATATGCCGGAAGTGCTCATGCAAATAGGTTGCGAGCTGCAATCCATCCATCTTCGGCATCCTTACATCCGTAATCACAATATCAATGTTTTCATATTGCGTTATTTTTTGAATCGCATCTTCGCCATCGTGTGCTGTATCGACTACTTCCACATTGATCGTTTCCCAAGGGATTGTTTGCTGCAGCCCGCGAGAAATGATCGGCTCATCATCCACTATTAACATTTTATAAGTCATGACTCATCACCTGCATCCTCCAGCTGTTTTGCATCCCATACAAGGGGAAGTACAAGTCGAACCATTGCGCCTTCTTCTTGTTCTATGATTTGTAACCCATATGGTTCTCCAAACACAATCGATAATCGCTCATTCATATTTTTCAAAGCGTAGCCTGTATGTGACCGGTCCTTCTTGAATCCCCAACCGTTGTCCATCACGTCAATCCACATCTGCTCATCGTTCTTGTAGCAGCGGATCGTGATAACTCCTTGTCGCGGCAGCTCCTTAAACCCATGCAGGATGCTATTTTCAACGAGGGGCTGAATAAGGTGTTTCATAATAAAAGACCTTTTCACCTCATCATCCAGATAAATGTGGAATGCAAGACGTTCGCCTAGACGACTTTTTTGCAGTTCCAGATAGGAATTAATATAAGCGAGCTCTTCTTCGAGGGTTACCCATGTTTTCCCCTGATTGAGATTCATTCGGAATACCTTCGAGAGCTGCTCGATTTGTTGACCCGTTTCCATCGCTTTTTCAAGCCTTGCTGTCCAGCGAATCATATCTAAGGTGTTATAAAGAAAATGTGGATCAATTTGGTTTTGAAGAGCCTTTAACTCTGATTCCTTCTGCTTAATTTTCAGCTTATATTCCGTATCAATCTGCCTTTGAATGGTTTTTACCATTTTATTAAACCGCATTCCCAATCGACCGATTTCATCTTTTGACGTGACCTCAACACTCGCGGTGAAATTCCCTTTTTCGACCTGACGGGTTTGGTTCGTTAAATCGATGATTCGTCTGATTTGAGTACGATAAAAACCAATTAAGGCAATCGCTCCTAATAATAGAAGAACGGTAATCATATATACGATTGAGCTGCGTACTGTAAAGAGACCCTTGACCAGATCCTTTTCCTTTACCATCACAACAGAAGTCCAATCTGTTCCACTTAGCTTCTTCTTAACGACCTTGTACTTGTCTTTCCCTAAAGTAATGTCATATGTCGACTGTTGACCATGATTTACCCAGTTGACAAACTCTCGATTCGGAAATATTTTTCCAACAAGAGACTGATTCGAATGAAGGACAACTTCACCTGAATTTGACATCACCAGATAATTGCCTTGCTTTACTTCTAAGCTTTTTTGAAGCTTTTCTTGATTAAGACGAATCCGCACCAGACCGATTGGACGATTTATTTCGGTTAAATCGTTGATCACTCTGGAGAGGCTAATGACATGCTTCTCTCCGCCCCAACTGCTCTCAACCAGATAGGAATCACTCCAGACGGGTGATCCTCTGCCTTCCTTAGCTGCCCGATTAAACGCACTTTCATCGGCCGAAATCGGTTCACCGAATGTTAATTCGCCACTGCTTCCTTTTAAATAAATCGAGGAAATGTACTCATTCGACATCAGCTGAAAGGTGAAATAGCCCTTCATCCCTTCGACATTTTGATTAAAGGTGGGAGAGGTTTCTACGGTACTATTAAAAAACGTACGGAAGTCCTTGTTGTAAATCATGTAGGAGGACATACTCTCAACATCACGAATAATCGACAAAAGTCTTTCTTCATCCTGATTAAGTCGGTCTATGATGTCCTCTTCCACCTGTTTCTTTAGAACCTCCGTCGTTTGGTTGTAAATAAGTATTCCAAATAACGCCGTTGGAAGAGTAATAAAAACAAGGAAAATAAGCAGAAACTTTCGTCTCAAACCCCAGTTATGGATCATTTCGCATTCAACCTTTCAAACAGGGGGACGGTTCCGGTGTTTACCTAGTTTTTTCCAAAAAACATAGGGACGGTTCCGGCGTTCACCTACTTTTTTCCAATTAAAGCATTATCCTTTTACCGCACCTGCTGTCATACCTTTTACAATATTCTTTTCAAAAATGATGTAGAAAATTACAATCGGAATTAATGACATCGTCAAACCAGCCATTTGTGCGCCATAATCTGTTGTAAATTGACCAGCAAATTTCGCAAGTCCTAATGGAAGTGTTTGAAGCTCTGGGTCATTAATTAACACTAACGCGAACGAGAATTCGTTCCAATTGTAGATAAAGTTCAAAATCATCACGGTCGCTAACGCCGGTCGTGACATCGGCAAGATAATGGACCAGAAGATCCGGAAAATCCCACAGCCGTCCATGATCGCAGATTCCTCAATATCCTTCGGAAATGCCTTCATAAAGCTTGTTAAAATGAAGATTGTAATCGGCAAGTGGAATGCGATATAAGGGAAAAGTAGTGTGATTGGTGTATTTAACAATCCTAAATTTTTCATCAGGATAAACATTGGTACTAATGTTGCGTGAATCGGAATTAACAATCCAAAGACGAAAAAGCCATATAGCCATTTGCTCATCTTGAAGTCAAAGCGAGATAAGAAATAGGATGCTAATGCCCCGATAAAAACAGTTAAAGCTGTTGCTGTTACTGTAATAAAAATACTATTTTTGAACAGAGTGCCTAGGTTCGCAATTTCCCAAGCCGCTGCAAAGTTATCAAATACAAATTCTTTAGGGAAACCTAGTTGGTTCGTTGCAAACTCCTTATCCGATTTAAAGGAGTTGATCGCCATCCACAGAATTGGATATGCATTCATAATAGCAAATAAAATTAATGTAATATAAATAAGTGGTTTTTTGATGCTTTTTTGCATATTTGTTTTCTCCACTACGTCCACCTCCTATATCATTTTCTTTCCTAATACTTTGTTCACTACGGCAATTAAAATAAGACTAAAGAAGAAAATGAATACAGACACAGCACTACCATATCCATATTGTAATTTCGAGAATGTTTCATTAAACATATAGAGTGCCATAACATCTGTTGAGTGGGCTGGGCCACCATTTGTCATGACATAAATTAAGTCGAATGTCTTCAAGCTACCTGAAATACAGAGGATAATCGCAACTAGAATTGTATCCCAAATCATTGGAACCGTGATTTTCCATGTAGTTGCCCACTCAGAAGCTCCATCCATTTTTGCTGCTTCTAGTACCTCACCAGGTACATTTTGCAAGGCTGCCAGGAAAATAATCATGTAAAGACCAACGAATTGCCAAACTACAACAACTAGGACGGCAATCATTGTCCATTTTGTATCCCCTAACCAGTTCTGGGCAAGAGAATCGAGTCCGATTGCTCGTAATGCTTCATTGATTAATCCATTTCGAGAGTTGTAAATTAAAGTCCATGTTAATGAAATAACGACGGTTGATAATACAACAGGTAAAAAGCCGATCGTTCTGAATAGCTTCGCACCTCTTATTTTTCGGTTAAGTAAAAGGGCAATAAATAAGGCAATCGGGACCTGCCCCAATACAGAGGCTAATACAACATAGATGTTATTTTTTACAGAATTCCAAAAGAGCGGATCTGTGAATAGCTTTTTAAAATTATCTAATCCAATAAATGTCATTTCATTGAATCCGTTCCAATCCATTACTGAATAATAGAAGGACTGAAGAATTGGATAGATGGCAAACACAACATAGAGGATGAAGGCCGGTAAAATTCCTACTACAATTGCGACCTTGCTTGTCTTGGTTAGTTTCATGTTCTCCCCCCTAAATACTCACAGGTTACTTAAAAAATCAAGTAACCTGTGATTGTGGTATTATTTACTTTCGTTTTCTTTTTGCATTTCTTTCGCTAATTGCTCAGGTGTTTTGTCACCTAATGTAATGGATTGTAGACCATTATTGATAATATCCGTTAATTCAGGTGTTAATGTTGCATCATATACTGGTGCAAGTCCACCTTTAACTTGGCTGTTTGCATCCTTGAAGATTTGTGGAATACTGTCATCCATTTCAACTTCAGCTGGAACAATAATATTTGCTTTCACTAGGCCTTTGTAAAGCTCTTCACCATAGTAATATTTTAAGAATGTGAAAGCTGCTTCTTGTTCTTCTTCACTTAACTGGCTGCTAACTGCGATACCGCCACCAGCAACACCAGAGATTGTTGCTGCATCTCCATTTCCGCCTTCAAAAGTAGGGAATGGTGCTACACCAATGTTATCCGCATCTTCAACTGCTTCTAAAATTGGACCAATTGCCCATGAACCCGCAAAGTGCATTGCAGAAGTTCCTTTAATAAATTCATTTCTTGATTGAGCTTCATCAAGCGTATTCATATCTTCATTAAACGCATTCATTTTTGTTAATTCATCGATTACAGATAATGCTTTGATAAACTGTGGATCTTCAAATGAAGCATCTCCGTTTAACGCACTGTTTAAGAAATCACTTCCAGTAAAACGATCTGCAATTGTAGAAATGTATACAGATTGTAACGGCCAGATTGCTTTATTTCCTAAAGCGATTGGAGTTGTACCCTTTTCATCAAGTGCTTTTACTAGTTCTTTAAACTCTGAATATGTTGCTGGGAACTCATCAAAACCAACTTCTTTAAGCATCTCTTTGTTGTAATAGATTAAGCTTGTGATACTTACGTTTGCTGGGATTGCGTAATAATTTCCATCAATCGCATAGTTTTGAAGGATTGAATCTGGAATAACCCCATCCCAATTATCAATGATTGGGTTAAGTGGAAGAATTGCTCCACCTTCAGCTAAAGGCGCTGTACGTGCACCAGGCCATACACGCATTAAATCAGGTAATTGATTTCCTGCTGCTTGTGTTCTTAGTTTTGTTTCATATTGATCATGTGGAATCTCTTCGATTTTCACTTGAACATCTTCGTGCTCTTCGTTAAATTTAGCGATAATGTCCTTAGAAAGTGTATTTTCCGGACGATCCTCTGTCCAGTCAGTCCATAGAGTCAGCTCAATCGCTCCATCCTTTGTGGACCCTTTACTTTCCTCATCTTTACCACCGCATGCTGCTAAACCTAGCACCACTGCGAATGCCATTAGGATAATTCCTAATTTCTTCATATATTATTCCTCCCTTTTTATCTATTAAAGCGTTTTCATATCTTACAATGCCTATTATACCGCTTTCACAATTTTCAACTATCCTACAAAACTATAAAAACATCCAAAATTCTCGGTAAGTGTGGGATGTAAATGGAGGTAGAGACCACTGGAAACTTATTCATTTTTAAATAAAAAAAATCTCCATTCCTAGTTAGTTTCTAGAAATTGAAGACTTTTCCACTTCGCTTTACATTTTTTTAAAATAAAAAACAACCAACTCACCTTAACTGATTGATTCTACTTATTCCACATAGGCTTCAGATACTCCTGATGACCCTCTTACAATTAACTCCGGCATAAAAAGAATTTGTTCTTTCCTCTCTTTATGTTCTTCAATTTCCTCTAAAAGTAAATCTACTATCTTTGCTCCCATCTCCTCTACAGGTTGCGCAATAGAAGTTAAGGATGGGACTGTTGTTCTTGCTAGGATTGTATTGTCAAAGCTTACAATCGAAAGATCTTCAGGAATTCGCAACTGAAGTTCTCTTGCAGCTTGAAAAGCTCCTACTGCTAATAAATCATTAATGGCAAAAATAGCTGTCGGTCTCTCCGGTCGATTTAGTATTTGCGTTGCAATGGTGTATCCATTCTCAACCGATGCATCTGTTCGAACTATGTTTTCTTCATTAACCACTAAACCCTTATCTTGAAACGCATCGCGGTATCCATAAATCCGTAAATTACTACTCCGAACATTCTCACCTATAATTCCAATATTACGGTGTCCTAAAGATAGTAGATGGTTTGTTGCTAAATATCCGCCTTTATAATCATCAATGGAGACCATGCTTACAGCCATCGAAGGATTGTGTTGTGCAATCATTGCGACAGGCAACCTATTAGTAATAAGTTCCCGCAGGATGTCATCACTACGGAATCCGGATGATAAAACAAGTCCATCAACTTGCTTCCGACGTAGTAGTTCAATATACTTAGCTTCCTTTTCAAGATTATAGTCCGTACTGCACATAATAACACTAAGTCCAACTTGATGGGCACGATTTTCGATGTGACGGGCTATTTCAGCAAAAAACGGATTGGAGATATCTGGAATAAGTAGACCAATGGTGTTCGTTCGTTTTCCAGTTAAGGCAGATGCAACAGCACTCGGATGGTAGTTGAGTTCCTCCATCGCATGGACAACCTTTTCTTTTGTTTCTGTGCTAATCTTTCCTCGATTGTTTATCACTTTTGATACAGTTGCAATCGATACATTCGCCTTTTCAGCAACATCATAAATCGTGACCTTCATCCTTTATTTCCTCTCATTACATAATTCAGTTATTATAACACAAACAAGCAGACACCATAGCTACACATTCTGCTTGCTTATGCTTAGTAGAATTGAAATCTCACTAAAAACTAGATTCCAGCTGTCTTTCTAATATACTTTCTTGCTTTCAAAGCATACTCAAGAGGGTTTGCTTTTGCCGGATCCTGCTCCGCTTCGACTAGCATCCATCCCTTGTAGCTTTGTTCAGATAAGAACTGGAAGACAGGTCTAAAGTCAATAGAGCCATCTCCCGGTACGGTAAAAACTCCTTCAGTTACAGCTGTCAGAAAGCTTAGTTTTTCATCCCTGACTTTTTGAGCCACCTCTGCCCTAACGTCCTTTAAGTGAACATGCTTGATTCTTAATATATGACGCTCGAGTACTTGAAGGTGGCTTTCACCTGAGAACACAAGATGCCCTGTATCATAAAGTAAGAAAACTAAGCCTGGGTCTGTTAGTTCCATAAGCTTATCGATTTCTTCTGTTGTTTGTACCCCTGTGCCCATATGATGATGGAAGACAATGTTCATGTCTTTTTCTTGCGCTAACCTGCCTAATTCATGGAGACCATCTGCAAGCTTCTCCCATTCCATTTGGGTAAAGACTGGCTTATTTTTAAATAAAGGTGTTTCAATTTGCCCCTGGATACTACGACCTTGCTCTGATACAACTATAACTTTTGCTCCCATTTCATATAAGAAATCTCGATGCTGAATAAATGCCTCAACCGTTTCCTCAAGTGGCTTTGTTGTTAAAAAGGCACTAAACCATGCACTTGCAATTTCCATTCCACGTAAATTAAGTGCTTTTTTTAACACTTCGGGATCCTTTGGATATTTATTTCCGACCTCGGTTCCTGTAAAACCAGCAAGTGCCATTTCACTTACACATTGCTCAAATGTATTTTCTCCACCAAGCTCTGGTAAATCATCATTCGTCCAACCGATTGGTGCTATTCCAATTTTCACAAATTCCCTTGAGAACAAACTTGTTCGCCCCCCTCACTATTAGTATTTACGCGCTTTACTTAATTGTTGTGCGCGGTCTATTGAAACGGCAGTTATACCCTCATTCTTTGTGACCTCTGCAACCCCTACATTCCACCAAGAATCATAGCCATTTGTCATTGTCTTAGGAAGAACCTTGATGTCCAGTAGCGTTGATACCTTTTGCTTTTTAGAATCCTCGAGTGCCACTCGCAGTTCCTCAATGTTTTTAACTGTATACGTTTTGACCCCATATCCTGCTGCACTTTGTGCATAATCAATAGGGATAATTGGACCAGTTAATCTGTTCGTATCATTACTCCGTTTACGGAATTCTGTTCCAAAGCTACCCATACCGTTCGACATCTGCAGATTGTTGATGCATCCAAAGCCAGCATTGTCTAATAAGACAACATTGATTTTCTTGCCTTCTTGAATACTCGTTACCAATTCAGAATGCAGCATAAGATAACTTCCATCACCGACCATAACATATACTTCCTTATCTGGTTCAGCCATCTTTACCCCGAGCGCACCTGAAATTTCATAGCCCATACATGAGTAACCGTATTCCATATGATACGTGTTCGGCCTACGATTCACCCACATACGCTGCAGGTCGCCAGGGAGGCTACCAGATGCACCCACAACAATTGCATCATCGTCAATTCGTTGATTCACTTCCCCGATAACAGCTGTTTGTGTCAAGGATGATCCAAACACTTCCTCATATTCCGCTAATACATCATCAAGATGACCGTTCACCTCAGGCTTGAATCCCTCAGATCCATAAGTAGTTTGATAGAGACGATTCAGCTCAACAGTCCAATCGCTCCTCGCTTCTTCAATTTCATCCTGATATCCAGACTGATATCCCACCTTTTCAAGCTCTAAGTCTAATACCTGAATTGTCGCCTTTGCATCTGCGACAATCTTGGCTGCATCCATTTTAGATGCATGGAACTCCGAAACATTTATCGTTAAAAAATCTACTTCTTCATTTTGAAATAGCTGCTTAGAAGCGGTTGTAAAATCAGTAAATCTTGTACCAATCCCAATGATGAGATCTGCATTTTTGGCAATTCGGTTGGCTGAAAGATTACCAGTCACACCAAGTCCACCAAGGTTCATTGGATGGTCACTCTCAACTGCACTTTTTCCCGCCTGCGTTTCAGCAAAAGGAATCTTATACTTTGAAGCAAATAACTTTAATTGTTCGCCGGCCTCTGAATAACGAACCCCACCTCCACAAACAATTAAAGGCATTTTTTTACTCGTCAATAACGCAATAGCATCCTGTAATTCTGCCTGTGTTGGTTGCCTTCTTTCAAAACGATGAACACGTTTTTTAAAGAAATACTCAGGATAATCGTAAGCTTCCCCTTGAACGTCCTGCGGCAAGGCGATTGTTACAGCACCCGTATCAGCTGGATTCGTTAACACGCGAACTGCATTCAACATAGCTGTCATCAGCTGCTCTGGACGATTGACACGATCCCAATACTTACTGACAGGACGGAAGGCATCATTGGTTGAAATGGAAGCATCATTGGTTTGTTCGACCTGCTGCAGCACAGGATCAGGTTGGCGTGACGCAAATGTATCACCAGGCAATAAAAGAACTGGAATGTTATTGGCCGTCGCCGTTGCTGCTGCCGTTAACATATTGGCAGCACCTGGACCTACTGAAGAGGTGCAAGCCATTACTTGCTTTCGGTGCTTTTGTTTCGCAAATGCTACCGCGGCATGTGCCATCCCTTGCTCATTTCTTCCTTGATAGACTTCTAGATCACCACTATCTTCTTCAAGCGCTTGACCCATACCTAGCACATTTCCATGTCCAAAAATCGTAAAGATCCCTTTAAAAAGTCTTTGTTCTTCACCGTCCACTTCGATATACTGCTGATTCAAAAATTTCACAAGTGCTTGAGCTGTCGTTAGCTTCATATAAACACACCTACCTTATAATCGTTAAAGTTGAGAAAAATGTTGCTTAAAATATCTACTGTTTTAAAAAACCGGATAGACCTTCTATCCGGTTTTAGCAATTTACACCCAGCGAGCAGTTACCATCTTTTTACGAGTATAAAATTCTACACCGTCTTTTCCATTCGCATGTAAATCTCCGTAGAAGGAATCCTTCCACCCTGAGAATGGGAAGAATGCCATTGGAGCTGGCACTCCGATATTGACACCAAGCATACCTGCATCAATTGTTTCGCGGAATTGACGTACACTTCCGCCATCTTTTGTAAAGATACAAGCTCCATTCGCAAAGCGAGATTGGTTTGCTAGATTTACCGCTTCTACAAGGTTTTTAACACGTGCAATAGATAAAACAGGCGCAAAGATTTCATCCTGCCAAATTTTCATTTCCTCTGTTACTTCATCAAAAATAGTTGGACCTACAAAGTAGCCCTTTGCTTGTAGTGCTTCATCCTGGCGACCGTCACGTACAAGCTTTGCCCCTTCATTGATACCCTCAGCAATATATTGTAGTGTACGTTGTTTGTGTTGCTCTCGGATGACTGGACCTAAGAACACATTGTCTTCTAATCCATTACCGATTTGAATTTCATTTGATTTTTGAACTAAAAGCTCGATTAACTCATCTGCAACGTCTTCCTCTACCGCTACAACCGCACAAGCCATACAACGCTCACCAGCAGAACCGAAAGCAGCACTAATGATTTGTTGTGCAGCATTTTCTAGGTTAGCGTCTTTTAACACGATAGAATGGTTCTTTGCACCAGCTAGTGCTTGCACCCTTTTCAGATTATCGGTGCCTTTTTTATACACATATTCAGCAACTGGTTGTGAACCAACGAATGAGATAGCCTTTACTGTTTTATTTTCAAGTAAGCCATTCACTACATCATGCGCTCCATGTACCAGGTTAAGAACGCCCTTTGGTAAACCTGCTTCCTCAAATAATTCCACTAAACGGTTTGCTAACAAAGGTGTACGTTCAGATGGCTTTAGTACGAAGGTGTTGCCAGTCGCAATCGCAATCGGGTACATCCAGCATGGAACCATCATCGGGAAATTAAAAGGTGTAATCCCGCCAACAACACCGATTGGGTAGCGATACATGCCAGACTCAAGATCCGTGGCAATGTCAGGCAATTGGCTTCCCATCATTAACGTTGGTGCACCTGCAGCGAACTCCACACATTCAATTCCGCGCTGAACTTCACCATACGCTTCTGCAAAGTTCTTACCATTTTCGACGGTGATAAGCTTCGCTAATTCTTCCCAATTCTCTACTAATAGCTGTTGATATTTAAAGAGAATACGAGCTCTTTTTGGTACTGCCACTTGACTCCAAGAATCAAATGCTTCTTTTGCAACTTGAACTGCATGATCAAGTTCTTCACTCGTTGAAAGTGGTACATACGCGATGACTTCCCCAGTGGCAGGATTATAGACTTCTTGTGTATTAGAGGTAGTTGATTCTACCCATTCTCCACCAATATAGTTTTTGACAGTTGTTACAACAGTTTGTGTCATGTCGTTGCCTCCTTATTATTGCTTCAATTGGTCTACTTTATTTGCACGGGTTGTTTTGAATATGTTTCTAGGCTAAGTAATTTCATTTTGTGTTTAGCTTCTTCTTTTACCGCTTCCATTGGGCGCTTAAACCAATCAATTCGGTCAAAGGATGCAGGATTTGCATTCACTTCTTGTCTTAGTGTCGTACCAAACGCCATTCTTATCGCCGTGCCTATATTCACTTTTCCAATATTGGTAGACGCCATTTTTTTTAAATCCTCATCTGGAATACCCGTTGAACCATGCATGACGAGCGGCACACTTACCAACTGTTCAATTTCATGTAATCTATCAAATTGAACATGTGCTGTTTGTTCTTCCATTCGATGTAATGTACCCACTGCAACAGCTAATGCATCAATCTCTGTTTCTTCTGCAAATTGCTTTGCCTCAAGCGGATCTGTCAATGCCCCTGTTCCTAGCGACGGATCACTATAGCCGACCGAACCAATTTCTGCTTCTACTGGAATACCAAAGGCTCTTGCCATGCGAACAATCTCTTTTGTAGTTCTCACATTTTCCTTGAATGGTAAATGTGAGCCATCATACATCACAGAGCTATAGCCACTCGCAATCGCCTTTGCTACTGTTTCATAATCCTTACCGTGGTCAAGATGAACGACTACAGGAACCGTTGCCTGTTCAGCAAGTCCTACGAGAAGCTTCCCGATTATATGAATCGGGATGTGCTGAATAGCTACCTTATTTGTTGCTAAAATGACTGGCGCTCCCATTTCTTCAGCCGCTTCAATTACTGCTTGTGCATCCTCATATCCAAATACATTAAATGCTGGAATTGCATATTTATTTTCAATAGTCCCTTGTAGGACATCAGTTAATTTTGCTAGCATTCGGAATTCTCACCTTCCTTATCAAACACGGACAGCCGTCATTAAAAAAGTTTCGATATCTTCAACCGTCGGCATTGCTTCTGAACAACTATGTCGTGATATAACAATCGAAGCTGAGGCACTGCCAAATTCCATAGCTTTTTCTACATCCCAGCCTTGAAGTAAGCCATAGATAAATGCCGATGCATAAGAATCACCTGCTCCAAACGTTTTGAGTACATTTGATTTAAAAATTCCGCTTGTATACTTACTTCCATCCTTAAGATAAGCAATTGATCCATTTTGCCCATGTTTGATAACCACAATTTTTGCTTGGTAGCTAAACCATTTCCCCACAGTTTTATCGTCATTAGACTGATGTTCCTTCACAAACTGCTCCATCATATCAAACTCTTCACGGGTACCAATGATGATATCGCATTTCTCAGCAGCCAGGTTATAGTAAACGGCTGTTTCCTGCGGAGAATTCCACGTATAAGGGCGATAATCCAAATCAAAAATAACAACGACTTCATGTTTTCTGGCGTACTCTAGTGCAAGGAAAACAGCTTCTCTTGATGGGCTTGCTGCTAGGGCAGTTCCCGAGATAAGTAAAGCCTTTGCTTGCTTTATATAGTCTTCCGATACATTGCTTGTATCTAGCTTTAGATCAGCTACATTGTCACGGTACATGAGAATACTACATTCTTCCGGACTAAGAATCTCTGTAAACGCAAGCCCAGTCACTGCGCCCGTATGATCGTCAACCACATTTGACGTATCAATACTGTTTTCGTTCAGGTAGTTTTTTATATATCGGCCCATCTGATCGTTAGAAACTTTCCCAATAAATCCACTTTGAAGCCCTAAACGTGCAGCACCAATTGCAATATTTGCCGGTGAACCGCCTACATATTTCGTAAATGTTCTCGTTTCCTCCATAGGACGGTGGATTTCGTTTGCGTTTAAATCCACGCAAAGTCTACCAATCGCTATCAAATCAAGCGGTCGATCTATCGGGAATGGAATTCTGTTCATATTTACCCCTCCTACTTTTTAGTAAAATCTTTCTATCACTTTGTTTGCATGACATTTTTAAATAACCATTCATGATCTGGGTCATTATAAAACTTCCAGGTACGTACCGGTCCAGCCATGACATTTAAATAATATGAGCTATATCCTGGTACCGATGAAACCGGGTGATACCCTTCCGGAACTAATACGACATTACGGTGCTCAACCGCCATTGTTTCATCAAGGCTTCTGTCATCGTTGTACACCCTTTGGAATACAAACCCTTGCTGTGGATTGATTTCATGATAGTAGGTTTCCTCAAGGTATGACTCATGCGGCAAATTATCTTTGTCGTGTTTATGCGGTGGATAGCTTGATGTATTTCCTTCTGGAGTATACACCTCTACAACTAGTAAACTATCGGCTGGCTCGGACTCTGGCAAAATATTGTGTACTGTTCTAGACATATGACCATAGCCTCGTGCCTCAACACCTACATCTTCAGGGGGAATAAGGCGCGCTTCATGTGACCCTTTTCCTGGAGCCGCGCATATAGCTACCTCCACATCTGAAATAGCATGAACTTCAAATGCATCCTCATTCGGAACATAGACAGAGTATGCTGGGGTTCCTTCAAACACACTCATTCTCTTGCCAATATTTTTATACTCCGTTTTGCTTGTTTTTACATCTGCACGACCGCTTAAAAGAACAATACATACCTCTTTTTCTTCAGTTTGCTTTTCTATCGTTTCACCTTGTTTTAAGGAATAAACTTCAAAGCCAACATATTTCCAGCCCGCTGATTCGGGAGTAACCTCTATGATCTTTCCCTCTTCGTTACGGTCCCTTGGTATTACGATTAAATGGGACATATTATTCCTCCTTTTAGTTAAGCGCTTAACCTAATAGGTTTTTGTTTCACCTTTACCTCTTACTTAACTGCATTGAACTCTATTTCGTTTAGTGAAACAGGACGTTTTTCTTTAACAGAAAGCTTTGCAGCATATGCTAATAATTCTGCCTGCAATCCGTCATTTCCATTACAAAGCACAGGTTTTTTTTCCACGATTGAGTCGATGAATGCATTCAGCTCTGCTACATAAGCATCTTGGTATCTTTCGAGGAAGAAATATTTCGGCTTATCGACTGTTACTGCTTCGCCAGAACTAATTTCAACATTCGTAGGTCTTTCATTTGCAACAGTAACTACACCTTTATCACCAAACACTTCAATTCGTTGGTCATAGCCATATGCCGCTTTACGGCTGTTATCAATGACACCTAATGATCCATCCTCAAATGTAACTGTGATAATCGCTGTATCAACATCATCATGTCTTCCGAACATTGGATCTACTAGATTTGCAGCATTCACATAAATTTCTTTCACGTTTTGTCCGGACAGATAACGAATCATATCAAAATCATGGATGGTCATATCAATGAACATCCCACCTGAGCGCTGCACATAAGCTTCCGGTGGTGCTTCAGGATCACGGGATGTAATTTTAATGATATGTGGTTGCCCAATGGTGCCCTTACGCACTTCTTCGAAGGCTTTTCGGAAATGCTTATCAAATCTACGGTTAAACCCAACCTGGAGATAGACTCCTGCTTCCTGAACAGCCTCAATCGCACGGTGCGTTTCTTGGAAATCAAAGCTAATTGGTTTTTCACAGAAAATATGCTTACCCGCTTTTGCCGCTTCTACAATAATGTCAACATGCGTATCTGTACTTGAACAAATAAATACTGCATCAATTTCAGAGTCTGCGAGAATTTCACGGTAATCATTTGTTAGATAATCAACAGCTGCTTCAAGCCTTGTACCTATCAGATGATCTAAATACACATCGGAAACCGCTTTCAATTTTACCGACTCCGATTGCAAGATATTCCCTGCATGTATCTGACCAATACGGCCAGCACCGATAATACCAACTTTAACTTTTCCCATCACATAACCACCTTTTTTATGTATCTCACCCACTCATTGAGGTAAGCGCTTAACCAACCTATATATTTATTATAGATATGTCCATATGATCCTTGCAAGACCTATTTTGTTTATTTTTGGAAAGTTTTTTTCTAATGGGATTGGGTATTAGTGTTTCTTTCCACCCAAAAACCCTTGAAGCAATAAGTTTCAAGGGTTTTATTTACAATTACACTCTTACCTTCCTTAAACGGTTTAACATTTCCTGATGCACACCTCCATTGCTGCACAGATAATGCTTAAATGACAAGTCAAATGGGCTTCCGTCTAATTGTGATACAATTCCGCCTGCTTCTTCTACTAATAGCGTTCCCGCTGCGATATCCCATACATTTAGTCCTGGTTCCCAGAAGGCATGCAATCTACCTGCAGCGACATAGGCACAATGCAGGGCAGCTGAGCCAAATACTCGGATATTTCTACAATGAAGACCGAGCTCTTGGATACCTTTAAGTACTTCACTTCGGTTATGTTTAAGCTCCGACGGGAAGCCTGTTGATAGGACACATTCTGCTAGCTCTGTTCCTGACGCCACTTTAATACATACACCATTCAAAAATGCACCCTTTCCCTTTTCAGCCCAGAACATTTCATCATTGCTTGGATTGTAGATAATCCCCACCCGTATTTCTCCGTAACAGATTAAGGCAATTGAAATAGTGTAGTTGGGGAGCTGATGTACATAATTTGTTGTGCCATCAATTGGATCAACGACCCAGACGTATGGATCTGTATTCATTTTTTCAATGAATGTTTCTTTATTTTCATGCGATTGGTAGATACTTTCTTCGCCGTGTACTTGATGGTCGGGAAACACCTCAAGAATTTTTTCACGAATAAGATTTTCTGCCAATTGATCCATTTCTGTGACAAGGTCGACCGCTGAACCTTTTTCTTCTATAAAAAATTTAGTGCCGATTCGCTTCTTTAGCATCTCGCCTACTTCTCTAGCAGCTTTTATACCAATTTCAACAAATTCCATCGAAGATACTCTCCTTTACAGTTAGCGTTTCTCTAAAAGACTTACACATTCTTTTTTGAGATCTAAAGTTATTTCTTCACCATTTCTTTTCATTCCATTTTTGATATGTTCATAATCTGTAAAGGTGATGAGTTGCTCTCCTTGAAATTCAATGTCGTATTCCACACTGTTTCCAAAGTAGGTTGCTCTTCGGACGATACCTTTAAATGATCCTTGTTCGTCAATTTTCCAAAATTCCGGTCTGACCACACAATCTACTACATTGCCTTCGTTGACAATAAACTGAGGGTCGCGATTGATAGTAATTGCATTGTCCAGTAGTTTAATTGCCACTGTTGTAGCTTCCACATTAACGACAGTTGCAGGAAGGAAATTTGCTTTTCCCATAAAATCCGCTACGAAATGATTTTTAGGTTTGATATAGATGTTGTGAGGGCTATCCGCTTGCTGGATTTCCCCCTTGTTCATAATGACAACCTTATCCGAAATTGCCATTGCTTCTGTTTGGTCATGAGTTACATAAAGACTAGTAATTCCTAATCGTTGTTGAAGCTTACGGAGTTCATCTCTCATATATTCACGTAACTTCGCATCTAGGTTTGACAGCGGCTCATCGAAAAGCAATACTTTTGGCTCGGTTACAATGGCACGTGCTAACGCTACACGTTGCTGTTGCCCACCCGATAATTGTGAGGGTAGCCGATCCTTGAAGTCTTCGAGATGCATTAATGCAACAACACGATTCGAGCGCTCTACAATTTCTTCTTTTTTTAATTTTTTTATCTTTAAACCGTAAGCAATATTTTCATAGACTGTTAGATGTGGAAATAATGCATAGCTTTGAAACACCATCCCCACATCACGTTTGTTTGGTGGAACCATCGAAACATTTTTGTCACCGATGATTATATCTCCAGAGGTCGGAAAATCAAATCCCGCTAGCATCCGAAGTGTTGTCGTTTTTCCACAACCAGAAGGACCTAGTAATGTGACTAACTCTCCAGCATTAATTTTTAAATCTAGATTTTTCACGGCTACAAAATCTTCTCCGCCACTTTCTGACGGAAATCTTTTAACTAATTGAGAAAGCTCTACCGGTGCAGAATTCACTTTAACTGGCACTTCTATCATGTTAAGATAACCTCCGTTTCTTTGAACCTAATTGATTAACAAGTAGTTCAAGTAATCCAATAACAGCTAAAATAATAATAATCAGAATAATACAGTATGCAGCCGCAGGTCCTAACCTACTTGCTTCTACTTGAGAAAGAATTGATACCGTCATTAAGTTCCAGCTGACTGAAACAAGGAAGATGACGGCGGATATTGAAGTCATCGAGCGAACAAATGAATAGACCAGCCCAGAGAAAAAGGCAGATTTCATTAATGGTAACGAGATTAACCAAAACGTTTTAAAGGAGTTTGCCCCCAAAATGGTCGAAGCTTCTTCAATCGATTTATCAACCTGTCTCAAGCTGTTGGTACCTGCTTCAATACCAACCGTTATGTTTCGGAAGGTAAAGGCAATAATTAAAATTGCCGCAGTACCCGTTAGCAATAATGGTTTACTATTAAAAGCCAATATATACCCTATCCCGACTACCGTTCCCGGTACAGCGAATGGCAAAATCGTAGCAAACTCCATCAATTTCTTACCAACAAATTGTTTGCGAATTAATAAAAATGCAATGATCATCCCTAAAATACCGGTAATCGGCGTCGATACTAATGCTAAATATAGAGTATTTTTAATTGAATCTGCTCCAATTGTGAAAATATATCGGAAATGATCGAGGGTTAAGGAATTATTAACACCCCATACCTTTACGAACGAACCCCATAGTACAGAACCATAGAATAGTAGAACTACACCAGTAACAAGGCTACAAAGGGCAAACAATGGAATAACAATATATTTTTCATGAATTTTGATTGAGCTCTGACTTGGTTTTCCGGTAACCGTGACATAAGATTTTTTACTAATCCAGTATTTTTGGATAAAGTAGGCGGTCATCGATGGCAGTAACAGTGCTACCGCTAAAAATGCACCTGAGCGTAGATTATACATACCCGTAATTTGCAGATAGGCTTGTACCGCTAGGGTTGAATAATCCCCTGCAATTACCATTGGATTCCCAAAATCCTCAATGGACTTTATAAAAACAAGTAATAACGAACTTAATACACCTGGAACCGCTAGAGGGAATGTAATTGATTTGAACACATCCCAGCGTGAAGCACCTAAGTTAAGAGCGGCATCTTCAACCGATGAGTCAATAGATTCTAAGACTCCCCTTAAGTTTAAATAGGCAATTGGGAAGAAGGCTAATGTTTGAATGAAAAGCAAGCTTCTAAACCCATAAACATTCGAATCTTCAAAGCCAAATAGCCCACTTGAAATTACACCGTTACGACCAAATAAAAGAATTACAGAAAGAGCAATAACAAATGGTGGCGAAATGATGGGTAGCAATGCAATTAAGTGAAAGAACTTTTTCCCTTTCATTTCTGTTCGAGTGACGGCAAATGCAAAAACAAATCCGATAATGGTAGCAAAAATGGCGGCAATGACACCTAGCTTTATACTATTCCATAATGCGTGCAGGAAGACGCCACTTGTTGCTGCATTTGTTAACACTGACAGATCAAATCCATTTTCACCTACAACCGTTGCCTTTAGGACCTGAAAAATGGGATAAATTGAAAAGATAAATAGGGATAAGAAAATGAGAATGACTAAAAGTAAGAGAAGAGGTTCTTTCGTCAACGATTTCATTTCTTTTTTCTTAATGGTTAGCCGATGCTGTAAATTTTGCATATTCACTTTTGCCAATTATGTCAACTCCCTTCTTGTAGTATTTAGTGAGACAACGATTGTCATCTCACTAAATACGTATTCATTTATTCCTTAGCAGCCTCT
Organism: Bacillus sp. REN16; assembly: GCF_020731355.1. Taxonomy (GTDB): domain Bacteria; phylum Bacillota; class Bacilli; order Bacillales; family Bacillaceae_L; genus Ferdinandcohnia. The sequence goes on along the minus strand of NZ_JAJFZK010000005.1, from coordinate 100,852 downwards.
TGGCCAACTACATCCGCTTCGTATCTTTTTAATAAACGGTCACGGTTTTCTCCTGCCCAAACTGCATCATATTCAATTACTTCTAATTCTGATAGGCTAACGGCGCCTTCTGGGACAGTTGCATCCGGATGAACAGGTAGACGGAATGAATTCGACTTCGCGTATAGATCTTGAGCCTCCTTGCTAATTGCCCACTCAATAAATTTCTTCGCGTTTTCCACTTCACCCTTTGGCCCATTTTTGATTAATGCTGCCGCACCAACTTCATAACCAGTTCCATCCTTAGGGAAGGATAATTCAATTGGGTATCCTTCGTGTTTCGGAGCTAGAATATCATGTGCAAATGCAATACCTACAGCAGTCTCTCCTAATCCAGCTTGTTTAGCCGGTGCTGAACCAGATTTCGTATATTGTCGCATATTTTGGTCTAACTTTTTGAAGTATTCGATTGCTTCATCTTCTCCAAGTAATTGAACCATCGTTGCATATACTGTGTAGGCTGTACCTGACGAAGCTGGGTGAGCCATTGTAATTTCACCTTTAAATTCAGGTTTTAATAAATCTTCCCAGCTAGTAGGTGCTGATACACCTTTTTTACTTAACCAGTCAGCGTTATTAGCAAATCCAAGTGCTCCAACATAAATTGGTGTCCAAACCCCTTTTTTATCCATGAATTTTTCTGGAAGCTTATCTGCGCCCTTGGGTTGGAATTCTTCTAGTAACCCTTCATTTACAGCAGCTACGAATGTATCCGAAGGACCACCAAACCATACAGATGCTTGTGGATTTTCTTTTTCAGCTTGAAGTCTTGCGAGAGTTTCACCTGCAGACAAACGAACGAATTTCACATCGATACCCGTTTCTTTTTCAAACTCTTCAATATAGACTGCAACCTCTTGCTCAGGAAAGGCTGTGTACACAGAAACAGTTTTTGACTTTGATGAACCAGAACCATTTGCATCATCAGAGCTACAGCCCGCTAATGCTACACTTACAATCATTAAAAGACTTACGAGAAACAATACACCTTTTTTCATTTCTTTTCCCCCTTTTTAGTTAGCGCTTACATTTTTATGTTAAATTGTTGAAAATAATGTCGGCGATGGCGTGGAGTTCATGATGTACTGTCTTTCTAAATGCTTTGGTCTTTAGTTGTTCATGACAATTTTCAACAACATAACCCTGTGTGGCGGCTTGCAACATTGAAACATCATTCAGATTATCTCCAACCGCAATCGTTTTAAGATCACTTCGTTGTAGATATCGCACTAGTTCTTGGAGAGCATTTCCCTTGGAAGTATTTGTAGGTAGGATTTCTAAATAGCTTTTTTCAGAATATATTAGTTCACAATTCACATCAAAGTCTTGGATAAGCTTTTCGCATTGTTGCAAAACTGAAGTAGATGGTGAGATTAGAAGGATCTTTGTAATTGGTTCTGCAAGCATATTTTCATGAAGTGATTTGCAGGTCACCCCGTCCTTCTGCTCATGTACCCTTACAATCTCATTTCGATTATGGGTATACACTTCCCCATCTCTATAAAGAAGAAAACCAAGTTGATGTTGAATATCAATTGACATTAGTCGTTTCGCTAATAGTCCATAGTTTTCAAGTTTTCTTTCATAGATGACTTCTTTTGTCCGTGGACAATATATTTTGGCGCCGTTATATAAAATGACGGGTAAATCAATTCGAATCTCTTCGACAAACGGGTGTACTGATTGCTCCATTCTTCCTGTTGCTAATGTAAACAGTCCACCATGTTTTTTAAAGTGTGCAATTGCCTGCTTGTTCACTTCACTTATTTTCTGGTTACTATCCAACAACGTTCCATCTAGGTCTGAAACAAGTAAGGTACTTTTCAAACAGCAGTCACCACCTTAATTGTTTTTCTTTCTACTAGCTTAGCGTGTAAAAGAACAGACTCACTATCCTCTGATCCATTAATCATTTTGAGTAGTAAATCAGCCGCAAACCTTCCCATTTTCTTTCTCGGCTGCGCCATTGTTGTCAACTGAATCCAATAAAGACTTGAAAATACTAAGTCGTCAAATCCAATAATGGAAATTTGTTCAGGTACTTTAATATCTTTGATGGCTAACCATTCTAATGCACCAATTCCAAGTAAATCATTACTTGCAAAAACAGCCGTTAGATGAGGATATTTCCTATATAATTCCTCCATTGCGATTCGGCCAGATTCAATTGTTCTTCCTGCTGTTACAATCGAATTTTCATCGGGTTGTAAGCTGTGTTTTCGCATCGTGTCCAGGTAACCTCTTAATCTTTCTTTGCTAACAAAGGAATCCTGAGTCATCGCGAGAAAACCAATTTCCTTATGGCCGTTTTCAATTAAATAGCTAACTGCCTCACACGCTCCTGTGTAATGATCGACATCAACGAACGGCGCTTTAATTTCTGACGGAGTTCTTCTTCGCAGGAACACAATTGGAACCTCTAATCTGTTCAATAACGAGATAAGCTCCTCATCCACATGATCTGGTGTTACGATTACACCATCCATCTTTCTTTCGAAAACACTTTCTATAAATTGAAGCTCTTTTTCTTTATTTCTCATCGTATTCCCATAAACCACTTGGTAGCCGCTATTAGTAAAGACCTCTTCAACCCCCACTGCAATATTTGAGAAAAATGGATCCGCAATATCAGGAACCATTAATCCAACCGTGAAGGTTTTGCGTTGGATCAAGCTTCTGGCAATACTGTTTGGCCGGTAATTAAACTTTTGTACAGCCTCTAACACCTGTTTTTTTGTTTCTGTATGTATATCTGAGTGGTTGTTTAACGCACGTGATACTGTTGATACGGATACTCCTAAATGTTTTGCTAGATCTTTGATGGTTACAATGATACTAGACCTCCTTCCCCAAAAATGGATTTGGTTTTTGGAAACGTTACCGGAAACGTTTCCAATTCAAATTCTATACTTTTGACAAGTTAGCGTCAATACAATTTTCTGTTTATTTTTTATATTTAGATTAATTGATAAGAATTTATTATATTACCATATTAAACTTTCAAAAATGTTCTATTTTTTATTTCAGTGGATAGCATCCTAATAGAAAAGGAAACTAGCAGGGGATGGTTAAAATACCATGAATAACCGATATTCAATTATTTCGCAAAAATTCTAAGTAAAAATTACAATATCCATCACGATTAGACATAACGTAGGTAAATATTCCTACCTCCATTATAAATTCTGTCAAAATAATAGGTACTTTTTAGTGTTTACTCTACAAAATACAGAATGTTACGATAATTTTGACACATAAAATATATTATCTGAATGGAGGAATAGCGAAAAAAGTAGATTTACAATCTAATATTTGGAGGGAATTGAATGAAAAAGTATTTGCTGCTAACTATCCTTTTTTTAGTTATAAGCCCGATTACTACTGTTTTCGGAAACGTTACCGGAGGAGAAGAACTTACACCTTTAGCCAGAGCCCATGCCCACAATGACTATGAACACGATCGCCCGTTACTAGATGCTCTCGACCACGGCTTTACTAGTGTGGAAGCTGATGTTTGGCTTGTTGACGGCAAGTTATTAGTTGCCCATGATTTTGAAGACATTAACCCCGATCGTACATTAGAGTCTCTTTATCTTGAGCCATTAAGAAATCATGTAAAAGCAAATGGTGGAACGGTTCAACCAGGTTATGAGCACGACTTCATCCTGTGGATTGATATTAAATCAGATGGTGAGGCTACATACCGTGCAATTCACGAGCAACTTCGTAAATATCAAAATATACTTACAAGATTTCTGCCATCCGGCGTAAAACCTGGTTCTGTATCTGTGTACATTTCCGGTAATCGCCCTCGTGACTATATGGAAAACCAAGTTGTACGTTACGCTGCCTATGATGGACGAATGTCAGATCTTGGCCAAGGCGATTCACATGAGTTCATTCCTGTAATTAGTGACAACTGGACAAAGCATTTCACATGGAAGGGTGAAGGTGAAATGCCGCTAGACGAAAGAGAAAAGCTAGATTATATTGTCTCTACTGCACATGCTAATGGACAAGAAATCCGATTCTGGGCTACACCTGACAGTGATACACCTGCACGAGAAGCACTTTGGAAAGTTCTATTAGAAGCCGGTGTCGACTTGCTTAATTCAGATGATTTAGCAGGTCTACAGAAATTCTTATTAGAAAATGATTCTAATCCATCTGTACCAGTTACTCCTTGGTAAAAAGAACTAGAGTGTAAGTACCTTGTTCAACCCCGCAAAGAGTAAAAAGGCCATTTTTCTAAATGGCCTCCTTTACTATGTACTTTTACGTCGGTAGATTTTCAAATTCTTTTATTGAAATCCATCCTGCCCTTTTACCGATCCCGCGCTAAGGCCACTTACTACCTGTTCTTGCAGATCAACAAACACTATGATGCTTGGAAGAATAATCATCGTGATGACTGCAAAGAGCACTGGATAATTATAGCTGAACATTGACGTAAAGTAGTTTAATACGAGTATTATCAAATGAAATACAATTATATCTTGTTGATTTTCATTATAGCAGTCTAGTAAAACATATATTAAACTTAAACTTCTATTTATTCAGATATGTAAACCCATACAAAAAGGTGTGTGAAAACAGATGAGATTCCTAAATAGTAGATTTTACTTCATGGCCGAAGCAACTACAAACTTTTTTTTCCTTAATATGCTTTGCCTTATAATGTGCATACCAATTTGTAACCATTTTGCCAGCAGCAGCTGCTATGTTCGGAGTTATCAGAAATTGGATGACAAAAAAAGATTCAGGCGTATTCCGGGCCTTTTTCATCGTTTTTTAAAGAAAACTTTAAACAAAGCTTTGCCATCGGAATTACATGGATTTTGTACATCGGATTATTTTATATTGATTTTGTCATCATTCAGCAAATGGATGAAGCCTTAAAAATTGTTTTTATGTCTATCCTATTAGCGAATGGATTAATTTTAGCAATAGTTACAATTCATATTTTTCCCATCATGGTTCATTTTTCATTATCTTTAAAAAGTCTGGTGAAGAACTCATTATTTTTCTCACTGCTCTATCTACCTACTTCACTCCTTATTTTAGTTATTAACTAACAACAAAGTATTGCACTCACTAGTATCTGAAAGTTATTGTAAATAATAATAACCTAGATATAAGTGAGTGCTTTATTTAGTAAGTCGTTAGTTTCAAGGTAAATCTACTTTTCCCATCCTCTTCGTACCACATTGGGAAGTTTGTACCCCAAATGTTGTTGTAGAGGTTAAAATGTATGCCGCCTTCTAACGGGGCAAACGTGTTATCAAATTGAAGCAGTCGTTTCTGACCTGGCGAAACGATTGGTGAATCTTTTGTTTCAATCTGAACTTCCCCATCTGCACCATGATAGTATACACCTCTATCTACTGCGTGAAGGTTGCGGTTACCGTTTTTAACCACCTCAAAAGGTGATATAAGCTCACCCATTTTTTCAAGCTTCCACAAATTTGGATTGTCTACTTGTAATGCAATTGAAAACCATAATGCTTCAGGTAAGCGGTTTGCTTCCTTTTGAAACCATTGGAGTTCAATATCGATTTGCTCGTTCTTCTTATAAAACGTGTACTCAATCACTACTGTTTTTGGAGAACCAAATTCCGAAAAAGATTGCTCTGGCATTACCAATTCTACAAATATAACATCGTTCTCATCAATTTTACTTTTACTTATCGAAACAACATTAGGCATAAATAGTTGATGCTTTGGTGTTGGTATAACCAGTTCAATACCTGGTTTTCCTTGGTCCGCATCAGACCACCGGTATGTTTGACTTGTATTTTCAACATATTCCTCAAACCAACGATTAAAATTTTCTACACCGAACGATTCATAGCAGAAGGCACCGAGTCTATAAGCATTATTAGCCCATTCTTTCCCATTCTTATCTACTAAAGAAGAAATAGAACCATCCTCTGCAAAGACGACCTGAAATGCACCAAGTGAATACACTCTATTTATCTGTAGCAAATCGTCTGTTTTATCAGCCTTTTGAGGTTCCAGGCTCTTAAGTGCCTGGCGTGCTTCCTCTTGTCTTTCTTTGGATAAGATAGCAACAGCTCTTTCAATATACGCTCTCTGTTCTTTCCAGGAACTCTCAAATAATTGATAGCTCCTTTTATTCCAAGAAGTTGTAAATATTTGCTCTGATAGACTATCAAACTCATCCATTGCAAATGAGCCGATATAGCTATATTTATCTGGAACTGAATCTTCATCAATTATATTTTTTACTCTTGCTTTATGAAAGTCCTGTTTCGAATAGTTTTTATAATCATTTAAGTATTTCTTTTCATCTAAGCCCCATGTATGCTCAGGTATTAATAATAACCAATCTGAAAATAATGTATTCTCCTTACTTGTTACGTCCAATTCACCCTGAGCTATCCATTTATTTCGAAGTCTGATTAACTCGCGATAACAGGCAATCTTTTTGGGATCTGATGCCACACCGTGAATCCATGAATCACCAATTTCTTCATAAATAATTGGAAGGTTGTGCTTAAAATCCTGAAGTTTTGTCGCAAACTTATCCATTGTAGATGCTTTAATAACCGCATTTGGAAACTTCCCTTGTAATTTTGCAAATTCTAATTTAATATCTTCCATTGTTGGCGGCCCACAATTATCCCCAGTATGAGCAAATACCATGACCTCATTCAAACCATCAATTCTCAGCACATCTCCATAATTATTAGCATAATTCACAATAACCTCTGAGTCATTCTTTCCTCTCCAGACAAAGATTGTTGGCACAGATGGAACCTTTGATGCAGGATTTACACCGAAATGTAAATACTGAATGCCCGCATTTGCCAAATAAGGGATTATTGCTTTTGTGTGCCCTGGCACATCAGTCATTTTGGCGGAGACTGTTTTTTTACCAAACCTTGCATCCAATCGTTTTGCTAGTGAAAGCCCATACTGAAAGAGTTCCGCATCGATTAATTCAGTATGCGTGGTAAAAGGAAGTCCATGCCATGTTATATATCCTGCTTCTATTGCGGCTGTCATTCTTTTAGTTTCTTCTTCATTTGCCTGCTTTAAATATTCATGAATAAGCCAGGAGCCGGTTGTCCATACAAACCCAGCAGATGTCCCCTCGACATCTAGGTTTTCTGCCAATTCTATCGCTTTTGGAATATATGATTTAATATATTGTTGAGTTACATTTTCAGCTAGGTCTGTAAATCCGATATCCAAATGAGTTTTGAAGATGACATGCACCACTTCAATATCCTTCATGTTGCCACTCACCACCCAATCTTCTACTTATACTTGTATTTTTTCTGAGATTTTAATTAGGTTTGCTAAACTTAGTTCAAGACTGTCAAATGGATTACCAGGACAGAAATCCTGTTCAACACAGTAGTACTCTACTCCGTTTTGTTCACCCCATTCGATGATTGGTGCAAAATCAATTAAACCTGTACCGATTTCTGCAAAATATTTACGATCATCATTTGTCATATCCTTGAGATGGAGAATGGGAATACGATTTGGGAATTTTTTAATGTAGGTTAAGGGATCAATTCCAGCCATTTTAACCCAGTAAGTATCAACCTCAGGATAAATGATAATACCTTCTTGTTCTTCTGCAATATAATCAAGGGCAAATTTTCCATTAACTTTTGTCTTGAATTCAAAATCATGATTATGATAACCTACCCGATAGCCCCTAGCTTTCTTGGAAACTTCAATGAGATCTTGCTTTACTTTCAAGTACCCTTCTACAATCTGCATATCTTCCTCTAGATAATGACAGAAGAAGTCCGTTGTCCCAAATAAGTCAGCTTCCTTCAATACCTGATCAAGCTCGTTGTTCATCCGATCTAAGCTAATATGCATACCTGCTGTTTTAAGTCCTGTTTCCTTCAACACTTCAGCTATCTCTTCAGGAGAATATGCATATAGGCCATCAATTTGAACCGCTTCCCAGCCCATTTTCTTTAATTCACGTAACACACCTGGAAAATCTCTTTTAATTTCATTTCGTAATGTATATAATTGAGCTGCAAACTTTTGTCTTATCATCTTTTGCTCCTTTTCCATTTAGGTGTATAAATCCAACTAGAATATTAGTTCACTAGATTAAGATATTTCACTTCTGATGCACTTAATTGAATTTTCGATCCTTTGATGGATGAAAGCAATTCCTCTACTTTCTCAGGACCAATAATTGCCGCAGTAGGATAAGGTTGATTTAAAACATATGCAAGGGCAATTTCATTTGCTGTCGAGCCCTTCATCTCACCTAATTCTTGGGCACGGTTGAAGCGCTCCCAATTCTCGTCGCTGTAGTATACTCGTATGAATTCCTCATTGTCACGATTTTCAGGCTTGAATCGTCCACTGAAAAAACCACCTGCCTGTGAAGACCATGACAATAATGGCAATTGATTTCCTTTATGCCAATTTGAGATTTCTTCATTGACTGATACACATCCAGGCCATCTTGGTTCATTACATTGGGCTAAGCTTAGGTTAGGACTATTATAAGTAAAGCCTACTAAGCCATGTTTCGAAGCATAACGATTTGCTTCTTGTATTCGTTCATGTGACCAATTTGAGGCGCCAATTGCGTGTAGTCTACCTGCCTCTACATGCTCATTGAGAATCTCCATGATAGGCCCAACTTCAACATTTAAATCGTCTCGGTGAAGAGCATAAAAATCAATATAATTTGTACGAAGCCTTTCCAAGCTTTCCATAATATCCTTTGTGATGGAAGCAGGATGAACACGCGGTCCTGGCTCCCCATCGTCGGGGTGAGCGCCCTTCGTTAAAATATAAATATCCTTACGTATTCCTCTTTTATCAAGCCACTCCCCTAAAACTTTTTCACTATTAATATACTGATGGGCAGAATCAAATGTATTTCCCCCAACCTCAACAAATTTATCCATAATCGAAAACGCGCTATCTTTGTTTTCTAATTGATAAAAACCTGCTGTACCCATAATTAACCGAGATACTTTTTTCTCAACCGATTTATTATCAACTAACCCTCTAAGTGTTAAGTAGTCCATCGGCAGACCCTCTATTCTCGTAAAATTTTGCTCTTTCCTGTATCATAACGTCTGGAATGTTCGTATCCATTGCATCAATTCCCCACTCTAAAATTGTCTTCCAGACATTAAGATCATCACTCATGCTTCCATGAACATAAAAACCTTGGTTATGTAACACCTCTACTAAACGTGGAGATAAATGAATGACTGGAACATTTAACACTTGGGCCTGAATGGAACGTAAGTATTCAGTTGGATTCACAATTCTTGATGCACTTATTGCACTCGTGATGACTTTTTTGCTGCATCGCCTCGCTTCCACTAAGGATGCGTGATTGAAAGACATGATCTGTACCTGCTCCACCATACCATAGTGCTCAATAAGTTCAACAACCTTCTTGGCCAGTGGTTCATGCAAATGCTCTAACTGTTTTAGCTCAATATTCATCCAGATTTTATCCTTAGACCAAGCCAAGACTTCTTCGAACGTTGGTATCGTTTCACCAGTAAAACTTTCAGAAAACCATGAGCCAGCATCTAGCTGCTTTACCTCTGCTAGTGTGTGATCATGAACAAAACCCTTTCCATTTGTTCGTTTGTCTAGGAAAAAATCATGGTACACAATGACTTCTCCATCTTTTGTTAATTGAACATCTAATTCCAGCATATCAGCCTTTAACTCGTAAGCCTTTTTAAAGGCAGACATCGTGTTTTCAGGGCAATAGGCTGAAGCCCCTCGATGTGCTCCAATATAGTTGATTTGGTTTCCTCGAAAAATACTTTTAATCTTACTCACCTTCCCTATTTAAAAAATAAAGGTGATACTCGTCTCCTTTTTTCAGTTATATATATACCAATGATGTATATTTATTTCCCTTATTTCAAATTGATATTTTTGTTAGTAAAATAGATTGGGTTACTCAACGCTGCCATTAGTCGTTGTTTTGCCTCCGGAAAATAACGCCAAACTTCAACTCTGTAAAAGGAACGTTTATTAATCTCCCATTCTATGTTTAGCTCTTCTTGTTCTTTTCCAATTATGACTTCTTTTTCAATTCCTTTATTTGAAATAACCTTAACGATGTCACTGCTTTGAACATCATTTACTGTTAATTCAACTTTCTGATTAGATTCCTTGCATACATCACCAACCATACTATCTCCACAAGTCATGTTAATAAATGGGCCTTCTGGTGCGTAACTTAGCACAACATGTCCTTTGTCAATTGTTCTCAGTATTTCAGGACATGTTAATGCTTTACTATATACCCAATTCGTTGGCATTCCGTGCTTAACATGGACTTGCTGTGGATTGTGAGCATCACTGCCGCCAACGGCAACAAGCCTTTTTCCATCAACAAGCTGCTCATGCCACCAATTAACAGCATCATGATTATCTTCCCTCCATGGTCCGTTCCACACTTCGACCCAGTCATAGTCAAAATTCCAATCCAATCTCCAACCTGTATATCGGCAAAAAGGGTGGTTCAGAGAAACATATGCACCTTGATTACGCGCTTCTTTTATACGGCTATGCAGATCTTCTATTGTGTTTACACGAAAATCCTTCACCGGATCATTTACACCATAAAAATTTAGATGCCCTTTGTTCGTTGTAAGCTCCATCCCGGGGATAAACAATGTATCTGTATCACGAGGGTATGCTTCATTTTGGCTTGCAGCATTATGGTCTGTGATACCTACAAAATCAAGTCCGATATTTTCAACAAGTTCTGCTTTTTCCCTGAGGGTAAACTTTCCATCACTGTGTACGCTGTGTGTATGGAGGTCACCTTTTATCCAACGATGCGTTTCCAATGTGTATTCGACCGTTACATTCACTGTACATCCCTTTTCGGCTACCTTGTAGCTTCCAAGGATAACTGCCCACTCTCCAGCATGAATTTCTCCGTGTAAATATCCAGGTGTTGCTTTTGCCTGGTGGATAAAAAACTGTGTCCGCGCGCCACCGCTCCAGCCCCGAACACGATATGGATCTTTCACACCTAAATCAATAATGCTTGATGCTACACCGCTATGAACGACATCTATTTTTACTTGGAATTGTTCTACCCCTTCGGGTAGTGTGAAAGGAATCTCAATGTATAGTCCTTCTTCTTCATGTGAGATAAATTGTGATACCGTTTCCATCTTTACGTCAGCTTGTGCATTTGTCATTTCTAATACCTCCTAAGTCGGTAGCTATTCTTTCGTTGAACCAAGCATGATTCCTTTTACAAAATACTTTTGTACAAATGGATAAATGATTAATAACGGAATAAGTGCGATAACAATCCCTGCCATTCGAACGTTCGCAGTCATAAAATCACTACTAGAAGTGGCATCAGACGTTAAGATGATTGAACGAAGGGCAAGCTGTAATGTATATTTCGTATCGTCATTTATATAAAGCAATGCAGAAGTAAAGTGATTCCATCTACTTACAAATTCAAATAATGTCACAGTTGCAAGACCTGGTTTTGCTAGTGGTAAATAGATTTGAAGAAAAATTTTAAAATCTCCAGCTCCATCCATTTTTGCTGATTCTGCTAGGCTATATGGAACAGATAAGAAAAAGTTTCTCATTAAAAGAACACTAAAACCAGAAACCAACCCGTGGATGATTAATGAAGTTAATGTATTTAATAATCCTAAATCTTTATTTACTACATAAAGCGGAATCATGATTGCTTCACCAGGAATCATCATCGTTAGCATAATTAAAGTAAGCATAATGTTCTTTCCAGGCAAACCTCTTTGAATTAATACATAGCCCGCCATGGCTGATAAAAATACATGGACAGTCGTACCAATTACTGTAACATAGACATTGTTTAAAAACGGTCTCCATAGCTCCATTTTTCTCCATATAGTTTCATAGCCTTCAAAACTAATTTCTGTAGGAAACAATTTTATACCAGGTTTCATAGACTCAATATTTGAAGATAAAGAGACGGTAATCGTATTTAGTAAAGGAACAATCATGGTAAGTACTAATAGCAATAGAAAGAGAGTATTTAGACTGTAAAAAAATCTTCTCTTCCAACTGAAATGTCTCCAACTCTGCATTTTCTATGCCTCCTCATCAAATCGTGTTATTTTTCTAGCAACAAGTGTTAATATTAACGTTGCTAGAATAACAATAAATGACGCTGCTGTTGCAATACCCATTTGAAACTCGAGAATCCCCTTTTCATATGTATATGTCATTAACACATCTACTTTTCGAGTGATGGCGGGATTTCTCATAACAAATATTTGGTCAAATATTTTCAAAACACCCAATAAGTTTAATAGAAAAACTACTTTCATCGTTGGGACTAAAGATGGTAACATAATATGTTTAATTTCATGCCAACGAGAAGCTCCATCAATTCTTGCAGCCTCATATAACGACGGGTTTATACCAACAATTGCTGCTAAATAAAGAATACAGGTATAACCCATATCCTTCCATATCGCAGAAAGAATCATAAGTGGACGTGCATACTCATCTTTTGTGAAGAAATGGATCGGCTCTCCTCCAAATGCTTTTATTACTTCATTGACAAGTCCCCCATCAGGAGAGAGTAAATAAATCCAAATTCCTCCAACAACAACCCATGAAAATAAATGTGGTATATAAATGACCATTTGCGTGAATTTCTTGAATGAAGCGCGAATGACTTCATTTAATGAAATGGCAACTATAATAGGGAATACAAATCCAATCAGCAGGATTCCTCCACCGATAATCAGCGTGTTTACCAACACTCGCCAAAATATTGGATCATTTAGAACTGTTATGTAATTTTCCAAGCCTACAAATGGTCGATCACCTATAAGCCTAAATTTTTGTAAACTAATCACAAATCCCCTTGCTAGGGGATAGTAGGAAAATAAAATAAAATAGATTGCAATTGGTATCATCATCATGTAAAGCCATGCATATTGTTTAAGTGCCTTCACTCATATCATCACCTTTTCACACGGTATAGAGGTAATTTAGATTCTTAGTAAATTGTATACGACCTTATGTCCGTTAGTGTGGTTAAAAAAGAAGGAGGGCTTTTCAGCTACACCCTCTTCAATCATTTATTTATCAATTAAATCTGCATCTAATAATTCTTTATGCATTTGATTTACCGCCTCTGTTGCATCCATTTCACCCATCATTGCTTTAAACGCATAGTTTTGGATGATTTTTTCTGCTTGTGGCCAACTTTCAGTGGAAACCTCTAATGAAGAGTTACTTAGAATAATTTCTTGTGCATCTTTTACACCTGGTAACATACCAAATGGATTTTCCCAGCTCGTGTTATTTGGAATAACAACCCCATGGTCCATACCGTGTTCTTCGCCAGTTTCTGTTAATTCATACTTTCCATCAGTTAATGTGAAATCGTGATCCAAAATTCCAAGCGTACTTAATACGTTACCATCTTCTGAATGCCAGAATTCAAGGAATTCTTCAGCAACATCTGGATTATCAGCATTTACAGGAATTGCCCATACACTTGGGTCTCCACGACGAAGCATTTTCTTACCATCTGGACCTGCAGCAGCGTTAATTCCTTTTGCCACGAATTCAGTATTAGGATCTTCAGTTAATTTTATATTGTTAAATAATCCAACCCATGCATCCCAGTATGTAACCATACCTACACGGTCAGTTAAGAATAACTCACGCATTTTACCTGTATCATTAGTTGCAAAATTTGGATCTAATATACCTTCTTTATAAAGCTTTGCGAACCATTCAAATACAGGAACAGCTGCTTCGGTTGCGATTGGAATAGTACGATTTCCATCTTCATCAATTTCATAACGATACTTTACGCCAGCAGCACTAAAAAATCCTTGAACATCATACATACCAGCAGTTGATAGACCGTATGTATCATCCTTGCCATTTCCGTCTGGATCTTGTTCTTTAAACGCTTTTAACACATTGTAGTAATCATCAAGTGTTTCAGGTGCTTCAAGGTTTAATTTCTCCATCCAGTCTTGACGAACGGTTGGCAATGTTCCACCTTCAAACTTGTTAAACACACCATAAATCTTACCATCCTCATACGTAATTAGATCCCATTCCTCTTTTGGAATCACTGATGAGTCAGACAATACCTTTGAACCATCAATTGTATCGTTTAATTCAGTTAATGCACCTTGTTCTACTAAAATATCCATTAGGTTTTTGGTAAGTAGGATAAGGTCAAACTTTTCGCCGGAAGACATAGAGGCCATAAGCTTTTGGTCATAATCAGCAGGGGGTTTAACCATTTCTACTTTTATACCTGTTAATCTTTCAATCTCTTTAATAAATAAATCATTTTCTTCTGGTGTTTTCCCACCTACTACGTTCGTTAACATACGCAGGGTTTTTTCACCGTTTTTTTGATCAGGTTTTTCATTACTACCTGACTCCTTAGATGTACAAGCTGACAGAAGTAAGCTAAAAATCATTAAAGCCAATACAAAAAGCTTAAACCCTTTTTTCGTTTTCATTATTTTACCTCCTCTTTACCTGAAAAATCTCATTATTAATCGGCATAGCAGACGTTCTCAATGTGTCTATTCTGTGCAGTCATATCAACCCTTAACAGGATGGTCTCAGAAGGTAACATCCCCCCCTTCAGTTATATAGATTTAAATGTTACTTTCTACCTAGTTAAGATTTTTGCAGGAATCTCGAATCACTAATTTCGCGGGAATCATCTTTTGTTTTGGTGCCAACTGTTCAGTTAATACATTAATTAATACTTCTGCAGCTTCCTCCCCAAGTCTCTCTGGGAATAGTTCAATGCTTGTAAGCTTCGGAGTTGTTTCTAACGCAAGAGTTTCACTATTACTCAGAGCGATTAAAGACAAGTCATCGGGTACCTCTATTCCTAACTCTCTAGCGGCACGCAGTACCCCAAGTGCTACTCGATCCGTATCGGCAATAACAGCTGTGAAATTATTATTTTTATAGGCTTCTAACAAACTATAAAACCCAAAGTCAGATGCATTCGTATATTTCTCGATATCGTTATAAACAACACTTTCCTCCACAAACGGAAGATTATAGTTTTCAAAAGCTTGTCTTAACCCCACCTTGCGATCTTCTGCAACTGTCATACCCTTTTCTGCATTTAAAAACAGAATATCTTGGTGACCATTCTCAATTAAATACTCACCAACTTGTTTAACAATTTCAGTGTTATTATTGTCAACAAACTTTATTTCGTCATCATCTTTACTAGGACTGCCAATTAAAACAAAAGGAAGATTAAAATTCTGATATTGCTCAATCCTTGGATCATTATCTTTTGGATTTAGTAGGATCACTCCATCTACTGGATCTCGTGAATATAAAGATGAATTTTCATTTTCAAAGTTCCTGTCAAGGAGAACACGATACCCATTTTCTGTACATTTTCTTACAACCCCATTAATTACTTTTAAGTCAAAGCTACCTAATTCAAAATCTAAGGTCGGCATTTTCAAACCTATAATCATTGTTTTCTTGATTGCCAGGCTCCTTGCAATATGATTTGGAACATAGTTAAGTTCTTTTGCAGCATTTATTACCCGCTCAGTAACTTCAGCACTGATTGGGCGTTTCTTACTAAATACATTTGAGACAGTCCCCTTTGAGACCCCTGATTTTCTTGCAACATCATCTATCGTAACCATATGTACTCCTTTACATTGAATTAAAATCGTTAAACCGGTTTAATAATAATAAAAATAAAAAACACCCTAGTCCGACTATATATAGTGACAGTTCGATGACTATACTTACTAATTATTGGGGGATTGTTAATAAAAATGCCACTATCGTTAAAACGGTTTAATTCCTAAGTACAATTTTTCTATCTTCAACTCATTATTATCTTACTTTTTGTTCAATTTTCTCTAATTCACTTGTCTACAAGCAAATATTACTACAGTACTATTCTGGTAAACATTATTAAGATTGTAAAAAACCGGTTTAATTAATGATTACGCTTTCATTATAGGTAATCATTCTTAATTACGCAATGGAAAATTTAAAAATATTTAAAATTGTGTCAGTTTTTTTAGTGAATTTGGCAAAGCCAACTAGTTTGGAGAGCAATTCTTCCATATTAAACGTAACCGTTCCTCTCTAAGATACTTTACCTTTCCCTCCGTCCTATCAAAAAAACTCCCCAACATCCACGGGGAGCCACTAATACTTATTATTTTCCTTCCACCCCAAGCGCAATCGCCCCTGCAAGCCCAGCATTGTCGCCAAGTCCTGGGGAAACGATGTAACGATCTATATTTTCCGGAGTTAATTCAGGAACAGCCACATAGCCGTTTAACAATTCCAATACTTGGTTCCGGACGAGTGATAATAAATGTTCCTGCTTCATAACGCCTCCACCGACAACAATCTTTTTCGGTGATAAAACAAGGATATAATTCATTATTGCTTGAGCTAGGTAATACGATTCGATTTCCCAGACCTCGGGTTGGTCCGTTAATTCCTGTCCCTTTTCGTTCCATCTTTTCTCAAGTGCTGGTCCCGCAGCTAGCCCTTCCAGGCAGTCCCCATGATACGGACAGAATCCTTCGAACGTATCATTTGGGTGACGCTTAACTAAAATATGACCCATTTCAGGATGGGTCAACC
The DNA here is from genome assembly GCF_020731355.1 of Bacillus sp. REN16. GTDB lineage: Bacteria > Bacillota > Bacilli > Bacillales > Bacillaceae_L > Ferdinandcohnia. Next base: position 84,166 of record NZ_JAJFZK010000005.1, on the reverse strand, counting down.
CTTGAAACGGTTTTCCGTTTATGACTGCACCTACACCGATTCCTGTTCCCACTGTCATATAAAGACAGCTATCCAAGCCTTTCGCTGCGCCCCAAGTAGATTCAGCAAGCGCAGCTGCCGTTACATCCGTATGAAACCCAATTGGTACTTGAAACTGTTCTTTTAGTGCACCAACGATATTATAATTTTTCCACTTCACCTTTGGCGTTTCCGTAATATAGCCGTATGTTTCGCTCGCGTTATCTACATCAATTGGTCCAAACGATCCGACTCCGATCGCCTCAATTTCTCTATCTTGAAAAAATGCAATGACCTTTTCCATAGTTTTTTCCGGGTTTGTCGTTGGAAAAGTGATCCTTTCGTAAATCTCTCCATGCTCGTTCCCTACTCCACAGACAAATTTTGTTCCGCCTGCTTCAATTCCGCCAATTCGCATAATATATAATTCCCCTTTCTTATTAAATGAACGAAGTGTGTAAACAGGTAAATAAAGGGTAAACAAAGGGACGGTTCTCTTGTTTTCCTAGTATATGGAAGCCCTCTTTCTTCACCATTGCTTTTGCTTTAAATACAAGATTCAAAGAGATATCCCCAGTATCTCGCTGCCAGGCGCATTTAATCCATGATGGGGAAAAATAGTAGAACAGTGAGCCGTCCCAACGTATCTCTATCTATTGGAAAAAAATAGGCGAACAGCAGAACCGTCCCCCTGTTTTCCTGTTTTTAAAGCTGCTTTCATACTTTTCTTCACACTAATGTACCGAATTTATTGCTGAAACACGTAATTTTCTAAGATCGACTTTTTCACCTTCAAGGTGACCAATTTCAATTGTCTTGGTTTCATTTGGCAATAAGTCAAAGAAATTATCACTAAAATGAATTTTCTTTGCTGGAATCTCTAGCTTTACCATCCTCGCGTGATGGTCTGTACTTACGGTAACCGTTTGATTTTCCTTATCGACTGCTGTCTCAAGTTGAGCCTGGGGCAGTGCCAAATCTTTATGGTCTCTTAAATAATACACATTTTGTTGTGCCTTACCTTCAATAGAAGATAGACGCACCACAACCTCATTTGCCGGAAAACCATTTAATACCTCTTCCTCTGTAAAACTTGTTATCTTAACCGAAGCATTTCCCTTAACCTCAACAGGTATGGTTGTTGTGAACAATTCTTCCCCACTAATGCTTTCAACCTTTACCTCTAGTACATCCGTATATGTCTCTAGTAAATCATTGACTACCCAAATATGAAGATCACTTCCTGGATCGTGGTCAATCGTTAATAAAAGCGGATGGAAGAATTTCTTAGCGTAAAAATAGGATGCTTTTGGAAGCTGGTAATAATCAATCATTGACCAGCTTGTGCCAGGCCAGCAATCATTTAATTGCCAAATTAGGGACCCGCTTGTAAATGGCTTATTTCGACGATAATGCTCAATTCCGCACTTCAATCCTTCAGCCTGAGTAAGCATTGAAAAATTCATGTACTCCTCAATATCTGTTGGAATCCCTGTGTAGCCTTCCATTAGCATAATTCCTTTTTGGTGATGATAGTCCTTGTTGCGATAGGACATTTCATCACTGCCCCAATAAAAGGTTCCCTCTGGAAGATTATCTTCTAACGTAAATCTGTTAGCAGATGCATGCATGCCAAATTCACTGCTAAAACGGGTAAAATCCTTTTTATAATTTTTAAAAGACACACCTTCAACACTATAATCCTGACCTAAGTTCTCTCCAAACTTTCGTGGCTCGACATTTCCATGCCATACCTGCCAGTTATGACGATCGCCTACTTCTTGTGAGTCATGGTCATTACCTCCAAATGGGGAGCTAGGCCAATAAAGACGACTAGTATCCAGCTCATCTAACAATTCCGGTATCAGCTCATGATAGATCTTTTCTCCATAAAATGGAGTATCGATGTTTCCTGCCGTAAATTCGACCTCATAGAGCCAATCATTTTCATTGTTTCCACACCACAAAGCAATCGACGGGTGATTACGTAGCATTTTTATTGCACAAGTGATTTCTTTTCGCACATTTTCCATATAGTTATAGTTGTAATCCGGGTACAAGGCACAGGCAAACATGAAATCCTGCCATACGAGAATACCAAGTCGATTACAATCCTGATAAAAAATCTCTCTTTCATAGATTCCGCCGCCCCAAATACGAACCATGTTCATATGGGCTTCTTTTGCTTGAGTTAAGAGCTGGCTGTATCTTGAATCCGGAGTAGACCCTATAAAACTATCAATTGGAATCCAGTTGGCACCTTTCGCAAAGATTTCAACACCATTCAACACAAATGTAAAACGGTTATTGCCTTCTGCATCCTTTTGCATAACCTCAATGGTACGAACACCAACATCGGTTGTGTCTGAATCTATAACCTCACCTTCGCACTCGAGTTCCACATCAAGGGTATAAAGATGAGGTGTGCCTAAATCATGTGTCCACCATAGCTTAGGATTTTCAAGCTCTATTATAAAATTCACATGATTCTTCTGAACCTGTACTGTTTTCATGATTTCCATATCGCCATCATAGAACTTCACGTTGACCGATAAAGGTTTATTGCGGACATATGTCCTTGTATCTACATCAATTTCAATAATCGCTTTGTCATTCGTTATTTCTACCGTTCTCGCAAACACACTATCGATCTTAGCGATTTTTCTAGTTTCGAGACGAACATCCTTCCAAATACCTGCAGTTACGATTTGTGGGCCCCAATCCCAGCCAAAATGGTACTGAGCTTTACGTGCCCAAATTCGATCTTTCCCGTAGCCAGCCCAGTAATTCTTTTCTTTTTCCTTTAATACATCAGCTACAACTTCAAATTTAACCGCAATGATATTTTTTCCATCGACAACTTCTCTAGTCACATCAAATGTATGTGGGATAAACATATTTTCGGTGGAAGCAATTTCACATCCATTTAGATAGATCGTTGCGTACGTATCGAGTCCCTCAAAAATTAATTCTAAGCGCTCATCCGTTTGTAGACTTTTCTTATCATAGTGAAACTCTGTCCGGTACCACCAAATCTTCTCCGAAACCCATTTTGATTTTAAGTCATTATGCCCGAAAAACGGGTTATCGATTAATCCCTTTTGAATTAAAGTAGAATGTACATCACCAGGTACGTTCGCAGACATCCAAAAATGATCAATATAGTCTGGAGCAGCAATTGCTAAATCACGTTCTTGTCCCCGATTAAAATGCTGAATTTTCCAATTTTGTGTTAATTTCATCGGTTGTCATCCTTTTCTCTTAGTTACCTATCATTCATATATTCTAAAAATGGTAGAATTAGATATTTAACGCTCGGTAGATTTCATCAATATGAACTTCTGCTAGTGCCATGACGTTATCAGCACGACCATAATAGATTTTCACAATATGATCTTCAAATAATACACCACATGTAAAGACTACGTTTCCAAAGAATCCTTCTAGTTCATATGGTACTTCAGGAACAAGAATTGGTTCCTTTGTTTTGGCTAAGATCTTGTTAGGGTCCTCTAAATCAAGTAATACAGACTTCAGGATTTGTTTGAACAGGGCGTTCTGCAATGCGCATTAGTAAAATAACTTCATCTTCATATCGTGCAACATCCGCATTGAAAACGCATTCAATCGTAAAATCAGGACGTGAGGGTTTTACATCTTGCGGTGTAATGAGAGGATTTTTTACACTTCTCTTTATGTTCATTTTTGTCTTCCTCCTTTTAAGGGAAAAAGGAACAGATTCCCTGTCCCACTGCCCCCAACGTTATTCTCTCACTCATGGATGAGAAACGATTAATTCAACATTTCCTTTAATTTTGAAGTCGCCTAATTCGGCAGGTAAGATAAAGTGGCTGCCTTTTTCGATCGAGAAGCTTCCTTCTTCGGTAGCAATCTCACCTGCTCCTTTTAAAACACTGCAAATTAAAAATGGCTTGTCTTGTTGGAAAGATGCAGTATCCTTAATGTCCCATTTATACACAGAAAAGTAATGTTCTTTAACAAAAGTTGTAATCGTCGCACCCTGGATTTGCTCGACGATTGGCATTACCCTTGCATCTTCATGGGGAATGGTAGTCACATCAATCGATTTTTGAATATGTAACTCCCGTTTATTTCCACTTTGATCGGCTCGGTCATAGTCATATACACGATAGGTTGTGTCAGAGCTTTGCTGCGTTTCTAAGATAAGAACTCCGGAACAAAGTGCGTGAATCGTTCCACTAGGGACATAAAAGAAGTCGCCCGGCTTCACCTTTACTCTACTTAATAGTTGGTTCCATTCTCCATTCTCAATCATTTCAATAAATTGCTCTTTCGTTTGCGCTGTATGACCATAGATGATTTCAGCATCATCTTTACAATCAATCACATACCAGCATTCAGTTTTGCCAAGTTCACCATTTTCATGTTTGTTCGCATACTCATCATTCGGGTGAACTTGAATGGATAAATCATTATTGGCATCGAGTATTTTTGTTAGAAGTGGAAATACGTCACCTTCCATATTTCCAAATAGCTCACGTTGCTCTTTCCACAGTTCACCAAGGCTTTTGCCTTCATATGGACCTTGTTTCACGACACTTTGCCCATTTGGATGGGCAGATACGGCCCAGCATTCTCCTGTTAAGTCGGATTCGATTGGATATCCAAATTCAGTACGTAACTTGGTTCCACCCCAAATTCGTTCCTGAAATTGTGGTGTTAAAAAAATCGGTTGTTTCACAATAGCCACTTCCTTTATCAATTACATTGGTTATTTAATAGATGTAATAGTGAATTTCATTTCACTCATACTGCCATGCTTTATTCTAGTTTATTCTACTGACTGGGACAAGGGACCAGTCCTTCTGGCCCGCGACTTTGCCCCAATAACCCTTGACCCTAAATCTTAAATTCACCCGTAGAGCCTCTTTTGATTAAATTAGCCGGAAATAATATTTCTTGGACAGGCTCATTTGGATGATCGATTCTCCATAATAGTTGTTTAAATGCATTTGAGCCATACATTTTTAGATCGATTGCCATCGTTGTTAGTGGCGGATCGGATACTTGAGATAATTGACCATTATCAAAATTACAAACCGAAACATGTTCTGGTATTTTGAACCCTAAATTCTTTAGAGTTGAACTAACCATAAAACCCAATCCATCATTGACACATAGCCAAGCGCTTGGAATGTTTTTTAGTGATCTTATATATTGATCAATGACACCGTTTTCCTCTTTTGCCTTAAGAAACATGAATTCATCTTTAGGATTGATATTTGCGTCCTTTAACGCTAACAAATAACCTTCCATTCGTTCATAATAACTTGGAGAAAAGTCAACATTTCCTACAAACGCGATTTCTCTATGACCTAAGTCAATAAGGTGTTTCGTTGCCGAATATGCTCCAAACCTATTATTGGTCAAGATAGCATCCGCATGTATCAAGGGATGGTGATGATCGATTAATACAGTCGGAATACCAGTTGAAATGACCTTGTTTATATAATCTAAACTGATGTGAGATACAATGATAATGCCGTCCACTCTATTTTCTTCAATAAAACTAGGGAGAATCAGATCTTTTTTCGATGTTTCTGATATCGATTGTATGAGAAGATTGACATCATTCTGTATCGCATTCTGCTCGACAGACAAAAAGATCTCTCCGAAGAAGCTTTTCATCGAAAAGGCAAATTCAGTTGCAATCAATCCGATTGTTATATTTTTAATTTCTTGTTGTACATGCTTCTTTCCTTTATATACGTACCCAAGTTCAGCTGCTGTTTTTTCAACTAGATCTTTGGTATCTGCACTTACTCCCCCTTTACCAGTTAAAGCTTGGGATACGGAGTTTTTTGAAATCCCTAATTTATCTGCAATATCTTGCATCGTTACTTTCCTTTTCATATTTCCTCCTATATTAATTACGAAATATTTTTGTAACGTTACAACAATGATATCACTTAAATGTTCAAATTAAAAGTGTACTTTCAACTTTTGACGATCAGGTGAAAAGTTGTTAAATGCTTGACAATCACATTATATCAACATTATAATCAAGTTGTAATTAAGTCTAGTAACATTACAAAGTAGTTTTGTAATTATAATTACAGTATTCTATTTATGTATATTAGTAAGTTACTAGGTAAAAATACAACAAACAACTTATTCTCGCTTTTTTATTTAAAGTGTTATGAAAGCGTTTTTCAAAGGTGAGAGTAATTGTAAAACAGGGAGGAAAACAAAAATGAAGTTCAAAAAAACAGCTGCATTGATGGTCACGCTTGGATTGTCAGCAACAGCGCTATTTGGTTGTTCGACTGGCAATGATAATTCTTCTTCTAATAAAACAGAAGAAGGTGTTACAACAATTGAATTCTGGGCAGCTCCAAACCCAACACAACAAGCCTTCTGGGCTGATATGGCGAAGGAGTTTGAAAAGGAAAACTCAGATATTAAAGTCAATGTATCTGCTATTAAAGAAAGCCCTACTTCAGAAGCAAGTATTCAATCAGCGATCGCTGCAAAACAGGCACCGACAATGTCGGAAAATATTAACCGTGGTTTTGGCGCACTATTAGCTGAGAGTCAAGCAATTGTTCCTTTAAATGAAATTGAAGGTTTTGATGAGTTAGTAAGTACACGTCAAATGACAGATACCATTGAAAGCTGGAAATCTGGCGATGGCAGCCAATACATTTTCCCAATTTACTCTAACTCCATGCTATTTGGCTGGAGATTGGATATCTTAAATGAACTTGGATACGAAGAAGCTCCAAAGACATATAGTGAAGTTCTAGACGTTGCTCAAAAATTAAAAGAAAAATATCCTGATAAATATGTTTGGGCAAAACCAGATTTAGCAGACCCAACAGCTTGGAAAAGATGGTTTGACTTCTTTATGCTCTATGATGCCGCTTCTGATGGAAATGCATTTGTGCAAGGTAATGAATTCGTTGGCGATAAAGAGGCCGGAATCAAAGTATTTGAATTTGTTCAAAATCTAGTGAACGAAGATGCAATCTTAACAGCTCAAGTAACAGATCCTTTTGAAGAAGGCACAGGAATCTTTACAGATGTAGGTCCCTGGACACCAGGATCCACTTGGAAGGAAAAGTATCCTGAATTAGTATATGGAGAAACATACACACTAAGTCTTCCACCGGTTCCAGATGACATGGATCCAGAAAATGCAAAAACATTTGCTGATGCAAAAGGTGTTGTAGTGTATGCTTCTGCAACAGAAGAAGAACAAAAAGCAGCATTGGAGTTTTTAACTTGGGTATACTCAAACCCTGAGGCTGATTTAAAATGGCTGGAAGTTACAGATCTTCCTCCAGCAAGAGATGATTTAGGTACGAACGAGGCATTTGCTTCTTATTTTGAAGAAAAACCTGTAATGAAAGCATATGCAGATGCAGTTGCGAACGGTGTTCCACCAATGGAAAACTCTAAATACAATGAAATTCAAACATTCATCGGACAATATGCATTCAATAAAATCGTGAAAGGCGAAATCGACCCTGCACAAGCTTGGGACGACATGGTGAATGCTATTGAGGGGGAACTTAAGTAATGCAAAAAACATCAAACGGTATGGGCTGGCTATTTACTAGCCCATACGTTATTTTTGGAATCATTTTTTTCTTTATACCTCTGATCTGGTCATTATTTTTAGCCTTTACAGACTGGAATTTGATTTCACCGACGTTTAATTTTGTTGGATTTTCAAATTTTATTGAAGCGGTAAAAAGTCCTGGTGTACACGCGGCATTCTTTAATACCTACAAATTCCTTATCATTTACGTACCAATAGTTGTGGCATTGTCATTGACAGTTGCAATTGTTGTCAACGGCCTACCGAAATTTAAAGGGTTATTTTTAATAGGCTTCTTTCTTCCCTATTTATCTTCTGGCGTTGTATCTTCATTAATTGTCAATGGAATTCTTTCATATAATGGCCCACTAAATACGTTTTTACGAGAAAAACTAGGTATTAATATTGACTGGCTTGGAACCCCGTCCGCTGCATTAATTGTCGTGTCTGTCATGCTTGCATGGAAATTCACCGGTTATTATGGCCTGATCTTATTTTCAGGTTTAGCAGGAATTAATAAAGAAATTTATGAGGCAGCAGCAATTGATGGTGCGACTAAGTGGCAAACTCTTTGGAAAATTACCATCCCCCAATTGTATCCGGCATTATATACCGTGTTAATCTTGGCGATTGGTGTAAGTTTCGGTATCTTTACTGAAGTGTATCAATTAACAGGCGGTGGCCCTAATAATGCAACCAATACTTGGCAAATGGAGATCTTCACAAGAGCCTTTACAAACTTACAGGCTGGTTATGCTTCAGCGATCGCATTAATCGCGGCTGTTGTTACATTTGTCTCTATCTATGTTCTTAGAAAACTTGTGGAATTGTGGGGTAAACGAAATGGTTGGAACTAAAAAGAATTATATAGCTCGTTACGTCATAGCATCCATCTTGTTGCTGCTCATGATTTATCCATTTATCTATCTGATTTTAAATTCATTTGCGGATTGGACTCAAGTTGATAAAAAATTGATTCCGACTGATTTTACATTACGTTCCTATGAATGGTTATTCACAGGCGGAGATGTTGGAATTGCCCGTCCATGGCTAAATGCTTTCTTCAATAGTGTCATTGTATCGTTTGCATCTACTTTTTTAATGATGCTAATCGGCGTTTTAGTTTCCTTTGCCCTATCAAAGTTAATATTTAAAGGCAGAGATTTCGTAAACAACTTTGTCTTGTTTCATATGTTCTTCCCTGCCTTAATTTTATTAATTCCTACCTTCTTGATTATCGAACGGGTGGGTTTATATGATACGTATCTTGGTTTAATTATTCCGAAGGCAGTTAGTTTATGGGCGATATTCATGTATACGAACTTCTTTAGAGCGATACCAGATACCTTTATTGAAGCGGCAAAATTAGACGGTGCTAGTAATTTACAGATCTTATTTAAAATTATTTTACCGATGTCAAAATCGATTACAACTGTCATTTTCTTATTTCTATTCACCGAACGATGGACAGAATTATTATGGGATATGATTGCGGTTCGCAGTGACGAAATGCTGACATTGAACGTGCTTATTTCTCAAATGTTTGGCCCATATGGTGGTTATCCTGGACCAATGTATGCAGCATCTGTTCTATTAACCATCCCAGTTATCGTCTTATTCTTGTTCTTCTCGAAGAAGTTCCAAGAAGGGATGCAATTTACACTTAAATAATAGAGGTTGTTCCAAAAGTCCGGTGAAAATGACACGTCGAATTTCTGCGTTGGCTTGCTTTTCCGCTCCTCACGTATTAATAGCATACGCTCCGGTGCTCAAAGCTGCGCCGCCTTGAAATTCTTGGTCCTTTTCATCCTCCTTTTGAACTTACATTAATCAGGAGGTTTATTGTGGATAAATGGTGGAAAAAAGCAGTCTTCTATGAAATTTATATGCCTAGTTTTTGTGATGGAAATGGCGATGGAATTGGAGACTTTGCTGGTATAACTTCAAAACTAGATTACCTATCTAATCTAGGAATTAACGGGATTTGGTTAACTCCGTTTTATCAATCACCTAAGGTGGATAACGGCTATGACATTTCCGATTATTATTCCGTTGACCCGGATTACGGAACAATGGCAGACTTTGAGCAATTTTTGAGCGAGGCTCATCGTAGAAACATGAAGGTAATCGTCGATATTGTCTTAAATCATACCTCCTCTGAGCACAGATGGTTTCAAGAATCGAGGTCTTCTAAGGATCATCCGAAACGGGATTGGTATATATGGAAGGACCCGGTTGATGGCAAAGAACCAAATAATTGGGAATCCTTCATGGGTGGTTCGGCTTGGAAGTTCGATAAAACGACTGGTCAATATTACTATCATGGATTTGCTGAAGAACAAGTAGATTTGAATTGGGCAAATCCAGAAGTAAAACAAGCGATGTTTGATGTGATGAAATTTTGGCTTGATAAAGGTGTAGATGGATTCCGCCTTGATGTCATTAATCATTTAAAAGTGAAAGAAAACTATCCTGATAATCCGTTTGATCAAGAAACAAATAAACAGATTCATTTATTTGATATGGACCAAGAAGGAATTCTTGAAATCATAAAAGAAGTTTCGGCTTTTGTACATGCTTATCCTGATAAATTTTTGGTTGGTGAAGTTGGCTCAGAGGATTTAACTGTATTAAAGGAATACTGCGGAACCAACAAACTTGATGTCGTGTTTCAATTTAATCTAGGTAGTATCCCTACACTTGATGTAGCAAATATCTATAAACAATTAACAGATATGGAAAGCGAATATGGTGATGACCAAATCCCGACCCTGTTTTTTGGCAGTCATGATATGTCACGCTTTATTTCCAGGTTTGCAATTGAGGACTATGAAGAAGAGGTAGCGAAGCTCTTGGCTACCCTCATGCTGACAGCTAAGGGTGTTCCATTTATTTATTATGGCGATGAAATTGGTATGCGTGACCTCGTCATTGACGATATTTCCAAAATGAAGGATGTTCAAGGTGTTATCGCCTATCAGTTAGCGATTACTGCTGGTAAAAACGAGACCGAAGCATTAGCAGAGGCAAATCTTAATGGAAGAGATAGTTCTAGGTCGCCAATGCAATGGGCATCAACGAAACATTTCGGTTTTTCTGAGGTTGAGCCGTGGATTTCAGTACCTGATAACGATGTGACAGTTGAGAATCAACTAGAAAATCCTGAGTCGATGCTTTCTTTCTATCGGAAGTTAATCGAGCTACGTAAGGAAATTAGGGCATTATCCGTTGGAAACTATCAACAGCTTCAAGAGGAAAACAATTTATTAATGTATGAAAGATCAGACGAAGATTCAACTGTGAATGTTTATTTGAATTTTAGTCATCAAAATAGAAAGGTTTCTTTAGATGATAATTCCAACATCTTATTATCATCGAGAAGAAGCTCCATTTTAAGCGAGCAGGAATTAGAGATCCTTCCATACGAAGCGATCATTGTTGAAAACAGGAGGTAGAACCAGTGTTCATTCAAAGTGAAAATAAAGTGATTTCTAGTATTCAGCTACTAGATGAATATCGTAATAATAAACAGCAGTCTTATGAAAAAACGCGCATTCCTTTTACCGGTGTTTCTGAAAGGGACATATATAACATAACCGCCCCTTTTGAAGATGATGGAGAATTAGTTATTGCCGGCCGTGTTGAAAAACGGGATAGCGAGCATTCCGAAGTCATGTTTTTCATAAACCGAGACGGCCATTGGGTCCAGAGAGAAAATAGTCCAGTGTTCCAATTGCAGGATCCTTTCTTTACAAAGATTGGTGATGAATTGATATTGGGCGGTGTAGAAATTTTCCCACATCCTACCTTACCCGATGCATTAAGCTGGAGAACTGCCTTTTACCGCGGAAAAAATATTGCGAGTTTAGAAAAGTTTTTCGAGGGTCCAGATGGAATGAAGGATATACGTTTAGTTGAGTTAAAGGATGGATCGATCGGTATATTTACCCGCCCGCAAGGAGAAAAAGGCGGACGAGGAAAAATTGGTTTTACAAAAGTGAAAACACTAAAAGAGTTAACCGCTAATGTGATTGATGATGCCCCTTTATTAAATCAATTTTCGGATGATGAATGGGGTGGCGCAAATGAGATCCACCTCCTTCCTAATGGTCTGCTTGGTGTCTTAGGACATATAGCACGATTTGATGATGAAGGCAATCGTCACTATTACTCAATGGTATTTGCGCTAGATCCGGAAAATGGCAATTCGAGCGACTTACAGATCATTGCAGAGAGATCTGACTTCTTGGATGGCCCGACAAAACGTCCAGATTTAGTCGATGTGGTGTTTAGCGGCGGAATTGTGCGTAAACCAGACGGAACAGCTGAATTATATGCAGGCATTAGTGATGCGGATGCACAGAAGCTTATCATTCCAGATCCATTTAAACCATTTGAACAGTAAAATAGATTTTTTAAGGAGATTTCACACATGAATTTAGTTGAAAAAAGGGAGCACTTTGAAAGAACTAAAAATGTCTATGAAGCTGCAAAGCTCATCTTTATTGGGGTAGATGGATTTGATGTCTATAACACATCCATTCCTTTTTCATATAAAAATAAGACTTATATCTTCGGAAGAGTAGAAAACCGCGCGGAATGGGCAAGGTCATGGGTTCGATTGTTTTTGAATACTGGAAAAGATGAATGGACATTAGTACAAGATTCGATGATCTATCAACTGGAAGATCCGTACATTGCCTTCATCGACAATGAACTAGTGATGGGAGGAACCCATGTCCGGTACAAACAAGGCGAGGTTGATACATTCTTTGCCTACTTCTATAAAGGAACAGAATTAGATAATCTATATTATTTTACAACTGGTCCTGAATACATGAAAGATATTCGTCTCGTTCAATTAGAAAATAACCAAATCGGTGTCTTTTCCAGACCAAGAAGTGAAGAAATCCGCAAAAAATATGGCAGCGAATCGATTGTAGGCTATACCACGATCAGCCATTTGAATGAATTAACCGCTGAAGTGATCGAAAATGCGCCTATTATAGAAGGTTTATTCGGCAAGGATGAATGGGGTGGTTGTAATCAATGTTACCTCTTATCAAGCGGATATATCGGTGTAATTGGGCACAAGTGTTACAATCAACCAACTGATGACGGAGAAGAAATAAAAGTATACATGAACGTTTCTTTTGTTTTTGATCCAAACACACATAAATTGCTCGATGAAAAAATTATCGGGACCCGTTCTTGTTACCCGGAAGGACCCGCGAAGCTTCCTGATCTTGTCGACTGTGCATTTACTTCAGGAATCGTCGTAAGACCTGATGGGAAAGTTGATCTTTATAGTGGGATTGGTGATACGGAAGAAGGAAGGATCACTATCGACAACCCTTTTGAAGGTTTTGGAGATATCGTCGAAAGAAAAATAGATTAATTTAGATTTTAAAAATGTGATTTGAATTTGAGTTTTACCAATTCAAATTAAAAATAGGAGTTATATTGATGAATATTTATCGTTATGAAGAAAATCCATTAATTACACCAATGAACGTTTCACCTTATCATAAGAATTTTGAAGTCATTGGAGCTTTTAATGCCGGTGTAACAGAATATAATGGGGAAACCATCCTCGTTCTGAGGGTCGCTGAAAGACCGCTAAGTGAAGACCCGAACATCGTAAAAGCACCTGTATATAATCATGTAACCAATAAGTTAGAAGTGATTGAGTTAAAGAAAGACGATCCAAGATATGATTTTTCTGATCCTCGAGTGATTTTGGATAAAGAAACAAATAAGTTCGTCTACTTAACTTCCCTCTCTTATTTAAGATTAGCTAGAAGTAAAGACGGTCGTCATTTTACAATCGATGATCAACCATTTGTGTATCCATCCAATCAACATGAAACCTTTGGTATTGAGGATCCGCGTGTAACCAAAATAGAAGATACGTATTATGTATACTTCAGTGCGATCTCGCCAATGGGTGTGGGAGAATCAATGGTATCAACAAAGGATTTTGAACAGACTGTCCACCATGGCATGATTTTTAGTCCGGAAAATAAGGACGTCACAATTTTCCCTGAAAAAATAAACGGAAAATACTATGCATTACATCGTCCAGTACCTAATGCAACAGGAGCACCTCAAGTATGGATTGCAGAATCAGATAATTTACTGTACTGGGGAAATCATCAATTTCTATTTGGACTTCGCAGCAATATGTGGGATGATACCCGAATCGGAGCAGGAGCTGTACCAATAAAAACGGATAAAGGCTGGCTTGAGCTTTATCATGGCGCAAGTAAGGATAACCGCTATTGCATGGGTGCCGTCTTATTTGACCTAGAAGATCCAACAAAAATAATAGCTCGTTCAGAAAAGCCAATACTTGAACCAGAGACAAGCTATGAAGTAGAAGGATTCTTCGGAAACGTCGTATTCTCCTGTGGAGCACTAGTCGAAGGCGACATAGTAAAAATGTACTACGGCGTCGCAGACACATCAATGGCATGTGCAGAACTAAGTCTCAATGAAATTTTGGAATCATTGACATAAACATGGGGACGGTTCTCCCGTTCCCCTAAAAAATGGAAGTCCTCCCCTAGTTTCGCCATTTTTCACGCCTTAAACACAAGATTCAAAGATATCCCCAATATCCGCGCTGCCTGAAACAAGGGGACGGTTCCTCCGTTCCCCTAAAAAATGGAAAAATATGCTTTGTTCCTTCATTTGTCAAGCCTTAAACACAAGATTCAACGATATCCCCAATATCCTCGCCGCCTGGCGCATCGATATTCCCTTAATTCCTTTTACCTCCCGTAGCACTTCTTTTCTTAGTTCCCTAGGCAAGCTCTTTACATGTGGGATTTCCATTGCCCCGAGCAATTCCTTAATTTGCAGCCTCGCTTCTTCATCGGTTAATCCCCTATCGTTCACTCTTTCCTCCAGACATTGATCATCGTTTTGACTTTCATTAAATTCTTTAAATAAAGCCTGAGCTTCTTTGATTTCAGGAGAAAACATATTTAATAGAAAGTACCGATCCAATAACCCCTGTGGATAAAAGCTGTGACCATAATATCCGCGACAGCTGCTCCACTTCCATTCATCCGGTCTCGGTTCCATCCCCGCTTTTACAGGATTTTGATGTATATACCTGACAACCGTTCGCAAATATGCTCGATCCTCAACATTCTCGCTTCTGAACCGATCCTGAAAAAGATGTCCAGTCGTTTTATATTTCCAATTGTAGTATCCGGCATAACTCACACCAATGCGTTTCATCGTTGCGGAAATACCTTCATCCCCAACCTTCATTAATAAATGAACATGATTACTCATTAGACACCATGCATAGAATCTCAAATTAAGCTTCAATTTATATTTTTTCAGAATGTCCAAGAACGTTCTCCAGTCCTCTTCATCATGGAAAATTTCCTGCCGATTCGCACCCCTCCACATCAAATGATAGACTCCTGTTTTACTTTTTAACCTTGCCTTCCGAGGCATTTTGTCCACCTCCAGATATTCTATGGTTTTAATCATTACTTGTTTTTACATGTGCTTTCTTGCCGTCTTAACGTACTTGCATTCCCTCCACTAATAGCATGGTTTTCTTCCAATTCCCGGATATCCTTGGAGCTTTGGCTTATCAAGTTTTACGGATTGAAGAGAATAACAAAAATAGCAATTAGATCGCAGATAGGACCAGATATTTTATTTTAATAAGTTTGAAATTGATTGGGAGTACGATGGTTTTGGTAACCAAGAAATCCAATGAGGCAGGGATTCGACGCGGCGATGAAGATAAAAGAAGAAGGATACGCAGTAACTGTGGACTGTGCCTCAAGCTATCAAAATTTCAATAGCCCGCTTGGCTTGTCCATGTAAATGTCACTGCAGAAATTTCTATGGAAATGGATAGTATTAGTGCGCTTGGGTATTGGGATTAGTCATAAAATGAAGGAGGAAAGGAGATTTCCAAAAAACGAGATTACAAGATCAATATAATTATTCTATATTTAGATCAATAGTCCTTCAAATTTTGAAAAATTTTTTCAAAAAGTTATATTCATAACAACGTTGCTATAATGGGAAAAAATAGGGAAACAGTGGAACCGTCCCCCTGTTTCCCCAACTTCTAGAATAAGCCGATTAAGGAGCCGATTAGGCTCATCACGATGATTATAATTAACACGTGAGTAATTTTGAAGCCTTTTTTAATTAGATACCAATAGATGGCGAAGGTAAGGGCTAATGGTAATAACCCGGGTGCAATACTGTTTAATAGATCTTGAATCGCAAGTTGTTCTTCTCCACCCGATAGATTAAAAGCTATTGGTATTTCTAAACTTACAAATTTAGCCGATAGTGCACCCATCATAAATAATCCAAGTATACTTGCTCCGGTTATTAATTCCTTTATCCATCCACTTTGTAAGATCGAAGTAACGGATTCTCGGCCAACTGAATAACCAAGGTTGAACAGAAAGTATCCTTCAAAAAAGGTAATAATAGCGAACAAAAATGGGATGAACGCTCCTATTGGGCTCCCCAATGCAGCAAAAGAAGCAGCAAGAGCAAAAATGATTGGCTTTAATGTCCCCCAATCAATGGTATCACCTATCCCAGCAAACGGTCCCATTAATCCAGTCTTTACACCGGTGATGGCATTGTCCGGTACATCCTTTTTATTTGCTTTTTGTTCTTCCATCGCTAGTGTGATTCCATGAATAATGGATCCCCAAATCCCTTGGGAGTTAAAAAACACTAAATGTCTTGTCAGGGCTTCGCTAAGTCCTTCCTCCGTTTTGTACAGCTTCTTTAATGCTGGAGACATACTTGCGCAAAATGCAAGCGATTGCATCCTTTCAAAGGAGTTAGAAACTTCGCAAACAATATACCAGAGTACGTAGGACTTAAGTAAATCAAATTTTGTTAGTTTAATATATTCTGGGTTTTTCTCCGTATACGATACATCTTTTAAAGGTTGAGCAGAATTACTCATTATACAACCCCCTCATTTGTTTCCTTCTTCATAAATACTGCTAATAGGGCTATACAGACTCCGAATATTGCGGCTGCCATAATTTCAATATCAAAATATGCAACTAAGAAGAAGCCGATAATAAAGAATGGAATCAAAAACTTTCTGCCAATTACATAAATTGTAATTGCAAAACCAAGTGCTGGAAGTGCTCCTCCCGCAACGGATAAACCGTGGAGAATCCATTCCGGAATTGCGTTGATAAACTGCTCTACTACTCTTGAACCATAGAAATTTGCAATAAAAACAGGAGGGAATCGAAGTACAAAGCCAATCAGCATCGGATAAACTAAGGCTGCCATCCAAATACCTTTAATGTTATTGACCAAGGCATATTTGTCAGCCATATGAACAAATGTCGCATTAATTGTACGTCTAAGTTGGTCTAGAAAAACACCTAAAACACCAAATGGAATTGCAAAAGTGACTGCCATTTCAGGTGACATATTAGTTTGTAGGGCAATTGGAATAGCAATAACACCAGCTAAAGCCTCATCTGCGGGAAGATTTGCCCCTGCAGCAACCAGTCCTATATAAACGAGTTCAATTGCCGCACCAACCATGAGAGCAGTTGTTACATCTCCCATAATTAAGCCAATTGGTAATGCCATAACAACAGGTTGTTTTAATACGTAGTGGAAGGTGTAACCCACTGCACCAGCGTTGAACCAGTACCATAAACCAGTAAATATTGCCAATGTTAATAACATATCCGTTATACTCCTTTATAGTTTGACTTTTTGAATAGTCTTGTCAAATCTAACTTTTGTTTCTTCAGGAATGATATGGATGAATATTTCAGTACCGTGTTCTTGGATTTCTTTTAATTGAGCGACATCGGCACTATCTAAAGAAACGGCTCTGTAAACGCTAGTTCGACCTTGTGCACTTGCAATACCACCTATTTGGAGGTAATCAATAGGAAATCCTGCTTTGTAAGAGTCATAGCAATTCGCAACATTTTTAAATAACACTAAAATATCTTCGTTACCTAATTGGTTCTCTTTAAATTTCGCTACTGCCGTGTCCACACTATAAATATCTACCGCAATTCCTTGAGGAGCAGCTAAAACATAAATTTCACTCATAAAAGGATCCGCTGATAGTTCATTATCAATAATGATAATTCGCCTAGCATTCGATACTTTTAACCATTTCGTTACGACTTGTCCGTGAATCAAACGACTGTCAATTCGTACTAGTTTAATATTTGCCATTTACAAGATTCCCCCTTATTTGGTTGGACTAATTAATTGTGTCAAATTTTTTATACCTTCTGCTGCTGATTTACAACAAGATTCCGTTAGTTTATCTAGAGGATTACTGTGTCTGAGCATCAATGCTTCGATGACCATAGGAAGGTTAACACCAGAGATACCGTATACATTATCCATATTTTTGATGGTAGCTAGTGCAACGTTAGATGGGCTACCCCCAAATAGATCAGTTAAAATAAGGACGCCTTCCCCTTGATCTAGTTCGTAAATCTGTTCATTTACTTTTTGGCGTAGTAATTGTATATCATCGTCAGCATTGAGATGTAAGGTTGCCACGTTTTCCTGTCTTCCAATAATAAGTTCTGCAGATTTCAAAATTTCGGTACTGAACTTTCCATGGCTTATTATCAGGACTCCAATCATATCATTCACCTCCTCTAAATTAGTGGAAACGCCTTCTCTTTTAATCTGATTAAAATAAACGATTGATTAATTAATCGTTTATACGTACTAATATAAACAATCCACTGTATTCCGTCAAGTGATAATATTTTAAATATTTTAATAACTTTATTTAAATGTACAGACAATAAGTATTTTATTAGTATCTAAGTACCTCTTCTTAACGAATTAAGATGAAAAAGATCATGTTTTTCCAATGTAAAACGCAAAAAAAATAGTTTCAATTTTAAAAAAAATGGATTGTTAGAAGCTGGATGGAGAGTTCTTAAAGTTGTAAAAAGCTAGGCATGACATGTAAGTTTAATAGATTTGCCCTCTTAAATACCTGATTTTGTAAAAAATAGGTCAAACTCTTGATAAATTAATCATTTATTCGTACAATTAAGATGTGAAATCGATTTCAATCTACTAATTGTCCTTATCATGAATGCAGTAAACATGAATGTGCATTTTTAGGCAAGAAAGTTCATTGGAACCAAGTATAAGGAGGAAATATATCAATATGCAAAATATACATCATACTAAAGATGCATTTAATTTTTCTGAATATAAGCAGTTAGCTGATCCAATTAAAAGAGCACTACAAAAAATAAACCGTAATAATCCGCTGCCCCTATATCACCAACTTTATGATTCATTGTACCAAGTCATTGTAAACAAAGAACTAGAACCTGGTAGTTTTTTTGCAACCGAAAGTTTACTCCAAGAAGAAACGCAAATGAGTCGAGCAACCATTCGTAAGGCATTAGGGGAGTTAGTTCGGGAAAAGTATCTAATGCCAATTACTGGAAAGGGGACTTTTATTTCAATTACATTTCCAGAAAACCATATTGTATTGCCTCAACTAAAAAGCTTTTCTCAAGAATTAAGGGAAAGAGGAATGAAACCAGGAACAGTTGAGCTTCAAACGAAAATAATAACACCCTCTGAACAAGTAGCAAAAAAATTGGGGATTGAAGTGAGTGATCAAGTCTTATTTACAGAACGAATCCGTACGGGCAACAACATTCCAATTTTATACTTATGTAGTTATATTCCGGCCAATATAGGTATTTTTGATGATACGGAAATACCAGAATCACTATATGAATTAATTGAAGATCAATGTGGAAAGGCTATTAGTTCCGCAAAACATACGATAAGTGCAGTCATCGTGAATACGAAAATTTCTAAACATCTTGGCGTTGACAAAAACTCAGCAGGATTGGGTATGGATCGTACCACTTATGATATTCAAGGACTACCTGTACTTTACGAAACAGGTGTTTTCCGCAATGATTTATATAGCTACACATTCTCAATGGAAAAGGAAAATTAACAATATCTTATATGGCGGTCTCCGGTTCGCCCGCACCATTTATCAGTAGTGTTATCCCATTTAAATAAATCTTCAGGTATATTCTTTTAGAAGCCAAAAATCGACTAGATCTACATGATTGGAGACAGTGTATGTGAATGTCCTAACACCTCTGGTTCCATCTGTCAGACACTTGATAACTTTGTTCATTTTAAAGCCATTAGGATGGTCCTATTGCTAGTAGTACTGGCAGTACCATCCTCTTTTTATTTATCATATTCCTTTAACATTTCCTCAATTGCGAATGCAACACCGTTTTCATTATTTGTTTTTGTGATGAACTTACATACTTCTTTAATTTCATCTACCGCATTTCCCATGGCAACACCGCGACCTGCTTTTTGTAGCATACTTTTATCATTCAGATTGTCCCCCAACGCCATCACATCTTTCATTTCAATGCCCATGCTGTTAGCCAAAGACTCTAAAGCTAGACCCTTTTGGGCCTCGGGATGGTTGAATTCAAGATTTAGTTCTCCTGAAGAGGTAATGACTACACCAGGCTCTTGTTCCAGTTCTTTGTATGCGTTTTGTAAATTAACTTCATCGATAGAAAAGCCAAGCAGTTTATATATCTTTTTATTGGTTTTAGTTAGAATATCCTCATAATTTTTAATAAATTGCATCTTCTCTTGCTGGAAGCGCCGTTCAATGATATCTCGTATTTCATCTTCCGTAGATTCAGTTAATATGTTCTTAAACATTTTTAAAAGGATATCCATAAAATGTTCATTTCCAGTTGAGTACATGCGATCGTCTATAAAAAGTTCCACATACATATTTGATTTTTGACATATATCTAAAATTCTCCTACAAACAGAAACATCTAATGGAATATCTCTAATTTGTTGTTTCTTTAAATTAAACGTTGCAGCTCCATTAAGGGTTATAATAGGGCATGTTAGCCCAACAGCTTGTAGGGGCTTAACTGCAGATTCGTAGGATCTTCCAGTTGCAACAACAAATTGGATCCCTTTTTCGATTGCCATTTTAATTGCAAGTACATTTTCCTGACTCACTTCATTTTTTTCATTAAGTAATGTTCCGTCCATATCTGTCGCAATAAGTTTCATAAGCCTATCCCTCATTTGCTTAATAAAATTTTTTAGACACCCATATTATTTTGCATAGTCAAATTATAGTTATATAAATCACCACGGAAAATACCTTCTTCGTAAATGATGGGGACTAGTTGATTGTCAAAGGTAATACGCTCCATTGTCAATCCGGCAGTGGATTTTTCTACACCTAGTAGGTTGGCAATTTTCGGTGGAATAATCGTTGCATTAATAATCTGTGTAGCACTATGAACTGTCCTGCCACAATCCTCTAACAACTGATACAAAGAATTTGGGATATTCTTTATGTCCGTTATACCTAAATCCCAAGGTATGTAACCTCGTATATAAAGAATAGGTATTCCATTTCCAGTTCGTATTCGTTCTGTAAAAAGGACAAAATCAGATGTTTCAAGATTAAGCTTTTCAGCAACTTCTTTTGGTGGGTTCATTTTTTTAGCTTCCAAAATGACGGTTCCAGGTTTCATTCCCCTTTCATTAAAGTCTTGAGTCATACTTTTTAATTCAGGTAAAATAATGGCTTCTTTAGGAACCACAATAGATACAAAAGTTCCTTTTCCAGTAATTCGAATCAAATATTTTTGTCGAACTAACTCCTCTAGAGCTTTTCGAATTGTAGAACGGCTCATTTGTGTTTCCGATTGAAGCAGACTCTCTGTTGCAAAAAAACTACCTGGTTCTAAATTTTTATCCACAATCACATTGCAAAGAATAGTTAATAATTGTTGGTATAACGGTAGTGGGTTCGTGCGATCAATCGTTTTAACAGCCCGTTTTACTGGTTCTGGCAGTTCCTTATAATGGTCTATTTGGATACTCTTACTAACAGCTATGGTCATGATATATTTCCCTTCCTAAGCTATGTGTTGGTCCTTAAAAAACAGGGCAGTTCTTTCTTAATACAAGTTTTAAGATGTTCTAAAACAGAAGACGCACTTTGACTGCCCATAAAATTAACATCATTTATATCATCTTTTGGTACAAAGAAAAACTAAAAAGCATTGGTATCTGGATCGATTCCAATACGACCATTTCGGTCAAGTGTGGAGACTTTTTCCATATCCTCTTCCTCAATCGAAAAATCAAATACTCCAAAGTTTTCCAAGATCCGTGACGGTGTAACCGATTTGGGAATAATAATGGTACCCCGTTCTAAATGCCATCTCAAAATAACTTGAGCGGGTGTCTTCGCATATTTTTGTGCAAGCTCACCAATCAATGGGTCTTGTAGAATTGTTCCTTTCCCCAGAGGCGCCCATGCTGTAACAGCTATTTTCCTTTCTTCGCAAAAGCTTATTAATTCATCTTGTTGAAGATATGGATGACACTCCACTTGGTTTACCATTGGCATTACATTTACCTTATTTTCAAGCTGTAAAAGATGTTTTTCATGATGATTCGAAACCCCTGGTACACGAATAAGCTTCTCTTCATACAATCTCTCAATCGCTCGATAGGTATCAATAAATTTCTCTGGTACTGGCCAATGAATTAAATATAAATCAATATAATCAACGCCTAGCAAGCGGAGTGATTGATCAAAAGCACGCAACGTTTCATCATAACCTTGCTCGTTATTCCAAACCTTTGTGGTAACAAACAGGTCTTCCCTAGGAATGCCTGATTGTCGAATCGCACTCCCTACTTCTTGTTCATTTTCATAATAGCTAGCTGTGTCGATTGCTCGATACCCTACTTTTAATGCTTCTGCAACGGCATTTACCGTCTCTTCAGGATTGGTCATCTTATAAACACCAAGTCCTACACATGGCATGGGGACACCGTTTCTTAATTTTTTAAAAATCATTTACAAATGTACCTCCATTTATTAACTTTGCTTCATCATGAGTAAAGGATATGAGTTTATCTTATAACTCTTCCACTTTGCTCTTCTCGTAGCTTTGAATAGCTTTAGCAATTACTTTTCTTTCCATTTTCTTATAACTTAAATAATCATTTTGTGTTAAGAGCAATAAATTTTTATTAATTAATTCTTCACAATTACGCCATGAAGAAAAAAAGGTCGCTCCACTTAGTAAAAGGCAGTCTTTAATATTTGCTTCCTTATCCAATTGGAGCATAATAATGGCACCTGAAAAAATGCCTTTATTTCTCTCCACTAATACATTTCCTGATTCTAAAAATTTACTGTAATGTTGATGCAAGACATTTGTTTGTTTTGTTTTAAAATACCATTGAATAATGACTAGAATAATAAAGAATAAGAATAGAATTTTCATACTCACACCTACATTATGGTGATTTTGCCCAAATTCGATAAATCATTTTCAAAATTTGGAGTTAAGTGAATATGCCCCGGTAATTTCGCCACCCTTGCTCCATCGAAACATAGTGAGACATGCCCAATTGAATACAGATTTTCATTAGCAACATCTCCAATAGCTGTAATCGTGTATGTATGATCATCGATTGTCACTGTATCTCCTACTCTAATTTGTCCGTCTAGCTTATTTTCTTCAGTGATTACACAAAAAGGTCTTAAATCTTGAGGAGCACTTTGATTAAAAAGAATAATTAACCCATTCTGCAACATCGCATCTACATTAGCCCCAACTTCAATAATATCTACTTTATACTTCACTTAAATTACCCCCATATAATGTAATGAATATATTAATAAGTATATAATTTCTTTCTTATCTCTACTATGGTATAAATCTAATATTCTTTCACGTTAAGATTTCTTAATACTTCAAACATAAATAAAGCTGAGATGATTCCAATTGACAGTTTCCTTCCTAGTATGATGAAAAAATACCGGATCCTACCAATAGATTGTTAGACTTGCATCAATTGTTTATCACTCAGCTCCCGATTACTTTATTAATACTACTTTTTCATTAAATACTCATTACCAACTAGTCATCTGATTAGGAATACAGTCCGATACTGATTAAGTATGCAACCACAACTGCGATTGGACTTGAAATCTGTCTTGCGATTAGAAATGCTGGTGTTCCATATTGAATGGTTTTTGGCTTAGCTTGCATTAAAGACATTCCAACAGGGAAGAAGTCTCCACCTACTTGTGCGTTTATAGCAAATAAAGCTGGCAATGCAAATTGTGGTGGAATAGCCCCAGCCGCAATTTGCGTACCTACTAGGACACCAACGACCTGAGCAACAGCTGCCCCTGGACCGAGTAAAGGTGATAAAAATGGGAAACTACAAATAATTGAAATAACCAGTAATCCCCAAAGCGAAGATCCCAGTGGAGACAGAATATTTGCGATTGCTTCCCCAACCCCGGTATACTGTACTAACGCTACTAAAATACTCACAAACGCCATAAACGGAATGATCGTTTTCAACAATAGATCAACTGTTTTTCTACCAGAATCCAAAAACATAGAAACGACAAACCCAACTCCCGCTCCAATCCCCGACATTAATCGAAAAATTGGGTTACCTTTTGTTTCTGCTTCTCGAAGCTTGTCCACTTTTTCAGGCTGATTTTTATCTTCAGGTGTTGCCGCCTTTACAGGTTTCATTTCTGACTGGCCATTTTCTGTTACATTTGATATATTTTCTTTTCGAACACCTGAAACATATAATTCCTCTACAATGTGTTCCGCTAATGGACCAGAAGGACCAATAGCATTCAAATTAATGGTGAAGATCCCTTTTTGTGGATACACACCACATCTTAAAGTACCGCCGCAATTAATGATTACACAAACAATCTCATCATCATGGGGTACACTTTTAAAACCATCCACAGCTTCACCGTCTATTGCATTAGCAATAGAGGCAGCTAAATTATGAATGCCCCCACCAGTCATTGATAAGACTTTATTTTTTTTGCCTTCACACTTTAAATATAAAGGGCCACCCCAACCACTACCGCCTTTTTCAACTCTAATCATTTTTTGATTACTCACCATTTATCCCCCCTGCTATCATTCATATTTCATCTGTTACACCATCAAAAGACACTATTTGATAAAAAAAGATGGTGATCTTGATGGCCATTGATATCTGAACAAATGGAACAAATAAATAGTAATTACTTTTAGTACGCAATCCAGACCGTTCCATTTATTTAGAAGATGTTTGATCAATATTTTAAAGAGATTAAGCCTTTTCAGAAATGGTTCCCTTTTCATTTTCAATAAAGTTTACTGTTGTTTCTAAATCATAATTATTTCTCTTTGCAATAATCGTAAAGACAATTTCTGTAATGATTCCGCTGATGATACCTACAATGATTCCTGTAATAATATAACGAATGGCTAAAGCACCAACTGGTAATCCAAGTTGCTCGATTCCTTGCGCAACTCCGAGCCAAACAAATAACTCGGCTGGATTGGTATGGGGAAATAAGCTTGTCAATGGATGTCCATTTCTAAACATAGCTTCCATCAATCCAGGCTTGGACTTTTCCGGAAGAAATCTACCTAACGTAATACTAGCAGGGTTTCCAAGGAAAAAACCCGCAAAGATTGGGAAAATGGAATATTTTAATAGACTACTTTTCGCTAGAAACTGACCAACCTTTTCAATTCGTTTTTCACCTACAATGTTCACAATAAATTGAATTAACGTTAGCATTCCTATAAGAATTGGGACAATACCGGTAAACATTCCAACAAATACTTCTCCTACAAATCCAAAAAACCCCATAAAACTTTCTGCAAAATCAACGATAAAAGACATATCATAACCCTCCTTTTAAAAAATGTTCTAATTGATTAAATGTAGATTTTTTAAAGGCTATCTTGATTTACAATCAGGACAATAATCATTTATTGTCGACGCTTTCAATAGATGTATTCGAAGGAGGGGAAATTTTAGATCCCCCCTATGATGACGAATACAAAACTAATGATCTCTGTGACTTACTGTAACACCACGCTTACGCGATAACTTCCTTCTGTACTAGCAATCTCGTACGCATTTTGGATTTCTTCTAATGGTACCTTTGTTTCTATCAGTTTTGAAACATCGACTTTGCCTTCGTTTAATAAACTTGCAGATAGATTAAAGTCATGGATATCAGCACCGTATGTGCCAATCAACTCCATTTTTCGATAATGGACTAAATTCGAATCTACATTTAATTCGGGAGAAGGGTATCCAGCAGCAAATAGTAGCAATCTGCCATTGTACTCTTTTACCATTTCTAATGCCTGATCATTTGCTTTTGTATTTCCTACCGCAATAATAACTGCATCTGCGCCTTTGCCATTGGTCAGTTCTTTTACTTTTTGTACAGGGTTATGTTTCTTTATATCTATCACATTCAATCCCATTGACCTTGCAGCTTCAATCTTTTTATCCATCATCTCAGTAATGATGACCTCGGAACCAAGGGCTCTCGCAGCTAATGCATTTAATACACCCATTGTTCCAGCACCGATGATAACTACGCGGTCCAGTGCAGTTACTCTTAACCTTTTCAGACCACTTATAACTGTCGCCAGTGGTTCTAAAAATCCAGCTTCACTAAATGATAGTTCCGGATTCATTTTTATGACTGTATTTGCATCCTTCACACTATACGTTGCGAACCCTAAATGACCATAATATCCTTCATCATTTTGTTCTTTGAATGGGTTGGACACTTCTTGACATTCACTAGTTCTGCCTGTTTGACAAACTTCACATTCTCCGCAGTAATCATAAGCAACCGCTACATGATCGCCAATATTTAATTCACTTCTTACATTCTTTCCTTTCTCTACAATGATTCCAGCACCCTCGTGTCCACCCGCCATCGGAAAAGGTTGGTGCTCTCTCAGTCCAAGCCATTGACCAAAATCAGTAGTACAAATATTACAAGTTTCTTGCTTAATAAGAACTTGGTTGTCACCAACCTCTGGCATTTTCCCCTCGTGCACTTCGGCATTTTTCGCCTTGGTTAAAACAGCGAATTTTCTGGTTTTTGTCATTCTATTTACCCCTTTAAAAGTATATTGTAATCCATACCAATTGTTTATAGAAAATCCTTTACCATTTCTTAGTGGACCTTAACCCCTCGAGGCTTATGGATAATTTCAGCAAACTGCGACAGTAATTCTTTTGCCTCTTCGACCGGACGCTGCCAAACATTTCTTCCAATAGCAACACCATTAATTCCTACATCTATGGCATCATCCACTAATTTAACTAAATCTTGCGTAGACCCGTTTTTACCTCCGCCTAGTAGAATGATAGGAACATTAAAATATTTCACCCAATCCCTAAGTGTATCTACATCTCCAGGATGAGCGACTTTTAAAATATCTGCTCCTAGTTCAAAGGCAACCCGATTCGCGTCAGTTAACACTTTAATACGCTCTTCAGGATCTTCAACTGGCTTTGATGTAAGTGGTTCAACCATAACAGGCATTTCCCACTTTTCCGCCTCCTCAATAACTGAGGCAATCAGCTTGATAGAGCGCATTCTTTCTTCAGCTGGACGATCCCAAAATAGAACAAGCTTCATGCAGTCATATCCTCTACGAACCGCTGTCTCAGGGGTGAACGTTATTTGGTGATGCATCTTTTCATTTTTTACTTCATAACTAAAAACATCGGAATTTAACATACGACCAGGTGCATTCTTCCCATAAAAAACATCATTTGCTTGTCTAGCCACACCATCGTTTAGCAATACTGCGTCAATAGCAGGTGATTGTAGCTCCCTTAGAGTCTTAACTGGATCCTCTAAACCTTCCATACTACCGCCGATACCGTGGTCTACCGGCAATACAAGTGTATTACCTGTATCCTTTCTAAAAATGCGAGATAATCGTAACGCTTTTCCCATGTCAATCACTCCTCAGATAGTTTTCAATTCTACTTTTTGTTTAACTTGTATTCTTCTCTTAAATTAGTCACATAAAAATTAATAGTTTTCATTTGTACGTATAATGGGTTATTACTATAATACTAAATGTTCAGATAAATGTCAATTTACTTTATTTTTTTGTTTTAACGCAGATATTAGCCCTCTTCCATCAACATAATTAGCCCGGAAACACTAGTTGCATGAACGATTTGGACTACTATATGAAACAAACCGTTCAAATTTTATTTGTCTTCTTTAAAGAAAAAGGAGTAATTTCCTTCTTTAAGAGGCTAATTACTCCGATTGTATGTTGAGGTAGAGATTAAGAAATGGTTGTTTTTTCACGTAAATGAATGACTGCTGTTTCTACAGCGGCCATGACTTCTTCCTCCGTTTTTAATTGTAGAATAGAATCTGCTAATTTCTCCATCTCTGCCTTATTCAAGCTCCTGATTAGGAAGCGTGCATTTAGTATTGAGGAGGCACTCATCGAAAATTCATCTAATCCTAACCCAAGCAAAATTGGGATTGCGGTCTCGTCTCCGGCCATTTCTCCACACATGCCTACCCACTTCCCTTCTTTATGAGCAGCATCAATTACCATCTTCACCAGCCTAAGAATGGATGGATTATAGGGCTGATACAAATAGGAAACACGTTCATTCATGCGATCAACAGCCATTGTATATTGAATTAAATCGTTTGTTCCAATACTAAAAAAATCTACTTCCTTAGCAAATTGATCGGCAAGAATAGCTGTTGACGGAATCTCTACCATGATTCCCACTTCGATAGAATCAGATATTGGTATACCTTCATTAGCTAGTTTTTGTTTTTCTTCATCGAGAATCGCTTTTGCATCACGGAACTCATTAAGAGTTGCGATCATTGGGAACATAATTTTTAGATTTCCTGCCATGCTTGCTCTTAAAAGTGCTCTTAATTGAGTACGGAAAATCTCCTGTTCATTAAGGCACAAACGAATTGCTCTAAAGCCAAGGAAGGGGTTCATCTCTTCAGGCAAGTTTAAGTAGGGTAGTTCTTTATCCCCGCCGATATCAAGGGTGCGAACAACTACCGGTTTTCCATTCATTTCTTCTAGAACTGTTGTATATGCCTCTAATTGCTCTTCTTCAGTTGGAAGTTGTTCTCTTCCCATGTAAAGGAATTCTGTTCGATAAAGACCTATGCCTTCCCCTCCATTGTTGAGAACCCCGGCGAGGTCAGAAGGTGTGCCGATATTAGCAGCTAACTCAACCAGGTGCCCATCTGTTGAGATCGTCTTTTCATTCACAAGTTTAGCTAGTTTTGCTTTTTGCGCTTCAATATACTCTTTTTTCTTCTCAAACTTCTTCACAGTTTCTTCTGTTGGATTTACAATAACTGCGCCACTAAGACCATCAACAATAAGTAAATCTCCAGTTCTAACTACCTCTGTTATTGTTTTCGTTCCAACCACAGCAGGGATTTCCATCGAACTCGCCATAATGGCCGAATGGGATGTTCTTCCGCCAATATCTGTTGTAAAGCCTTTTACAAATTGGCGATTCAATTGTGCAGTATCGGAAGGCGTTAAGTCTTCAGCAACAATAATAACTTCCTCAGAAATGTTACTTGGATTTACGCTTTCCACTCCTAATAGATGAGATAGTACTCGTTTTGTCACATCACGAATATCTGCTGCACGCTCTTTCATATACACATTTTCCATCTGTTCGAACATGTCAATAAACAGATCCGTTGTACTCTTTAACGCAAACTCAGCATTTACTTTTTCTGTTTGTATACTATTTTCAATAGGAGCTATAAGCTCTGGATCATTTAACACTAGCAAATGGGCATCAAAAATGGCTGCCTCTTCAGTTCCTAGTTGAGTTTCGGTGTGTTTACGTATTTGTTGTAGCTCCTGTTTGGCAAGGTTAACAGCTGCATGGAAACGTAGTACTTCTTCTTCGATATATTCAATGCTTTTTTTTTCAAATGACAAATCGGGATCCAGTAATCGATACGCTCTTGCGATAGCAATCCCACTCGAAGCTGCAATACCAGTTAAAGAATGCATGACTCAGCTAACCTCCCTTTTATTAATACCTCTTCTAGGTGTTGCAGCGCTTGAATCTTATCATGTCCATCTGCTATAATTGTGATTTCTGCGCCCTGAGGCACTCCTAGAGACATTACACCCATTATTGATTTTAAGTTAACCTTTTTTCCTTTAAATTCAAGCTGAATCTCTGAATCGAATTTGCTGGCAGCCTGTACTAAAATAGTCGCCGGGCGAGCATGAATTCCAGTCTCATCTATCACGTTAAATTGTTTTTCAATCATGTTTTATCTCCACTCCTATTTGATTTTTTTGGATTTAGATACAAACCATTTCTGTATTTAGCTCATTTCGAATCGTAGCCTGAGCTGCAGCCAATCGAGCTAGTGGAACGCGGTATGGAGAACAGCTTACATAGTCTAGTCCTGTTTCATAGCAAAAATCAATTGAGCTCTTTTCCCCACCATGTTCACCGCAAATACCCGTTTTTAGGGTAGGCTTCGTTGCTCGTCCTAACTTAACACCTGTTTCTACCAATTTACCAACACCATCTCGATCTAACACAACAAATGGATTTTCCGGTAAGACCTTGTTTTCAATGTATGTTCCTAGGAATTTGCCTTCTGCATCATCCCTGCTGTACCCAAAGGTAGTTTGAGTTAAATCATTTGTTCCAAATGAGAAGAAGTCGGCTTCAGCGGCAATTTCATCAGCTGTTAAGGCTGCTCGAGGAATCTCAATCATGGTTCCAATCGTGTATTCGAATTGCTTACCTGTTTCTTCCTGTACATAAAAAGCCGAATCAATGACCAATTTACGTAATTGCTTTAACTCATTTACATGGCCAACTAACGGAATCATGATCTCGGGTTGAACCTCCATACCTTCTTCTGCGAGATTAGCTACCGCATAGAAAATTGCTTTAGCTTGCATTTCATAGATTTCTGGATAGATGATTCCGAGGCGGCAGCCGCGATGGCCAAGCATGGGGTTAAATTCACTCAGTTTGCGTAATTTTTTGAGCAATTGTTCTTTTTCTTTCAATTCAGCAGACCCTGAATCCGTAAATTGCAATTTTGTTATTTCTACTACTAATTCCTCTTTATCTGGTAAGAACTCATGAAGAGGTGGATCCAGTAATCTGATCGTAACAGGGTATCCTTGCATAGCCTCAAAAATTCCTTCGAAATCATCCCGTTGCATTGGTAATAAATCGTTTAATGCCTCCATCCTTTCATAGTACTTTTCTGCAAGAATCATTTTTTGCACTGTTGGAATCCGATTTACATCCATAAACATATGCTCCGTCCGGCATAATCCGATACCATCCGCACCGAATTCAAAGGCTTTATGTGCATCTTCTGGATTATCAGCGTTGGCACGTACTCCCATTTTTCGTTCTTGATCTGCCCATTCAAGTAGCATTTGGAACTCATCAGATAGCTCCGGTTCAATCATCGGCACTTCTCCTAGCATTATTTCACCTGTAAAACCATCAATGGTCAGTATATCTCCATAATTAACAACGGTATCGTCAATCGTAAATTGCTTTGCTTTTACATCGATTTTTATGGATTCGCATCCGCAAATACACGCTTTCCCCATCCCCCGCGCAACAACGGCCGCATGACTAGTCATTCCGCCACGGCTCGTTACAATAGCTTGCGAAGCCACGATTCCATGAATATCGTCTGGAGTTGTTTCAGTACGAACCAAAATAACCTTCTTACCGTTTTTTCCTAATATCTCAGCCTCATCTGCATCAAATACGACTTGGCCAGTTGCTGCTCCAGGAGATGCCGGCAGTCCCTTTGCTAAAATTGACCTTTCAAATTTTTCATCAATGCGGTGGTGCAGCAATTGAGTTAATTGGTCTGGATCCACACGCAATAAAGCGGTCTTTTTATCAATAATTCCTTCTTCCACCATCTCAACGGCGATACGGATTGCTGCTGCAGCCGTCCGTTTTCCATTACGTGTTTGCAGGATGAAAAGCCGTCCCCGCTCTACGGTGAATTCAATATCTTGCATTTCTTGATAATGCTCTTCAAGACGTTTACATGTATCCGTAAATTGCTTGTATACTCCAGGCATCTCTTCCTTTAAGGTCGCAATCGGTTGAGGCGTTCGTATCCCAGCTACAACGTCTTCTCCTTGGGCATTTATTAAATACTCCCCAAATAAGACACGCTCTCCTGTCGAAGGATTTCTTGTGAACGCAACACCTGTTCCTGAATCAATGCCCATGTTACCGAACACCATACTTTGAATATTAACGGCAGTCCCTAAATGGTCCGGAATTTTATTTAAGTTCCGATAAATAACGGCACGCTGGTTATTCCAAGAATCAAATACAGCTTTAATCGCGAGGAAGAGCTGCTCTTTTGGATCCTGAGGGAAAGCTTTTTTTGTATGCTTTTTCACAATCTCTTTATAACCAATAATTATTTCCATCCAGTCCTCCGCCGTCATTTCAGGGTCAGTGGAGTAGCCTTTGCGCTCACGTGTTTCTTCTAATAATTGCTCGAAGTAATAGGTATCTATTTCAAGGACAACATGACTGAACATTTGGATGAAGCGACGGTAGGAATCATACGAAAAACGAGCGTTGTTCGTTAATTTTGCCAAACCAACAACCGTATCATCATTCATCCCAAGGTTCAGAATCGTATCCATCATCCCAGGCATTGAAAAGACAGAACCAGAACGCACAGAAACAAGCAATGGATCTTTAAGGTCTCCAAGTTTTTTACCCGTTTTTTCTTCTAAACAGCTAAGTGCTTCGAGTGTTTGTTTTTCTATCAAAGAAGGAATGGTTTGACTAACTTCATAGTATGCATCACAGGCCTGTGTCGTAATCGTAAATCCGTAAGGAACCGGTAAGCCAATGTTCGTCATTTCTGCTAGATTTGCACCTTTTCCACCAAGCAAATCTCTCATACCACCATTTCCTTCATTAAATAAGTAAACAAATTTATCCATGGTTAAAGCTCCTTTCTTTTTTTCAAAATATCTAGAATCAATCCGGCCGTTTCTTCGATTGCTTTATTTGATACATCAATGACGGGGCAACCTACCCGTTTCATAATTTTTTCTGCATGTTCTAATTCTTTTAATATCCGTTCGAAACTTGCATAATTAGCCTCTGAATTCAGCCCTAATGCCCTCAGACGTTCTTTTCGTATATCATTTAGCTTATTCGGAGAAATTACTAAGCCGATGCAGTTCTTTCGCGGGATTTGAAACAATTCATCTGGCGGCTGTACTTCCGGGACTAACGGAATATTGGCAACTTTAAATCGTTGGTGCGCCAAATACATCGACAACGGGGTCTTTGAGGTTCGAGATACACCAATTAGCACAATATCTGCTTTAGTAATTCCACTTGCGTCACAACCGTCATCATATTTCACCGCAAATTCAATAGCCTCAATTTTCCGAAAATAATCCTCATCCATCTGCCTCATCAGTCCTGGACGATGATGTGGCTCTTTATTAAATTTTGTTTTAAATGCATTCATCAAAGGGCTAAGTAAATCAACTGCCATTATCCCTTCTTCAGATGCCCGCTTGTCTAAATACGCTTTCAGTGATGGAATAACGATTGTATATGCGATAATAGAATGGTCCTTTCCCGCTAAATTAATGACTTCTTCAATATCTTCAAAGTCATCCACATAGGAATTGCGACGAATATCAACCACACATCCACCGTTAAACTGTGTCCCAACTGCCTTGATTACAAACTCAGCCGTTTCGCCAACTGAGTCTGAGATAATATAGATAACTTCCTTTTTAAACAAAATTCCCGCACTCCCTTAATCTGAATTCTAAATAGGAATAGTAAGCAAGAACGTATCGTTATTTATGTCGAAAGCAATTAATTTGATAGATATCTATTTTCCACTTTAATTTCCACTTCATTTTCATTAAGTACATATCTGTTCTGTCCGACCTTCAACCCTAACAAAGAACTACATAATCCTAGAAAAATAAGGATATATAATGGGATCTTCCATTCAAGCGTAATATCATATATAAACCCTATTATCATAGGACCAAATGCTGCTAGTGAATATCCAATCGTTTGTGCCATCCCCGATAAAGAAGTGGCTTGACTTGTGTTTCTTGCCCGAAGAGATAGGAATAATAAGGCTAATGTAAAGTTACCACTTGTTGAAATTCCAATCAGAGTCGCTGTAATAAAAAATACGATTAAATTTTGGTAGGTTAATAATAGAATGATCCCCGCAATTAATAAAATATTTAAGAAGACTACTAACCAGGCCTGGGACTTTAATTTACTAGCGAGTAACGGAATAAGAAGACTAGCAGGTATGCCTATTAACTGTTGATAAGACAATAAAAACCCGGAAGTTGCTTGGTCTAACCCAAAACCGATAAAGATTTCTGGCAACCAAGAAATAATGATATAAAATAATAGAGACTGACATCCCATAAAAAAGGCAATTTTCCATGCAAGTGGAGATTTCCAAATGTCTGAGTCTTTATCAGGAGACGGCTGACTCACGGTTGAATGGTTAGAGCGCAATCTAGAGATAAATGTCCAGTAAATTAAGGCAATCATGGCTGGTATGATCCATATTAAAAGTGAAAATCTCCAACCTAACCCCCAATTTTCAGCGATAGGAACACTTAATCCAGATGCGGTCGTGGCTGAAATACCCATAACAGTTGAGTAAACTCCTGTCATTAACATTAATTTTGATGGGAATTCCTTTTTTATTAAGCCTGGTATGAGAACATTACATATGGCAATCCCAATACCAATACATAATGTTCCAAAAATCAAAAATTCTATCGTTGAGATTGAACGAAAAAGGATTCCGGCTGTTAAGGCAATCAAGCCAACCATCAATACTCTCTTACTGGTAAATTTACGTGCAAGTTTTGGGATTACTGTCGACATAAGGGCGAATACTACTAACGGTAGGCTAGTTAACATGGCAATACTCCAGTTCGAAAAACCTATTTCATTCCTAATCATCCCTATAATAGGTCCAATCGATGTAAGGGCTGGTCGTAAATTAATTGCTAACAAAATAACCCCTATGATTAACATAACTTGAAGCCTGTTGCTAACCTTACTTTTAGTTAATAAATGTTTATCCAATTAAAAGCTTCCTCCCCATTGTTCAATATGACTCAGATTTCAAAGGCATTGGGGTAAAAAATACACTAATTAAAAAGAGGAAGTCATGGACCCCTTTTTCATGTTAAAATCTTCACTCGCATCATTTTTAGGGGCTGCCTACAATCATGCAGCCCCTAATTTAACTTGAGGGTAATGTCCCTACTGTCCTCCATTCTTGATCAACGGAGGTTTGACAACTATTAATATTTTTTATGACTCATGAACACCAATTGCTAAAAGTAGATGTGATTCGCTAGTTAATATTTTGTATTAAATGAGATATATTTGGTGATTAAATACCCTTCCAATCCATACTTTCCGCCTTCTTGGCCTAGTCCACTCTCCTTAATACCTCCAAAAGGAGCATGAATCGCAAATGGAGCTGAATCATTGACACCAACCATTCCATATTCGAGTTCTTCCGATAGTCTAAAAGCTCTACCCAGATCACTTGTGAAACAGTATCCAGCTAACCCATAATACTTGTGATTTGCCTTTTCGATAATTTCTTCTTCTGTTTCGAAGGTAAAGATAGGGACGACCGGTCCAAAAGTTTCCTCTGTTGCAATTAACATATCTTCAGTCGCATCAGCAATCACCGTCGGCTGAATAAACTTACCTTCTGTTTTATAATCATATGGCTCTCCGCCGCACAGAATTTTTGCATTTTTTTCTTTCGCATCTTTAATTTGATCCATAATTTTTTCGAATGACTTTTGATCAATTATAGGACCTACATCCACGCTTTCATCTAATCCGTTTCCAATTTTCAATTCTGAAACTTTATTCGCTAAAGTGGCAGAAAACTTTTCGGCAATGTTTTTCTGGACATAAATTCTATTTGTACTAACGCAAGTTTGCCCTGAATTGGTAAACTTTGTGTTTAATACACCTTCTACCGCAAAATCGATATCAGAATCATCAAAAACAATAAATGGAGCATGACCTCCGAGTTCCATCGAAACTGCTTTTACAGTGTCAGAAGAATCCCTTAATAATAATTTCCCGATCTGAGTTGATCCGGTGAAGGTAATTTTTCGTACATCTTCACTTTGTGTCATTACATTGCCTATTTCCTGTGCGCTTCCTATAACTAGGTTGATGACTCCTTTAGGCAACCCCGCCTTATCGAAACACTCAAACACTTTTATTGCCGATAATGGTGTCGCAGATGCAGGTTTAAGAACCACTGTGCAGCCAGTAGCTAAAGCAGGCGCAATTTTTCTTGTAATCATTGAAAATGGAAAGTTCCAGGGCGTAATTGCCGCACATACCCCAACAGGTTGTCTTATTACTAATAAGTGTTTGTTTTGTTCAGATGCAGGAAGAACATCGCCATAAACTCGCTTTGCCTCTTCAGCGTACCAATCAATAAACGCAATCCCACTATCCACTTCACTTCTTGAATCTCTTAATGGTTTCCCATTTTCTTTCGTAATTAATTGAGCTAGCTCTTCCCGTTGTTCTCTTAATAAATCTGCTGCCTTTTGAAGATATACTACTCTTTCAGTAAACGTTGTTTTTTTCCAACTTTTAAAGGCTTCCCTTGCACTTTCAATCGCTGCAAGCGTTTCTGTTTTTCCTACAACAGGCACTGTGTCTATGATCTCTTTCGTTGCAGGATTCACAACTTCAAGTTTAGCTTCTGTTTCAATCCACTCTCCATTTATATAAGCCATTCCAGTCCTCCTCATATATCTTTCTCTTAATCCATAAAACTACTAACCCTTTTACATCCATCAACCCATTAAAAAGATGAATGTAAGTGAATGTGACTAATTTAAATTAACCCTTTATACGTATAATCATAATAACGTCTTTTTGATTGCTGTGTCAAATAAAATTTTGAATATTAACTTAATTTATTATTTTGGGATAGCGAAAACTTCAGATAGATTTAGACTGGGAATTATGGGCAATAATTTAAACAAATTTAGTCTTTAAAACAGTTGCCTGTTTTCCTCCCGCTAAAAACTAGTACCCGTCAGAATTTATTTGTAGTATTAAAAAGCAGGAAGTAGTCAACGCGGAAAAACCTTCAAACTTTGAAGTTAAATCATTGGAATAGTGAATATGTTAGGAACAGCTAACCGCAAAAAATGGTGGAATTCGGTACTACGATACCCCTCGTTGGATATTATGTGTAGCACATCTAACAAGGGACATTCTTTTCTAATTATGGAGGAAATGATTGTAGATGGCAGAAGAATGGTGAAAAGTCACGATGGTAAATATCGCATAGCAGATCCTAATTTTGTGGATATAAGTCCAAATCCTTCAGATTGGCCGTATAATATTCGTCGAGAATATCACACATAAGCAAGTGCAAGAAATCGTCAACTTGTTAAAGTCTCAATATAAAGGTGCAACTGTTTACAGTGTACCTAAGTAATTTTTTTGAAAATACACGAAAGCCCCACTGCATTCGGTACAATCAAGAAGCGAAGAAATATGGAAAGGCGGTCCTCCCACTTCTTACAATAGCACCTATTTTTAAGAAGAGAAGGCTGCTAGACTAAGGCAACATTTGTACAAACATCTATATCTGCATAAAATACTGGAGGTCACGAAACGGGCAATAGCTTAACCTACAATCTTCCCATTATCAGGGACCTTTTTCCTTCGATTACCTTATTGTAGCTACTAAATTAATTGTACTAACAATCCCCTTATCTTAACAAAAACAAATCAAACAAACGTTTGTTTGAAATCGACATTTTCAAAAATAGCCCGATTAGTACAGATTGTGACTAATCGGGCTATTGCTATTTCCGGAAAACAATTTCGTATCTAGATAAAATTTTTAGCAAATTAGAGTTCTCGACTATCCTACTGCTTTAGTCAGGCTAATAGTGAGATCGTCTTCATGGTCTGGAAAAAAATAGGAGAACATCAGAACCGTCCCCTTGTTTCGGGAGAACATCAGAACCGTCCCCATGTTTCCCTTCCTTGTTTTCCCCCTTGTTTTCCTTATCTCGCCAATTCATAAACAGCCTGGGCATAGATGGCCATGGCTTTGTTCATGTTTTTTAAATCGATGTATTCGTCTTTTTGGTGGGCTGTGTCTTCTTCTCCTGGGAAGTATGGGCCAAACGCCAGCCCGCTTTTCATTGCTCTGCCATACGTGCCACCACTAATGGCCAAAAGCTCTGCATGTTCCCCTGTTTGTTCCTCATACACCTTTTGAAGTGTTTTGATGAGGTCATGGTCTTTATCAATATGATGTGGGGGTTTATTGACAAAATCCGATGAGATTTTGTAGGCAAAACTCTCTGCAACGTCTTGAAGACAAGTCATCATATGATGAAAGTCAGTCGTTACTGGGTAACGAATACTAAGTCCAATTCGGGCCGCATCTTCACTGGAATACATGAATGTTCCAGGATTAACGGTTAGTTTTCCACTAATCTCATCTTCAATCGCAATTCCCAACTTATCACCAAAGAAACCATCTACAAAGTGATTGCCTATGAGGGATATAAATTGTTCACCCCTACGATCTAGCTCGAGTTTTTTAAGGAAGCTTGCCATGACTAAACCTGCATTGAGACCATTATACGGTTCCATCGCATGGTGAGAGATTCCTTCTAGAGTCAGTGTGATTAGATCATTATCACATTCAAACGCTCCCTTAATTCCATTCTCCTCTAAGTAAGAGTTGTAGTTCACCTTCAGATTCTCAGAATCTTGTTCTCCAACGAGGGTCACCTTAACGTGATCAGGTACCATATTTACCCGATCACCAGAAATAAACGTTTGGAGCTGCCAGCCATTTGGTGACTGTTCTGACGGTTGATAGGCTTGGTTAAAATGGCAAGAAAGAATGCCTTTTTCAGTGGATACAATCGGAAAATACGCGTCAGGCGCAAATCCCATTTGTGGGACCGGATGCTTGTCGAAGTATTTCTCAATCCCCAGCCACTCCCCATTTTCTTCATCTGTACCAAAAATCAGTCTAATCTTTTTCTTCAAGGGCAGACCTAACTCCTTGACGATCTTTACGGCATACACAGCTGCCATTGTGGGACCTTTGTCATCGTTTGATCCGCGAGCATATAATCTGCCATTTCTTACTTCTGGTTGAAATGGATCAGAAGTCCAGTCATTCCCAGCAGGAACTACATCAACGTGACAAAGAATACCGATGAATTCCTCACCGTCCCCATAATCTGCATGTCCTGCGTACCCTTCTTCATTATGAACCGTAAATCCTAGTTCGGAACAGAAATCGAGGATATACTCTAACGCATCGGCAATTGGTCGACCAAATGGCGCATTTTCCCCGATTGTTGCCTCATCAAGTACACTTGGAATTTTTAAAAATTCGATTGTATTTGCAAGGTAGTCTTCCTGATTACGCTCCGCTTCTTTTCTCCAATTTATCTCCATACTTTCATCTCCCTTTCGTTAGACAATCTATTCATACAGATGACAAGCAACTGTATGCCGCTCTTTGATGTGCACTTTTTCAGGTGCTTTTTCCTTACATATATCCATGGCATATGGGCATCTTGTATGAAAAATGCAACCAGAAGGCGGGTTTAATGGGGATGGAATTTCACCTTTAAGAACAATTCTTTCTCTCTTTCTACCTATTTTTGCAATTGGTACTGCCGAAAGCAGGGCTTGCGTATAAGGATGGAGAGGGCTTGAAAATAGTGTATCCGTATCCGCTTCTTCAACAAGTTTACCTAAATACATGACACCCACTCGATCAGATATATGGCGAACAACACTCATATCATGTGAAATAAACAAAGATGTCAGCTGAAATTCAGCCTGTAAATCTTGCAAAAGATTAAGTATTTGAGATTGTATGGATACATCAAGCCCAGACACCGGTTCATCTAAAATAAGAATTTGCGGGTTTGCAACCAATGCCCTTGCTAATCCAATCCGTTGTCTTTGTCCACCAGAGAACTCATGAGGAAATCGGTAATAATGATCTGGACGCAGCCCAACCTTAGCTAACATATCCATCACGATTTCTTCTCTTTCATTGCGGTTTCCAATTGAATGAATCGTTAAAGATTCTTTAATACTTTCCCCGATTCGAATTCGCGGATTCAAAGATGAAAAAGGATCCTGGAACACCATTTGCATATCCTTTTGTACGTGACGAAAATCTCGTTTTGATTTTTGAAGGATGTCCTCATTCTGATACAAAACCTTGCCTTCAGACGGTTCAATTAAGCGTAAGATGGCTCGTCCAGTTGTGCTTTTTCCGCAACCGGATTCTCCAACCAAGCCTAATGTTTCTCCTTTATGAAGCGAAAAAGAGACATCATCGACAGCCTTAACTTGTTGATTTCGTGACTTCCTTCTTATCCCATTCACGGAAAAATATTTTTTTAAGCCCTGTACCTCTAAAATGGGTTCAGCTTTTTCGTTAGGCATGATGTACCTCCTCCATTCTGGCAATACTCTCATAATGCCAACATCTAACCTTATGGTTACCTTCATACAAGAGGAGATCAGGAGCATTTTCCTTACATTGTTCATCGGCGTACTGACAACGTGAGGCGAATCGACATCCTTTTGGAACGGCATCTAACGCTGGAACAGTTCCTCCAATTACATTTAACTTCTTTGAACGATCCCCTTCCATTTGTGGAATGGATTTCATCAAACCTTTTGTATACGGATGTAGGGGTGACGTAAATAAGTCATATACATCAGCTTCTTCGACAACCTGACCCAGATACATGACGATCACACGCGTACAAACTTCAGCCACAACACCTAAATCATGGGTGATAAACACCACAGCCATCCCTAGCTCCTTATTCAAATCGAGAATGAGGTCTAGTATCTGAGCTTGGATTGTAACATCTAATGCGGTTGTAGGCTCATCGGCTATAAGCAGCTTTGGTTTACAAGCAAGGGCCATTGCAATCATTACCCTTTGTCTCATACCTCCCGACAGCTGATGCGGATACTCATGGACACGTTTTTCAGGTGAAGGTATTCCCGTCATGCGCAATAAATCGATAGCCATTTGGTTGGCCTCTTTTTTGGTACGATTTTGGTGGAGTAATATCGTTTCCGTTAATTGAAATCCAATTGTAAATACAGGGTTCAATGAGCTTAACGGGTCTTGGAAAATCATTGAAACCTCATTACCACGAATTTTTTCCATTTTTGCTTTTGAAAGACGCAATAAATCTTCACCTTGGAGATTTATTTCACCTTCATATGAAGCCGTGTATTTTTCATCAAAAAGTCTTAATATAGATTGTGCTGTTACACTCTTCCCACAACCGGACTCGCCAACTACACCAAGAATTTCTCCCTTTTCAACGGAGAAAGAAATTCCATCAACCGCCGTTACTCGTCCCCGCTCTGTTTTAAAATGTGTTTTCAAATTATTTATTTCAAGAAGAGGCTGATTCATCCTTTTTTCCTCCATTTCATACATAAGAAAAGCCCAAGGCGCCCTGATAGCGACATCGACTAACTGCCGCCACGTCCAATGGCGAACGTCGATGTCAGCACTACCTGTGCAAGTCCAAGCATAAGACGAGCACATCAGAAGGTGCATTTTCCCCTTCGAAGCGATTGCCTTATGACCTCGAGCCTATGGCGCCTAAAGCTAGACATTGAAAACTTCTAAAAAATCATACATTTAATAGCTATCGACACTACCAAACTTAAAGTCTATTTTGTACTTGATCGTGGATCTATTAAATCACGTAAGCCATCACCGAATAAATTAAGCCCAAGAACCGACAGAATAATAAAAGCCCCCGGAAATACGGTCATCCACCAGGCTGTGTAAATAACAGCTTTACCATCGGATAATATATTTCCCCAACTTGGGTCTGGTGCAGGTACCCCAGCACCTAAAAAGCTCAATGTTGCTTCAACAATAACTGCCTCAGAAAAGACGAAGGTCGCCTTAACCAACAGAGGTGAAATCGTATTGGGGGCAATATGACGCCAAATGATCCGCATTGCGCTTGCTCCTTGACTTCGAATCGCCTCAATATAGGTTTCCTCCCGAACCACTAGTGCTCTTGATCGAACAATTCTCGCTATTTCTGGCGAGAAAACAATTGTTAACGCCAAGATGACATTTTCAGTCTTTGCGCCCAGAACAGCCATCAATGCAATCGCAAATAAAATAGCTGGAAACGCGAGTAAGCCATCA
Organism: Bacillus sp. REN16; assembly: GCF_020731355.1. Lineage (GTDB taxonomy): Bacteria > Bacillota > Bacilli > Bacillales > Bacillaceae_L > Ferdinandcohnia. The sequence continues at coordinate 42,296 of NZ_JAJFZK010000005.1, read as the reverse complement.
CAGATACGCATAAAGATGTTATCTAAATAGCGATAATAGCTGGCTGCTAACCCAATCGCTAAGCCAATAATTGATGACAAAAAGGCAGAAGCAAATCCTACCCACATTGATACTTTCGCGCCGTAGATAATGCGGGTTAATAAATCCCGACCAAAGTTATCTGTTCCAAGTAAGTGACTAGCAGTCGGGGATTGTAACCGTTCCTTAACGACCATTTCATAGGGGTCATAAGGCGTTAATTTAGGACCAAAGATTGTTAGCAGTAGTAAGAAAATGACAATTACACCACCGGTAACCATCAATTTATTTGCTAAAATTCGTCTAACTAATAGAGCTCTCTCCTGTTTCTTCAGGTCATATTTGACTCTTTTTTGCTGGTTCACATTCACCACGGGTATATTCAAAACCTCACCTCCATGACATCCCTAATACCCTACTCTCGGGTCAATTAACATATATAATAAATCGATGATCAAATTGATTAAGACATAGAAAAATGCCACCATTAAAATAATCCCTTGAATCACGGCATAATCCCTGCTTTGGATTGAATTTATCACTAATTGACCAATTCCAGGTATATTAAAAATCGTTTCGATTACAACTGCACCTGCGATAAGAAGACCGAATGTCTGTCCAATAACCGTTATGATCGGGAGTAGCGCATTACGGAACGCATGCACATATATAATAGAACGCTCTTTTAAACCTTTTGACCGAGCTGTTTTAATAAATTCTGCATTGAGTACCTCGAGCATGGATGATCTAGTCATTCGTGCAATTAAGGCCGATTGGATAACTCCAAGTGCCAGGGATGGCATTAAGAGATATTTTAGGAAAACAAAAAATCCACTACTAATGGGTTGATATCCCGCTACCGGTAACCAACCTAGCTTCACACCTAAGACAAGCATCAATAATAAACCGAAGAGGAAGCTCGGAATCGCCATTCCCGTTAATGTAAAACCCATCACAAACTGATCAATAAAGGAACCACGATGTCGTGCGGCGAGGATACCAATAGGTACCGCAATTAAGATCGCAATGATTTCTGCAAAAATGGCAATCGAAAGTGTTGGGCCTAAATGATCAAGAATAGCTGTGGTTACTGGCATATGCATAAAATAGGAATCTCCTAAATCCCCTTGAAAAACGTTAAACAACCAATTTAAATATTGGAGATATAATGGTTCGTTAAGCCCCATTTGTTCACGTACTTTTTCGATTTGCTCTGCTGTCGCTTCTTGCCCAAGCATCACCGAGACCGGATCACCTGGTGTTAAATAGATTAGTAAAAACGCAACAATCGAGACTACGAATAAAACCGGAACTAGGGAAAAAATACGTTTTAATATGTAAAAATACAATGATCTTCCCCCTTGCTAGAAAAGTTTGCTATGAAAGTATACCCTCCCATGCGTAAGCATTAGGAGGGTAGTTAATTTTATTCAACAGATGTGTTCCAAACAATTGGTCCTTGGAAAATCTTAAATCCTTTTACATTGTTTCTCGCAGCAGCAACCAAGCTGTACGTACCGAAAGGAGTTACCGGAACATAATCATTTGAAGCATACTCTTGTAACTCAGCCCAAAGTGGTTGTGCGACTTCAACTGATGGAGCTGCATCGATTTGTTTTAATAATTCCGCAATCTTTTCGTCACTTGTCCAACCATGGTCACTTGGATTCAAGTAGTAGATTTGTGCAGGAGTTGTCACTGTTGAGTATGCAGTAACCATAATGTCCCACGCTTCAGGATTTTTTCTCTTTTCCAATAATGTTGGCCAGTCGAATGTTTCTAGCTTTACATTAAGCCCTAGTTCACGTAATTGACCTTCTAACACGACCGCAGAATCATAATGTTCACTATAATCGCTAGTTGCAATAATATTGATTTCTTCACCATTATAGCCAGCTTCTTCTAAAAGGGCTTTCGCCTTTTTTGCATCTGCTTGATTATAAGATTCTAGTCCTTTTTCCGTATACCAATCTTTTTGATCCTTACTCATATAGCCATGATCCAAGCTAAATAACTCTTCATGTGAGAATGTAGCTAACATAACATCTTCTGTATTGATGGCTGCATTGATTGCCTGTCTCATTTTCTTATCTGTAAATAATCCACTTTTCTTATTATAGACAGCTAGCAAATTACCATATTGATCTGGAAAGGTTTCGATATTACTATCTTGTTTAACAACATCATATTGTTCAAAATAGACATCGGTGTTCACATCATATTCACCTGATTGGATAGCTGCTAAACGAGTAGCTGCATCTTTTACAATATAGAAATAGACATTGTCTACTAATGCTTCTCTTTTACCTGCAAGTCCATCAGCCTCTGACTCAACTGGTTGATAGTCTTCATATTTAGTTAAGTGAATGTATTGATTTTGTTTTACCTCTTCCACCTTAAATGGACCTGTTCCAACAAATTCAGTTACACCTTCGCTAGTTGCTGTTTCCACAATTTCCTTTGGCATAATCGCTGGAAATTGTTTTGTAGACGCTAGGATATTTAATACACCGGATGATGGAGCTTTTAGCTGTAAAACAACTGTGTAATCATCCTTCGCTTCAAAAGTCGCTTCTTTTAGTACTTCACTTGCGATAACAGATGCTTCCATCCAACGATTCATGGATGCTACAACATCCTCAGCCTTCATTTCTTTCCCGTTATGGAAGGTAACACCTTGTCTTAGCGTGAATGTATAGGTCAGACCGTCGTCACTTAGGTCGACTTTTTCTGCTAACATAGGCTCCGGTTGGAAATTAGCATTTGGTGTTACCAATGTTTCGAATACATTTCTAGCAACTGTTGCTGAGTCAACAGAGTTCGTTGCAACTGTATCAAGAGTTGGCGGCTGTGCCGATAATGTTAACTTTAACTCAGTTTTTCCTTTACTTTCTTCTTTCGAACCTTCAGAACCACCAGCTGACTCATCCTTGCTACAAGCTGTCACTGCAAGAAGTAATACTAGCAAGACAGATAATAATAAGCGTTTTTTCATTTTCACAATAAATCCCCCTTTTAATAAATTTGGTCGTACATTATGTACAACTTTAAAAACCATAAATTAGACGGTTTGTAATACTTCTTCTAAAACATCAAGGCCATGATTGATCTGTTCCTTCGAAATTGTAAGTGGTGGAATCATTCGAATGACCTCACCTGAATTCCCGCATAAATAAAACAGAACTCCTTTTTCAAGGCATTTATTTAACACTTCCATAACCTTGGCACCGCTTGGTTCACCTGTTTTTACATCTTGAAGTTCAATGCCAATCATCAGCCCAATTCCGCGAACGTCTGATATCACTGGGTACTTTTCCTTCATTTCTTGCAAACGACTTCGGGCAAATGCCCCCATTTCATTCGCATTCTCCATTAGCTTTTCACTTCGAATGACATCCAGTGAGGCTCTCGCTGCTGAGCAAGCGATCGGATTCCCACCAAAAGTTGTTCCATGCGCACCTAATGGCCACTGTGACATAAGTTCCTTCGATGCAACTGTGGCACTTAATGGAAGCCCCGCTGCAATGCCTTTTGCAATTGCCATGATGTCCGGCTTTACGTCAAAGGTTTGTGCAGCAAACCAGTTCCCTGTTCGGCCAAATCCAGTCTGTACCTCATCAAAAATGAGCAAAATACCATGGCGGTCACAAATTTCCCTGACCTTTTTCAACCAGGCTTTAGGAGGAATAACGTATCCGCCTTCACCTTGAATAGGTTCCAGAATCATACAAGCAACCTCTTCAGGGTCAACCTGATGGTTAAAAAGGGCGGCTACATCTCTTTCAAGCTTTTCAGGAAAGAATTCTTCCGGATCTACTCCTTTGGGACAATCCTTAGGATTTGCATAGGGAAGCTGATAGGTAAGCCAAGAAGGCTGCTGATGCTTCCGATATTTGCTTTTAGAGGTCGAAACACTTAAGGCTCCCATGGAGCGACCGTGAAAACAGCCAGTAAAAGAGATGACATATGGTCGTTTCGTCACATATTTAGCTAACTTAAGTCCACCTTCTATTGCTTCCGTTCCACTGTTTGCAAAGAAAAAATTATCAAGTTTTGGAGGAAGGATAGCTTGAAGCTCTTCTGCTAATTTTAAGATAGATTCATAGATAATGACGCCTGAAGGCCCATGGACCAAATGGTCAACGCTATCCTTTATTGCCTCTACCACCTTCGGATGCCGGTGCCCAACATTCTCAACCGCAATCCCGGATGTAAAATCAAGGTATTCAACACCATCCGCACCGTAGTAATAGCAACCCTCAGCCTTCACAACTGGTAAATTGGGATGATCCTTTGCCATACTTGGAGCAAGAAAATTACCAATTGAATCGACTAATCTTAACCAATCTTGATCTTGTTGTTTTTCCATACTGAAGACTCCTTTTACTAACATCCTTTAGAAACCATCAATCGAAATTATTCGCTACACATGTTTGAATATTCATTAACGAATAATTATTTAGAAATGTATAGCTCATTATAATGTATTAATAGTGAAAATTCAATATTAAATAAAATCTTCTGTATACTTATTTTTATTCATAAAGATAGGTAGGAAAGCTCAATTCAATGCATACTATCGGCTTAATATTAAAGAAACTGTATAAAAATAAATTCCGATTTACTTTTTCTATCTTTCATATACGCCATTTAAAAATAAAAATGAGCTCATTTACAGAGCTCATTCACTAAAGTACTTTTTAATTTTTCGAACAACTGAAGGTTGGCTTATCCCCAATGCTTTTGCCATTTCAGTAGTTGTTTTGTAACGCTTTTGCGCACTCGATAGAACTTGTTTTTCAACTTGATCTAATATTCGTTGCAGGGTTCGCCCCTCAAACTCAAGACCCTCCACCCGTGTAACATCCTTACGATATTCGAATGGCAGGTCATCCTTTGTAATAATTGGGCCGTCACTTTGCACAATTAGCCTTTCTATTACATTTTTCACCTCTAAGTAATTACCCTTCCAATCCAAATGTAATAATGTATGAAATAAATCCTCAGAAAGTTCCTTTTTCACATGATAGGATTCACAAAATTGTTGACAGTACTTCCTAATCACTACAGATAAATCTTCCAGCCGATCACGTAAGGGTTTAATATAAATTGGAACAACACGAATTAAATAATATAGATCTTCTCTAAATCGCTTTTGTGCAACTAGCTCTTCAAGTGATTCTTCAGTTGAACTAATGATCCGAAAACTATTTTGATGTTTTCGTAGCCCCTTTAGTAAAGTCGTTTGGGCAGCCAGGGACAATTCATCAATCCCTTGTAGATAAAGAGTTCCATTTTTAGCCATTTGGAGATACCCAACTTTTTTTGCTGCATCGCTTTCCGTACTTCCTAATAGTTCATATTCAAAAATGGCTTCAGGAATGGTCCCACAATTCACTTCAATAAACGGCCCATCCCAATAACTGCTTTGTTTATGAATCAATTTTGAGAGGAGGGACTTGCCAACTCCATTCTCTCCCTCAAGTAAAACGGATACTGGTAAGGGTGCAACTTTTGAAATACTTCTTACTACTTGCTTCATATGTTTGCTCTCAGCAATTATTCCATTCACACTTAACGTCTTACCACGTAAAAGCGCGAGTTCCTCCTTAACCTTCCGCATCTCACCTTCTAGCTCATTCAAATAATCTTGAAGAATGAGTAATTCCGAAACTTCATAGGAGTAGCTTAAAATGTATTCAACCTCATTGTTTTCATTGAATAATGGGATGCCTGTTACCAGTATTTTTCGTCCATCCAAATTGGTCTGAACAACAACGACCTTCTTCTTCTGTTTTAAAACAAGAGGTGTAATCGCAGGAGAAAAAATTCCTTTTTTCTCTAATTCATATACAGATTGGCCTAGCAAATCTTTAGCAGGTATTCCATATTGTTGCCCAGTAATATGTGTAACCTTTATAATTCTTCCTTCTCTATTCGTAACAATAATATCCTCATCATAGGAATCGATGATTTCGTCTTCGGCGTTTGGAAGAAGATAAAGCCCATTCACAAAACCCCTCCTTTCTTTAATCCCTTCCTTGAATAATTATTCAGTTCTGTATAAGTAAGTGTACAATCAAGATTCAAAATATTCAAGTTTATCAGAACGGTGATTGGGGGAAACAGGGAAACAAAGGGACGGTTCTTCTGTTTTCCTAATTTCTTCCATACGAAGGACCGGATAGAACTATATTTGCGGGCCACCCTTGTCATTTAGACTACTAATGAAAACAAAAGGATCATAGAGTCCGAATGGATGCCTCATTCGGACAGGTAGAACCCCAAAAATGCGGAAACAAGTCCAAATGCATGCCTCATTTGGACAGTTAGAACTCGAAAATGCAAAAACAAGTCTAAATCCAGACGTCATTAGGACAGCAAAAATAAGCGGAACAACGGAACTACCTCATGTTCTAGGAATGAAAAAAATAGGGGAACTCCAGCATTGTCGCCATGTTTGACAGAAATAAGGTACAATTTTGATATAATTTGATAATAAATAGGGGTTACAATTAAAGTGGAGCTATACTTCACTATGGTGCGTGTAAAAATATTATCAATTTACACTGTAATACATTATCCTGACGGGAGTCACCCCGAGATCAATCAACCAGTAAGGAGTATAACATGCTACTATTTTTGAACTTTTTAAAGAAGAAAAAGGAAAAACCAAAATTGGCCAATACAAGCCCATCAAAACCAAAGCGTGCGAATGAAAATGCTGAGATTGCTACTAGAAAAGGCGAAATAGGAGAATACAAAATTGATATTCAACTTGCTCAGCTGCCGAATGGGTATCGATACTTAAGCGATCTCCTTGTAAAGAACCCAAAAGCAAAAACAGGGTATTCCCAAATTGATCATATCGTTCTAACGCCATATGGTATCTTTGCAATTGAAACAAAAAACTATCAGGGTACCATTTATGGCGGGAAGGATCGGAAGACATGGTCGATTAATGGAAAGTTTAAAATGATGAACCCTTTTATACAAAACTACGGACATATACAAGCACTGACTTCTTTAATTGATAAAAAGTACCATGACTTATTTATCTCAATGGTTTCTTTCACGAAACGCTGCACATTTAAGGTAGACTTAGAGTACCGTAAAATAGCATCCAACGAAATAATCGTATATGATATCGAGTTGTCGGAATTCATCCGTCGGAAAGTATCAGTTTTAAAAATTCAACATAAAGAACCTCTCGTAACCGAAGGTGACATCTCAACAATCTATCAAGCCTTTGCAAAGGCTAATATTACGGACCCAGCGGTTAGAGAGCAACATAAACGGGCTTTATCAACAAATACATCAAACGAAAAAACTGCCTCCAGCCCTACTTGTACAATTTGTAATAAACCTGTTTCGGAAAAAGTTAAAATGTATTGTTTAGCAAGAAAAAACTTCGATGGTAAAATCTATTGTTTTGATCATCAAAAATCTGTTTTTAAAGACCAGGGATAAAGACTAAGGCACAATGAGTTTTATAAAATACTCGACTTGCCTTTAAACATCAAATGAATCACCAATCTAAGAAAAAGCCAACCAGACAAGAACTTCTTCCAGACTGGTATTATAATCTCGATCAGGACCATGAACTTGAGCATACCCCTGCCTTTGAAGCGAAGAAAAGAATACTTGAGGATCGATTAAAAAAGGATAATGCACAAGGAACATCTGGCCCAGAAGAGCCTGTACATAATACTAGCTTCGAAGAGAAAAAAGCATTATTTGAGGAGCGTTTGAAAAAGGCTTAGGGTAATTAATCCCGCTCCATAGTCGACCTATTTAAACAATTGCCAGAATGCTCCTGATCCTAGATCATAAGGAAAAATAAATGATCCGATCACATAAGCAATCATAAACCCAATAACTGCTGTGATTATATTACTTTATTTATTTCAATGCGCTTCTTGTTCATCCCTCGCCTTACCTCCTAAAGAGTAAGTTACCTAATCTTAGGATGAAACCTCTTCGCGCGAATTATTCAATTGGAATATATACTGGCCAGTAACTAGAACACTAATAACCGGTGGAGTAGTAAAACATTCTTTTGTTAAATAAACTTCAGCGTAAATGTAAGTCTGTTGGAAAAAAATAGGGGAACGCAGGAACCGTCCCTATGTTCCCCTCAAAAATACGGCAGTGATCATCATTAATAATAGGCTACCAGCTGCGATTAGGAATATTGTACGGAATAATTCACTTTCACGTTTGACTTCCCCACTTACGGTAGCAGCAAGTAAAACACGTGAGGGGGAGGCCATGGTCATATGAGAGGCACTCGTATTTTGAATACCTGCTATCAATTCTGTTGAAAAATTAAACTGATTAGCTGCCTGAATTTGTAATTTAATAAGCATAGCATTGGATGCTGCGTTGCTACCCGTAATCAGACCACTAAATCCTCCGATAAGAGGGGAAATCCAAAAAAACCCGCTTCCTAATGAATCACCGGCCGCCACAGCCAATGTGGTAGTCATGCCCACTTTGGACATTACCTCTGCTAATACGATAAACGAAATGGTAGTAACAGCAATTGGGTTCAATTGTTTGATGGTTGACTTCATCGCGGATAAGATAACCTTTTTCTTCAATTTGAATAATAGTATTGTAAATATACACGTGATAAGTAAGAAAAACCCCGGTGAATATAGAATTGGCAATGAAAAGGAGTATTCTTCCCACTTCAACACTGCAAATGATGTTAAGGCAGATTCCACGGCGGGCACAACCCTAGATATAATTAATAAACACGTTAAAAATAAATAAGGCATTAATACTTTAATAATAGAAGCATATTGTGAAATCCACTCTAATAAACTGCTAACCTTTTCTTTTTTTGTTTTAACACCTGACTTAGATCTATGGTGAAAATAAAAAAGGAATAACCCCTCTATACATAAAGCTATTAACGAACCTAGAACACCAGATAATTCAACGCTTACCCATTGGTTAGAGAACCAAACTCCTACCGCTAATGCCCCTGATACAAGTAGTAACTCCAGCCATTTTTCAATTATTCCTCTTATCCCTTTTAAAATATATATAGATATCATCGCGAAATAGATAAAAGTTGGAATACATAGATACGCACTCCAAACCCCAATCGTTTGTACAGAAACATCCGTTAGTCTTGAGCCAATTACTATACCTGTTGCAAGCGCTCCCCAGGGGACGGCACTTAAACTAATCAGTGAAACCAACGCTGCTTGGTAACGATTAAATCCAAGTGCTATGAGTATAGGAGTTATTACAACCACCCCGATACCAAACCCACTTACAGATTCAATTAACGGCGAAAAAGCTACTCCAAGAATAATAACTTGGCGGGCTGGATCTTTTGTAGTGTTTTGTACAAATGAAGAAAGTGTACTTATGAGGCCCGATTGATCCATGAGATGGAAAAGAAAAATGCCAAAGAGAAGTACATAAATAACCACCATAGCGATAAGAACACCATGAAATGAGGCGAATGCAATCTCTGTTGGGCCATGTGTAGATGTATTATAAAATAAAGCAATCAACATTGTGACAATAAGGGAAAGAAAGCCAGCCTTTGCCGATGACATTTTAAATACAAATAATAAAATAATGATGACAACTATGGGTAAAAGGGAAAGTATTACATTCCACATTTCTAACACTTCCTTAATTGATAAAAGCAAACAAAAATATTAATCTAATAAAAAAAGAAACAGCCAAAAAAGATTGGCTATTTTATAAGAATACTTCCTTTAGAATTAAGATCCAATTTTTGTTTTTTGTTCTATCGCCAATTGATAAGGGCGTGGACGATTGATGATTATACTAGCAATAATGGCACCAATTATACCAATCGCTACAATCGTTCCAACATTGAAACCGAATCCATTTATGAGGATATATCCAATGGATGCTGTAAAGAGCATGTAATAGGTAACTGGCGCAATAACCTTTCTGATAACGTCACCTTCTCTGCCAGTAAGACCAACTGCAGCACAAGCCATAACGACATTATGGACACAAATCATATTACCAGCGGCAGCACCAACACATTGTAAGGCTACTACCCAAGATGAATTGATTCCAATATTTTGAGCCACTTCAAATTGGAAAAATCCGAACATCATATTACTAAAAGTATTACTGCCCGCTAAGAAAGCACCCATACCACCAATTACCGGGGCCGCATATGCCCATAATCCACCTGAAATGAAGGTGAATCCTTCCGCTAATACAGTTGGTATATTTTCATAACCAGCGGCTCCCCCACCGCTATTTAGGAAAACCTTTACCATTGGAACTGCAAAAATCAATGCTGCACCTGCTCCAATTATAACTTTTGAGGATTCCTTAAATGCTCGTGTAAAAGACTTTTTGTTCATATCATGTAGAAAGTATGTCACGATGGATACAGCAATAAAAACGGTTCCAGGTGAATAAAGAATATCAAGAGATGGACTAATTTCCGTACCGAAAAGGTTAGTAAACTTGATTTTTACTTGTTTCAACCAAGAGCCGATTGGTAAAAACTCCAATCTTGTAATTAAAAGAGATGCAGCCATTATGAGATATGGCATCCAAGCACGATATAGTGAAAACGAGAAAGGTTTTTCTTTGACTTCATCAATACTTAAATTACTTAACCATTTTTTATCCCAATTTGATTTCACGTCGAAATCCCAGACAGTATCTTTTGGCATGAACCATCCTTTTTTTGCTGCAATAACAGCAGGGATTACACCTATTAGACCACCAAAAATAGATGGAAATTCAGGTCCTAAAATAACTGCTGTTAATACATATGGAACTGAAACGCATAAACCACCGAATAGAGCAAATTTCCAGGCACCGAATCCCTCTTTAATTGAACGATTTTTACCAAAGAATCGGGTTAACAATACAACCATAAATAATGGAACGAACAATCCAACAACTCCATGAAGAACAGCCACCTTGACACCTAGATCGTTAATATATTGCTCCCAAGATACCCCATTGGTGATGGCAGCGTTTACACTTTCCAGCATACCACCTCCTAGACCCGTATCTAGTCCAACAAGTATTGGTGTACCTACCGCACCGAAGGAAACGGACATACTTTGGAAGATCATTACCACCATTGCAGCAGCCATTGCCGGATACCCTAGGGCTACCAATAACGGCCCCATCACGGCACCCGTTGATCCAAATCCAGCAGCGCCCTCGAAAAAGGCTCCGAAAATCCATAAAAAAATGACAACTTGAATTCGCCGATCACCGGTTACGTCCGAAATGTTTTTACGAATTAAACCAAGCGCACCACTTTCTTTGATTGTATTAAGGAGTAATACGGCACCAAACACGATATATAAAATTGATATTGCCGTAACCACCCCATCCGTACTAGCGGCAAGAATCTGATTAGTAGGTACCTTCCACACAAAGAATGATATCAGAATAACTGAAATAAAGGCTAAAATCATTGCATTTCTAGCACTCCAACGTAAAATGACTAGAAATAAAAATATAATCAAAATTGGCAGTATTGCAAGTAAAGTTAATAATAATTGACTCATTCTACACCTCCTGATATTTATTAAATACATAATTATTCATGACAGGTAACCTATACAGGATACAGGTAACTTCTAAAAGTTCAAAAATGAAAATAAGTATAAAAATTGGTGTGATTTGTATCACTGTTGTTTTTAATTTTCAGATAATTACTTCTTTAAATAAGGGCATGATTAACTGGATTGATATCCCGATGTACCCCAGTATAAATCATACCCCGTAAAAATTTTATTTTCATAATTAAATCTTTTTTGAGGATACTATTATCGTGTTATTCTTGCTTCTGGTAAAATATCCTTCTCTTCAGCACTGCCTTCAACAACATGCTTTGCCCCTGTTCCAAGCGGCTCTTCCAAGAACCATGCTCCCATACCAGAAACAGTAGGCACATCTTGGATAGTATAAAGAATCGCATTTTCAGTATCAGATGTATTGCAATGTTCGTGGGCAAGCCAAGCTGGAGAGAAAAATACATCTCCTTTTTCCCATTCAATTTTTTCACCCTCGATAATACTATACCCTTCTCCCTGGAAAACAAAGAAGATAGCCATATTACTGTGTCTATGTGGGTTATTATGTTCTCCAGGTGCCAATACCTGCACCAACGCATTTACATTTGGAGAAACCCCATATTTGTCACCAGTATCTTTATTTATCAACGATACTGCACCTCTTCCATCTCCCATAAAGGAATCGGATAAGGAATCATTTAAAGCTTTTTCAATATCCTTACCTTTCCAAATAGCTGGACGAACCGATGGCTTTTTACTTTTTGTTAAAAACTCTTTGTAACTAATAAGATCTGTTTTTGCAATACTCATGTTTATTTCCTCCTTATAATTAACCTAAATTTATTTTAATGCAGAACTATGCCTCCTCTTTACGCTTGGTATGCAAGCTGTGAGGAAACCTGTTCTGCTATTTCCCTCATTCTTAATGCTAAATCGGTATCAGTAATTAACTCATTGGAAAACCCAATTAAACCAATAGCAGCAATCATTTTCCCTGAATGATCAAAAATCGGGCAGGATATCGAATTACTTCCGGGTAAATCACCAAAATAATCATCCCTGGTAGAAAAACCGTCTTTCTTAATTTGATATAACTCCTCAAGGACGTTTTCCTTCTTCAAATCATAATTCTCTATTTCCTGATCCATTAGATCTTTTGTAAGTTCTGCAGGAAGATATGCCGCAAAACATTTTCCGACTGAACTTCCAAGAAAAGATGGATAATATCCAATTTCAATTTCCACATTAATTGATCTTCCACTGCTTTGATATTTTGAAATCATTGGACCCTTTTCGGTCCAAATAGCCAACACTGATGATTGATTAAATTCATCCTTAATTTTTAGCATATAAGAGTCTATTATTGATGAAATATCCAGTCGATTCAAAGCGTTTAAGCCAAGTTCAATTAATTTGGATCCGAAATTGTATGTTTTTTTCACATCATCAAAATTTAATACACCAATATTCACAAAGCTTACAAGGTACTTTTTTAAATTATTTTTTGGCATACCAACCCTTTGAGATAGTTCAGTAAGCGTCAAAGGCTGATTCTCTTTCTTCACCTCCTCCAAAATTGAGAATGCGTTTTCAAGTGACTGAATTCCAATGCCATCCATTATTTTCTGACTCAATTAAAACACCGCCTAATCTGTACACTAATAGTGTACTTAAATAACTATTAGTGTATCACTATTTTAGCACCACATAAACAAGTTGGCAATAGTGAAAATTAAAAATTGATAATATTTTCGGAAAACAGAGAGAAAACAGAGGGACGGTTCTCCCGTTTCCCTATAAAATGGAATAGTACCCCTTGATCCTCCATTGATCAAGCCTTAAATACAAGATTCAAAGATATCCCCCGCAGCCTCGCTTCTTCATCTGTTAATCCCCTATCATTCACTATCTCACTTACTTCCTCCATCTGTAATATCATGGTACTTATCCGTAGAGTTTTAGAAATTGAAGAAAGAGAAAGAGAAAGAGCAATTTAAGCGTAAATAGGGCCCAGATACTCGATTTCGATAGGATTGAATGTGTTTGGGAGTAAAAGTGTATTAATGGTTGGGGTAATCAAGAAATCCACTTTGGTAGGGATTCAACACTGCGATGAGGGAATATAGATAAATATCTGTGGATTGTATCTCCAACTACTGCAATTTCAAAGGCTAGCTTAGATTGTACATGCAAATGACATTGCGGAGGTTTCTATGAATATACTAAACCTCGATAAATTCTAAACTTAAACCTAATACAATTCACTCAAGTCCCTTTACACCATACTAGAATTTTTTATTGTCATAAAAAGAGTTGGAAATAAATTATTTTTAGTGTGCTTCGGTATTTGGATTGGTGATAAAAAAGAAGATGGAAAAGGGAATTCAAAACAGCGAGGTTACTAGTTCATTAAATAAAGCAACAATGGAAAAAAATAGGGGAACGGCGGAACCGTCCCCATGTTTACCCATGTTTATTCCATGTTTACTTCCCAGCGCGATTCTTATTGTAGATATCGAATCCGACTGCAAGTAATAATACTAGGCCTTTGATGGCTTGTTGCCAGTCGATTCCGACACCGATTAGGGACATACCATTGTTCATGATACCCATGACAAGTCCACCAATAATGGCTCCAATGACGGTACCAACGCCACCAGCCATTGACGCTCCACCAATAAATACCGCAGCAATTGCATCGAGTTCAAGCATGTTACCGGCTGCAGGTGTAGCGGAGTTAAGGCGGGATGCAAACATCAATCCAGCCAAAGCTGCAATGACACCGTTGTTCACGAATACCCAGAATACAACACGCTTTGTTTTAATCCCGGATAGGTCAGCTGCTTTTTGGTTACCACCCGTTGCATAAATGTGACGGCCCATAACTGTGTTTTTCATCACAAATGTGTAGACAACGATGAGAATAATAACAATGATTAACACCACTGGAATCCCCTTGTTTAACGCCAATTGATATGCAAACCAGTTAATAACCAAGACGAGCAATGCAAGCTTTGTTAAAGAGAGCCATAAAGGACTAACCTCATAGCTATAAGATAACTGCCTTTTACGATTTTTAAATTCCAAATAAATTAAGGATAACGATAGAATAATAGATAAAAGAATAGTTAGTAAGTGTAATTCCCCTGATCCAATCGCAGGTAAAAAGCCTCCACTTAGCATTCCAAATGAATCAGGAAAAGGTGCAAGCGATTTTCCATCAAGCAGGTACAGGGTTAATCCACGGAAAATTAACATACTCGCTAGTGTTACAATAAAGGATGGTAGCCCCATATATGCAATCCAAAATCCTTGCCAAACCCCGATTATTGCACCAATAACAAGGGATAGAACTATCGCCAACCAAACTGGCACATTATGATTGATCATCAGTACGCCGGCAATAGCACCGACGATTGCTACAACAGAACCAACAGATAAATCGATATGCCCCGTAATGATGACTAAGACCATTCCAATCGCCAAGACGAGGATAAATCCATTTTGAAGGATTAGGTTGGTTAAGTTTAGTGAACTAAATGAAATACCATCCGTTAGGATCCAAAATAGTCCGGCAATGAACACCAGTGCAATGATCATTCCATATTCTCGGATATTGTTGCGAAATAAATTAATTATTGTTTGCACGTTTAGTCCCTCCAGTTCCCGTCATATAGCGCATTACGCTCTCCTGATTCGCTTCTGCGCGGTCAAGTTCACCCGTTATCCGGCCTTCATTCATGACATAAATTCGGTCTGAAAGTCCTAACACTTCAGGTAGTTCAGAGGAGATAACAAGTACACCCATTCCTTCAGCCGCAAGTTCATGTATGAGTGAGTAAATTTCAAACTTTGCTCCAACATCGATTCCCCGGGTCGGTTCGTCCAATATCAATATATCCGGCTCGGTAAAAATCCACTTGCTTAAAACAATTTTTTGCTGATTTCCACCGCTTAAATTACCCGCGAGTTGACCCAATGTTGGTGTTTTTATGTTCAATCTTTCCCGTAAAAGCTGCGCTTCCCGGAATTCCTTATTTTCATCAATTACCGTATTATTCGAAATTCGCTTGAGATTAGACAGAGTTATATTCCGTTTGATATCATCGATTAAATTTAATCCATATGTTTTTCGGTCCTCTGAAACATAAGCAACGCCATGCTCAATTGCTTCACTTACCGTATTTATTTGGATTTCTTCCCCGTTTTTGTACAACAAGCCTGTAATTTTTTTACCATAGGTTTTACCAAAAATACTCATTGCCAGTTCTGTTCTGCCTGCACCCATTAAACCTGCTAATCCAACGATTTCCCCACGTCGAATATGAATGTTCACATTGTCTATGACTTTTCGGTCACGTTGTAGAGGATGATACACATTCCAATTTTCCACTTCAAAAATCGTTTCCCCAATAGCAGGTACCCGCTCGGGATAGCGGCTTGTCAACTCGCGTCCTACCATTCCCTTAATAATACGATCCTCTGTCGCCTTTCCACCATCGGCTTCAAACGTTTCAATGGTTTGCCCATCTCGTAAAATCGTAATATTATCTGAAATACTAGACACTTCATTTAATTTATGGGAAATTAGAATGGAGGTAATTCCTTGTTTTTTAAGTTCTAGCAGGAGCTTTAACAGATTTTCACTATCTGTTTCATTAAGTGCAGCTGTTGGTTCATCAAGAATTAATAGTTTTACATTTTTCGATAAGGCTTTGGCAATTTCAACAAGCTGTTGTTTTCCAACCCCAATATCCATAACAGCTGTGTTCGGTGATTCCTTTAACCCCACACGTTCCAATAGTTTTATTGCTTCTGAAAACGTATCCTGCCAATTGATAATAGCTTTGGATTGTCTCTCATTTCCGAGAAAGATATTTTCGGCAATCGATAAAAAGGGACTTAATGCCAACTCTTGATGAATGATGACAATGCCTATTTGTTCACTTTGCTTAATATCCTTGAAGTTACATTCTTCGCCTTCAAAATAAATGCTGCCTTCATAGGAACCACTTGGATAAACACCACTTAATACCTTCATCAACGTTGATTTACCAGCGCCATTTTCACCTACTAAAGAGTGAATTTCGCCTTTTTCAACCTTCAAATTTACGTTATCGAGAGCTTTAACTCCAGGAAATGTTTTTGTGATGTTTCGCATTTCTAAAATATAATCAGGCATACCCTCACCACCTCGTTAAGAATCATGGAATGAAGTAATTTAGTGGTGACCGAAATCACCACTAAATTTGGTTTTCTTATTTAATGTCGTCTTCTGTATAATAGCCGCTATCAATTAACAATTCCTTGTAATTGTTAATGTCGACTGATACAGGTTCAACTAAGTAAGAAGGAACAACTTTTTTACCATTATCGTACGTTTCAGTATCATTCACTTCTGCTTCTTCTCCAGCAAGAATCGCTTCAATCATCTTTACAACAACAGCAGCAAGATTACGTGTATCTTTAAATACTGTTTGAGTTTGTTCTTCTGCAATAATTGATTTAATAGAAGCAGACTCTGCATCTTGTCCAGTTACAATTGGAAGTGGAAGATCAGCAGAACCATACCCAACTCCTTTTAATGCTTGAATAACTCCACGGCTGATTCCATCATATGGTGAAAGAACCGCATCTACTGTTTCAGAACCAGAATAAGATTTACTTAGAATGTTTTCCATCCGAGATTTTGCTGTATTTCCATCCCAACGCATTGTTGCAGCTTGTTGGAATTCTGTTTGTCCACTTTGTACAACTAATTTACCACTGTCGATATATGGTTTAAGAACAGACAAAGCACCATCCCAGAAGAAATAAGCGTTATTGTCATCTGGTGATCCGCCAAATAATTCAATGTTAAATGGACCAGCTTCATCCTTAAGCTTAAGTGCTTCTTCAATATAAGTAGCCTGTAACACACCTACCTGGAAGTTATCAAAAGTTGCATAATAGCTTACATTTTCCGTTTCCATAATTAAACGGTCATACGCAATTACTTGGATATCTTGTTCAGCTGCTTTGTCAAGTACATTTGTTAAAGCAGTACCGTCAATCGATGCCACAACTAGAACTTTTGCGCCTTTTACAATCATATTTTCAATCTGTTCGATTTGCTTATCTACATCATCTTCTGCATACTGTAAATCTGTTTTGTAGCCTAGCTCTTCCAATTGCTTCACCATGTTATTTCCATCATCAACCCAACGCTGAGATGACTTCGTAGGCATCGCAACCCCAATTAATTCATCTTTTGATTCTTTCCCAGATCCGGATGATTTGTCATTACCACTGCAAGCCACCAAGGAAAATACTAAACTAATAATTAGCACTAAAAAACTAAGTTTTTTCATCATTGTAACCCCTTCCATTTCTTTGTTTATCTGACTAGTTATAAAATACCATTTCCCCCTATGTAAGGCTTTACATATTTTTAAACACTTTTTATAAAAATTTAAACTGATTGAAATAAATGCTAAATAAACACAATAAAAAACACTTTCAACAGAAAGTGCTTTCAATTTTTAAATTGCATCGGGGATACACCGACTATTTTTTTAAAAGTAGTGCTAAAGTAGTGTTGGGAATCATATCCGACGGCCTCTGCTATATCACGTATGGATAGTTCGGTTGTTTTTAATAAATCAACAGCTTTATTGATTCGCATTTGGGTTAGAAGTCCAACGTAAGAAATACCCAGCTCATGTTTCATTATCCGGCTTAAATAGACCGTTGTAATATGCAATTCCTCAGCAACCTTTTCCAACGTTAAAGAGGAATCCTGGTAATGCTGTCGAATATAGGAAAGTGCATCCTTCACAATTGGAGAAATTTTGATCTGCTTATCCACTTCTCTTTTACATCGATCATATACTTTGTATAAATGAGTGAATTCCAGTTCCTTTATATCTTCCATATGATAATAGATCGTGATAGAAAAATAATGTTGTACAACATCCCTTATTTCGGTCATTTGCTCCTGATTGATTGGCTCCCATAAGCAGATATTTAGCAAATGCGATCTGTCCCAAAAGACTATGATCTTATTTGATTTTATCATTTCTTTTACAATATTCTCGATTGCAAATAAATAGATTTGCCGGTCATTTTCTTGCATAAACATTTGATTCAGATGGTAGTCAGGCCATTTTATTACGATATATTGAATCGGAGTGGTTACAGGCAAGTTTAAAAATTGCAGCTGTTCCATTATTTCTTCGTTCGCTAGCTGACCTTCCATCCAATCCTGAAAAAATCGCTCTTTGAGCTGTGTCTGATTCCTTTTAATTTGGATTGTGGCCTGTTTTACGAATTCTTTTTGGCTAACCTCCATATCCAGCTTTCGTTGCAGTTCCATGATGATTGCTTCCAGCTTTCCTGGATTCACAGGTTTTAATAGGTAATCCTCCACCTTCAAACGAAGCGCCTCTTGAGCGTAACGGAATTCATCGTAACCCGATACCACTACCATTTTACAGGCTGGCAATTGTTGTTTAATCTGTTTCATAGCTTCCAGACCATTCATGATCGGCATATTTAAATCAATGAGTAAAATATCAACCTGATGCTCAAGCGCTACTTCAACTGCTTCCTCCCCATCCTCTGCTTCACCAACCACTTCCATATTATATCTCTCCCAATCAACAGAAGAATGGATGCCATCACGAATAATAAATTCGTCATCTGCAATTAAAACCTTCCATTTACGCATGTTTCCTCCACTCCTCTTCCCATCCAAAATCCTTTTCTAATATTGGTAATACCAATTCAATCTTTGTACCTGTATTTTCTGAACTCTCAATCGTAATCCCATATTCATGACCGAACGCTAGTAAAATTCTAGCTTGAACATTTAAGATTCCATATCCCTTTTGATTCTTCGATTCGCCTTGATTTTCCGTTATTCTCACCGCATCAGTAAGGGCTAGTCGAATTTCGTGCAGCTGTGATTCCGACATCCCGGCCCCATTATCCTGGATAGCAAGTAATAATTTCTCTTTATCCTGTCGTGCAGTGACCAAAATTTGCCCCGGCCCCCGCCGCTCCTTGATTCCATGGTAGATTGCATTTTCGATAAGTGGCTGTAAAATAAATTTTAAAACATATAACGAACCCAGCCCTTCGTCCACATCAATCTGATATAGCAGCTTTTCACGATATCTCGTTTTTTGAATCCTTAAATAGCTTTCGATATGTTCGATTTCCTTATCAAGGGTGATGATATCCCTTCCTTTACTTAGCCCAATCCGGAACAATTTTGCTAATGATTCAACGACTTCGGCGATATCAGTGGCCTTTTGCTTTCTTGCCATCCATTGAATTGTATCAAGCGTGTTATAGAGAAAATGGGGATTGATATTAGCTTGTAAACTTCGAAACTCTGCTTCCCGCTTCTGTCTTTCATGTCGCTCGGTAAGACGCAACAGCTCATTGATTTGTTTTAACATTTTATTAAAGCTTCGACCGAGCATGCCAATTTCATCATCTCGTTTTTCGATATAACGTACTCCAAGCTCGCCACCTTCCGCTTTACGCATAAATGTCATTAACTGCCCGATTGGTTTTGAAATGGAGATTGATAGAACGTAAGATACTGCTATACCAAATAATAGAATGATAAACACAAAAACGACTAAATAAAATTGGATTTCACTTATTTCATAAATGGTTTCCTTTGTTGGGAAAACACCTATAACGGTCCAGTTGGAATAGGGTGATTTTTGGTAAATGAATTGCAATTTCTGTGAATTGACTTCTTTTGAAAATGTCCCTGATTTTTTCCCTTCGAACCACTCATTCGGAATTGTCTCAATTAATGGGTCATCTGGTTGATAGATGGCGCGGTTCTGATCATCAATCGCCGTTAAATAGCCTGTCTTTCCTAAACGTACATCTACCAGCGTTTCAGCAATCGTTCTGACCTTTAAATCAATTAGAACGACACCTAATACATCCTGTGTAATCGGATCCATAATAGCACGAACTACAGTCACGACCTCATTATTTTTATAATTCACCAATGATGAGATTCTTCGTTCCTTCGGCTGACCAATAATTTTAAAGATTCCTTTGTTTTCAATAGCTTCTTTATACCATGACTCTTCTGTTAAATTCGTTGAATCAGGTGCATACAATTCATTACTGACATATTTCCCAGAAGTATTTACGAGCAGAATACCCGCAATTTCAGGCGATAACGTTGTAAAATTGCGCAGATAACGTTGAATCTCAAATTCATTCGTTTGATCTTGAACAGGCATTTGATTTTTTGTATCAAAAAATTCCTGAACCCGATTATTATAGGAAATAAAATAGGTAATCCGCTGCATGTTGGTTAAATGAAATTCAAGTGACTCGTTCACTTTACTAATCAGCTGTAATGTATTCTTATTTACCTGCTCTTCCACAACACGTCCAACTGTCCAATTTATTAACATTCCTAAACAAATAATCGGAATGACACTAATGATTAAAAAATGAGAGATTAGTTTATATCGAATGGGCAGATTATTAATTTGTATAAAATTTTTCAATCGAACCAATCCATTCTAAGAAGTTTAATGCGGGTAATAGGATTGAACATTTTCCTTTGTCACAATGGTTACACCCGTATCTACATATTGAGGCAATGGTGCATCTTTATGTTCTTGTTCAAAAAAACCATGCTGTAAGTGAAACAAAAATTGCAAGGACCAGTATCCCATCTCCCATGTGCCCTGCGCAATTGAAGCAGAGATAACACCGTCTTTAATCATATCCAGTGTTCCCTTATCCGTATCAAAACTGATAACTTTTATCGAATCCTGGAGGTTATTCTTAATGATGGCTTGTCCGACTCCAACTCCGCCATTCGCTTCTGTAACAAAGATTCCCGAAAGGTCGGGATTTTCCGCAATCATAGTTTCCGCCACTTCTCCAGATACCACCTGATCTCCTCTTCCGTCGTTGATGGAAACGATCTCCATATCGGGGTAGTCCATAAAAATGGTATCCTGAAACCCTTGGGTACGTTCCTGATGATTTAATTGATGTGGAAGTGTAATGACGCCAACCTTCCCCTTTTTGTTCAATAACTCGGCCATTTTTCGGGCTGCTTCCGCCCCAGCTTTATAATTATCTGTACCTAAAAATGAATAAGCCTTGCTATCCGGGGCATCGGCATCAAACATCACAACTGGTATCCCAGCCTCCACTGCTTTATCAATCACAGGATTTAAGGCTTGCGGGTCCATTGTGGAAATGGCAATTCCCGCTGGATTTTTGGCAATCACCTGTTCAAGAACCGTGACCTCTTCGTGAACGTCATATTGCGTGGCACCCCGATATTCAATCGATACATTTAAAGCCTCCGCTGCATCCTCAAAACCTTTTAACGCCCGTTTCCAGTAGTCTATTCCAGACAAAAACGTGACCATTACGTAAGTTTCATCCGTATTCCCGACTAGTTCATTATCATTCCATGCACGTTTCGCTGAGCGCTCCGCCTGGTAATTATAGATATATAACACAAACAAACCAATGAGCAATAAGTAAACGAAAAGCAGCTTTTTCATATTTGTAACCCCTTTCATGAAAGAGCGTTAAGAAGAAGAAACTTATAATGATATCACCATTATTGCTGTTGTAACTGCAGTAAACTACAATATTCTCCAAAAAGTGCTAATTTCCTGCATAAACTTTCAAATTTTCGAAAGTAAAACAAGGGGACGGTTCTTGAAGGGGACAATCGGGAAACAAAGGGACGGTTCTCCCGTTCTCCTATAATCTGGAAGCCCCCCCCTTATTCGCTTTTGTTCACGCCCTAAACACAAGATTCAAAGATATCCCCAATATCCTCGCAGCCTGGCGCATCGAAATTCCCCTAATTCCTTTTACCTCTCGTAGCACTTCTTTTCTTAGTTCCTTGGGCAAGCTCTTTACATGCGGAATTTCCATGGCCCCCAGCAATTCCTTAATTTGCAGCCTCGCTTCATGATCTGTTAATCCCCTATCATTCACTATCTCATCCAGACATTGATCATCGTTTTGTCTTTCATTAAATTCTTTAAATAATGCCTGAGCTTCTTTGACGTCAGGAGAAAACATATTTAATAGAAAATACCGATCCAATAACCCCTGTGGATAAAAGCTGTGACCATAGTATCCGCGACAGCTGCTCCACTTCCATCCATCCGGTCTCGTTTCCATCCCTGCCTTTACAGGGTTTTGATGTATATACCTGACAACTGTTCGCAAATAGCCCCGATCTTCAACATTCTCGCTTTTGAACCGATCCTGAAAAAGATGTCCAGTCGTCTTATATTTCCAATTGTAATATCCGGCATAACTCACACCAATCCGTTTCATCGTACTAGAAATACTTTCATCCCCCTCCTTTATTAATAAATGAACATGATTACTCATTAGACACCATGCATAGAATCTCAAATTTAGCATCATTTTATATTTTTTCAGAATCTCCAAGAAGGTCCTCCAGTCCTCTTCATCATGGAAAATTTCCTGCCGATTCGCTCCCCTCCACATCAAATGATAGACTCCTGTTTTACTTATTAACCTTGCCTTTCGAGGCAATTTGTCCACCTCCAGATATTCTGTTGTTTAAACTTTTCTTGTGCTTTTTTCCTTCTTAACGTACTTGCTTCCTTCATCCGTAATATCATGGTACTTATCCGTTGAGTTTTAGCGATTGGAGAAAAAGAGAAATAGCAAATAGAGCATAGATAGGGCCAAATATCCTATTTTAATAGGTTGGAATTTGTTTGAGAGTACAAGTGCAATAATGGTTTTGTTAGCCAAGAAATCTGCTAAGCCGGGGATTCGACCTTACGACGAAGCTAAGGGATGAAGGATAAGGAACTGTGTGCTTTGCCTCCAGCTACCGCTATTTTAAAGGACTTTTAGCTTGTCCATGCATACGGACAAATGCTGGAATACGTCTTGAATATGCTGTACGCACTTGGAACCTGAGCACAATTCCCCCAAGTCACTTTATTCCAATATTAAAAATAATCATAGAAAGTTAAAAAGTGTTGGAAATAGATTGTTTTTAGTGTGGCTTGGTAATTAAAAGAAGAAGGATTGGGGATTTCAAATAGCGAGATTACAAGTTCAATATAATTATTCTATGTCTAGTTCAATAGTCCTTCTATTCTTGAAAAACTTTTTTTAAAATTTTTATTTCACAACAATTGAGCAGAAATGGTAAAAAATAGGGGAACAGTTGAACCGTCCCTATGTTTCCCCAAAGTTCAGCACCACTTTCACTCGTTTTGTAGATTTCTGTTGATATCTATTTATTGAAAAACTGTTAATTCTCGTTTAACGTTTACATTAGATGTAAAAAAATAGGGAAACGGCGGAACCGTCCCTATGTTTGGAGGTAAAGTATTGAATAGAAAGCTAATATTTCTAAATACGATGATTGTTGTAAGTATAGGGAGTATTTCTTTTGTCCCGGTTATTTCTGCAGAAGCAACTGAAAATCAAAGAGGAGGAATAGAATCTTCTCTTGCAACTTCAACAAATCCACTTCATGAAAATCCTCCTACTGAATCAACGAATGATCAAACAGAACCACCTAAGAATACAGAAAACAAATCCACAACAGAAAATGAACAAAAATCTATAATGGACTCAATGAAGGAGTTTGAAGAAGGTACCAACTTAATTAAAGAGGAACATGAAGGTATTCGTGCAGAGATTGAAAAAACCGTTCAAGAGCTCTTAAAAATCCAAGCTGATATTGCACATTTCAATAAACAAATCCAACAATTTGAACAAGCGATTACAGATAATAATAAAATTATAGAAGAAACAAAGGCAAATATTAATGAAAACAATCAAGAGATTAAGAAGCTGGAAAAAGAAATACATTCCTTGAATGAGGGAATTCAAAAGCGCTTGGAAATATTACAAAATAGAGCTAGAGCACTTCAAAGAAATGGTGGAAAAGTAGAGTATGTAAATGTTTTAGTCGGATCATCAAATTTCAGTAACTTTGTTGACCGTGTATTTGCGGTCGCAACACTATTGAAAGCAGATAAAAATTTAATAGAGCAGCAGAAGTCAGATTTAAAAAAGTTAGAAGACAAGCAAGCTATCGTTAAGGAAAAACTTGAAGGATTAACTGCTATGAAAATTGAATACGAAGGAATGCAAGCAAATATAGTAGAGCAAAAAAGACAACAGGATGTTCTAAAAGAAGCCGTGGAACGAAAGGAACAGGAAAGTCTGGATTTCATGGCCGAATTATATAAAAATAATCGAGATCTTGCACTAGAAGCGGAAGCAATTAAGGAGAAATTCTTAAATGAGCAGGATGGTAAATTTGAAATTAATTCAGAATCAACCTTAGAAAGTATTGAATATATTAATCAATTTGCACGGACCGCCTCTAATACAAGTGATGGCTTAGTTGAGGCAATTATTAACTCTTATAGCTATATTGGTAATTCTGTTTACGTATTCGGTGCTGGAAGGAATCAAATTGATATAGATAATGGGAGATTTGATTGTTCCGGATTCGTTAACCATGTTTTTTCCGAAGCAGGTATTCATGTCGGAAATACTACTGATACATTAAAGAATGAAGGAGTTAAAATTCCATCTAGTGCCATGCAATTTGGTGATTTAGTATTCTTTGATACATATAAGATAGATGGACATGTCGGTATTTATATAGGTGGAGGTAAGTTTTTAGGATCTCAAAGCTCTACGGGTGTAGCGATTGCTGATATGACTACCGGGTATTGGAAAGAAAAGTTTAACGGTCGTGTAATTAGAATTCAATGAACAAGGGGACGGTTCTTCCGTTCCCCTATGTTTCACTAACTGTTTTTACAGCACACTTTTAATTGCTTCAATAATCATTTCTTCAAAAACTCTTATATTCCTCCATGATTTCACCACTCGGCTTATCTAGTTCAAGAAATACATTATTGTCTATATCAAAGCAATACCAAGATATGTTTGAATCAAGAAAAAATAAATAGTTATTTTCCCATTCATTTTCTCGCCAAATTTCATTTACCTCAATAAAATCATTATTTTCATCCTCAGGCTGCGCATTGCGCATTATAGATAACTAGTCCATTAAAACTAAAATCTACTGCCTCATCCATTACCTTAAGGATGTGATTATCCGGTATTTTATTGTATAATATTGAGTACATGCTTAATTGTTTTCTGCTTTTAAGCATAAAGAATCCCCCTCTTTTGGTGATAGTTTTTCGACAACTCTATTTTACCAAAATCGGGGGTTTTTGTATTTATTTACGAAAGCCTACGATTTTCCAGTTATTTAGAAACGTTTTTCGGTGGCCTCGTAACTTCCCCATGTCCACGCTCACCCCCGACCATTATCCAGGTAGGTATATAGTGTGTATTTGGATATATCTAGAAAGCGGCATACATGATCTCCTGCTTTCTTTATGAGGAAGGCGCCACGTTTGTCTAAGTACTTAATTGCTTGTATCTTATCTTCCTTTGTCATATGGACAACGGGTTTTCCGATTTCTTTTTGGCATTCCTGAATGAGATATTCTAGAAGCTCATTTACATCTTCTACAAAAACCTCTTTGACCTCAGATTCCAGACTATGCATAGTGATTGATTTGATTGTTTTTTCTGCCATAATTAAATCAGAGATATCAAGATTGATACAGATTGCCCCAATTGGTGTACCTTCACTATTATTGATATAGACAGAAGTTGACCTTAGGATCTTACCATTCTTTGTATGTGTAATATAGTTATAACGATCTCCGTCCTTTACCGTTCCACGTAGGACCTCAAGACCCAAATTGGTACCACTATCTCCGATTTTACGACCAGTTATCGTAGGATTTTCAATTGCCACGATTGAATTTTCGTAATCACCCGTTAAATCATGGAGGACCACTTCACATTTGTCTCCGAATTGGGCACTTATTCCCTTTATGATTTTTGTGAGTAACTCCATTTCATCCTTGATATTTTCCACAGTAATTACCTCGATTCATGTTACACTGCTTTTCATTAGATTATATTATATATTAAATTAAAGAGTTAGTCGGTGATTTCCGCAATCACATCAATTTCCACAAGAATATCCATTAGCTGACTTCCAACTGTTGTTCGAACGGGATAAGGTTCACTGAAATACTCCCCATATACTTTGTTATATTCATCAAAGTACTTTAAATCGGATAAATGCGCTGTCACTTTGACGACATCGGACATTTTCGCACCTGCAGTCTCCAATATTTTTTGGATATTATGCATTACCTGTCTTGTTTGCTCTTCAATAGTTGTTGGTGTTTCTCCAGTTTCCGGGTTTTTCGGTCCTTGACCCGCTACATAAATTTGATTACCTACCTTTACTGCTTGCGAATATGCCCCCACTGGGGTAGGTGCTTGACTTGTTACGATTCCTTCTTTCACTATATATCCCTCCATTATATTATTTATCCATATTTAAAACGACTAAATTGTGAAAAATACGACGTATACGTTGGATTGAATCGCTCTCACGTGATGGGTGAACACGATTGGTTAGCAGCACCGCAAATAGATCTTGTTCAGGATCCATCCAAATGCTGGTTCCTGTAAAACCAGTATGACCGTAGGAGTATGGAGAAAAAAGGTCTCCTGCCGGTGAACTAAGTTGATCTTTCGCCTGCCACCCTAAAGCCCTACTTAAATTTAATGATGATGTGTAATTTCGAGTCATAAGCTGAACCGTAGGACCTTTCAGGAAATCTACATGATCTGTTGCACCCTTTCGTAACATCATTTGACAAATAGTGGACAAATCTATCGCCGTTCCGAACAGGCCTGCATGACCTGCAACTCCTTCCAACACCACACAATTTTCATCATGTACTTGCCCTTTAACCACTTTGTTTCGCCATGGACAGTTTTCAGTTGCAGCAATTCGATTGTGTAAAGTTGGTGGTGGATTGAATAAAATATTCATTATACCAAGAGGACCAAATACGAGCTCATGCATTCCTTTATCAAGCCTCATATCCACTACTTGTTCAATAATGTCTCCTATAATCATAAATCCCTGGGATGTATATTCTACATAGGTTCCTGGTTTATGTCTAAGTGGTAATTGCCGAACGGCCACTTTCATATCCTTTGCTGTTTTTGCATGCTTGTATAATGGCTGCTGTCCTGGTATCCCACTTGTATGTGTTAGTAATTCAAACAACGTAATCTTTGCCTTATCCGTCCCTTGATAACTCGGCAGAAAATAGGAGATCGGATCATCGAGCGATAGCTCACCTTGTTCAAAAAGTTTCATTAAAGCAAGACTGACAAGCGGTTTTGTCACTGAAGCTAAATCCCACATGCTATCAATCCCTACTTGTTGCGCACCCCATGCTAATGTTCCAACTGAGCCTTGTGCCACTATTTCACGTGAATTTCCATATGCAAACACCGCTCCCGAGAAAGTCTTATCTCTTCTTGCCAGGTCCATTAACTGAATAATATTCTTCATTTACTCACCTTCTTCAAGAACCTTCGTGCTATGTTTTCATAGACATCAACAGCCTGCTCCACTTGAACTATCTCAACAAACTCGTCTGGAGCATGTGCCTGCGTCAGACTCCCTGGGCCAATAATAACAGTTGGAATATTGGCGATTGTAACGAGCTTGCTCATATCACAACCAGCTGGAAAGCCTTTCGGTTGATTTACTGATTTCATTACATGACTAACGGCATCGAGTGCAATTTCTACGATCCTCTCAGAGGAGTGTGTCTCTGATGGAATCGTTGCTACCAAGATATCTATATTTTCAACCTGTAAACTAGGTACAGCTTTTTTCGTATTTGCAAGAACCGTCTCTAGTTCCCCATCTGCCTTAGCATGTGTTTCACCGGGTAGTAGCCTTCGATCAATAATCATTTCAGTATAGCCAGGTATTGTGTTTTGTCTTGTTCCACCTCTGATAATCGTAACTTCTGCGCTTGCAGGACCGAGCAATGGGTGAGGTTGTTTAATGAGTTGTTTTTTTAACTTCTCATATTCCAAGACAAAATGTGCAGCATGGACGATAGAATTAACACCTAAATCTGGTCTTCCTGAGTGTGATTCAAGTCCCCTAAATCCTAGTCGTCTCATATATGTACCTTTATGGGCCGTACAAACTTCTAATTGTGTTGGTTCTCCTACTACTGCCCCATCTGCTTCGATACCTTCATTGACTAGATGTAAGCTTCCAATTCCTCCAGCCTCTTCCCCCATTACTGCCGTTAATACAAGCTTTCCACAAAGTTCACTTTGGTCTCTGGCCAAGCGTTCCATGGCAGCTAACATGCTAACCAAACTTCCCTTGGCATCACATGCCCCGACTCCATATAAACGATTACCAATGATTCTAGGTTCAAATGGCGGATTGCTCCACTTTTGCCCATTTGGATTGTTTACATCCATGTGTGAATTAAACACCAAGGTTGGTCCTGGGCCAAACTCTAAAGTCATTAAGAGATTATCTTTTCCGGGCTCTACTGTTTGACGTTCAATGATGGCTCCAAATTCAGTTCCCCATACCTCAATCCAATTTGCAACTTCCGCTACATCTCCTGGTGGAGTTGGACTTTTCAATGCCATACATTCCATTAATCTCGTAATAACCTGACTTGTATTTGACACAAAATCTCTCCTTTTTATGTCCTATAAATTTGTCCGATTAATGTTTCAAGTTCATCAATATTAGCATTCAATTGATGTGTTGATTCTGGGACAGACTGTTGAATAACGGAAGCTTGTTTCAGACCACTACCAGTAATGACACATACAACTCTATCATCTGATTGAATTCTCCCCTCTTCCACTCCTCGCTTTACTGCTGCTAAGGTTGCTGCAGATGCTGGCTCAGCACATATTCCATCAAGGCCCAGCCAGCGGATTGCTTCTAATATTTTTTCATCAGTCACACTTTCTGCAAAACCATTTGAGTCGTAAATCGTATTCAACACACGTTCACCCTCTTGAATGGGTGCATTTCCAGAAATACTTTGAGCAATTGTTTTAGAGGAATCTCCGTATTTTACCGCTTTTCTATCTCCACGTTGATATGCCCTTGTAATTGGCCCTGTTGCTTCAGGCTGTACAGCTACCATTCTAGGTAACGAGTCAATCCATCCAAGTGTTTTCAATTCTTTGAAACCTTTCCATGCGCCATAGATTCCGCCACCTGTTCCTACTGGATGGACCATTAAATCTGGTGCCGTCCACCCAAGTTCCTCGCTTATTTCGTACGCATAGCTTTTCATGGCCTCATGTCTTATTGGATTAATAAAATTGACAAATTGGTATAAGCCTAGTTCTTTAACAGCGCGTTCCAGCATATCAGTAATTTCTTCGAAGTTATTAAAATGAAGAGTTGCTACATTTGCACCATATAAAGAAATCATCGCTTTTTTTACAGGATTGGCCAAGTACTCTACTAGAACAGTGGATTCTATCCCGGCCCGGAAAGAATAAGCAGCAAACGATGCCCCAGCATTTCCAGAGCTATATGTTAGACCAACCGTTATTCCTAACTCCTTTGCAAAGCTAACGGCAAGACTAAATCCACGATCTTTGAAACTTCCAGTCGGCATTAAAGTATCGTTTTTAAAAAAAAGATTTTTCAACCCAAGCTCTTTTGCTGCGTAGACAGATTTTATTAATGGAGTTCCGCCTTCTCCAAGCGAGACAATATTTGCAGATTCCTTTAATGGATAAAACTCGTGCCAGCGCCACATCGAAGTTCCACGTCCCCTGAATATGTCAGGGGATAGATCCTGTTTCATTTGTTGCAGATCGTATTGAACCTCCAGTAAACCACCACAACGCGGGCATGTATTTAATGGGAGAGATAATGAAAAATCAGCTGTACATCGATCGCATACAAAGTGAGTCGCATATGACCAAGACATGATAAATCCTCCTAATTATTTTGTATTTGGGCTAAAACCTTCTCGGATATAATCACCTAATATATTAATAGCTAGAACTACAAACATAATCATTAGACCCGGGAAGAGCGACATCCACCAAGCAGAACTAACATATAACTGACCTTCACTAAGCATATTTCCCCAACTTGGAATACTGATTGGTACACCTAGTCCCAGGAAACTGAGTGAGGATTCCGCAATAATCGTCGCAGCCACATGGAATGTTCCAATCGTAATAATAGGTGCTAAAATATTTGGAAGGATATGTCGGAATAATATTCTTCCATCACTAGCCCCAATCGTATTTGCTGCAACTACAAAGTCATTTGTTTTCATACTAAGTACCTCGGACCGGATTACCCTTGCATATTCAACCCAACCGGTTACACCCAACACGATAATAAGATTCCATAATCCCCCACCTAGCACTGCAACAATGGCAAGTGCTAATAGAATAGTAGGAAATGCTAATTGGATATCTGCAATTCTCATCATAATCCCATCGAAAAATCGATAATATCCCGATAACAAGCCAATAATTACGCCTATGGTCCCCGATATTAGAACAGCTAGTAATCCTACTAATATCGAGATACGTGTTCCGTAAATAACTCGGCTAAAAATATCACGCCCTAGATTATCGGTTCCCAATAAATAACCAGACTCAGCACCTTCTGCCCAAATAGGCGGTTTCAAACGTGCTAATAAGTTTTGTGCATTAGGATCATAAGGAGCAATTAAAGGAGCAAGTATTGCGATTATGACAAATAGTACAAGAATAATAATTGAAAACCAATTAAAGAGATTACCTATGTTTCCTTTTCGTTTTTTTATCGCCATAAGTATCCCCCTTTCTACTTGTACTGAATGCGTGGATCAATAACAACATAAAGTAAGTCCACAATCAGATTAATTATTACGAAAATTCCTGCCAATAAAATGATGGCTGTTTGAACTAAAGGAAAATCACGAAAATTGATAGCCTGTATAATCATTTGACCAACACCTGGCCACGCAAATACCATTTCAGTTACTACGGATCCCCCTAATAGGGCTCCGATCTGTAACCCTACTATTGTTACAACAGGTAATAGACTATTTCGTAATGCATGCTTGGCAATTACTTTAAAGGATAATAATCCCTTTGCCCTGGCTGTACGAATATAATCAGAGCTAAGTACTTCAATTAATGAGGAACGTAGTAATCTTGTTATCAATGCCATCATATGCAGACCTAGTGCGAATGCTGGTAAGATTAAATGCTCCCAGCCGCCAATTCCCCCTGTTGGCAGAAGCCCTAAGGAAACAGAGAAAAAGAGGATGAGCAATATACCAACCCAAAACACTGGGAATGATTGCCCAATTAGGACAAATGACATAATCAAGCGATCAAATAAAGATCCTTGCTTAAGTGATGAGATAATTCCCGCAGGAATGGAAACGAGCAATGCAATAATTAGTGATGTTGCAGCCAGCTGTAGGGTTGCAGGTAATCGTTCCAATATTAGTGTGATAGTCGAATCATTGTATCGTAAGGATTCACCTAAGTCGAAATGAAGTAAATCCCAAAGAAATATACCGTATTGAGTTAGTAAGGGCTTATCCATTCCTAGCTCCACTCGGAGCTCTTCCATTTGCTCAACGGTTGCATCGGGAGGCAACATAATTGCTACCGGATCACCTGTCATTCTAGTAATAAAAAAGACTACTGTTGCCACTCCAAATAAGACAAATATTGCATATAAGCAGCGACGAAGTATATATGATAACAAAGATTTCACCTCCCTTAGTTGATTATTTTACAGATGCATTATACATATTTAATACACCAATTACGTTTGGTTTCCACTCAACATCCTTACCCATTGCGTATAAACCATCAAGCTGCCATAGGTACACATATGGTGCTTCTTCAATAAGAAGTTCTTGGATTCCAGTTAATGCCTCCTGTCGAATTGCTGGATCAATATTTTGTTCCTGTACATCCATTAGTTGGTCTGCTTCATCATTTTTCCAGACATTATATCGACGGTCGCTCTTAATATAAGATTGGAAGTTACTAATCGCATCCATCGTCCATCCAGTATTGCCTAAATAGTAAAGTGGTGCCGATGTTTTAGCCGTAATATTACTCATAAGTGTAGTACGATCCATCAAGTTTACTTTTACTTTAATGCCCACCTTTTCAAGTTCAGCTGCAATGGCTTGAACAATCGCTGAATCGGTATTAGCAGCATCTAAATCCACTTCGAAGCCATCTGGATATCCCGCTTCTTTCAATAACTCCTTGGCTTTTTCAAGATCATATTCAAAAGGCTTAATGTCTGAGTCATTACCAAAGTTCTGTGATGGAATTAAGGTAGCTACACGTTTTGCATATCCACCAAGTACAGTATCAATAATTTGTTGCACATTAACCGCATGATTTATAGCCTGACGTACTTCCTTCTTCCCTAATGGACCATCTTTCGTTGTATCAATTACAAGATAGAATGTACGAATCCAATCTGCAGCCACAACGTTAAGATTTGGGTCCCCTTCAAGCTGAATCGCAACGTCTGATGTTAGTCCTGTTGCGATATCAATTTCTCCTGTCTTCGCAGCAGCAACCATATCAGCGACATTTGGAATGGTTTTAAACACTAATTTATCGATATTTGGAGCACCTCTCCAGTAATCTCCATTCGCTTCCAGGACAACCTCATTATCCTTTTTCCACGAGATAAACTTAAATGGACCTGTTCCTACCGGATTTTTTGCGAAGTGTTCCTCGCCTTTCTCCTCAATATATTGTTTAGGTACCATTACTCCTCCAAAAAGTACTGTCTTGTTTGGCAGAATCGGATCTGGAGCTTCCGTTACAATATTAACGGTATACTCATCTACTACATTGACCTCTTTTACATTTCGAAGTTCTACAATTTGACCAAGACTATTTAATCTTTCAATGCTAAATTTTACAGTTTCAGCATTAAACTTTTCTCCATTGTGGAACACAACATCGTCGCGTAGCTTGAATTGCCAGGTTGTATCATCAATTGCTTCCCATTCTGTGGCTAAACTAGGCGCAAGCTCATTATTTTCGTCACGTGTTACTAATGTATCAAAGATATTGATTAAGATATTCATATCTGGCATGCTACCTTGGTTTTGCGGGTCCATTGTACTTGCATCAGATATTTGGGCCACAACTAGTTCTTTTTCACTACTTTCCTTCTCACCATCATTACTAGAATTCTTAGACGAACACCCGGACAAGATAACAAATAAGACCAAAATTAACGATAATACCTTCTTCATGTAAAAATCCCTCCCTTTATTATGAAAATCCTAAACTATATTTTTTATTTTCTTCTAAAGATTTAAACCCTTTTTCAGTAATTACTCCAGTTGGAACAATATGACTATCCATCTGTATAATAGTTCCATTTGAGTCCTTAATTTCTCTATTTCGGACTGGGTCATCCGAAATTCGGAACAGTGTTGCGTTCGTCAGTATTCCATCTAGCCTACACCAATCCTTTATCCCAAGAACTTCCGAAGGAGCTAGTGTGACAGATGCAATAAGATCCACTAGAGACAATCCACAATGCATGACTTTTGTCATAGTTGTAGCCAGATCGTAAACTGGCCCATGAATATTACGGATATGCACATCGGTACTAATCGAAAAAGGTGAATACCCTTTTTCAATTGCGTTGCGGCAAACCCCAAAATTAAAACTTGCCGCTCCATGTCCTATGTCCATTTTCACCCCCCTTGCCAAAGCCTTTTCTAATGCGTCCACGGGGAGTCCGTTAGGTTTCCAAGGGGTTCCAATTTTCCCGTGATAACAATGTGTTATAACATCCCCTTCGTCAAGTAGCTCTAAAACATCTTCAATAACGGGAGGAGCTTCACCGATATGAACCATCAGCGGCAATCCGGTTTCACGTGCCACTAGCTTAGCAAGCTTTAGTGGCTGAGTACCCATATCACCAACGATGGCACCGCTTGAACGTACTTTAATCCCACAAATATACGGGCGATATTCATGCACTGCTTGCACAGTGCGATCAATATTTATCAACTTAAGATTGGAAACTTCTTGTAAATGAACTAACCCAATTGAACTAATATTTAACCAAGCTCGAATCTTTGTTTCGTAGTGAGGAACAATATATTTGATAAAACCTGGTAAAGTAGCTTCTCCTGCACTTCCCGCATCAGCAACTAGATGTACACCCGTATCCAAACCCACATCATCTGGAGGTACGCTTAATGAAGTAAACCCATCAAACACATGGGTATGTAAATCAATCCAACCAGGGCTTAAGTATATGTCGGAATGCGGAACACCATCTTTACATTTAGAATAATCAATCCTGTATCCTTCATTTGTTTTTTCTAAGTAGCAAAGATTACAAGTTTTTAAGATAGGATCAATTACATTAACAAACAAACCCTCAAACATAATAATGTTTATCTCCTCTCAATTATGTAGATGACATGCAACTGAATACTCGGGAGCCACTTCCTTTAGAACTGGTCGGACTTCTTTACATACACTCATCACATACGGACAACGGGTATGAAAGGGACAACCAGACGGTGGATTTGCTGGACTAGGTACCTCACCTTTTAAGATGACTTTTTCTCTTTTTACATTTCGTTTCGGTTCCGGAGCTGATGATAATAACGCTTGCGTGTACGGGTGTAATGGTTGTTTATAGAGTTCACGCTTACTTCCTATCTCTACTAAATTACCTAAATACATTACACCTACGCGGTCACTAATATGCTTCACAACAGCTAGGTTATGTGAGATAAAAATATAGGAAAGATTTAACTCTTCTCTTAAATCCCTCATTAAATTAAGGATTTGTGATTGAATGGAAACATCCAAAGCTGAAACGGCTTCGTCTGCTACAACTAGGCTTGGATTCAGCGCAAGAGCCCTTGCAATTCCAATACGCTGTCGTTGTCCGCCAGAAAACTCACTAGGACTTTTGCTCCTATCGGTTTCCTTTAACCCGACTCTTGTTAGAAGTGGCCCCACTCTACTTTTTGCTTCTTTCCAATCAGCTATTTTATTCACGTAAAATGGCTCAGCTAAAATTTGCTCAACAGTCATTTTAGGATTGAGCGATGAATAGGGGTCTTGGAATACCATCTGAAATTGACTTCTGATTTTTCGAAGATCCTGTCCTTTAAGATGAGTAATGTCTTGATCTTTGAAGAGGATTTTTCCGCCAGTGGGTTCAAGTACCCGCATTATCATTCTTCCTAATGTTGATTTTCCACATCCGGATTCACCAACAATGCCCAGCGTTTCCCCCGCTTTTACTGTGAATGAAACATCATCTACCGCCTTTACGTGCCCAACCGTTTTTAGGAGTACCCCCTGCTTTATCGGGAAGTATTTTTTTACATGCTGGACATCTAATAAAATTTCATTCATATCCGAACTCCTTTCCATATCAGTTACTTCTATAGAAGATCACAACGAACGAGGTGACCTGGTTTTAGCTCTCGGAGCTTAGGTATTTTTTCGAGACATGATGGTTGGACCATTTCACAACGGCTAGCAAAACGACAACCAACCGGAAAATCTGAAGCGTCTGGTACAGTTCCTGGTATCGAATAAAGGATATCTTTTTCTTCCTCCAAGGAAGGAATCGACTCCATTAACGCCTTTGTATATGGATGCGATGTGTCTTCAAATATGGTATCAGCGTCTGCCGCTTCCACTACTTGACCAGCATACATAACTGCAACATAATCAGCTATTTCCGCTACTACCCCTAGGTCATGAGTAATCATGACAATCGAGCTATGAAATTCATCACGCATTTTTTTCATTAGTTCAAGAACTTGGGCTTGGATAGTTACATCGAGTGCTGTGGTTGGTTCATCCGCTATCAATAGTTTGGGTTCACAGATCATTGCCATTGCAATCATCACACGTTGACGTAAACCACCCGACAACTGGTGTGGATATTCTCTTACAATATCATTTGCACGTGGGACACCAACAAATTGAAGCATTTCAACAGCTTTCTTTAAGGCTTCTTTTTTGGATATGGAACGATGGCGCAAAAGTACTTCCGAAATCTGATCCCCAATAGTCAATACGGGATTTAGAGAAGTCATTGGTTCTTGGAAAATCATCGAAATGTCGTTTCCTCTTATTGAGGCAATTTGTTTTTCACTTAGTTTCGTTAAATCTTTTCCATCAAAAATTATCTCTCCAGAAACAATTTGTCCTGTTGGTTTTGGAATCAACTGCATAATAGAGAGTGAGGTAATGCTTTTACCTGACCCTGATTCTCCTACGATACAGACAATCTGACCTGGATAAACTTCTAGGTCAATCCCATCAACTGCACGTACTTCTTTCTCATTACTAATAAAATAGGTCCTTAAGTCCTTCACTGAAAGAAGAGGCTCTATCAAGAAAATATCCCCCTTTTATATGTAGTAGGTTTACATCTTTAATTGAAAACGCATTCAATATTGTATAAATTCTTTATACAGCAAAAATTACAAATAATCAATAAAAATTTTTTTCTTACCTAAATTTTTTTTTGGTGAAAATAAAAAAACTAGACTGCCGGTAATCCAGCAGCCTTGTTGTTGTTTCTGTATAAAAATTATTAAAACATAACTTTTTTGGGTATCCAATTCGGATTAAATTGGTCTCCTGTACCCGGGAGGACCCCTTGCTGCTTATAACGTTCAGCATAAAGTTCAAGCTTATCTTCATCTAGCTCTGCACCAAGTCCCGGTTTATCTGGCACCTCGAGCATACCATCTTTAAACTTTAGTAATCCGCCCTTTAAAATATCATCTGTTAAATGTGTGTAATGACTATCAGCAGCATAGGATAGAACAGGAGTTGAAGCAGCCACATGTGCATATGCAAGAGTAGATATGCCAAGCTCACACCCGCTATGTAAGGAAAATCCAAACTGAAGTGTTTCACAAACTGCTGCTAATTTTTTCGTCGCAAGAATACCTCCCCACTTATGGGTATCACCTAAAATTACATCAACCGAACCTAAACGGAAGGCTGGAGCAATTTGGTCAAAATCCACCACACACATATTCGTAGCCAAAGGAATCGGTACATCCCTTCTAATCCGGGCCATCCCCTCTAAGTTTGGAGTAGGATCCTCTAAGTACTCCAAATTATATTCTAATAGTTTTCTAGATACTTCTAATGCCTTTGTTGGCGACCATACAGCATTTGGATCAATTCGCAGACCCATGTCACTACCAAATTCCTTCCTAATAGCAGCAATCGTATCAATATCGTGGTTAGGTTCAAAAACCCCGCCTTTTAATTTTATATTTGAAAAACCATTTTCACTTACTATCTTTCTGCAATAATCTACAATATCATCAGGTGTTGTTTCTCCACCTTCATCCTCCCCGGGATATCGATAAAACACATACGCAGAAAATGGAACTTTACTTCGGTACAATCCTCCCAAAAGTTCGTACAATGGCTTTTCAACAGACTTAGCCATTACATCCCATAAGGCTGTTTCGATGCCCGCAGTTGCTGCCAAGCCTGCATATCCTGAAAAATAAGAAGTCAATTGAAACTTTGAAAGAATAAGTTCGATATCAAATGGATTACTTCCAATGACAGAGTCAACCATTCCCTTCATCAAATTTTCAATTTGTGTTCCCCCCATCGTTTCACCATAACCAACTAAGCCATTATCCGTATGCACCTTCACAATATTTCTAGTAATCCCTGTACGGATTCCCCATGGCCACCGTATAGGAGCCTTTAAAGGTATATTCACTGGAATAATTTCGATAGAACTAACTCTCATTACGATTCCTCCCTTTAACTCAACATCACTGTTACCATTCTTATTTACTAATTTTTTATTTATACGTATTAATAACCAGAATATTCTCTATCAACATCAATAGCATTCCTGCACCAATCATCAACAATCATTGAGGCGGCACTGTCCCCATCTTATAGAAAAAATCAGGAAAACAATTGGACCGCCCCCATATTTAAATAAAAAGAGAAGTGCGCTAACTCACTTCTCTTGAACCTCTACCGTCAGGGTAGTGGTTATCAATATATAGTTCCTATCATTAGAATCATACTTTGGCTTTTGATGGCGTCGGGTGGTTTTCACGTTATTTTTTACGTTTTTTCGAAAGACATGTGCAGAAATCTCAAGCGATATCCCAAGGTATCACTGTAATAATATCCATGGTGGAAAAAAATAGGAGAACGGCGGAACCGTCCCCATGTTTACCTTTGACTATTCTCCATTTTGCCGAAAAATAAAACTTCACCCTCAGCATCATATAGAGTACCCCATCCATGTTTCATCCCATCTATCCAGTAGCCTTTATATAAAATCATGCCGTTTGGTCGATATTCAATCCCTATACCATGTGGAGAGCCATATCGCCACGTACCGGTATAATACGGAGTACCATTCTTCAGGTTATACAAGGTCCCCGTCCCATGGAATCTACCATAATACCACTCTCCGGAATATAGAAGTTTATTTTCAAAATAGAATTTACCTGTTCCGTGGAATTTCATGCTCATATGGTCATTAATCTTATAATTATTTAGGAATAATTTATTCGTTTTATATGAGGATGCGGGATCCGCACTTTCATTTTCGTGTAAGGTAAACCAATCACCTTCATAATACTTCTTCCCATCCAAGGAATACTGGATTCCTTTCCCTTGAATATATCCTTCTTTAAATTCACCTTTGAATATTAGTGCTTCAATCTTTTCCTTGTCATGAACATAATCAAATCTATTTTGATGGGGTACTGAATAGAGTCTCCCTAATCCATCTGGTACGGCATGATAAAAAGAACCTTTATACTTATGAACAAAATTATAAAAGAACTCTCCGTTATATGAATAATTGTCTTCCGTCTCCGTCATCATTTTTATGTAATCCTGAAAACGCCCCCGAAATACGCCCTCTCCAGAAAGACTTAATCCAGTAAAATCCCCCTCAAATTCACCTAGAAAAATATCGTCATATTTTTTGTCAAACGACGCCTGAAAAACTTTTATAACACCATTCCACTTATCAGTTGTTTTGTTATAATCCCCTTGTACATACACAGCATTAACCATTTGATTCTGTATTAAAATATACTTCGTTTGCATAAATCCTCCATAGTCCACATTACTAGTTTACTTATCTTATTTATTCATTATTTGTATCATTATCAAATAGTGCTTTTTCGATCTTTTCAATCCGTTGATTAAGTATTACACTATCTTTACCACTTGAATATATATTTCTCCAAAACTGAAGAAAAGCTATTATGGTAGTAAATATTTCAAGAATGGCCACACCCAACATCGTTATAATGGATAGTAGAGTCAACTCAAAGTTAACCACAAAAAGCCAAATAAAAATTGAATAAATAATTAATTTGCTAACTATAAGCAGCAGGTGAATATACCCAAACTTCCCCATTTCATATACACTTTTGTTAATTACATTTGTTTTTGCTTGTTCAAAATTAATGAGTTCATGATATTTATAGAAATACTTACTGATTTTACCATTGGGTTCAGTTGGTTCGTATTTAATAGGATATAAGTGATGCTTTTGGCTCTGAGCAATTTGATAATGTTTATTTATTTGCCAAGGTGTTAATTCGATAAAAAAAAGAAAAGTCAATAGGATTGCAAGCAAATAATAAAAAATTAACCAAGTATAACTATCTGGTTCTATTATTCCTATTATTAATATTGGAGGGATTATATATATTCCAACAATAGCAATTGAAAAGGAAAGCATAATTGTTTGCGAGTATTTCCACCTCATTTAAATGATTCACCCCGTAACTTAAAATTTAAAATCATAAAATCTACTAATATGATTACTAATGACCATCATGATATTTATTATACAATAACTTCATTACTGTCACTAAGCATGATTCGTCACGGCTAAAACCGTCATATGTTTTGCCTAATAAGCACTATGGCATCATAATTTAAAGAGATGGAATAGAGCGTTCAATCGGCTATCTTGGGAAGGTGAAAAAATTGCAGTGGAAGAAAAGCTGGATATTTATAGCAGTCGCAATTGTCACGATTGGTGTTGCTTTTG
Organism: Bacillus sp. REN16; assembly: GCF_020731355.1. Lineage (GTDB taxonomy): Bacteria > Bacillota > Bacilli > Bacillales > Bacillaceae_L > Ferdinandcohnia. The sequence goes on along the minus strand of NZ_JAJFZK010000005.1, from coordinate 1,676 downwards.
TGTATAGTCCGTATTTACTGAAAAATGAAGATACACTTTCTCAAGTAAAAGTTGTATCTGACATGGCAAAAAGGGAGCCTCCGGTAAACAAAATCAAAACCATGGAAATCGATAATGACCAGATTTTTCAGGGGGACTTGATACTAGTCAACAGTACTTTTCCTATTAAAAGAAATAGTATTAAATCAGATATCGTTCCATTATCTTCTATTGAGGAAATTGGGAAACAATTCGGAGCAAGCATCGATTCTATCACTTTATCAAATGAGGCTGGCCTTGCATTTTCAAAAATGATGGAGTCAGCAAATAAGGATGGGATCGTTCACTTTTCTGTGAATAGTGGGTTTCGAGACTTTGAAGAACAAGCAAAGCTCTATAAAGAAATGGGAGCTGCCTACGCCTTACCACCTGGGTATAGTGAACACAATCTAGGATTATCACTTGATGTTGGTTCGACTTTGATGAAAATGGAAAATGCACCCGAAGGGAAATGGATGGCTGAAAATGCTTGGAAATACGGATTTATCCTGCGGTATCCAAAAGACAAAACAGATATTACAGGGATTGAATATGAACCTTGGCACTTTCGATATGTGGGTTTGCCCCATAGTGTGCTTATGAAGGAAATGGACCTCGTGTTGGAGGAATACATCGAGTATCTGAAACAAGAAAAGACCTTAAAAACAACTATTGAAGAAATAGAATACTTCATCTCCTACCACCCTGTTGCGGAAACACTGGAAATGGTAGAACCAATCTTTTCCCAATATGAGATTTCTGGGAATAACGTAAATGGGATTATCGTTACAAGATGGAAATAGAGGTTTCATTTACACCCACAACCAATATTCAATAAAGTTCTCGTTACAATGATGTGTAACGAAACTTTTCAGGAAATTGAAGATTAATTTTCTTTCTGATGGAAAAAAATAGGGGAACGGCGGAACCGTCCCCGTGTTCCCCTGTTCCCCTGTTCCCCATGCTTATCTTTGTTCTAAAACACGAATAAATTCCCTCATATAATCTGGTAGGTCTGGTGGACGTCTGCTTGAAACAAGATGTCCATCGGTTACAACAGGTTCGTTATACCAGACGGCACCTGCATTTTCCATGTCATCCTTAATCCCCGGAGTACTAGTAACCTTTTTCCCCTCCAAAATCTTTGCTGAAATCAATACCCAGCCTGCATGGCAAATCTGACCAATTGGCTTTTTGGCATCATTCATTTCTTGAAGCATAGATAACACTTCTGGAAATCTACGAATTTTATCTGGTGCCCATCCTCCTGGCACTAAAATGGCATCATATTCTTCTGCCCTAATATCGCCATAAGCATATTCGGAAATAGCCGGGACCCCGTATTTCCCATTATATTTCTGATTCGCTTCTTCACCTACCAGATCAACAACAGCACCTTCCTCCCTAAGCCTCAAAACTGGGTACCATAGTTCTAAGTCTTCAAAATCGTGATGAATAAGCCCAATAATCTTTTTTCCCTTTAATCGCATTACATACCATCCTTTCAAAAATAGTTTTCTTAATAGTAACATTTCCTAAAGAAATCTTAAACAAACCGGGACATCCCCCTCCCAATACTACCATCTATAAAATGGAAAAAAATAGGCGAACAGCGGAGCCGTCCCCTTGTTCTGCTTGAAATTTGGCCCTCACTCAAA
>NZ_JAJFZK010000049.1 GCF_020731355.1 Bacillus sp. REN16 | reverse complement strand
GGCTCCAATACATGGTCAAAACACGTTCATTTGGGTTAGTGACCGGCGAGATTGGGGCTGGAAAGTCAACAGCAATTAGGTCCCTTCGGGACGGTTTGGATCTTACAAAATATCAATTTATTTATCTATGCGATTCCTCTCTTAAACCAAGAGACTTCTATAGGGAATTATTGCATCACCTTGGTATTCCACCTAAATATATGTTGAGCGAAACGAAGCGTCAATTTGAACATGCCATCTGGGATTTGTATGAAAGTCAACAAAAGACAGTTGTCGTGATCATTGATGAAGCCCACCTACTGCAGGGAGATATGCTTCAAGAAATAAGATTTTTAACCAATTTTCAGATTGATAGTGTTTCTCCGTTAGCTTTGGTGATGGTTGGGCAGCCTGAATTGCGTTCAACGCTTCAGATGCGTCTGTTTAAACCGATTACACAACGAATGAATGTTCGATATCATTTGGGAGGATTGGATCGGGAGGAAACACGAAAATATATTGAACATCAACTTGAAACAGCAGGTGCTAAGCAACCCATTTTTACAGCTGAAGCCATTGATTCGATTTATGGACATACACGAGGAATTCCTCGCGAGATTAACAATGTATGTACAGCCTGCTTGCTTGATGCCGTTGTACGGAAGGAAAAATTAGTCGATGCGATGCATGTGGATCGAATCTTAAACGAGTATAAAGAATTCTAGGATACGAGGAGAAACAAAATGAAAAGCCGTTGGAAAGATATGAAGTATAATGAGGATCTTGATTGTTGGGTGGTCTTTTGGGGTGACAATACAGGATACAAAGTTCGTTGTGGCGATTGGTTTGAGCTTCATCTTGGGGATGGTAGGAAACTTTCGTGCCGAATAGAACTTGGGAGAGAATGGTATATTATCGTTGGCCGAAATGATACAAAACTTTATTTAAAACCTAATGAAACCTACCAGGTTGATATTTAGAAACAAGGGGAAGTTGGACCAGATGGTCAGCTTCCCTTTTTCAGCATTACATCTGTCAAAACTATGGACTAGAGATTCCGGCAATTTGTACGACTAATATATATCGCCAACGAAAATGACGGTTACGAATTTAAAAAATCACCGCCATAATCGGTTCCGAAATTACCGACAAACAGGGTGATTAATGACAGATGATGAAAGTTTACAAGCGTAGCTTGTGCACTATTCATTGCATCCCTATGCATTCGCCACTGAGATGCATTGCCCATTTGATGATAAGAGATACCAGGTGTTGCATCAGCCATTTTGGTTAACCCGATGTTGGTACCCATTGCCATAAGAGCTGCCAGTGCAATTGTTTTTTCTTCTATTTCATTTTCTTTAGCACGTGCATCGATTAAGGAAAAAAGGATACCAACAGTTTTTAAGGTAGGATTATATCGCTCTTTATAGCCATTATAATCTCTAAAAATATCGGAATAGAATAATAAGGGGAATCGTCATGAAAATGGTCTTAGCGCTGTAATTATACAGTTATCTTAACTTCAATGTGAGAACTATTGGAATTCCAATGGTCCCCACATTGTTTACATGTATTCAATGTAGATATGATGTATAATTTTATGAGTATCCAAAACAGGTGAAATTTCACCTGTTTTTATCTATCAAAAGTTCGCACATGCTCAAGGATGGAAAAAATCACCTGCTCTTCTAAACTTTCGAAATCTTTTTCAAGCAAAAGACGTTTTCCCTCGAAGCCGAATGCTTCAAGTAAATAGAAAACACGGGGTTTCTTGTATGCTCGGCTATTTGCTATACAACGTTGCCAAACTTTAGCTTCAAGCTCTTTTGAATAGTGACGATGCTGGATACATTCCTGGATCCGTGTTTTTTTGAGTTCTACATGTCCTTCCCAAATATTTTTGTTGGCCAAATCCATCCACATTTTAGCTCGAATGCGTTGTTCTTCATTCGCAACAATCGTTGTATTAAATTGATTTGTTTCTTTTACAACATCTGTTGTATAGCCTTCTGGTAAACGCTGCTGAAGGAAATCATCTAACGCCTCTTTAGAAATTCGCCATCCATCTTTACGAGAAGAAGGGGCTATTCCTTTAAGATCACCTTGACGTAACCATCTACGAACGCTTTCTTTGTGTGTTGTGATTTTATAGGTTTTTAACAATTCAAAAGCCTCGTCAACACAATACATGTCCATTAAAATCACCTGCCCTTTTAATACAACAAATGCTTCATTAAATAGAATATACAACAATTGTTGTATTCAATCGAGTCTTAATGTAGGTCTGTGCAGAAATAGAACCGGATTTGGGTTTATAGGTAATTTATGCTACACAGACCGACAATTAAACTACCTGCGTAATACAATAAGTAAAACTGAACTATACAAGTGAATTTATTTATTCTCAAAATTTATCATAGACAATACCACGTAATTTCAATAATTCATCCTTAAGGCGTTTGTTTTCTTCTTCAAGTTTTTTTATTCGGTTATTTTTAGCTGTGATAAGCGCATCTTTACTGGCATCCGTCATATTACGTTTTATGGTTTGCGGTGAATTTACTTCTTGCTGCTTTCGTAATCCTTCTATTCGGTTCCGTAATTCTGGATTGTTATAGAGAAATGCCTTAGATACACCTGATTCCATCGCAACCTGATTAAAATTAATTTTAGCCTTCGTTTTGATAAGACGTTGTATAGCCTGATCTACCTTTTGAGCCGCCTCTTGGCTTTTCATCTGGGCATGTTTTTTTACACCTTCGGTATTTCTAATATGCTTACTTTTCATGGGTGTGTTCCTCTCCAACATATTCGCGGCCTTTTTTTCCGGCTAAATGATGAGTTGTACCAGTCTTCAATGTTTCTAGAATAGGCTCTAGACGATTTAGAGTGGTTTGATTCTTATCTATCCATACTTGTCGCCCCAAAGCCCTGCCTCGCTCAATTACATTTTTAACTTCCGTAATCTCCACTTCAAATTGAGGTATGAATTCGGGTGTAGTACAGAAATTACGACAAGACAGGCAAGGATTCGCTTGAGTGGGGCATGGCTGCTTAATTGGTTTCATACAATAGCCAAGCTCCATCTTAACAGCGTCTAAATTATGGCGTATATATTCCCATTCAATGATATCTTCATTCTCAATATCCGTAAGTTCAACTTTGACCGGACGTTTATTTTCAATGTCTATCCGAAAAATACCTTGTTTTGTAGCTTCTTCCCAAGATTTACGCATGGTAGTATCGAGAATTTTTGCATAATGTAAGGTCATTTCAGGGGAAGCGTGGGCCATCCATTTTTGAACATGCAATATGTTCATTCCGTTATTAAGAAGCTCTACACCCTTGGTATGCCGGAAGGCATGATTTTTAATAAAAAAGGGATTCCCTGAATCGTCAACTATGTTTTGTTCTTCGGAAAAGCGCTTCAAACTTCTGTGAATATCATAATAATTATAGGGTCGGCCTCTCCGGACACCTTCCAGCTGTACTGTAAAGAGTCACTTTATATCCTCCAAAAAACAACTATTATTTTCAAATTCCTCCGGAATTGC
>NZ_JAJFZK010000048.1 GCF_020731355.1 Bacillus sp. REN16 | reverse complement strand
GGTTTCCGTCAAAATGAGGACAAAATATCTCGTCATTTTCTGGACATTTCATGATGTCATTAACAATCACCTTCTATTATGATTTTCAAGTGACAAATGTACTGTTTCCTTTTCTTTATATAGCTAAATAGTATTATACATGATTTTTGGCAAAGTCGAACAATGACACAAATAAAAAAGTCCCAAGTGTTTTTTTCACTTGGAACTACTCTCCGAAAAAGTTAAATCTCGATATCTAAAGCTGGATTAGCATTTAATGCATAGGTTGAGCGTTTCCCTTTTTCATATAAAACACTTCCAACTGCAGCAATCATAGCAGCATTGTCTGTACAAAGCGAAAGTGGTGGAATAATTAGCTTCACTTCAGGCATTTCGGTAAAAGCATGTTCTAAAGCTGCCCGCAATCCTTTATTTGCCGCAACTCCTCCAGCTAAGAGGACTTGTTTTACATGATATTGTTTCGCTGCCTTCACAGTTTTTGTCACCAATACATCAATGACACTTTCCTGAAAGCTAGCTGCTAGATTCTTTGGTTCGATTGTTTCTCCACGCTGCTCCGCATTATGAAGGGTATTAATGACAGCAGACTTTAACCCGCTAAAACTAAAATCATATGAATCCTCTTCTAGCCACGCTCTTGGTAAATCAATTGTTGCTGTTCCCTCATGTGCAAGTCGATCAATATGAGGACCACCTGGATATGGAAGACTTAATGTTCTAGCCACTTTGTCATAAGCCTCGCCAGCCGCATCATCTCTTGTTTCTCCGATCACCTTAAAGGATGCATGCTCCTCCATATAAACAAGCTCTGTATGGCCACCCGATACAACTAACGCTAATAATGGAAACTCCAGCTCTTCAACTAGTCGATTTGCATAAATATGGCCAGCAATATGATGGACTCCCAACAGGGGAATATCGTGTGCAAATGCTACCGCTTTTGCAGCATTCACTCCAATTAACAATGCGCCAACTAAACCAGGTCCTTCCGTTACCGCAATTCCATCAAGATCTGAAAAATGAACATCAGCCTTCTTCAATGCCTCTTCAATCACAAGTGTGATTGCTTCAACATGATGCCTTGACGCAATTTCGGGAACAACTCCACCAAAGCGCTTATGACTTTCAATCTGTGAGGCAACTACATTTGATAAAATCTCTCGTCCATTTCGTACAATTGATACAGCCGTTTCATCACAGCTTGTTTCAATTCCCATAATTAATTGATTATCACTCATTTAAATTCACCCACATAACTAGCGCATCTTCATTATTATCTGTATAGTAATTTTTTCGGATTCCACCAGGCTTAAATCCAAGTTTCTTATAGAGATTTTGCGCAATATGATTGGACACTCTAACTTCAAGCGTCATCGTAACTGCCTGATGCTGCATGGCTAAAAGCTTTGCCTGCATCAATAGAGCTTCCCCTAGTTTTTGTCCTCTATATTCTGGGAGGACTGCAATATTGGTAATATGGCATTCATCTAAAATAAGCCACATCCCACAATACCCAATTACTTCATTGTTATCAGTCATTACAATATACTTTGCAAACTGATTATGAACTAACTCATTATAAAATGCCTCTCTCTTCCAAGGGACAGTAAATGCTGACGTCTCAACCTTCATGACACCATCAATGTCTTCTAACGTCATGAAGCGAAACAAAATCTGTTGATTGATGATATCTTCCATGCTTACCCCTGCCTCTTCCCTAACCAATTCGCTTCAGCCTCAGCCAGACGAATATAATTTGGCACAAATGTATGAACATCCACAGGCTCTTTTTTCAACCCTAACTCCGCTAATTCACTTGGTCTTGGATTCCAATCTGTGTATGGTGCAACATATGCAAGTTGACCTAAATCTGTTTCTATCTGTTCCTTGTGGATAACCAAATCATTTCCGATAAAAAGAACCGGTGTTTCTTTCTTTTTAAGCTCCTCAACCCATTCTGATAATAATATAATTTTATCTTCTTCTATGGAATTTAGGTTCTCTTCCTCATATTGATATAGCCCTGTGTATACTTGGCCGCGTCTTGCATCAAATAATGGAGAAATAAAGCCATTAAAGTACCTGCCATTGGCGGCTAATGCTTCTAGACTTGATACCCCGGCTAACGGAATTTGTAACGACCAGGCTAATGTTTTCGCAATCGTGACTCCAATTCTCACCCCGGTATATGAACCTGGTCCCATAGCTACCACAATCCTGTCAAGTTCTTTAGGCTTTATGTCACATTCCTTCATTAAATGTTCAATGGTTGGCATTACACGGACAGAATGGTTTTTTGGTAGATTTGTAATAACCTCCCCAATCACCTTCGCTTCATCAACAAGCGCGACCCCTAATACATAATTGGACGTATCTATTGCTAAAACCTTCATTCGCCAAATAACTCCTCACATAAATGTTGATACCTTTCTCCAAATGGTATCACCGTAATTTTACGCTTCGTATCTCCTTGGTGTTCAATTCTAATGGTGAGTCTGTCGCTTGGCAGCTGATCCTCTATAAGATGTGCCCACTCAACAACAGTCACACCCTCCCCATCAAAATACTCATCAAATCCAAGATCCTCATCACTATGCTCCAAACGATACACATCCATATGATATAAAGGAATTCTCCCTTGGTATTCCTTTATAATTGTAAACGTTGGACTATTCACCGTTCTAGTAATGCCAAGCCCCTTTGCTAATCCTTTTGTAAAGGTTGTTTTTCCTGCCCCTAAGTCACCCTCAAGCGTTAACACATCTCCTGGCTTAAGCGTTGCAGCCAGGCTGTAAGAAAAATTCCCTGTTGCTTCGGGTGTATTCGATATAAACTCAAATTTTTCCATACAATCCACCTTATTTCTTCAAATACGCCTCGGCGTATTTGCGCCCGATTTTTAGGCCCACACGATGTGGGTCATGAAGACGTTGCCACAGGATGTGGCGTCTTTAGTCTTCGATCTTACAGCTCAAAAAATTTCCTTTGAAAAATCGTGGCATCCGCCGGAGGCTTTAACTTTATTCAGCAGAGGGCTAACCCCCGCGCAGATTGAATACTTTTTACATTCATCCGACCATTTAGTGGGATGGATCCTTTTGCTGGGTAAAGTTAAAATGATTATACCCCTTCATTTCAAGCTTTTGTAATTCCCCGGCTCGGTCTAAAAATACAGCCGGACCACCATCCGAAACCGTTCCAATTTTCGAAAGGATATAGCCATGTTCTTTTGCCTTTTTCTGTGTTATATCCCAATCTGAAGCAGCCATCGTCCCCACCAACTCAAAGTCCTCTCCGCCGTAAAAGGCAAACTCTAGTGCACGTTCTTTGAACTGGGTAAGAATTGCTTCGCTATATGGCATTTTATCATCATCTAGTATTAAAGTAACACCACTAGCCTTTGCTATCTCATTTGCTTCGCTAGCTAACCCATCACTAACATCATTCAAAGAGACCCTTTCTAAAGTAGATAAAAGTCTGCCAATCTCTACTCTCGGAGACGGATATTGATGTTTCCGAATAAGAGTTTCCTCTTGCTCCGAAAACGAATATTCCTTTTTATTATGTAATAATAAATTCAACCCAGCAGCTGAATCACCAATCGTCCCAGTCACAAAAACAATATCACCCGGCTTTGCATAGCTTCGTAATAAATGCTTTCCTCTCTCAACCTCACCAAGAACTGTAACGGTTATCACCAAGGTATCCGCAATCGACACAGTATCGCCACCTATTAAATCCATCGCGTACTTATCTGCTAGCATTGCCATCCCTTCATAAATCGATAACAAATCTGCTTCATTCCATCCCTTTGGAATCGCAATCGATACCAAATAATAGGTAGGGATCCCACCCATCGCCGCAATATCACTAATATTAACAGCTAAAGCCTTATAGCCAATTTGATAAGGATCCATAGTGTGAGAATTGAAATGAACCCCCTCTACCATCGTATCCATGCAAATGATTTGTTCCATCTCTGGAGTAGGTCGAACAAGAGCAGCATCATCACCAATCCCCGCTAATAAACCAGACTGGGATACACGCTTCGGTTTGATTTGATCAATAAAGTGAAATTCATCCTGCAAAGCCATCTATGTCACTCCTATTATGTCAAAAAGAATAGTATGTAAGGTAGTGAAAAAAAGCCTTAGGACAATGCCTAAGGACCTTCAAACAATACTATTAGTTTACATTATTTCAACAAAATCAGCAAAAAAGAAATGAAATTTTGGAGTTTGGAAGGTCTATGATGGGATGAAGGACTTTCCGAGAGGGCTCGCGGTACGTTCGGTCCTTCATTGGCTTGATGAAAGACTTTTGATTGAGATTCATCGCCTTTTTTGCCCTTCATACCCCAAATGAAAAGAATTTAGACGGGATTCTTCGCTTCTTTTCCCCTTCATATTCCTTATGAAGGGTTTTTCAATTGAATTCTAACCGCATTTTGCCCTTCATTATATCAATGAAACAATTTTATCTAATCCCTATCTCTTTTCCTTTACTTACTAATCATTATTCCCATAAATAGAAAAACCACAACATGAAATGCTGTGGCAAAACTCAACCCTATTACTTTTTATAAAATAAAAAAACGAAACCTCAAGTTTCGTATGTTTGTAAAATATGGCGGTCCCGACCGGGATCGAACCGGCGATCTCCTGCGTGACAGGCAGGCATGTTAACCGCTACACCACGGGACCATTTGGTTGCGGGGGCAGGATTTGAACCTACGACCTTCGGGTTATGAGCCCGACGAGCTACCAGACTGCTCCACCCCGCGATAATAAAAGTATAAAGTTTTTTGTCATGCGCTAAGTTACAGAAGACTGTCCCTTCCTCTACTAGCGAATTCTAGATGCTTTGTGCGTCGGGACAACTCGCAGTTATTTCGATGATGCAACGCTCGTTGCTCCACCCCGCGATAATATAATATAAGCCTAGCGACGTCCTACTCTCACAGGGACAAAGTCCCAACTACCATCGGCGCTGAAGAGCTTAACTT
>NZ_JAJFZK010000047.1 GCF_020731355.1 Bacillus sp. REN16 | reverse complement strand
TTTGCCTTTCTCCTTTGAGTGGAGGGGAGTGCCTTGAAGGTTGAAAAAACCCTGTCATCCTTTGTGTTAGTGGATTCTAACATGAGGATTATTTCAGAGGTTTTAGATTTTACGAATACTCTGGAAAGCAAAGGATTGTCACCCAATACGGTAAAAAGTTATTTAGATGATTTGAAGATCTTCTATCTATGGCTTGAACGGGAAGGGTTAAAGTTCTATGAAGTGAAGCCATCATCCATAACCAGTTTCATTGAATACATCGACAGCAGAAAACCAAGTGGGAGAGTTGCCCCTGCAACGCTTAATAGATACTTGGCAACATTAAGCTCGTTTTTCAGACACTTTGAAGCTATTGGGGGATTTGTAGAAGAATCACCATTAGTCAAAGTAAGAGGCTATGCACCACATCAGAACAGAGGTTATTTACGTCATGTAACGAAGAATTGGGATAAAGGTCTTCAAAGTTACTTTAGAAGAAAGTTAAAAAAGAAAAGTGACAGAAAGAGACTATATTCTAATACGGTGCAGAAGTATTACCAAGCTGTTGATATGCTTTGGGGGAAAAACGAATCTTTAATGTTTCGGAACAAGCTGATGTTTCGAGTGTTATATGAAACGGGATTTAGGGTGTCTGAGCTATTACACCTTAGAATTAGTGATTATGACTATCCTGATCCAACAGAGAAAACAGGTAATATTTATCTAATTGAGAGGGAAAATGAACCCCTTGATAGGCAATTGAAATCAGGCGAAAGAACCATACCTGTGTCATGGAAATTGTTACAGGCGTTAGAGGATTATGTTCTATTCCATCGCCCTCAAAAAGATGATATTGATTATATCTTTGTGTCACACTCTACGAGTAATTTAGGAGAACCGATTGGTAGAACCTCGGTGGAAGATGTGTTAAATGAAATTCAAGAGGAAAGTGGAATTGAATACTTCCGTTTAACACCACATTCTTTGAGACATACACACGCTTCCGAATTACAGGATATTGGAGTGGATGTAAATGTCATAAGAGAACGATTAGGACATCAGAGCATCGCTACTACAGCTAAATACGCAAAGCCTTCTGTTAAGACATTAGCAATGGCTCATGAGCGTTATTTAGAAAGTAAGAGGGGTGAGCTACTTGACTAATGTACTTCCTCTTATTGATATGAGTAAAGACACTTGGGTATTTCCTGCAAGTGAGGATTTGTCTCCTTACACATTTCGGTTTGATTTTTTACCGAATGAATGGTTTAAGGAAACGATTAAGAAGATTACAAAAGAGTCGATTACAATTGGTAGGCTTAAACTCTCAACATTACACAGATACAACTATTCGTTAGAGGTATTCTTTGAGTATTTAGAGGGTTATGATATTGTTCTTGATACGTTTGAGGAACTTACATTTGATATTGTAGAAGGGTTTATTCACTACTTATTAGCAAATGTAAATAAACCGCAAACGAGAGCTATATCGTTAGCTTCATTGAAACATCATATTAAGCATGGTCAACTCTTTGAGTGGGGTGGATTTCCACTTTACGAAGTGTTTGATGGAACTGAACAACGTACTTTACAAACAGAGGACTCGTTGAAAAGTATGCTTATTGATGACAATGTAATGGATTCGATTGATTCTTCACTTCGCCAAATGAAATCAACATTACAGCCAACTTTAGAATGCTTAAATGATGTTGTTCTTTGGACTTTAGTTACTGTCGTTAGACATACAGGAGTACGTTTAACAGAGGCTTTAAACTTAAATAAAGACTGTTTAAGAAGAGACTTATTGAAGAAATATCTTCTGGAAGTAGTTAGTTCAAAAAATGAGACCGAAAGGTTTATTCCTGTTAGCAAAGAGGTTTCGGTAGCAATTAAAATGTTAATTCAAGCTACGGAAGAACTTCGTTCTGAATTGAAGACCGACAAATTATTTTATTATTTTCAACCTATAAACAAGAAATACAAGCCTTTGAGACAAGTAACTGCAAGGGATTGGTTGAGAGATAAGTTTATTAAACGGTTTGATATTCGGGATAGCAACGGTGATTTGGCGGTAATAACGTTTCACCAATTCCGTCATCAAATTGGAACCGATCTTCTAAATAACGGTCTTAGTACGTTTGAGGTTATGCAGTATTTGGGGCATGAGTCTATGCACTCTACTCGCCTATATGCCAAAGTCCGAAATGACAAACTCACGNTCTACTCGCCTATATGCCAAAGTCCGAAATGACAAACTCACGAAAGAGTATAAAAAGATTGGTTTTATTGGACTTGTAGAACGTAAGGTTGATGACATTGTAGATGAAAATGGTAAAAAACTTGATACCGAAAAACGCTTAATGGCACAGCTTCCAGATGGTGTATGTGCTAAACCGATAAACAAAAAGGTTGTAAATTGTAAAAAGCCGAATGCTTGTTTATTTTGCCCGAAGTTTATTACCACTCCTGAATTCCTTGAAGCTCATAAGGATCATTTGGGGCGTATAAGGGCAGATAAGGAACGATATATGGCACAAGACCTCATGGGTAGTGATTACCTCTTAAACGAGACTGAGAAGGCTTTAGAAGTGATTGTCAGCCGTTTAGAAGCCCTTCAACAAGGGGGGATGGTCAAATGACAATAAACAATAATTTGCCTTTGGTTGACTACACACCGTCTAAATCTGTAAAAGAAGCTCGTTGTGGCAATAACAAATTCTCAGATGATATTTGGGACTTTAAAGGCTTTGTGGAAGCTCCACATTGGAATGATGCCAAATTTCGAATAGACTTTACTTCTTTTAGTCAATGGGAATCTATCAAGATTACGATTAAAAAGTATATTCATTCGGAATTACTCATGAACGGTTTCAATTCAGTGAAACGGAAGCATTCAGCATTTAAGCAACTTATTGACTTTTTAAATGAAAATCATAGTATTGAGTCTTTTCAAGACTTTACGGACAACACGATCCGAGANAAAATCATAGTATTGAGTCTTTTCAAGACTTTACGGACAACACGATCCGAGAATACTTTCAATACTTGCTTAAAGCCATTAGTGAAAGAGGAACACCTCTTAGTCCAATGAGTATTAAAAAATCGGCACAAGTGGTAAAAGAATTGTTAATTCGAGGCGGTCAAAGAGATTGGGAAGTGCCGACAAACACTACCAAAATAAACAGCATATACAATGAATTAATCATTAATAACAAAACGCTTAAAGAGGGTACGAAGTTTGGTGTAACCAACAAGGTTCTACCCGAAGAAGAAGTTATTAACAGCCTAATTAAAACGGCAAGAGAACAGCTTGAAAAGGGTGAGGATGTCCTTACTTCTGCAAGTATCCTTCTTTCCACTCAGTTAGGTCTTCGTATAAGTGAAGTTGTACTAATTCAAGAAGGCTGTTTAAGTGTAATAAATGGTGAGTACCAAATAACTTATCTGACTTCGAAAACACAAAAAACGCCAGAACGGGTAACAAGACCTGCGAATGAAATAGTAGTTGAAGCAATTAGAGCCTTAGAGAAACACTCAAAGCCTTTGATAAGGCAGTTCGGTGAACCATATCTCTTCTTAACTTATACAAACAGAAGAAAAGATCCAATCACCATTGCGAGTCACTCTAACTGGACAGCAAAAAGATTGAATCCCTTTATTAAAAAGCATGATTTGCGTGATGAAAAAGGAAATCTTTTAAAACTTACACAACACTATTTCAGACATATATTTGCGACTTATGCCCTTAAAGGTGGAATGAAACTCCACGATGTAGCTGAAATGATGAATCATAAGTCTATTATGATGACTGAGACTTATGACCATACCAAAGGACAAAAACAAGAGGTTATCAAGGATATTTTATCAGGTGAAATTCCAGTCACAACGACCAATAAAATCGTACTGGAATCATTGGAAGGCGAAGAAAATCCGTTTAAAGGACTTACTACTGATCAAGTTGATAAAATGCGAAGAGCATTAAAGATTGAGCTATTACCTCATGGTATGTGTTTACATCACCCAATGCGTGGTGAACCCTGCGAACAAGATGGAGTATGCTTGGGCTGTCATGAATTCATAGCATCCGCAAGACACTTGCCTGTTTACGAAGCAAGGCTCGAAAGAGTCGAACAAGAATTAAATACTCTTGATAATGATAAGAGCATTTACACAACAAAACTTCGTTTTCAGCAAGGGATGTTAGAAAAATATGTTTCGGATTTACAAAAGAAACTGGCAGAGAAGGAATTCCAAGAGGCTCTTTTAGAAGTGGCAGGTGCTAAACATGACGAATGAGAAAAAACTAACTCTGGCAGAGCAAAATAGGCTCAGAACGACAGAGAAGGTCATAGAAGCTCTTGAAAAGTTGAAGAAGGGTAAAGATCCTATAACCATCAAAAGTGTTAGTGAGAAGGCAAATATATCACGAAAGACAATTTATAATCGACCTGATCTAAAGGCAATGATAGAGGAAACACAATCGCTACAAAGCGATTTAAACAGTTCTAAAAGGGAAGAACGTAAACCAAAGGGTTCAAGCCAAGCAGAGCAGATAAAACGTCTTAGAGAGAAGAATAAGGAGCTTGTAGAAGATAAGAAAATGATCTTAGAGCAAAATGTGATTCTCACTAAGAAAGTTACTGATTTACAAAATCGGATCGCTGACTTGGAAGATAAATTATATTCACAGGCTAATCTTAAAGTAGTGAATTTACCCCATAAATAACGTAGTATCAAATTTTGTCTGTAAGTTGGGATATATTGTTTCTGAATGAAACAAGTTTATCTTAGCAGGAATTATTTAGATATTAAGTGAATAACTTTATAATCGCTCTGGATAAGAGAATAGATTGGGGGTAAATACTTTATGGGCTACTTTGCATTCGTGTTGATAATTCTTATAGCACTGCTTGTGGATCTTTATTGGCTTGATGTTAATGGTAAACGTTGGGGTTGGATGAAAAATTGGTCTAAGCTCAATAAAACATTATTCTTTTCAGGTATTATTATTGTTTCAGCATTAATTTACTTTGCCTTCGGT
>NZ_JAJFZK010000046.1 GCF_020731355.1 Bacillus sp. REN16 | reverse complement strand
TTTTAGGCCCACACGATGTGGGTCATGAAGACGTTGCCACAGGATGTGGCGTCTTTAGTCTTCGATCATACTGCTCGAAAAATTTCCTCTTAAAAATCGTGGCATCCGCCGGAGGCTTAACTTTATTCAGATAGCTTTTAGACTCATACTGAATAAGTTAATTTTCTTGCCACCCATCCCTAAATTAGAGGTAGAAGACTTCTTCTGAATAAAGTTATATTTCACCCTTTCAAGCTATTCTTATGTTGAAAGCCCAAGCAAAATAACCATGAATTTCGACAAGAAGTTGTCCAATTTGGCAAAAAAAATATAGAGTTTTTAATAGATTTTATGAATAGTGTGTTTACCGAGGGAAGAACTTTTTCGATGTACGAAAGAAAAATATTGGCATATAGGCCAAGTTTCTATTATTATAAGTATTATCAAAAAAATGAGTAAAGAGTGACAAATTGTCCTGAATCTATTTTTTTGATGGGAATTTGAGGTAAAGGAGAAATGTATATGATCAACAAAATTAGACTAGGTATCGTAGGTTACGGTAATCTTGGAAAAGGCGCAATTAAGGCTATTAAACAATCTCCTGACATGGAATTAGTAGCAGTTTTTACAAGAAGAGCTCCGGAAAGCCTAAAGCTTGAGGATGCCAATGTGAAGGCTGAACATATTTCAAATGCAAGTGATTATCAAGGAAAAATTGATGTGATGCTGCTTTGTGGAGGATCTGCAACAGATCTGCCTGAACAAACTCCGCACTTTGCTAGCATGTTCAATACAGTAGATAGTTTTGATACACACGCGAAGATCCCTGAATTTTTCCAATCTGTAAATGAGGCTGCTAAAAATACAACAGCAATCATCTCAGTGGGCTGGGATCCAGGTCTATTCTCGATCAACCGTGTGATGGCAGATGCAATCTTACCTACTGGTGAAAATTATACTTTCTGGGGCAAAGGTTTAAGCCAAGGCCACTCTGATGCGATTCGTCGTGTAAAAGGTGTTAAAAACGGTGTCCAATATACAATTCCTTCTGAGGATGCAATGGACAAAGTTCGCAGCGGTTCAAATCCTGAACTAACAACTGCTGAAAAACACCGTCGCGTTTGCTATATCGTTGCCGAGGAAGGCGCAGATAAAGCAGCGATAGAAAATGAAATTAAAACAATGCCAAACTACTTCGCTGATTACGATACAGAAGTGAACTTTATTTCTGAAGAAGAATTAACTCGTGACCACTCGAAGGCTCCGCATGGCGGATTCGTGATTCGCGGTGGACAGACAAGTGAAGATACGACACAAATTTATGAATTCTCATTAAAACTAGATAGCAACCCTGAGTTTACTTCGGCTGTATTAGTTGCCTATGCAAGAGCTGCATACCGCCTAAGCCAAGAAAAACAATTTGGTGCAAAAACGGTATTTGATGTAGCACCTAGCTATATCTCTCCTAAATCACCAGAGGAATTAAGAAAAGATTATTTATAAGCAAACAAAAAATCACTCACAAATTGTGAGTGATTTTTTTCAATTATTCATCACTACCCCTGTACCTTTTATATGGCAGTGGATTCCAAATTCGATATTGCAGATCGTCTGAACGCAGTGGTGCGGGAATATCATCGAAGATTTTCCGTGCGACCTCCAATTCCCGCTCTGCTTCTGACTTATCCTGATACATAAATTCGTCCGACGCTTTATCCAAGGCTTTATTCACCTTTTCTTCAATATACTCTACGACCATTTCCTGCTGTCGATGAATCGACTCTCTAGCAGTTGCCACCCAATCTGGCTGTGCGGTGCGCAGTGTATCCGAAACATAGCTGAATTCATTAAAGATATCCTTATAGATTTTATCCGCATTTTCACGTGCGTCCTTCATGACGATTTCCAAATCTTCAATCGTAAGCTCTTCAACCTCAAGTGGCTTTCTTCGCTTTGGACCGCCAATTCCTGATCGCGTTAAATAATATGGGAAAATGCTCTTGATTGTTTTTCCGACCGGTGAGATCGCCATCTGGTTCTCGTCTACCCCTTTTGGCTGCACACCTTGAATCGCAATTCGTGCTGATTCTGGTCTCACGATTTCCTTTGGCGGCAACACCCCATACCGCAGCAGCTCGCGAATGCCTGTACCAGAAATATTAATCCGGTATTGCTCATCATGTGGACATGTTTGCTCGGTTGCCTGTGTACTGCAACGCGTACAATAAAACACCTCATGGAACAGACGAATATCTATCCCTAATTCATCAGGTGTAAATTCGTCAAATATCGTATGACTAGCGTATTTATCATAATAATCACCGATACCAGCGTGATCCCGTCCGATTAGCGCATGTGTACACCCATAATTCTTCATTATCAACGCATGAAGAACGGCTTCACGCGGTCCTGCAAAAATATAGGTAACTCGAAGTGGGGCAAGAATTGTTCTTTCTTTTGGATAATATGTATCCAGCACACTGCGGTAGGATAGCACCCGAAACTCATGGCGTGTATACTCACGCTTTGCCATTTCCACCAACGGCTGAACAAATAAACCTTCTAACTCTTCTAACGCATTTCGATGAATATACTCGTGCCCGCGGTGTAAAGGATTGGCCCCTGTAATAAATCCTCCAACCGATTTAAATTTTTTCTGCTCATAAAATAGCTTCCATGTGTCCTTTGGCTCCATTCGAATTTCTTCAAATGGCCCCCAATGAGCCCGTCTGACCAATGTAATTCGTCCAGCTAAAGCCGTATCACCCATCCGACGATAGATAGAATCTACCCCAGGGTGGTTGCGGTCAGTTGTACCAAAGACGTGTTTAGCACGGAATTCGCGATCATAATGAAAAATATCATTTAACTTAAGTATGGCAACCGGCTCTCTCGTTTCATCGGCAAGAGCAACCTCATCCCCTACTGATAATGATTTAATAATTTGCTGATTCCGGTCACCAATTGGTGCGAAGCTAAGCGGGACCGGCCATACGACTCCATTTTTCAAGCGGCCTTTCGTCAGAACAGACTTATAGTCTTCCTCATCCATAAACCCTTCATTAGGAGACAATACCCCTGTTGCAATCATTTCGAGTGTAATGACAGCCTCCAAATCCACCATAATCATTGGCAACTGTTTCGCTCTTTCCATGGCTTCATCGCGCTCTTTTCCCGTAATAACACGATTCACCAATTTGCCGCCATGTGGCTGTTGCGGATAGCTTGCTAGTGTTTTTTCATCCAATACATCCGTAAATTGATTCATCCTATCACCCCTCCATTACCACTTATATTCTATTGATATTCTTTATATCCTTCCTAAACTGAATATTTTATTAGAAAATTCAGTCAAAGTATCATTGTATGGTTAGCTTTCCTGCGTATGATAGATTAGCAGAATGGAAAAACGCTTAAAATTTGTAGTAAATTTATATTTCCCACTTAAATTCTCCTAAATTCTTAACATTAATATATTTTTTTATAAAAATATTCGTAATTACTCTTGTGCAATCATTATTTTATATTTATGATTATTATGTTGTTAAATTTCGCGTAGGAGGATTAACATGAAGCTAACTTACACTGGTAAAACAAAAGATGTCTATGAATTGCAGGACGGAAATTATTTACTTCAATTTAAAGACGATGTAACAGGTGTTGATGGTGTTTTTGATCCAGGTGCAAATACAGTTGGGTTAACTATTGAAGGTGCGGGACGTGCTGGATTAAAATTAACAAAATACTTTTTCGAAATTTTAAATGAAAAAGGAATTCCTACTCACTATCTTGGCGCTGATATCGATCAAGCAACCATGACAGTCAAACCGGCTGAAGTTTTCGGGAAAGGGCTTGAAGTCATTTGCAGATATCGTGCTGTTGGAAGCTTTTTGCGCAGATATGGCTTATATGCGGAAGAAGAACAACCCTTAGATGCTTTTGTTGAAGTGACCCTAAAAGATGACGGTCGTGAAGATCCTCCAATCAGTGAAGACGCTTTGGACATGCTCGGCATCCTGTCTAAAGAAGAATATCAAGTATTAAAAGGCCTTACACAACAAATTGCAGGCATCGTAAGAGACGAACTTGCACATAAGGGAATCGATCTATATGATATCAAATTCGAATTCGGACGTACTGGTGAGAACAAACAAATTGTCCTCATCGACGAAATCTCCGGCGGCAACATGCGTGCCTACAAGGATGGCCAGTACATCGAGCCATTGGAATTGGAAAAAATGTTTTTATAATAGTAGGTCTCAGGGACAGGTTCCTCTACCCTTTCCAATACACTTCTTATTTAATAAGAAGTGTTTTTTACGTTCTCGATATATAACGGTCACTCAATTCTTTCGAATATTATTCAAGTTAGTACAGTATCAATATAAAGATGTCATAGAAAATCGTGGGTAGGAGTGAGGAAAAATGAGTGAGGATAACAAAAACGGCGAGCAACAGAATCAAAACAAAACTTCAACAGGACTTACAGAAAACGTGGCCGGATTGCTTAGTTATGTATTAGGACCTATTACCGGGATTGTCTTTTTTATAATTGAAAAAGAAAGCCGATTTGTTCGATTTCATGCCCTGCAATCCATCTTTGTATTTGTTGCATTATTTGTTATTACAAAGGTATTATCATTCATACCATTGATTGGCTGGATATTCGCATTAATCGCGTCACCGCTTTCTTTAGTAGTATGGATTGTCTTGATGTATCAGGCCTACCAAGGAAAATGGTTTAAGCTGCCTGTTGTCGGAGATATAGTGGAGCAGCAACTAAAAAAATGATAGAATCGTAACAAAAAGAAGCAACGCGACATGGCGTTGCTTCTTACTATTTGTCTTAATGGATGTCTCGTTTCTTAAAGCTGCCTCCCTTGACCTCGGCAACATCATATACAACAACAAATGCTTGTTTGTCAATTTCAGAAATAATTTCCTTCATTTTACTTTCCTCTAAACGGTTAATGATACACGTAATTTCTTTGAAATTATCGCTCGAATAACCGCCTTCTACTAGATTATAGGTGGAACTTCGACCTAGGCGATCACGTATGGTTTCTACCATCAATTCTGGTTGACTTGTGATAATTTTATAGGATTTTGAACCGCTTAACCCTTCCTCGACTGTATGAATCACTTTAGAGGCAATATAATAAGCAATTCCCGATAAGAAAGCCCCTTGTAACCCAAAAACCGTTGAAACTACTATAAAAACAAATAAGTTTAAGAATAAAATAAGATCACTCGTTCCAAATGGCAGCTTTCTGGAAAGTAGTACAGCTAACATATCAATACCGTCTAATGCTCCTCCATTTCGTAATGCCACACCCATACCGAAACCAATGATAATCCCGCCAACAACCGTTACTAATAACGTATCTCCTTGAATAATCGTTGGGATATGGTGCATAATGCTTGTCCCGTACGCTAATGAAGCAATCCCGATTACCGAGTAAATCGCAAAGCTTTTCCCGATTTGTTTATATCCTAAAAAGATGAATGGGATATTAAGAATTGCGATTAGAAGTCCTAG
>NZ_JAJFZK010000045.1 GCF_020731355.1 Bacillus sp. REN16 | reverse complement strand
CCTATTGTCCACATGGGACGAAGGATGATTTTGAGGATTATATTGCTCGTGCACTACAATTAGGATTTGATGAAATTTCATTTACTGAGCACGCTCCACTCCCAGCACGATTTATAGATCCAACACCTCAGAAAGATAGTGGAATGGACGCAAATGAGTTAGAAAACTATTTTACTGTATTAACAGGGCTACAAAAAAAATATGAATCTGATTTGAAGATTAATATCGGATTAGAGGTCGACTTTATCGAGGGGTACGAAAAGGATACGAAAAACTTTTTAAATGAATATGGTCGATATTTGAATGATAGCATTCTATCTGTTCATTTTCTAAAAAAAGGGAATCAATACTATTGCCTTGATTACAGTCCTGATATGTTCGCAACAATGATTCAGGATTACTCAACAGTAGAGGCCGTTTACGAAGCTTATTATGATACATTGCTAAGATCAGTCACATCAGACCTTGGTCAGTATAAACCAAAAAGAATCGGTCATATTACGCTGGTGCATAAGTTTCAAAAGAAATTCCCGACATCAAAAAGTTTCAATGAAATGACAAACAAGATATTAGACAAGATTGCTGAAGAAGGGCTATCCTTGGATTATAATGGCGCTGGTATCAATAAGCCGCTCTGTCGGGAGGTATATCCACCAGAACTCATTATTAAAGAGGCCATAAAGCGAAAAATCCCTCTTGTCTACGGTTCCGATGCCCATAGCAGGAAGGATTTAAATCAAGGGTTTGATCAATTATTTACAGATGCTATGCTCGTATCGCCGACTACATATTGACTGGAAAAGGGGTAACATTGTTTTTCAATGTTTGTGGCTGTCTGCAGATTGACGTGTTGACCCATTTTTCGATTTCATGGCAATATTGTTCAGTTACATACAGTTCATAAGGCATTAAATGAAGGACCTCTGCCATATATTGAGGATGTAGGTATGGCATCGAAAGCATACCCTTTAGTTGCATGATGGCATATGGAATCGGAATCAGGGCAAATTCCTGTTGTTTCATCCCTGTTTCAAAAAT
Source organism: Bacillus sp. REN16 (assembly GCF_020731355.1). Taxonomy (GTDB): domain Bacteria; phylum Bacillota; class Bacilli; order Bacillales; family Bacillaceae_L; genus Ferdinandcohnia. The sequence continues at coordinate 5,163 of NZ_JAJFZK010000045.1, read as the reverse complement.
GGCTTGAAAATAGTATTTTTCTTTCGCCATATAGGTGGTCATGATTTCACGAATTAGGGTGGTATCAAACGTAATTTCCCTTTGGACAAATCGTGATAACTGTCGATTTTCCTTTTGGTATTCCATAATTCCTCTAATCGCAAGCAATAAACATTCTCTAGCAGTTCTATTATCTAATTCAATATATGCGTGTTCAACGATTGTTAAGTAACCCTCTAGGTAGGAAGAAACAAGATGTTCAAGTAAACCTTCTTTATTCCCGAAATAGTAGGAGATATTGGCAACATTGCAGTTTGCTTTTTTGGCAATTTCACGAACTGTTGTACCATCAAAGCCCTTTGTATTGAATAAAAATACCGATGAATCAATAATTTTTTGTTTCATGCTTTTATTTTTCATAACCAACCCACCTTACCCTTAATATTGTATAGATTTCGCTAGGCTTAGGCAGATTCCTTTAAGATTTTATCGACAAGTCACGCACGATAAGCTATTATTTAATATAATTTATGTAGGAATTACTCACATGGAGGCGAAGAATCATGTTTCATGTCGAACATTATAAAGGCAATAAAGCAGACGACTATCAACTTGTAACAAAACAGCTACAGGCTTTACTAGAAGATGAGAAGGACCAAATCGCAAATTTAGCAAATGCATCCGCTTTGCTTAACCAATTTTTAAACAACATCAATTGGGTAGGTTTTTATATCAAGAAGGGCGATGAGCTTGTTCTAGGACCATTCCAAGGCTTACCAGCTTGTGTGCGCATTCAAATGGGACGTGGAGTTTGTGGGACTGCTGCACAAAGTCAAAAGACTGAAAGGGTTGCAGATGTTCATCTTTTCCCTGGGCATATTGCATGTGACAGTGCCTCCCAATCAGAAATTGTTGTTCCCATCATAAAGAATGGTGAAGTATTTGGTGTGTTAGATATCGACAGTCCAATCAAGGAACGCTTTGATGAAGTGGACCAGCAATGCCTAGAGGAATTTGTAAAAGTTTTAGAAAAACATATATAAAATGTTGAAGCCAGTCGGGTGTAATTCCCAACTGGCTTTTGATTTATCTTTCTAACGCCTGATTTAGATCCTCCCAAATGTCCTCCCATGCTTCTAATCCGACCGAAAGCCGAATTAAATTATCGGTGATTCCCATTTTCAATCGTGCATCCTCTGGAACAACTGCATGTGTCATAGTTGCTGGGTGCTGGATAAGAGTTTCTGTGTCACCGAGGCTCACTGCAATTTTTATTAATTTCAGCCGATTTAAGATATTTTGTGCATCCTTCTTTGAGCCTTTAATTGTAAATGAAATCAATCCGCCAGCTTTAAGCATTTGTTTTTTCATAATCTCGTAGGCTGGGCTTTCTGTATTTCCTGGGTAAAAAATTTGCTCTACATTTTTATGATTTTTTAATAAAGATGCAATTTTTTCGGTATTGTCACAGTGGCGATCCATTCGTACTGGAAGAGTTTTTAACCCACGGAGTAAAAGCCACGCATCAAAAGGGGACATTATTCCGCCTATATCCTTTTTCGTTGTCATGGCCACCTGGTGAATAAAATCACTCTTTCCAACGACAAGTCCGGCGATAACATCGCCATGTCCACCGATATACTTTGTTGCACTATGAATGACAATATCACAGCCTAATTTAATCGGCTGCTGCAAATACGGTGAACAGAAGGTATTATCTACAACAACCGGGATAGAATGCTGTTTAGCGATTTTAACAACTTTTTGTAAATCAATGAGCTTCATGGTTGGATTAATTGGAGTCTCAATGTAGATCAATTTTGTATTCGGTGTTATTTTTGAAAGAATTTCTTCCTCATCGTCCATATCACTTAAATCATGTTCGATATTATACTTTTCCTCCATCATTTGAAGAAGCCCAAATGTACACCCATATAGTCCTTGTGAACAAAGAATATGATCTCCAGATTTTGTTAAAGCCAGCAATACGGCAGATACCGCAGCCATTCCTGAACCAAATGAAAGTCCTGCTTCCCCGCCTTCAAGTATGGCAATCCTTTCCTCTAAAAGCTTTACCGTTGGATTCCCTAATCGTGAATATATATAACCTTCCTCATGACCAGCAAAACGTGCTTCTCCTTGTTCTGCTGATTCAAACGTAAAGGTAGACGTTTGGTAAAGTGGTGGTGTTAGGCTCCCATTTGTGGAAATTGAACCGCCACCATGAATCGCTAATGTATCAAAATATTTACTCTCATTGCTCATGCTCCCTAATCCCCCTTATAATCTAATGCGCCTTGGCGTATTTGCGCCCAGATTTTTTAGGCCCACACGATGTGGGTCACAAAGACGAAGACATCAGGAAGTGGCGCTCTTAGTCTTTGATCCTACGCTCGAAAAGCTTCCTTTGAAAATCTGTGGCTTCCGCCGGAGGCTGTAACTTTATTCAGCAGAAGTCCTACTCCTGCTGAATAAAGTTACCGTTTCTATTATTAGCATATGACAAGTATGTTTGTTTTGAAAGCGTTTTCTAATTTCTGAGAGGATTACTGGGTTTATATGGGATATAGGCAAAGGTCCATTTCACATATGGGATCGCAACCTAAATAATACCACACAAAAAGACATTCAATTATGAATGTCCCTTGGTTACAGTATTTTCACTTGCAATAACTCGATTTTTCCCAGATTGTTTAGCTGCATATAAGGCATTATCTGCCCTGTGGAATAAACTTTGGAAGGTTTCTTTACAATCTTTGTTCCAAGTTGCAACACCACATGAAATCGTTACTTTAGGATTTGATTGATGTTCAACTCTTTTTCCAAGTCGCTCGGCAACAGCAATCCCCGAACTTAATCCAACTCTAGGTAAATAAATGGCCAACTCTTCTCCGCCCCATCTTGCCCCAATATCGTGATCGCGGATGTTCTCCTTTATGAGATTGGCAATTTGAACGAGTGCCTCATCCCCTACCTGGTGACCGTACGTGTCATTGATTCCTTTGAAATCATCAATATCAATTAATATAAACGTCCCAAAAGCGTCCGTTTCCAATGATTCCTGCACACAATCCTCTAAGTGATTACGTGAATAAAGCTTTGTTAGATAATCAGTAATCACTAGCTTTTCAAGTTCCTCTCGGAGAATGGAATTTGTAAATGCCAAGGATGAATGATGAATTAATGATTGAAGAAGCTTAAATTTATCAAATGAAAAAAAATAGGGTAATTCATGTAATACAATCGCAACACCCAAGATTTCATTGCGCTGTACCATTGGAACCGACATCACGGAACGATAAGCAGTACCACTAAATGCTGGATCCACCCCAAGATCTCCAATGAAAAGAGGCTCTTTTTCTGTTAAGATCCGGTTAAGGCTATATAAAACATATGGCTCCCCATGTCCCTCTTCAAAAAAAGCAGTACTTCCAGGAAGTACCTCTATTCGCTCATTTGAATGTAAAAAGAAACCTACCTCATTGGCTCCAAAGGAATTTCTAATTTGAGATGACATGAATGTCATTGTATCTGTTAATCGCAAATTCGAATTTAATTTATGTGAGGTTTCGTTAATTAATTGAAGATCCGCTATTAATTGTTTTGATTGTTGGTAAAGTTGCGCATTTTCGAATGCATGTCCAGCTGTGTTTGCCAATAATTCAATGAACTGAATTTCTGATTTAGGAAATTCTGACACATCATACGCATTGATTTGTAATACTCCATATACGCCCTGACGTCCTTTGAGTGGAGCATAAATAATGAACATTTTATAAGCAAATGAATTTTCCTGCTGTATCTTTCCAGTTACAAACGCTTGCATAACAGGTGAATTTTCACCATGTTCATATTCTTTGATATCCTTAATCGGAATAACGTTATGTCTCGTACTATCATGTGCAAGAAATAATGTATAGGTGAACGATGGGTATACATCTTGTAATGTATTAATAACCTCTTCAAGCACAGCATCTATATCCATCGTTGAATGAAACTTCGAGGTTACTCTAAAGAGTTGTTCATATCTTAATTCTTCATTTGGAAACTTCACGATTGATCACCATCTGACATTCATACTTTATATATTCATTATAATAGATAATGGACCAAAAATGTCTCATTATCTATTAAAAAATACAAATTTATTACAATTATCCTCTTAAAAATCGAAAATTCTCCAAATAACTGCCGATTTTTGTATATTTTCATGAAAACTTGACTTCCTATTCTAAAAATCATATAATGATCGTTGTGTAAAATATCGCAGCAAATGTGAGTAGGTTTTTGTTCAATTTTGTTCCTCTAATGGGCCCATTAGTCCATAGATGGTGTATCGCGTAACTCTTGGCTGCTAGGGCGAAGATACATGAAAACAAAATAGTCGAGAACATCTAGCGCATCTGTTTTTATTTTACAACAAAATAAAAACATTGAAGGAGGAGTCATTCATGGCTCGTTATACTGGTCCAAGCTGGAAATTATCCCGTCGTCTTGGAATCTCATTAAGTGGTACTGGAAAAGAATTAGAAAAGCGTCCTTACGCTCCTGGACAACATGGTCCAAACCAACGCAAGAAGCTTTCTGAATATGGTTTACAATTACAAGAGAAGCAAAAGCTTCGTCACATGTATGGTGTGAATGAGCGTCAATTCTACAACACATTCGTAAATGCAAGTAAAATGCAAGGGGTACTCGGTGAAAACTTCATGATTCTTCTTGAATCTCGTTTAGATAACCTAGTTTACCGTCTTGGTCTTGCTCGTACTCGTCGTGCAGCTCGTCAATTAGTTAACCATGGTCACGTTCTTGTTGATGGAAACCGTGTTGATATTCCATCTTACCGCGTAAAACCTGGTCAAGCAATTGCAGTTCGTGAAAAATCACGCAGCCTTGTTGCAATCAAAGAAGCTATTGAAGGTACTACTTTTGTACCAGAATATTTAACTTTTGATGCTGATAAATTAGAAGGAACTTACACTCGTTTACCAGAGCGTTCAGAATTACCAGCTGAAATTAACGAAGCATTCATCGTTGAGTTCTACTCACGTTAATCTTCCTAAAGAGGAAAGGGATATCCCTTTTCTCTTTTTTTATTTTGCAAAAAAATAAGGTGCTTGAACTGACCTAGCCAAATGAGACATATATAAAACACCTATCCATATTAAATTTAACACTTTTTCA
>NZ_JAJFZK010000044.1 GCF_020731355.1 Bacillus sp. REN16 | reverse complement strand
GGGTTCGAGAAACATACCCTAATTCCACCACTTTATTGATTTGCCTACTTAGCATTCCGGTATCCATGGATAATTTCTCAGCCAGATCAATTAAGGAAATACGGGGATTTTTATCCAGTTCATATATAATGTGACTTTGCAGGACTGTTATTCCGCAACATTCTGAACCTTCACGCTGTAATAAACCAAAATCACGAACCAATTGTTGAAGAATTTCTCTGATCTCAATTGCTTCTTTAACACTCATTTTTTCAGTCACCTCACAGTANACGCTGTAATAAACCAAAATCACGAACCAATTGTTGAAGAATTTCTCTGATCTCAATTGCTTCTTTAACACTCATTTTTTCAGTCACCTCACAGTAAATGATACAAACAACAATTGACATTGTCAACTATTTTTTCCAAGAGTTTGAGGAAGAACACATGGGGCAACTGAAAAAGCACTGGATTCAGACTGAACCCTTACTGGGTAAAGGATTGAAGGAAAATACGATTGGATTCGGATTGGATTACGACTGGAATCCCACCGAATTTCACACAAAAAACCGAAGGTCTACCGGGAAACGTACCGGAAAAACCTTCGGATTTTGGAACATTTATTTCATTTAAGGAACGCTTTTTTTATTTAAGGAACCTTAATTTTATATGGAGACAAATTAATGTTAAATGAGAATAAAGTTTGCAAAAATAGGTTATTGGGTAAATCCCTTGATACATCTGACTTCAATGGCATTTTCCCAATTTTTCTTTGAGAATAAAGTTTGCTCAAAGATTTGCCCAATTTCAGCCGAAAATGAACACAGAAAATTAGTAAGTTGAGATAAAGTTTGCTTAGTGATACCGGGCGAACACCAAATGAATTGAGTATCCTAAAACTAACAAAGGCACCTTACGGTGCCTCCTGTACCATATCCGATTCATGCCTTCGGATGGAGTATCTATGCAATTGTATTGTTTATATTTGCTGGAATTGACGATATTAGTGGATGATGTATTGGGCTATGGGCTAAGAGAAGATAAGCAATTTATTGGGGTAGAGTATAGGCTAAAAATGGCGTAGTCATTCTGTATGTGGGGATGGGGTGCACCGATTTATACGATGGATAGGTGCTAGTATAGGTATTTCAGTAATGATATTCGCACTTTGCCAATAAAGGGGGTATCGAAGATACCTTTCCAATTCGATAGTCTAATCTCTCATATATAGTACCTTACGGTTTCTCCTATACCACCGTCTTTCCCATACTTACCTCGTTACCCAATCCTAATTATTTATTTTTATTTTTATTTATTTCTTTAAGGGCGAGTGCTAAAGCCTGAAGCGAATATCATGTTTCGGGACGTGGGCTTACCTTGAAAGATAAAGCACACTACTATATCTTACGGTTTCGCCTTACCAACGCCATTCCCTGACTTACCTCCTTACCCCCTACCTAATTATTTATATATATTTATTTTTAAGGGGCGAGAACTCTGCTTGGGCTTGTTACATGTTGCCGGACGTGCGCTTACCTTGAAAAATGAAGCACACTACTATACCTTTCGGTATCCCCTTTACCACCACCATTCCCATACTTAACTCGTTAACTCTACCTATTTATTTATATATTTTTTTACGGGCGAGGAACTTACTAGGGGCGTGTTATTCGTTGCTGGACGTGGGCTTCCCTTTATTGGATTAGAACCGTGCTTCTTATTCAGGGTTAAAGGTACATCCCTTGCGCTGACCTATGCAGGTGTTGCACATCCCGTAAGGGGGACTTGATCCTCACGAAAACCTTTGGACAAGTAAGAGGCTAACAATTACGAGGAACTTCACCAGTAGAATGGTCAGATAACAAAATAGAAAAAGAAACACAGTTACGTGAATGGTTATATCAACAATAAGGAACGATTTTAGATAAAACAGAAAAGTAATGCGATTGCATTACTTTTTGTGCTTTTTTATAAGTTTGTATTATTTACAGAACCTAATCTTATTCAATTACGTCTAATTATTAAAAACAAAAGGAAGATAATAAATGATTGAAAAGGAAAGAGAACCTGAAATAGTTGATATTGAAGATATGGATAATGAAGAAAAAATTAAATGGTTAATGGATGAGTACGGCCAAAATATTTATACGCTCGCTTATACTTACGTTAACCAAAAGCAATTAGCAGAGGATATTGCTCAAGACGTATTTATTAAGTGCTATGAGAAATTAGACACATTCAGGCATGAGTCTTCTTATAAGACGTGGCTTTATAGAATTACTATAAATAAATGCAAGGATGTTATAAGGAGCTCTTCTTATAAATATCTAATATTTACAGATTATATAAAATCTAAAAAGCTTATTCGTTCAGCAGAATCGGAAAGTATACATAATGAAGAAAAGTTACTTATCGCAAAACAAGTGATGGCTCTTCCGGTTAAATTAAGAGAAGTTATTATATTGCATTACTATCAAGAACTTAAAACTGTAGAAATTGCAGAAATGTTAGATAGCAATATAAACACTGTAAAGACAAGATTATATAGAGCAAGGAACGTACTTGAGAAAACGTTAAAAGGAGAATTATAGGATGGAAGATAAACTAAAAAATTTAAAGAATATCCTAGATGAAACCATTTTTAAAGACAAAGAACGAAGGTTTAATGAAAAACACAAAAAATCTGTCCTACAGGCAATTAAAAACAATACTACTCGTAGTAGGACTAAAAAAGTTTATAATAGTATACACCTCTTTGCGAGTGTAGTTTTAACGGGTGTATTGTTAGTAGGTACATACTATATTGCTGGTATTAATGACCTGTTTTCGAATAGTGAAGGTAGGCATGCTAGCGAAAGCACTGATGGTAAGGATGAACTAGTCAATAAGCCGGAAAATACTCCGCAAAATAAGGATGTTAATACCGTTTTTCAAGAAGAAAACTATGATGATATGACTAAAGAGGAAATATACAAGAAACTTCTAAAAGCTGATAAGTTTGAAACAGTTCAAGGTGAATATGAAATTCAAACTGTACTCTATGATGGAACCAAAATGATTTCAGATGTTAAATATTCACTTAGCTCAAGTCCAATAAAGGGCGGCCACAGCACTGAAACGTATAATCAAGGGGATACTGTAGAGACCATTATTACATATTATAAAGATGATGAACTTTGGACATTAGATAGCGCATCTAAAACCTATTCGGAGAGAAGATATAGAAACAGTTCGCAACCTCCAATAGCCCGAGACTCACTGTTCCCGCGTGAAATCACAATAAATTACTTAAAAAACTTAGATAACTGGGAAATAGAAAAACAGAACGAAGGGATCCTTAATCACAATACAATTGTAATTAAGGGAATTTTGAATGATTATGCAGCAGATAAACACAGTTCAAGAACATTTCGTTTCTGGGTTGATAAAGATACTGGAATCCTAGTGAAATATGAAACGTATAATGATAAAGAAGAAATAGTGAATTTTTTGAATCCAAAAGAGTTGCAAATAAATGTTCCAATAGATACGGAGTTGTTTATACCAAATACAGAAGGGTATCAGAAGTCGTAAAGGGAACATCGGGAAGATGAAACTGCTAAATGAACATGACATTTTAATTTAAGGAAATTATAAAGAGGTAGCTAGGGCGCTACCTCTTAAAGTTTATGGAATACTCACTTTAATTACTTGGCTCTCTTCTTAAAGCCTGGAGGAGTTTCTAAATGGAAGTTTGCATTATTAAGCTTATCATTGAATTTTATGTCTTGGGTAGCCAAACCTGAAACTAACTCCATATCACTGTCGTATTCCTCGAGATTTAGTAATACTCCTGTATCTTTGTGAACCCACAGTTTAAACGTACTTGCTTGGTGTTTAGCTGCATAGTACTCGTTAAAAGTTCCTTCTATAAGAACAGCTTCTACTCCTGCATATTTGGTTGAATCATCAACAATTTCCCATTGTGAATAGTCTTCTAAGTATCCTAATGCTATTTCTTGTGGGAATAATGAATCTTTCGCAGCATTCATATTAGTATAATCACTTTTGTAGAGATAAATCTTTTCTTTGTTATTTCCTAAAAGATATCTGTTTTTCGGTGATACCCCAAGTTGTTTCTTTTCTTTATCTCTAAACTCATTATTCGGTTTTATATTTTTTTTACTGTACTCTTTTTTATCGTTGAATAGAATCACGTTTGATTTACCATCATATGACGATTCTATAACATCTTCTCCATTTTCAATAATTTTGACTATTGAAGATGGGTTATTTCCTGTTTTCACCATATAATCCACTGAATAATTGAAACCAGCTGGCTTACTCCAATAATTAAAACTTCCTTTGACATTTTCAAAATTGTCAATAGAATTTAACATTTTTGAATGTATTTGATCTTTTAACCCACTATCAGTTTCTGAAAGGAAACTAAGGGAGTTAGCTGCGAATGATTGTGTAAAGCTTGGTTGAACTAATCTGATTCCATCTGCTCCAGTAAATGTTGATAAGGTTGAACTAGTAGGGTTTGTTTTTACTTGCACAAAAGTTGGATAATATTTGGCTCCAGTTGCAAAACCTATTCTACCCCAACCTGCTGGAGCATTATTTTGGTTAACTCCCCAATCCCTATTACCTGCATAGTAAACTGCTCTTGGGTTGTTAAATTTAATATTATATAAATAGACATCTACATAATAGTCATCAGTGCAAGTTACATAACTAGACCATCCATAACCACCATTAATACCAGTACTTAAAATGCGATGATCACCTCTATAAGAGTTCACGGCAGTGCTATCATATTTATGAGACCATCCCCCGGTATGTATATTTCTATGATTTGGATCATCATTATCAATATAGACTGTCCCACAACCAGCAGCACTTACACTACCTCCACTGCCAAGCCACAAAAAACAAGTTAATAGTAAAACGAATGCAAAACCTAGCTTCTTAAACATGAAATCCCTCCCAAAAATGGTTATAATATACAGTTAATATACTAAGCTAGTAAATTACAAAAATCAACAATAATTTACATTTTTTACAAAAATAATGCATTATTTATATACACTTTATCAGGAGTTAAATGCCCACTAAGAAGTTGTTGCATTCGATAGGATACTAGAAATTGAAAAGAAAATAAATACATAATGGTCTGTTTTTGAATTAATTTGTTTCTGACATGGGGCTGTCCGAAAAGTAGTTTTTTAAGCCCAAATCGGTAAAATGCAAAATCCAAGAATGCTGTAATATCAACATTCTTGGGTTTTTAATTTGGGAAAAATTCAACTTAAAATGGACTTATTAGACAGCCCCTTGTAAAACATTCTTAAAATGTATCAATTGCTGTCTATGATTTTTGATATGAACCATTCCAATACCATTCAGTATACCAACGAGCTTGTGTGAGGGTAGGATATTTATATACAGGATCATGATTTACAGGGAAAGTGAAATCTGTTGGACCCCATGTATAGTAATAACTATTGTTTGTGTTTTGCCAATCTACCGTTATATATTTATCAAAATTCTTTACTGAACCTAGAGTACCTTTACAGAAATAAACCCCATGGAATTGATAATTCATCCTTCCATTTTTTGCAGTATATTTGGAATCTGCACGCCAAAATTGCACCTGATTCCAAGTCGGTTGAACATTGGTCCTCATATCCTTAGAATACGTTCTCCATTCAAGCCAAGACCGATAGCAATTTCATTTGTACCACTTGCATAATACAGTGCAGGACCTTTTAGAATTACTCCACTTGCACTTCCAGGACAAGATGCTTGTATTATTAAACTATTTTTGTTTAAATCACCCTTATCACAATTTGATGATTGGTTAACTTTTTGGCCATTCGAGTTTGGTGGTACAAACACGATTATTCTTTCTTCAAGCAGATCTACTTTGTTCACTTCCCCGGTTTTCAATAACTCTTTCACAGATTCATTTGAAGATGGATCAACTTGAATGTAACCTATCTTCTTATTTAAATCTATTCTCGACTCAAACTGATCATCATAATAAGCACCGTCCGGTTTAGGTTCAGGAACAAAATCACCATTTTCTTCCGCAAATACATTTGATAGATTAATAAACAAACTCAGGAACCCGATTACACCAAGAAAAATGATTTTTTTCAAAAGTTAATCCTCCTAAATTTTATTTAAAGCACACCAAAAATAATTCCAAGGGTTCGCGAACCTTACATATAATGGTAATGTATCTTTTCCGAATTTTCGAGCCGTTTTTAGGATTTTGTTATATTTCTATATACACAAAGGCTGCTTTCGTATAGATCGTTGCCTTTTAAAGCAACAATCTATATGAAGCAGCCTTGATTTAGAAATAACCGATTGGATAACTATTTATTATATAATAGTCTACCCGTTACTCCCCCCACTTCATTTGCCGTTTGAATACCAACTTTTTAGCATGGAGAGGAGGAAAAAGACAGCTACCTATAGTAGGATAAAGAAGAGAGAAAAAAGAAGAACGGATTAAAACTAACCTAAAAAGGTATCTGTGTGGATTTTTACTTGGTTTCACACATAGGTGTAACCAAATGTCTTAATAAATTCAGTTTTAAAAAAAGGAATATTATTTAAGGTTGTTATACCTTTTTAATTTCAATTCTATAATTCCTATAACCTCATCCTGTTCATCAGATGGTAGCTTTCTAAATAATGTGAGTAATTCTACTTCATTGCCTACTATTTTTGATTTGTATGGATTAGATGAATTCAAATTAACTAACAACCACTCTAAATCAACTTTAAAGTTCTTATGTATCAAGATTATCGTCTCGATTGATGGATTATACTTATCTTGCTCTACTTCACTTAAAGTTCCCTGGGATATACCGATAATTTTTGCAAATTCAACTTGATTTAACTTATTTGTTTTTCTTACATACTTTATTCGATTCCCTAAAGTTATCAATTTAAAGTACCCCCAATAATTTATAACACAAACATTCATTTAAATAATTCGACTTAGTTTAAATTAGATTCATTTCAGTTATTAGTTATAAAACGTTATTACGGATTATGTCAATGTTAATTATTATTTTCCTTAAATATAATATTTAACTTTGGCATAATACGTTAATAAATAAAGAATTACTTTTGTTCATTAAAATTTTGTAAAATGTCCCTATCGAAAATTAACGTTCCCACGCTCCACTCCCCCTCTTTCTCCCCAATCCCTTCTCGCTC
>NZ_JAJFZK010000043.1 GCF_020731355.1 Bacillus sp. REN16 | reverse complement strand
TTAAAGTAGATTTTTAGCCGAACAAATTTGAAAAGTGGTATCCGAAATAATGTGCTTGTTTACAACAAAAGGTCTAATCTTGAATCATCTGAAAAAACATGTTGTTGTTTTTCAAGAATATATCCATGTCCTAGAATTTCTGGATTTTTAGCTATGAATTTTTCTATATCTCTTTCAAGTATCTGGAAAACTTCTTCTGTTGACAAAGTTGTGTTTGATAATCTCCCAGATTTTTCATTTTCATTTATTAAATCTAATAGAAGGGTAACATCCTTATCATCTAACTCTTTCCATGTACGGAGTGCTGACGTAATAGCTGCTAGTGGAGTTTGATTAGGATTTAGATTTGCTTTCCTAGATAGCTGTTTTAATATATTTGGAGTGATCTCTAATGGATTTTCCAATACTCTTGACCTTATTGGGTTTCCAAATACAATTGCTTCACTTGTATCAAGTTGATTTATCTGCTTTTTTAAATGATGATTATTAAATTTTTCTAATATGAATGGGTCATTAATAAGATTATTTACCAAGTGGACTTCTTCAACCCAATAATAAGCTGTTATATACCTCTTATCGTAGATTGTCTTGTGAAAAAAGAGTAAATCTCCTTTTTTTAAACATAATAGTTTTTCACCATTTGTTTTTAAATCTCCATATGTAAATTCATTTAATAATGGATCTTCATGTCCATTATTTTTTTCTGCTTCAACATAACCTATAAGGTAATTTGGCATCTCATTACCCCCATCTCCCTAAAAAATAGGCAGTTCTTTATAGTTGTAAAAGAACTGCCTTCTGATGTTTATCATGTTAGTTTTATGACTGAGTAGTTCGCTTTTATAAATCCTTTACAACTTCTTCATCCAAAATTGCTTTTCTCTTCTCCCAATCAGGCATTAATGAAAAAAGCATTTGATAAAAGTTATCGCTATGATCATTGTATTTGAAATGAATGAGTTCGTGGAGCACCACGTAGTCGATACAGTATTTCGGTGCCTTTATAAGCTCGGTATTCAGTAATATTGTGTTTTTTTCTATTATAGCTGAACCCCAACGTGCTTTCATTAACCGTACATCAACATCTGGCTTCTGAATTCCGTATTTTTGCACCAGAGGAAACATTTTTTCAAGGGATTCATTGAATACCATATGAGCTTTCTCACGATACCAATCATCCATCAGTTTTTCTTTTCTACTTAGATTATCTGTATCTTTAACGTGTAAATATATAAACCCACGAAAGTATTTGACCATTTCTTCTTCGGTTGTCTTCTGTACACGCAAACGATATTGCTTTCCTAGATATCTAAAGGTTTCTCCACATACATATTCCCTTTCACTTTGCTTTAATGGTTGTACGTCATTAAAACGCCCAATGTTTTTAATAATCCAAGAACCTTTTGATTTTACAAAATCAGAAATAAAGTCTAACGGAACTCTGTCATTTGCAGTAACTTCAATCGTCATATCTGGTTTGACATTGAGGTTTACATTTTTCACTTTTTTCCGCTTTACAACGAAATCAATGACATTATTGGCGTACTCAATTTGATGTTTTTCCATGCTGCTCCCTGCCTTAGTAACGTCTTAGAGCAACCGTTTTGATTTGCTCAATAATTTTATCAATGGTGTCAAAGTCAATATCTAGGTTGTACTTATCCTTAAAGTCAAATAAAAGATCATCCAGCTCTTGAGCAATTCGATTGTGAATCTCTAAATTATCATGCCAATCTACTTTTTGATGTCCCTTTATGATTTCATCCATCTTCTGTGCCAAATCACCCAACGTATTTGTATCATAACTTGTAGAAGTTTCTTTTGTTTCACTCAAAATATCCTTTGTAACACCATAAAGGGCTTGTGCATTGCGATTTTCTTTTATCACGTTAGGATACTGCTCAGTTGATTGACCACTCTGATAGTCTTTCATAATATCCTTCATACGGTTCAAATATTCAGCTTCAGAAATCCGTTTGTCTCGATATTCTTGTATCGCTTCATGTATCCGTTCAGAAAACTTTTTGTAATAGGATGGATTTTCGTCCCATTTTGCATGAACACTTTTTGTTAAACGAGTACGGATGGCATCTGCTTTTGCCCGTTTGGAACCAAGTCTTTCTATTTCCTCTTCAAAAGCCTTTGCATTTAGAATGTCCACTGGATTGGTAACCCGAATGACTTCCTCGGCAGAAATGTAATTATCCATCAACTTCTGCATTTTTGCTTCATATTCTTTATGATCAATTGTATCCGAATACCGTAACTTTACGCTTTTTCGCAAATCCTGGAAAAACTTAAAATCCTTTTTGTACTTTTGAAGTTCATCAGGAGGCAAGGCATTATAAATTTTTTCCGATTCTAAAGCTATTCCAAGGTTTCGTCCAAAGTTGCTTAAAACGTTATAAAACCCTTCTCTACGTTCTTCATCCTCTAACAATACCTCATACTCTTCCCGATCATTCTTGTTCTTAACATGAGCAAAGATTTGCCATAAATCGGAGTAATACTGCCGTAATGAACCAATGACACTAATGACATCGTAAATAGCACCCTTTAAATCCTCTGGGTCAAAGTTTTCCAATCCAGCACCAGAATACATCTGCATCGCTTGATCAAGTTTATCTAATAGACCACGATAATCAATGATTAAACCATAATCTTTTCCTTCATATAGTCGATTTACACGTGCGATGGCTTGTAGAAGCGTATGTTCCTTCATCGGCTTATCAACATACAGCACCGTTGCTCTAGGGGCATCAAAACCTGTTAGTAATTTGTCAACGACGATTAACAAATCAAGATCATCACCATTGACAAAATCATCTTTAATGGCATCTTCATATTTCTCTGGAGTTACAAAACGGTTCATCATCCGTTTCCAAAAACGCTGAATTTTATCTTTTGATTCCTCGTCAACTGCTTCGTGTCCTTCTCGTTGATCAGGTGGAGAGATTACGACTGCACAATTCAAATCCTCAAACTCTTCAAAAGCCTCTAAATAGCGAATAGCTTCAATTTTACTGTTAGTGGCCAACATCGCCTTAAATTGACTTCCCTGTGTCTTGTAGTTCTCTAAAAAGTGCTTGTTAATATCTTCTGCAATTAAATATATTCGCTGTTCTGATGAAGCAAGTTTTTCATATTTGCTCCATCTTTGCTTCACTTCTTCTTTTTGCTTATCATTTAGATTACGAGTAATCATTTCCAAACGTTTATCAATAGCCTTTTGATTAACTGATTGTTCAACCATTTTCCCCTCATACAGTAATGGAACAATCGCATTATCACGTACCCCATCAGCAATCGTATACTTATGAATGAGCTTTCCAAACTTTATCATTGTACTTTTTTCTTTCTTCATTAAAGGGGTCCCTGTAAAGCCTAAATAACAAGCATTCGGAAAGACTTTCTTCATTTTAATATGAAGTTCACCATATTGAGTTCGATGTGACTCATCAACCAGTACAAATACATCTTTAGATTCAATTGGTTTTTGCTTGATTGATGCTGTATCGAATTTATGAACTAATGTTGTAACTATATCTGAATTATTATCATTGATTAAATCGACTAAATGACCGCCTGAAGTAGCTCTACTTGCCTTTAACCTTGTGTGCCTGAATGTTTTATGGATTTGTTTATCTAACTCAACCCGGTCTGTTACCACTACGACTTTGGGATTAAAGTCATGCAACTCTGCCAATATGTATCTTGAAAGCATTACCATTGTTAGTGATTTACCAGATCCCTGTGTATGCCAAATAACACCACTTTGACGATTACCATTATCATCCCGTTCTTCTATTGTTTTAATGATTTCCTTAATAGCAAAGTATTGTTGATAACGTGCTACTTTCTTCACATCTTTATCAAAAAGTGTAAAGTATTTGGTGATTTCAAGTAGCCTCTTTGGATGGAACAAGGATATGATGTTTTTATCCTGAGTTGTTGGTAATCTGCCCTCTACCGTTTGTTCTAGCCAAGAATTTAGCCAATCCTCTTTCTCTTCTTTCCACACTGACCAAAACTTTTTCGGGGTATTGCAAGTCGCATATTGTGTTTCATTTTTATTAGTAGCCATAACCAATTGTACAAACTTGAACAATTGTGGGACATAATCTTTTCCCTGATTGCGAATCATCTGACTGATTCCTTGCTTCATAGAAATGGATGCTTTTTTGCACTCAATTACCACAAATGGAATCCCGTTTACAAACAGAACAATATCAGGTCTTACTGTTCCACGCCCGTCCATTCTCTCTACTTCAAATTCTTCTACCACATGAAACACATTATTCTCAATGTTTTTCCAGTCTATATACTGAATGGTAAACGATTTTTTAGAACCATCTGGTAAAAACTCTGTATAACTGCGTCCATTCATGATGGTTTCATAAATGGCTTCATTTGTTTTTACCAATCCATTCGTAAGGGGCTCATCTAAATCTCGAATCGCTTGATGGATATTGTTATTACTGAAATTATGAACTTCCCCTCTATACTCATAAGAATTCAATTCTACGAGCTTGTCCTCTAACACTGTCCTCAACAAAACATCATGGAGATTCCCACGCTTTTGATGTGCTTTTTCAGTCGATATATATTGAAAATCCAACTTTTGTAAAACTTCAATTGCTGGGACTTGGCTAATATATCGTTCATCATAACTCTTCTCCTGTGACATCGTCACACCTCCACTTCATCTCCATCATTATGCAATGAGTTAAGGAGTTACACATTAACTCGCAATTTTCCTGTAAGGAGTAACTGCAAAAGACCTTTCCTTTGTAATTTCAAATTTTCAATCTCTTTCTCTAAATACTCAATTTCCTTATTACTTTCCAGTAATATAGATATAATTACTTCTTGCTCCTCATTTGGAGGTAAAGGGATTTTAATTTTCGAAAATTCATTCCACCTTAAACTACCTCTTCTATCAACTGAAGCAGACATCATTGTTTCAAAAATCCTTCTATAGTTTTCAGTCTTTAATAAAGCAAATAAAAATTCATTATTTATATAATTATTGGTTTTAAAAACTGTGTACATTGGACTCACCAGTCCATAATCATAATCTTTTTGTAAGCCTATAGAGCCCTCTTCTATATGATTTGTTGCATATGCAAATTCACTTTTTGAAACTACTTTATATTTTGATAAATCAGAACTAAAAACCTGTTTTCCAAAGTATTTTAAAGAATCCACCAAACCTTTGTATTTTGTACACGAAAGGACAACATAATTTTTATTATCTTTATTTAGTCTTGTTACTTGTTTTGCAATTTTACTAATTTCAACAAATTCCCAATCATCTGGAATAATGAAACTTTTAATTTTTTGATAACCCTTTGGTGGTACACCTGTACTAATAAACTTGGTTCGCTGCTCTATATCTCCTTTAGACAACCCCTTGCCCAGATCATTCCATCGAATATGGCCCCATAACAACTTTTGCAATAACCCTTTATGCCGCTCCTTTTTCCACTCAATCAGCTTTTCTTTTAGCTCAATTGCCTTTTCCCAGGTATTAATAACACTAAGTATTTTTTTCTGTTCTGTTATTGAAGGTAGAGGAAAAGGAAAATTATTCAAAGCCTCAATATCTACACCAGTTTGCCCTGAAGTTCTTCGAGATAAGCGATCAATTAAATTGTATAAATCACCATTCTGAAGATAATAAAATAGATATTCTTTCAACAAACGCTTTTCATCAGGTATAGCCTTCATTAAAGCAACATTGTAAGCTCCTTCTAATCCACGCAATATTTGAAAAATAGGCGGTCCGTATCTTCCAATCATAACATCAGTTTCATCACAGAATTTTCTTGCCTTTTCAATGGGGATGTACGTTAAATAATCATCCGTTTTATAATCTCTAATTTGGATGAGACGTATATAACCCTTTCTTGGTTCATTTATAAATTCGCTTCTTGGTGGTTGTGCCCCACCAGAAAATCTTACAATGTCTGATATTACTAGATCATCCCAATTTTCTGGAATAACATAATGCTTTCCCTTTTTATAGCCTTTAGGAATTTCTTGATTTACAATCTTTTCTATCATGTTATTCACCTACAATCCAAGCTCTTTTAAATACTTTTCCATCTGTTTTTCCACTTCTTGAAGCTCCTGCTTTATATTAATGATATTTTCTTTAACGACATTCATATTAACCGGTACTTCTTCTTCGAATGTATCGACGTAGCGTGGGATGTTTAAGTTATAGTCGTTTTCTTTAATTTCATCTAATGTAGCGACGTAAGAAAATTTATCAATTTTTTCTCTCTTCTCATACGTTTCAATGACTTTTTCAATGTCCTGCTCTCTTAGTTTGTTTTGGTTTTTCCCTTTTTCATAATTTCCTTCACTTGATGAGTCAATGAATAGGACATCTTTACGTATACGATCTTTTCGAAATACCATGATACAAGCTGGAATACCTGTTCCGAAGAATAGGTTCTCTGGTAAACCAATAATAGCATCTAAAAGGTTCATATCAATGATTTGCTGACGAATTTTCCCTTCGCTTGAGCCACGGAATAAAACCCCATGTGGAAGGATTGTAGCCATTCGTCCATTCTCTGCTAATGAATAAAGCATGTGTTGAACAAACGCATAGTCCCCTTTTGAGCTTGGTGGGACTCCCCATTCAAATCTTCTGTATTGATCAAGCCCTGGCTCCATTTTAAATTTTTTATCATTACCTTCTCCAGCAAATCCCATCGCCCACTTATCTAACGAGAAGGGAGGATTTGCAACAATTGCTTGGAACTTCATTAACTTTCCGTCATCCAAATGTAACGGGTTGGCTAATGTATCTCCCCATTCAATCTTGGCATCATCTATCCCATGCAAATACATATTCATTAATGCTAATGAATGAGTGGCCCCATTACGTTCTTGTCCATAAATCGCTACTTTCTTACTAGGAACTTGTTTAGCTACCTTTAACAATAAAGAACCAGATCCACAAGTCGGGTCATAAATCCGGTCATTTTCTTGCGGTTTAACTAATCGAGCCAATAGTTCAGATACTTCTGACGGAGTATAGAATTCTCCACCTTTTTTTCCTGCATCAGAGGCAAATAATCCAATCATGTATTGATAAGCATTTCCAACAATATCTTCATTACCTAATTGGGACGGTCTTAACGATAGTTGATTAAAATCCTCTAATAAAGAACGTAGCATTGCATTACGTTCTTTCGCCTTTCCGAGAATTGCCTCACTATTGAAGTCGATATTACGGAATACACCACGAAGTTTCCCTGTATTCTCATTTTCAATTCGTTCTAATGCCTTGTTAATTATTTCTCCAATTTCCGGGTCATTTCTTTTACTATACAAATAGTCAAATGTTGATGTTTCATCCAATACAAAACGTTCTCTTGATAAGGCACGTTGAATTCGTTGTTCATCTCCATTGTAACGATTTGAATATTCTTCTAATTTCTCTTTGTAGGAATCACTTAAATACTTAATGAACAACATAGTAAGGATGTAATCCTTGTATGTAGATGAGTCAATCTTCCCTCTGAAAGTGTCTGCTGCCTGCCATAATACACTATTGATTTTATCTTGTGTTGTTTGTTCAATCATTCTTTTATCCTCCCTCAATAAAGTAAGTAATATCTCCCGAATACTCCTTTTTTCTCACATTTTCATAGACACCTA
>NZ_JAJFZK010000042.1 GCF_020731355.1 Bacillus sp. REN16 | reverse complement strand
TGCACTAACATAAACATTAACGTTAGCATTAACAGTATCATTAACATTAATCGATCAGGTGCACTAATATTATACAAAGAAGAGGATACTATAGATATGTAATGGCAGACTGGCTTATTAATTTTAGCTTGACCTTTGAATTGGTGGAGAAACCCCTGGACGATAAGTAATATCAATTTCTTTAAGAACCCGATCGAGCTGCTGTAATAATTCCGATGTCCAGATTTCTATATTAAATTCAGGAAAATACTCTGAAAAATTCAATTGCTTACTATTATTTTTTGCTTTCTTCAGAACTAACAATCTTTTAATAAGCATAGATCGACTAGCCACTTTCGTGATAGCTCCACGCCCTTGACCAGTAGTAACCTTAATAATATTTTTTGAACGCTTTAGTACTTCCTTTAAGGTTGAAACTGCCATTCCAAATGTTTCTGCAAGCATGCTTAAAGAACCCTCCAAAAAAGCAGCTTCAGGGTTTGTGCGATGTTGCAAATATGTAAGAATATCTGATTCCCATTCTTCATAATGAGAACGAATTCGTTCCTCCCTTGTTTTTTTAAATTTATACCATCCTCCTCCGCCTTGAAAATTCGTTGTACCATCAGTCCAAAGTTCGAGCATTGGTTCGACATATGATCGCTTTACACCTTTATATTTTCCAGAATATGCGCTCTTAATAGTTCGCTCAAATTCATTTTTTGATAGGGGAGCCTTCAAATTTGAATTAAACTGGTCTAGTTCATCGTATGCAACTTCAAAAGGCTTTCCACTTGAGTAGTTGGCAATAGCCAAAGTAAACAGTACATTGTTACGACTCGAGCTATGATGTCCTTTTTCAATGCCTGTTGCATTAATTAGGGATTTATACCAAGTTGCTGATGTTTGTTCGTATGTTGTGTTGTTATCGTTGTAAATAACCCGTAATAAGTTCCTATTTTCCTTCTTTTCAAACTCCTTAGACCATATAAGCAATTTATTGGTATCTGCAGGTTCATCAAAGAAATCTAAAATATTTTCTTCTTTTGGAATACGAAAAAAACCAAACGGAACACACCCGGTGTCGATTGGAACAAACAAACTAAGAGCCTTTTTAATATTGCTAAATAAACGTTCAGCAACTCTTAAAGACTTGTAATCTTGGTTTTTATGAATAAAAAATGGTGAAGAAAGAATAAAAAAAACTTGGAATCCTCGTGGGGTTTCTAACAGTAAATTGGGTCTTGGGAGCCCTAGTTCTTCACAACCCAGATATAAACTGTATAAATCAATGTTCTTTGTATCTATATCAAACCCAATTACATTAATTTGTTTTAGATTATCCCTAGTATGACCCTTAATTACTCGTTTTTTAAAATTATAGTATGTACCACCTCTATAAACATTGGGGGTCCAGTGAGACAATTGCTTATAACTATCTTCTAACCCCTCATAAGAAGTAACTATGAATCCCTTACCCTCTATTAGATCATCTTTAGAAGGGGAAACAAAGATAGCCCCTTTGGAGTATGGAGCGCTATTTAGGGCCTTCTCATAATCTATAACTCTATTAAATGGTGCATTTGATCCTTTTTTCTTATATAAACGTAGGCTATTATGGGTCATAAATTGCATAATTTCAATTGGTGAATATGAACTTCTTAATGTATTGCTAATTACTTCAGCCACTCCAGACACCTCTTTGCAATTTCTTACTAGTAGATTTCATTTCTCGATTTTTACCGTTCTATTTTTTCAATCTTATTGAAAATTTTGTTGAATTAAGTATAACGAAATCGACTTTTGAAATTTGTTGCCCTTTAAGAGAAATGCACCAAAAAAAAAAGAACCCTTGAAGACTACAGTCCCAAGGGTTTAGAGAAAAACTTTAATTTTTTTTACTACACAGGTTCGACGGAAAAGTGCACCAAAACTAACGAAAATGCACCACTGTTACCGATTTCTAGATTTCTTAAAAATACTAGAAAAGCTTAGTGTATCAAGGTCCTTGAATGGTAGGGAAATATTAATAGTAGACAGGCTGGACGGGTAGTTAAAAATGATTGGTGCATTTTTGATACACAGGTGGGACGGATTGACCCAAATTAGGATAGAAAATGGTGCATTTTGAAAGGTATTATTTTGTCTATTCTTGTAAAATCCTAATATTATTTGCGTTTTGATTCTACACAGGTTGGACGAAATTGTATTTTCTTAAAATGCACCACTATTATATTCTCGTCCAACCTGTGTGGAAAAAGCACATTTTGCACCACTACAAATGTATTACTCCTATGAATAGGTCAAATCCGGGACAGGGTGGTGCATTTTAGTGGTGCATTTTAAGAAAAAATAGATTACTATAAACTTATATAAGTTTATGACATTCTTTGTGTTTAATAGGAGTGATTTAATGAGTGATCTAAAAACTAGAACACGGATAGGGAATACCTTAGATACTGCATTACTACATAAATTAAAAGAACTTTCTAAATCCACCCGTATCCCTATGTCCCGTTTGTTAGACGAGGCTATTGAAGATTTGATTCAAAAACATAAAAATACAAATCCTTCTAGCCATTAAGAAAAATTATTCGAAGGGTAGAGGAGGTACATAATTGAATACAGTAAATTATTTAGGTATTGAGGAACAACTAATTTTACCCTATCAATTGTTAAAAATTGCAATTTTCGAAGAAGCTAAAATTCTTTTTGAGGATCGACCAAACATTGTTAAAAAATGGTATACAGAAGCATATCACATGACAGAGGATGAATATAGAAATCAATATCCTTCTAATGAAATGAGCCCAAGTTTTAAGGCATTGTACATATTTATTACTGAAGGTTTATTTTTTCAAAAGCATATTACTAAAAAAATGATAAAGGAGGCAGTTTTACAACATTCTGAAACGATTATTTCAACTATATCAAATTTTTTGTATAATGAATTCCCCGAAGAGATAAAGCGAAGTTTAAATGAAAAAACTATAGAGCAAACAATAGAGCAAGACTATTTATTAACCAGTATGGATAATAAATACACTATGTTACGTAATATAGTTGCAAAGAAGAATGATTTTAAAGAGTGGGGGGATGAGCAAATGGCTGCTGAACTGATTGATAATAAAGGCAACTTAAGAGGAATGGCAGCACTTCGTCCAGACCCAAATTCTATTGAAGTGGCAGAAGATCAAGAGGACCTGTGGATGAAATTAGTTGACTCTGCTTATAATTCATTGGATGAGTGGACAGCAGATTTATTTGACCTGATAACATACCTATGGATGGTATCACATAAAAACAGCGAGGGATATATTGAATTTCATAGTAACGATGCTTTAAGATTACGCCAAATGATTGGCCCAGAGGAAAATTCAAATGAGTTAGTGGTTAGAGAAAGAGATCGTTTTAACATTATGAAAAGAGTTGTCGCATTATCAAGCATGTGGGTGTCGCTGAGTGAAGGTAAAATAATAACACAAAAGGATAAGCAATATGATTTTCAAGATTTCAAACGAATGTTTGATATTGGGGCTATACGTGTAGCTTATGATAAGAATACGGGAGAAGCCCAGGGTATATATGCCTTGCAAATTAAACCAAGTTCTGTACTTACACCTTTAATTAATGCCTCAAGCCAAATGATTGGATTGCTACACATTAAGGTCTTTCAATATAGCCACCAAACTCAGAAAGAGCATAAAAGACTTTTACGATACATTGATCGCCAATGGAAAATGAGAATACGGTTAAAGGCAAAACTAACTCAACCTTTTAAAATATCAACATTATTAAAAGAAATGGATATATCCGAACGTTACAATTGGAGTGAAAAAAAAGATAAATTAGAAAATGTTTTAGATGACTTTGAAATAGATGGAGTTATAAAAAAATGGGAGTACACTGAATACTTTGATGAATTATTAGTAGGAAAAAAAGGCTGGTACAAGAAATGGTTGAACTATAGTATTATTCTATATCCGACAGACACATTGCTTGCGGAGTATAAAAAAAATGTGGACCTGTTATCCCAAGGTATTTTAGATCGAAGTATCTTTGAAAAGATTGATCAACGAAGTCAAGACAACTCCTTTTTTGAGAAAGAAGGAGTTCGTGATGAAAGCTTGCAATATGCAATTAGTGAAGTTGCGCCTACTAAAGAAGAGTTAATTATTGAACAAGTCCCTACGATTGCAACTCAACATACAAATAAACAAGAAATCACTCCTACTTTAAATAGTATTCAACAATCCTTTGATTTCGATTTTTCGGTTAATGAAGAAATTTACTTATCACCGGAATCTATGAAAGAAGCTATTAGTCGTTTAAATATAAGTATCAGACAAGCAGCTAGAGAAATAGGAGTTGCTCATACCACCCTTTCTCGATATATTAAACGAGAAAATAAAAGACAGAACAAAAAGAATGATGAAAAGATGTTAAATTGGCTAAAAGATAAACTTACTATATAAAAGTTATTTAATGTAATTTACGCTATATCGAAATGATTAATTATTACATAAGCGTAAATTAATAGTTTTCAAGTTTTATAAAATTTGTTAATATAGACTAATAATTAAATTTATTTTTAGAGGGAAATCCCCTTAATGTATACACTTGCCTATAGGTGAAGTGCGTTCATTAAGGGGATTTTTATTTTTTACCGGATAAATTGGAGGGATTATTACGAAAAAATTTCATACTCAGAATGGTTGCTTTGAAACTGAAAGCAAAACTCTTAGTGCACTATCACCGGATATTATGATGGCTAAAATTGATCAATTAGGAATAAGTATCCGTAAAGCTTCAAGAGAAATTGGAGTAGCTCACACTACATTGTCACGTTACTTGCGTGGGGAGATTAAACGCCACAATAATAAAAATGATGATAAAATGCTAAATTGGTTAGTAAAACAAAATTGGTAAATGCAATTTCTGTGTTAATGTGATACAACAGAGACAAAAACTGTTAAGATGTGTGAATATGCTAGACTAGGGGTACCGTCGGAAAAATCCTCATTTATCTTAACCATCCATAACGGATGACTTTACAGTATTCAATGTAAAGTTATCCGTTTTTTTGTTTCTTTAAATCCCAGATAACTGTATTCAGTTTTATAGTATTTATAGTAAATTAAGAAAGCTTATGTTTAAGGGGCTGACTTGGAAGATTTGATGGTTCCCTTAATAAGCAGTAAAGACTTGAAAAAACATCATTAAATCAGGAGGATCCAACAATTATGAATACGTTCAACCTAAAAGGAACAACAGCTCTGTTACACTCGTATGGTTTCAAATGTGACACAGAAATGGTAAGCCATTGGATAAGTGAGGGGAATATTAAAAGCATCGAAAACGGTGGAGCATACGAAGTTTTGGAGGAAGATGTTTATAGATTTATAGAAGCATTCAGATGGGAAGGTACAGCCTTTGAGGAAGGCATTGATGATCAAACTATGATTGGGAGATTACTAGAAGAAATTACCGATCTTAAAAAGCAAATTGTAAAACTACAAGAAGAAAAAGCTGAATTAGAAGATCAATTGGGAATCATGCCATTTTAGACAATTCAGCCACAGGAGGATGGATTTCATGAGAGTAATTACCCTTTGTACAAAAGAAGGAAAGACTCGGTACATGTTACTAGATAATGACAATGAGCCAGTCCAACCAGTTTTACAGTATTTAAAGTTTAAGGACAATAGTGGGGCTTCACGTAATACCTTACGGTCATTCTCATATCATTTAAAACTATTCTTTGAATTCCTAGAACAAATAAACAAAGATTATCGTGATATCGGAATAGATGAAATGGCGGATTTTATGCGGTGGTTACAAAACCCTCACCAGGATGTAAAAGTGTACCCTATCTTCCCTAAACAGCCAATTAGAAAAGCAAAGACAGTAAATATCATCATCAATACTGTTCTCGGATTTTATGACTACCTAATGAGACATGAGGACTATAGTATTCAGCTGACAGAACGTTTAAAGAAACAAGTATCTGGATCCCGCAAGGGGTTTAAAAGTTTTCTGCACCATATAAACAAAAATAAATCCTTTACCTCTCATATTCTGAAATTAAAAGTGCCTAAACAGCAGCCGAAGACGCTCTCAAAAGATCAGATTGCACTAATTATGAATGCTTGTGTAAATATACGGGATCTATTTTTAATACAGCTCCTTTGGGAAAGTTCTATGCGTATTGGTGAAGCACTTACTTTATGGCTTGAGGATTTCGAGGTCGATGCGAGAAAAATTCATATACGTGATCGGGGCGAATTGCTTAATCTAGCTGAAATTAAAACGGTATGTAGTCCCCGTAGTATTGATGTATCTGAGGATCTAATTAATATGTACTTTGATTATATTGCTCAATTTCATACCGATGAAGTTGATACAAATCACGTTTTTATTAAGCTGTCAGGAGAAAATAAAGGACAACCGTTAGAATATGCCGATGTAGTATCACTAGTTCAACGATTACGTAAAAAAACAGGCATTTATTTCACACCACATATGTTACGCCATACATCATTAACAGAACTGAGGAAGTCTGGTTGGAGAGATGAACATTTAATGAATCGAGCTGGCCATGCCCATATACAAACAACAATGCAGATGTATATCCATCCTTCGGATGAAGACATTCGAAAAGACTGGGAAAACGCTCAAGAACGAATGAAAATCAACAAAGAATATAAGGGGAATGACGAATGAATTTATCCGTTGAATACTTATTACCAGAAGGTAAAGTGAATGAAATTACCAGAAAAGTCACTGGATATTTTGAAAATGATATTTGGGATGCAGAAAATGCAGCTTTTAATGATTTTAGAAAATCGGAATGGGGAAAAACCCACCGCAAAATGGATTTTTCGGTATTTCCACCTAAGCTTAAAAATGAAGTTAAGTTTTTTATTCTTACTCGTATTCAAAAAGATGATCTGCAATTGTACTCAGCTATACATAATTATGCCAGATCTTTTAAACAGCTTTCTAAATTCATTAAGAAATTTTATCCCAATATTAATAGTTTTGCAGATTTAGACATAAACAAGGCTTTGATGCAGTTAAGATCACATTTAAGTGAATTAGGTTTGAGCATACGAATTTATGGGAGAAGGAAACTTTCTAATTACGAAAATCTACTTAATCGTTTATTTTTGTTTTATAAAGACTTCTATGATACAAGAGATGAATTTGAAAAAGATATCTGGGATGTTAGAAATATTCCTGGTGCAAGATTTCCTGATCACGAATCAAGACATATCCTGAATTTCGAGGATATCCCTATTCCCTTTCGTCCTTTAGCAAAAAGATATTTAAAATTTAGGATCAGTCATTTATCTCTTGGCCAATGTACTCTGGATGTTAGAATTTTAAAGTTATTTTTGACATTTATACATGATAAAGATCCTTCTTGGAGGGATTTAAATGCCTTAACACGGAAAGATATCGAAGATTATCTTATATTTCATAATAAGAAGTTTCATGACAAAATACCGTCAAAGAGAAGTTATTTAATTGTCCTAAATGTGTTCTTGGAAACGATTGAAAAACTGCAATTCGATGAAGCACCTGCCTTGCCTGTAAATCTATTGTTGTTTAAAGAAGATTTCCCTAGACCTATAAAAAGATCTGAAAATGACATCAAATACATTCCTGAAGGGGTTCTTCAACAAATTGAGGAAAAACTAGAGTTCTTAAAGCCATCAAAATACATACCGATTGTTGTATTACTTCGAGCCACTGGTTGGAGAATATCAGATATTCTTAATCTACGGTATGATAATTGTTTAGAACAAACATATCAAGGGTGGTACCTATGCGGCGATATTAAAAAAACGCAAATAATGAATCATCGTGTACCGATTACAAAAGAAGTAGCAGAGATAGTAGAAGCAGTAATAAAAGTGACTAAAGACCAAAGCAATACAATTAATAATCCTAAAAATTATTTATTCGTACAGTGTAAACAAGCACATTATTTCGGATACCACTTTTCAAATTTGTTCGGCTAAAAATCTACTTTAATGT
>NZ_JAJFZK010000041.1 GCF_020731355.1 Bacillus sp. REN16 | reverse complement strand
TGGGAACATTAATTTTCTTTAAGGAACGCTTATTTTATTTAAGGAACCTTAATTTTTGATGGAGACACAGTAGATAACAAGGATACATCTGTATTTGGCTATGAAATATGCCGTTTTCAGTAATAGGTAACACTTCTAAATAAATTTCTAATTTATTTAATTAAGCGTATAAATCGCTTTTTACCAATTTGTAATACATCTTCATTCATTAATACACGGCCTAAATCATCTTCATTTATTTTTTCTTTATTGAGTTGAACACCATTTTGTCTAATTAAACGAATAAATTCGCTTTTACTTTTTACAAGTCCTTTTTCAATTAGCTGTGGAATGATGGCTTCAATTGTTTCTGCACCAATTTCTATTAAAATTTCTGGAATATCATCTGGGATTTCCTTTTTACGAAAAGCCGTTTCAAAATAGATAGTGGCTCTTTTCGTTTCTTCTTCGCCCCAATATAAATTCGTAATAATGTTGGCTAATTTAAGTTTAATGTCCCTTGGATTTACCCCTTTTTCAAGGAGTTGTTTCATGTTTTCTATTTCATCTGGATGTTCATCCGTTGCCAACTCAAAGTATTTAATAATTAGGTGATCGGGTACCTCCATCACCTTTTTAAACATAACCTCTGCAGGTTCACTAACTCCAATATAATTACCAAGACTTTTACTCATTTTCTCTACACCATCGAGCCCTTCAAGCAATGGCATAAACATGGCAACTTGCTTTTCTATTCCCCAATGTTTCTGAAGTGTGCGGCCCATAAGAATGTTAAAGGTTTGGTCCGTACCCCCTAATTCAATATCTGCTTGTATCTCTACTGAATCATAGGCCTGCATGAGTGGGTAGAAAAATTCATGAATTCCGATTGGTACTTGATTTTTATATCTGTTTTGGAAATCATCACGTTCTAATATTCTTGCAACTGATGTTGTTGCTGCTAATTTAATGACTTCCTCGAATGTTAATTTTGAAAGCCATTCACTGTTAAAGCGGACGGTTGTTTTTTCCGAATCTATAACTTTAAAGATTTGTTCAAAGTATGTTTTTGCATTTGCTTTAACCTGTTCGTCACTTAAAGCTACTCGGCCTTTTGCTTTTCCTGTTGGATCCCCAATACGACCTGTAAAATCACCGATAATAATTACAACTTTATGACCTAGATCTTGCATCTGTTTTATTTTTCTTAACACAACTGCATGACCTAAGTGTATATCTGGTGCTGAGGGATCAAGCCCTAATTTAATAGTAAGCGGATTCTGTAACTGGTATGATCTCTCTAATTTAGCCAGTAATTCTCCCTCGTTTACTATTTCTTGAACACCTTTCATAATAATTTTTAATTGTTCTTCAGGTTTTACTAACATACTAACATCTCCTTGAAATATTATTTCTAATATGGCAAGTTCTATAAGAAGAAAAGGATAATAAAAAACGCCCTTTTGGATTAACCAAAAGGACGATTCATCTCGTGTTACCACCTTTAATTCATAAGCAACTCACATTGCTTATCTTTGTAAGTACAGTCGTTTGACGATACCTTAGCACATGATTACGGGTGCTTAACCGGTGTAGCCTACTAAGTAAATCCTGTTCGGTACACAGCTCCAAGATGTATTCGCAATCGTTCAACATGCACCTCTCATCAACCGGTAACTTTCTGTCTGTTTACATGATTGCTACTCGTTCTTATCATAGCCTTTATTCTTATACTCCGAAATGTTTTAAACAAATCTTCGTTATGCAGATATTAATTGAGAATAATTCTATCTATTTGTTAGAAACTTGTCAAGTCAATAGAAAATTTTCTTATTCAATTATTCTGTCCGTTAATATGGTAAGTACAGCTTGACAATTTGTATATTTATAAACATCTATACAATTTCCATATTGACTAATGAAGATCCATAATTCCTATTGATTTCGATATTGTTGTAGCAGGTTTTTTACTGACTTTCCTATTTTTATCCTTCTTTGATTGACTATTTTTTCACGCTGATTGTCAGTCTCAATCCAATCACATGAGTCCTCTTCCATTCCAATTAAATCGTTAATAAGGTGTGAGGTGTGTATTTTTTTGAAGAAACACTTCAAATGTCTCCTTTTCAATCTCGCTTTCATAAATAACGATACCTTTGTATAGCCTATCTCTTGCCCATATTGCTTCGTGATCATCAGATAGGAGAAACTCATGGAGAATATAGTCCAAACTTTCTTTTACAAAATATTTATATGAGTATGTTCCATCCAGAGAATGACTATCTCCGATAAATCCCCATTTTGGAACTATAGTAATGTATCTCCCACTATCCAAAATAACGAATTGTTGGCTGTATAATTTGGTTCCAAAACATTTTATTTCTAGCATACCGTATGATGTACTTTGATTCGTCATTAAGTAAGAGTAAAACTCCGGATGCCCAGTTTCATCGTCATCCTCTAAACAGACCGTAAATTCAGGGTTATAAATATTGTAGTAAACATCCTCTTCTCGTATCCACTCATTTTTAAAGCGTAACCTTTGTTTTATTTGCTCTAACGGTGGTCTGTTAAGTAAGAAGCGTTTTTTCCATAAATATTCGATATGGTTAATATCAGCACTTTTATCAATATCGGTATTGTATAGTAACCCTATATCCCAATTCTGTTTGTCGAATAGAAAAAATTAACTCTCAGGAACCAAATCCACATCTCTTTTGTTTTTAAAATTCAAGAAAAAGAATAACAATAAATTAAAAATGATAATGCAACCTATTAGTACAGCGATACTCAAGATAAAGGCATCACTTCCAATAGAAGAAGTCATTGCTTCCCTTAGACCATAGATTACATATGTCATTGGCATATAAGGATTGATAGCATTAAAGAAATCATTTTGCAAGGCTGCTGGGAACATTCCACCACTTGAAGCAAGTTGTAAAACAAGGAGAATCATTGCGATAAATCTCCCCGGATTTCCTAATGGAATCACCAATAACATCATGAAAAACATATACGTTACTGAACCTAATATGGATATTAAAATAAATTGGCCCACATTCTCTACTTCTAATCCCATTCCAAGTATAACGATAGCATCAAGTAATAATGCTCCACCGACTGCTGGGACTAATCCAAGTGAAAACTTACTGAACCACCAAGCAAAACCAGATGTTGGTCTTGTAGCTGTTTCACTCAACGGGAATATTAAATTAAATGCCAATGCACCAATATATAGTCCTAGTGAAATAAACATAGGTGCCAGTGCGTGTCCGTAATTTGGCACTTCGTTAGTCTTTGCTTCTTTAAGCGAGATTGGTGATGCAAGCATGTCATAGTTTTCATCTGTTGTATTGATGCTTGCTACTGTTTCTGCACCTTCAGAAAGTTTATTGGATAACTCATTTGTACCATCTTTCAGTGTTACAATCCCTTCACCTAGTTGAGCTGAACCTTCAGCCAGCTGTCCCGCTCCCTCATTTAGCCCGTTGGCACCTTCAGATAGTTGTGATACTCCGTTTTCTAAATCTGGTAATTTGCTTGAAAGTGTCTCGGTTCCCTGTACAAGTGCGGCTGAACCCTCTTTCAAGTCTTGTGATTTTGAATTAAGCTGATTGATTGCACCTACTAATTGTGGCATTTGTTTGTTTAAATTGGCAGTAGCTGTCGTTAATTCTTTACTTCCACCTACCGCATTATCCATTCCACTAGCAAGCTGCGATGAACCCTGAATCAGTCCTTTATCTCCTGCCAATGCTTGACTAATATTTGTATAACCATCTATAGCACCAATGGCTTTAGGTTGCACCTGGTTTACTGCCTCATTAAGTGCGTTAACTTGTGCTACCAATTCAGGAGATGCCCCAGATTGACTAACAGCTTTTTGCAATTGATTTACAGCTTGCTGTACACCTGTTAATCCTTGAGTAAGCTGATTGATTTCATCTTTAGATGGCAATTGCTCATTCATTTTTACTAAACCATTATTTAGGTTATGGCTACCTGTGGCTAAGTTATTTAACGCACTATTTAACGTTTCTTGACCAGTAGCAAGTTTAGGAACCCCATTTTGCTCATCAGTTAAAAGTGTTGTTTTTTCTTTTAATTGACTAATTCCGTTCGTATATTGGGTAATTCCTTCATTTAAGTGCGTTGCCCCGGAATGAAGTTCATTTGCCCCATCTATAAAGTCGCCCACGCCAACTTGTATGGCATCAGCACCGTTTTTTAAAGTTAAAGTGCTTGAAGCAAGTTTGTTTAGGTTTTCTGTTATCTCAACATTGCCATCAATTAGCTGGCCGGCTCCATCATTTATTTCAGAAGCTCCTTCAGCAGCATCAGCAAATCCTTCGCCAATTTCATTCACTTGTGTAAAGATGGCTCTTGTATATTCTTTGGTTACACTATTTGAAATTTCTTGATTGATACGATTCATTGCTTGTTCACTTATCGTTACACTGAAAAAGTTTCGCCCGGGATTGACTTCATAAGTCAGATTCATTTTTTCTGGGTTATCTTCTAGTACCGTCGAAGCCCTTTTTGAAAAGTCCTTTGGTATGGTGATGACCATATAATAGTCACCATCATCAAAACCTTCCTTTGCCTCATTTGAACTTACAAAGTGCCAATCTAAATCGTCATTTTCTTTTAAATTAGTTATAAGTTCATCCCCAATATTTAATGTTTTTCCTTCCAATTCAGACGGTTCATCCTGATTAATGACTGCTACTGGTAAATTGGATGTGTTACCAAAAGGATCCCAATATGCACTAAGAATAATGCCTGAATAAATTATCGGAACGAACGGTATAACAATCATCATAAGTATTAACATTTTATTATTTAATACTTTCTTCCATTCAGCTTTAAACATGTTCATTCTTGTTCACCTCTATCTTGTTGTAAAAAATCAGTTAAGGAGGTTCTATTCCAGTCGAGTGTAGGTATTTCTGAATTACCAAAGCCTTCTTTTAACAAATCGGATACATAAATATTGGAAAAGTATTGGTTTAGTAATTCATCTGCATTTCTAAAGACATTGCGAATAATGTCTGATCCTTTATCCACATATTTTCCGCCTTTAAATACTAAATTGATTAACCCTGTATCGGGGTAGATTGAAATAGGTCCGTCAACCGCTTCAATTATGTCTAATATACTTATGTCTTCAGTTTTTCTTGCTAGTGATATTCCACCTTTATTTCCCGAAACGGATGTAATAATTTGTTTAACTACTAACTTCCTAGTAATTTTTTTCAAATAAGATGGAGACACTTTTAAACGACTACTTATTTCATCAGTCGATAAAGGTTCACCTGATTCTTGCGTAGCCAACAATATAATGATGCAGGCTGCTTGTTCAAAAGCCTTCGTAAATTGCAAATTTGGTCACCACTTTTTTTAATTATTAGATGTATATTATCCATTATGGATAAATAATATCCATGAACATATTAAAACTTATTTCTTGAAAAAATGCAAGTTTTTTTTATAACTCTCATCTCTTACTTTTTTCCTTCAGATAGGAAATCCTAGGAATTTGCTTATTGGAGAAAAACGAACCTTCATTGGACAAGGGATTGGAGGGATAAGGAACAAAAGATAAAAGACTGGATCACTATTGAATCCAGCCACGAATTTTTATTGAATTTTGATTGTTTCAAAATTGAGCACATATTGTTTGCTTGATCTTCCCACTTCCTTTGCCGTTTGTATACCAACTATTTAACAGTAGGGAAGAACTTTATAGTATGGAAACCAAGAAAATAACAGGGAGATATAATTTCTTGTTAACATCAAATACTTTTATATTTCTCCCTGTTTAATCCGATTAATTAACTCTTCTAGCCAATTAATTGTATGCTCTGTTCTAGTCGAAAGATAGCCACCCATAAATTTTCTAAACTTCTCGTAATCTTTGTCTAATGGAACGTGATCAAAACCCATAACTTTCTCCCATCTTGCTTTAATATTTTTTAATTTTTTTTCTAGTATTTGTACGACCTTATCACGTTCCGCATACTTAATATTTACTAAGCCAACCACCATATCTTTAATTTCGTCCGCATTTTCAAACAACTTGTAGATAAATTTCGGTAATTCTTCACGACCTTTATCCGTAATCCTAAATACTTGTTTATCTGGTCGATGTTCTTCTCTTATGATTTCAACTACCTCAATTAATCCTTTTTTGGCTAACGAATCAAAATTATAGTACAGTTTACTTTCTGTTAATCCGCCTAGTTCATCTAATGGAATGGGCTCTGAAAGCTGTTTTTTTAACTTATAGGGATAATTGTTATCCTCCATCAGTTTACTCAATATAAAAATTTGAATGGACATTCTCATTGCTCCTTCAAAGAAGATATCTCCTTATTTTACCGAAAATTAAACTGTGACTTCAGTTGCATTCTTTACATTTTCTGTTTTAGCCTGTGCCTCTGTACCCTCTACTGGCATTGGTTTATGAATAAACATAACAATAACAATACTAATTAACATTGCAACAGCACCAACCGCAACCATTGACCAAATATATGGGCTTGGACTGATACTTCCATATAGATTTGCCAAGTATGCTTGAACCGAGTAATACATAGGGGAAATGTGGCTTAACCATTCATATGGCAAATACATCATTTCACGAGTAACTATGGCACCACTAGCTATTGTTTGGGCTAATAAAATTGGTAAGTTCAAAATCATACCACCTTCACCAAGTAAAAAGATTACAACTCCTGTGAAGTTAAAACATACCATATAGTTTAAAATTTGTTGTCCCAATACACCGAAGAATAGGTCACCACTAGGTTCATTTACTAAATAAACTATACCAACAGCAGCCAATGATGATATTACAGCAATCATTAGTCCAGCTAATTGTACATACATAAATAAACGACTTTTACTTGCTTTTCCACGACTTTCCTTAAATGCTCCTATTAATTGCATTGACCCGATCATCGCAGCAACATAACCAGCCATTGATAAAAACATCGGTAAATTTTGGTGATTCATTCCATCAGGTACTTCGTTGATTTTAACTACGTTTTCTACATAAGCTGTTTCAATCTTTTTGGCCAATTCGGCAGATTGCTCTTCAGGTACATTAAAGTTCATTAACACGCCTTGAGCTGTTTGTTGTGAGAATTGTGAGCTTAACTGATAGTTTATTTCATTAACAACGGAATTCATAGTAGAAGCAACAGCTGTTGACCCTGCTTCATTAATTGTAAAGTCGATACTAGATGATGTTTCACCTTTTTGTATATCCGCAGAGAATGTCTTTGGGATGTGTATAACTAATGCTAAATCGTTTTTCTCTAAATCTTTTAAAGCCTGTTTATTTGTTAAATCTGTATTAATTTCCTTAAATGGTAAATTTTCTAGTAATTGCTCGGCAATCTTTTCACCATTTTCACCTATATCATCATTGACAATAGCAATTGGTAATTTATCAACATTTCCCGGAATTGCTGCATAACCGGGTAAAAAGATGCCTACCATTGCGATCGAATAAAGAAGCCCCATAACGATCGCTCCAATTGCACCTTTCGTTTTTAAAAACTGAGTAAATTTCATATGTGATTCCTCCATTTGTTATATAAGTTATTACCAAACAACTTTAACAAAAGTACTCTGAACAAAGTACTTTTAGACTATACTTTATTCTTTTCACAAAGTCAACTAAAAGAAGGAAAGGGACCGAAAAAAACTCTCATACAGAAGAATATTTAACGTTAGTCAGATAGAGGAGAAAATAGAGAAAAGAAGCCAGAATATTGACAAAAGCTCCTTCGTCAATGGAGTTGGGAAAACAACTGAATAGAGATTGAATACACGCTGGGTTAACCGTATTGAATCTCTATTGAACAAGGGATTGAAAAAGATATCTGACTATTGCCCTGCCAAAAAGTCGGTTCCCGCCCAAATCCCCCTCAAACCCTTGTTCCTCTTGACTTTACTCTCTTTCCTCTCCCTTCCATTCTGCTATAAAGTTCTTCCCCAAAACCACCATTTTCGCCCTCTTTTTTCGGTTCTGGGTTGTATTGAATATTCGGACAACGTTAAATAGATGTTCCCTGAACGGGAACAGAAATAAGGAAAAAACATGAAAAAAGAGACTGAAAAGCCATCTTTCCTTAGCACTCTCTTTCTTCTATCTCGTGTTCTTCCGAACTGTATAGAAATCAATAAAGCAAACAACTGAACAAGCTATGAACCCTTATTGGACAAGGGATTGGAGGTGTATTGGGCACCTTGCTGCTCTATGGGTTTCTCTTCTTTTCTCTTCTTTCCATTATTGTAAACAAGCACATTATTTCGGATACCACTTTTCAAATTTGTTCGGCTAAAAATCTACTTTAATG
>NZ_JAJFZK010000040.1 GCF_020731355.1 Bacillus sp. REN16 | reverse complement strand
GAAGGGCGGATACCCTTCTTTTTTTCGACAAATTGCGCAATTATTATTTATTTATTTTTGAAAAAATGATATAGTTATTGTCGGATTAATATCGGTCTAACATCAGAGGTCTGATGACTATACATAAACTGGAGGAACAGCAGATGACTATCAAGTTGGATAATCGGCCATTGTATTTGCAGGTAATAGATCAAATCAGACTTGATATAGACAATGGAGTCTACAAGGAAAAGGAAAAACTACCATCGGAATTTCTCCTAGCAAAGCAATTAGGTGTTAGCAGAGCAACTTTAAGAGAAGCATTACGAATTCTTGAAGAAGAGAATGTCATTATTCGAAGACATGGTGTTGGAACCTTTGTTAATGCAAAACCACTTTTTAATTCTGGAATTGAACAAATAAGCAGCATTACAGATATGATTATTCAAGCTGGAATGTCACCCGGGACAATTTTTTTATCGAAAACAATTAAAGGACCAACCGACGGTGATATAAAAGGGTTTAGTTGTTTAGAAAATGAAGAAATAACAGTAATTGAACGGGTCCGTACAGCAAACGGTGAGCCTGTTGTATATTGTACTGATAAAATACTTAGTAAAGACTTACCTTCTAGCTATTCCCATGAAGAATCCCTCTTTGAATTATTGGAAAATAAAGCGGGAAGAAAAATTACATACGCTGTTACCCATATAGAGCCTATTGGGTATCATGAGACTATTTCTCCCATTTTAAATTGTGAACCGGAAACGGCCCTATTGCTATTAAAACAAATGCATTATGATGAAAATGATCAACCTGTATTATTTTCACAAAATTATTTTAGAGCTGACAAATTTTCCTTCCATGTTGTTCGGAAACGTGTATTATAAAGTTTGAAAAATATAAACACTTTAAGGAGGTGAATAAGTAGTCCGTTACTAACAGATATTTAAGGTATGGATTTGTTTTAATTAAAAATTTTTAGGGGGTTATTTTATGTTTAAAAAGAAAGCTGGTTTGGGTCTTGCATTTCTTCTTGCAGCTGGAACATTGCTAGGTGCATGTGGAAGCGCAGACGAAGAAGGTAAAGGCGAAGGTAATGGTAAAGGTGCTGACATAAAGGTAGGTATGGTTACTGACGCAGGTACAATTGATGATAAATCATTTAACCAAGGTACATGGGAAGGAATCAAAGCTGCTGAAGAAGAGCTTGGCATTCAAACAAAATATCTTAAGCCCGCTGGTACTACTGAAGCGGAATACTTAAAAGAAATAGGTAACCTTTACGATGCAGGCTATAAATTCATCGTAGCACCAGGGTTTAAATTTGAAACAGCAATTTTCCAAGCACAATCAAAATATGAAGATGCGAAGTTTGTTATTCTAGATGGTAACCCACACAAGGGTGACTTTGTTCCAGCTATCGCAGACAACTCAGTTGCTGTTTTCTTTGCTGAACATGAATCAGGTTTCTTAGCTGCTGTGGCTACTGCGCTTGAGTTACAAGAAGGTGAAGCAGGATTCATCGGCGGAATGGAAATTCCAGCTGTACAAAAGTTTAACTGGGGCTTCCAACAAGGTTTAGCTTATGCGAATGAAAATTTTGGAACAAATGTAACAATAAAAGCAGACAACGTTGTGTATCAAGGTTCATTTGACAATTCAGCTGCTGGTGGGCAAATTGCTGCGCAAATGTTTGACCGAGGTGTGAACGTAATTTTCCCTGCTGCTGGTGGTGTAGGTGTAGGTGCTTTTACTGAGGCTAAAAACCGTGCTAAGGCAGGAGAAGAAGTTTGGATGGTTGGGGTAGACGTAGACCAATATGCTGAAGGAATTTATGAAGGTGATAAATCAGTTACGTTAACTTCTGCAATGAAAAAACTTGCTCACGCTACTCAAGAATTAATCGAGCAAGAGCTTGATGGAGAATTCCCTGGTGGAAAATCTTTAACATATGATGTAAAGAATGATGGTGTAGGTATTCCAGAGGAAAACCCTAACTTAAGCGATGAAACAGTTAACAAAGTTAAAGAAGTTTTTGAAAAGATTAAATCTGGTGAAATTAAAGTCTCCAGTGAACAAGGTGATTTAATTAAGTAAGTTGAGTTGAAAAAGAGACGGTTTTCATCCGTCTCTTTTGTATATAACCTCAATAATAAAGTAATATATCTTTCTACATTTTTAGTTGTGGATAGGGGACTCCTAATAATAAGGATTTGAGTCTAGAAAAAAGGTGAGTGCTACTATGGAATATGTTGTAGAAATGTTGAATATCAGGAAGGAATTTCCTGGTATTGTAGCAAATGATAATATCACTCTTACTTTAGAAAAGGGAGAGATACACGCTTTACTTGGTGAAAATGGAGCAGGAAAGTCCACGTTGATGGGCGTTTTATTTGGTATGTATCAACCAGAGCAAGGAATTATTAAAGTAAATGGGGAACAAGTGCATATCACCAACCCTAATGTGGCAAACCGTCTTGGTATTGGAATGGTGCATCAGCACTTTAAACTAGTTGATAATTTTACGGTTACTGAAAATATAATTTTAGGAAGCGAACCAAAGAAGAATGGGATTGTCCTTGATATTAATAGTGCCGCAAAACGGATTGAAGAATTGTCGAAGTATTACGGACTTAATGTGGATCCTCATGCAAAAATAGAAGACATTTCTGTTGGAATGCAGCAGCGGGTTGAAATTATGAAAATGCTTTTCCGTGAAGCTGATGTGCTTATTTTTGATGAACCCACAGCTGTGTTAACTCCAAGTGAAATCGATGAATTAATGAAAATTATGCGTAATTTAATCAAAGAAGGAAAATCCATCATCATTATCACACATAAATTGAAGGAAATAAAAGCTGTTGCAGATCGCTGTACAGTTATTCGTCGTGGTAAATACATAGGAACAGTGAATGTGGCTGAATCAAGTGAAGCAAGTTTAGCGGAGATGATGGTTGGTCGACATGTTTCCTTTAATGTAGATAAAGAAGAAAGTAAACCAGGTGAAGTGGTATTAGAAATAGATTCACTTTCTGTAAAAAACAACCGGAAAGTTTTAGGATTAAAGAACTTTTCTCTAACCGTACAAAAAGGAGAAATTGTCGGAATAGCAGGTGTTGAAGGAAATGGACAATCTGAGCTGGTGGAAGCGATTACAGGTCTGCGTAAGGCGGAATCGGGTAAAATCCTGTTAAACGGAGAGGATATCACTACTCTGCCTGTACGTAAAAGAATCGATAAAGGAATTGCTCACATTCCTGAAGATAGACAAAAACGTGGTCTTGTTTTAGATTACACACTACAATCCAATATGGTGCTTGAGGTTTATAATAAATCACCATTTTCGAAGCATGGGCTATTAAAATTTAATGTCATGAAAGAATATGCTAAGAAAATCTTAGAAAACTTTGATGTGCGTTCGGGAGAAGGAGAGGTTTCGATAGCAAGAACTCTATCTGGTGGAAACCAACAAAAAGCGATTATTGGACGCGAACTTGAATTGGACCCAGATTTGCTAATTGCTGTTCAACCAACTCGTGGACTTGATGTTGGGTCTATTGAATATATTCATAAACGATTGATCGAGCACCGAGATAAGGGAAAAGCAGTACTTTTAATCTCACTTGAATTAGATGAGGTATTGCAGTTATCCGATCGTATTGCCATCGTCAACAATGGGGAACTTATCGGGGTTGTGAATGCCTCTGAAACAAATGAAAATGAGGTTGGCCTTATGATGGCGGGTGTAGGTAAGGAGAGAAGTGTATGAGAACCACAATCGTTTCTTTAATTGCAGTACTTTTTGGTTTAATTGCTGGTGGAATATTAATGCTCTTTATTGGGAGCAATCCTTTCGAAGGATATACCTACCTGTTCCAAGGTGGTTTGAAAAACATTTCTAGAATTGGGGATACATTAGCTACTGCATCACCATTAATCTTTACTGGTTTATCGGTTGCTTTTGCTTTCCGTACAGGTTTATTTAATATCGGGGCTTCAGGTCAGATGCTAATTGGGGGGCTTCTAGCGACCGCTGTTGGTTTAACATTTGACTTGTCAAGACCAATCCTGTTACTCGTAATGATTATAATAGGATTTCTTGGTGGAGCACTTTGGGCGTTTATCCCAGGATTGCTAAAAGCAAGATTTAATGTGCATGAGGTTGTTTCAACTATCATGATGAACTGGGTTGCCTATTGGACTGTATATTATGTTGTTCCTGGATATTTTAAAGGAGAATTTCTTGAGACTGAATCAAGAAAATTATCTGATGAAGCAACACTACGAGTACCATTTTTAACCGAAATGTTTCAAGGCTCCTATATCAACCTTGGCTTATTTCTAGGTATTATTGCGGTTATCATTGTTGGTTTTATCATTAATAAAACAACGTTAGGTTTTGAATTAAAAGCAGTTGGGTTTAACCGACATGCAGCTGAATACGCCGGGATGAAAGTTAATTCCAATATTGTCTTATCAATGCTGATTTCAGGTGGTTTAGCGGGTCTTGCCGGAGTTGCTATGTATACTGGAAATGCAACTAGTATGCAAATCGGGATCCTTCCTTCACAAGGATTTGACGGTATAGCCGTTGCTTTATTAGGGGCAAACAATCCTATTGGAGTATTCTTTGCAGCTATATTCTTTGGAATCCTCTATTCCGGAACGGGTTTTATGAATGCGATGACAGAAATACCACCGGAAATTGCAAACACAATTATTGCGATTATCATTTATTTCGCTGCTACAAGTATTTTGATCGAACGTTTATTGAATAAGTTTATGAAACGTCGAAATAATTCAAAAGGTAATGCTGTAAAAAAGGAGGAAGCGTAATATGTGGGCTATAATTGAACAGATTTTTCCATATGCAATCGTATTTACAATGCCCCTTCTTATTACAGCACTTGGAGGATTATTTAGTGAACGAAGTGGTGTTGTTAATATCGGTTTAGACGGTCTGATGATTTTTGGAGCTTTCGCAGGAGCACTAACGATTTATTATCTTCAAGGTGTATTACCAAATCATAACTTAGTATTATGGATAGGTTTGCTCGCTGCTGTAGTTGTAGGCATCATATTCTCCTTATTACATGCATTTGCTAGTATTAATTTAAACGCAGACCAAATTATTAGTGGTACTGCTATTAATATGATTGCTGGCGCGCTAACGGTATTCTTAGCAAGAAACATTACTGGTAGCGGAAATATTCGTATTACAAGTGGTTTTGCACCGTTTGATATTCCCGGGCTTTCTTCTATTCCGGTTATTGGAGATCTGTTTTTCACAAAAACATATCCAACGACATGGTTTATCTTACTTGTTCTTTTAATAAGTGCATTTGTTTTATTTAAAACAAAAACAGGGCTTCGTCTACGTTCTTGCGGCGAATTCCCTCAAGCGGCAGAGGCGGCAGGAGTAAATGTTAGAAAAATACGCTACCTCGGCGTTATGCTTTCTGGCGCATTTTCAGGTTTAGGTGGAGCACTTATTATTGTGACATATGCAGGTGAATTCACTGGAAACGTTTCTGGTTTAGGTTTCTTGGCACTTGCTTCATTAATCTTCGGACAATGGAAGCCACTTGGAATTTTAGGAGCTTCCCTGTTCTTTGGCTTTGCAAGTACAGTTGCCAACGTTTCACAGGTTATCCCGGAGCTTGCAGTTGTCCCGCCAATTCTTTTAAAGATATTCCCTTATGTGGTTACTTTACTTGCATTGGTTATTTTCTCTAAATCTTCCCAAGCACCAAAAGCAGCTGGGGAACCATTTGATTCAGGAAAACGATAAGATTATTTAAAAGGAATGGCAATTGCGCCATTCCTTTTTTAATATGAAAATTTATCGTCCAAAACTTGAAATTATTGCTAATTTGAGGTTATAGTGATTTTAAGATTAATTAAAAGGTTTTGGTTGAAAATAGCCATATAAGGTTTTGCTATGACCAAACAAGGAGGCTATGATTAGATGTTTTTATTGGATGAAACTGAGCATAAATTAAATGGTCTGACGCTCCATACGATTAAAACTGATAAATTTAAAACGAATACCATTGTTCTTAGAATGAAAGCCCCGCTTCAGGAGGAGTATGTAACACAAAGGGCATTACTCCCATATGTCCTGCAAAGTGAAACACCTAGCTATCCCTCAACAACAAGTTTACGTTCTTATTTAGATGAATTATATGGAGCTTCATTATATGTGGACTTAGCAAAAAAAGGCGAAAATCACATTATCACATTTTTCGTTGAAATTGCAAATGAGCTCTTCTTAAAAGACCAAACACCCTTATTAGATAAAGCCATTGCATTGTTAAAGGAAATTGTGCTCTCACCCGTCACCGAAAATGGCGCTTTTAAGAGTGTAATCGTGGAAAAAGAGAAACGTAGTCAAAAACAGCGTATTCAAGCAGTTAACGATGATAAAATGAGGTATTCGAATTTACGGTTAGTTGAGGAAATGTGTAAGGATGAACCTTATCACCTCCACGTAAACGGAAGAATTGAAGACATTGATAGCATCACAACTGAATCTTTATATAACTATTATCAAAAAGTAATTACCGAAGACGAGATTGACCTCTATATTATCGGTAACATTGAACCTGAAAAGGTAAAGGAAGCGGTTTCTTCAGCTTTTGTGTTTTCTGAGAGGAATAAGCATCCTAAAACTGAAACGCACTCAAAACAGATAGTCAAAGAGAATAAAGTCATTGAAAAACAAG
This sequence comes from Bacillus sp. REN16, assembly GCF_020731355.1. Classification (GTDB taxonomy): domain Bacteria; phylum Bacillota; class Bacilli; order Bacillales; family Bacillaceae_L; genus Ferdinandcohnia. Next base: position 6,965 of record NZ_JAJFZK010000040.1, on the reverse strand, counting down.
ATGTTAAACAAGGAAAGCTTAATATTGGCTACCGGACACATACAACTTATAGTGATCCTGATTATGATGCTCTTCAAGTGTTTAATGGGATATTCGGTGGTTTTTCACATTCGAAGTTGTTTATAAATGTACGTGAAAAGGAAAGTCTGGCCTATTATGCCGCATCAAGGGTAGAAAGTCACAAAGGCTTATTAATGGTGATGTCTGGTATTGATGATGCTAATTATGACCGCGCTGTCACGATCATAAAGGAACAAATGCAAGCAATGGCTGATGGTGATTTTACAGATGATATCATGGATCAAACAAAAGCTGTGATACGAAATCAACTCCTTGAAACAATTGATACATCTCGGGGAATAGCAGAGGTCTTGTATCATAATGTAGTTTCTTCAAAATCGAGAAAACTCGAAGATTGGATTTCTGGCATCGAAACAGTAACAAAGGACGAAGTAGTCAAGGTTGCTAAGAAAATTCAACTCGATACAATCTACTTTCTTACAGGATTGGAGGGCGGCAGGTAATGGAAAAAATTACATTTGATCAACTTCAAGAGGATCTGTTTCATGAAAAGCTTGAAAATGGCCTAAACGTCTATATCCTACCAAAAAAAGGATTTAATAAAACATATGCTACTTTCACAACCAATTACGGTTCGGTGGATAATCAATTTGTGCCATTGGGGAAAGATGATTTCGTTCATGTCCCCGATGGGATTGCTCATTTTCTAGAGCATAAGCTATTTGAGAAAGAAGATGGCGACGTATTCCAAGATTTTAGTAAACAGGGTGCATCAGCAAACGCATTCACTTCATTTACAAGGACTGCTTATCTTTTTTCAAGTACCTCCAATGTTGAATTAAATCTTAAGACATTAATTGACTTTGTTCAAAGTCCTTATTTTACAGAAAAAACCGTGGAAAAAGAAAAAGGAATTATTGGTCAAGAGATCACAATGTACGATGACAATCCTGATTGGAGATTGTATTTTGGTGTCATTGAAAATATGTATAAAAATCATCCTGTACGAATTGACATCGCAGGAACGATTGATTCCATTGCTAAAATAACGAAGGATATGCTTTATGAATGCTTTGAAACCTTCTATCATCCGAGCAATATGATATTGTTTGTTGTGGGTCCAATTGATCCTAAAAAAATAATGGAGCAAATTCGCTCGAACCAAGCACAAAAGGATTATCACAATCAGACAGAAATCAAACGCCATTTTGAAGATGAACCTATTGAAGTTAATGAAAAAAAGAAAGTTCTAGAAATGAATGTTCAATCCTCGAAATGTATGGTGGGTGTAAAAGCTCTAAATCCATCTCGAAAAAGCGACGAATTATTGAAACAGGAATTATCGATAACGATCATCCTGGATTGGTTATTTGGAAAAAGCTCAAAGCATTATCAGGAATTGTATGACGAGGGCTTAATTGATGAAACATTTACGTATGATTATACGGAAGAACAGGGGTTTGGGTTCGCTGTTGTTGGTGGTGATACATCTAATCCCGATCAGTTATCATCAAAAGTACGATCGATTATGCTTTCGAGTAAAAAACAAGGCATTACTTCAGAAGAATTGGAACGAGTGAAAAAGAAAAAGATTGGTGCTTTTTTACGCTCACTAAACTCACCTGATTATATCGCAAACCAATTTACTAGGTATGCATTTAATGATATGAATTTATTTGATGTTGTGCCAATGTTGGAAAGTTTAACGGTAGACGATATAAAAAACACTGTAAACGAATTTTTTGATGAAATTCGAATGACAGAGTGCCAGGTAGTACCGAAAAAGAGTTAACACAAAAAAGCATCCTCTTGTGAAAGGATGCTTTTTTTAAGGGGAAATTAGAATGAAAAAATATGCGTTAGTAACAGGTGCGAGCGGAGGGATCGGAAGCGCCATTGCTAAAGAAATTGCGACTCAAGGGTATTCAATATTCCTTCATTACCATAAAAACGAACCAGCTATAAAAAAGGTAGCAGAAGAATTGGCTCTTAAAGGTGTTGAAACATATCTAATTAAGGCAGATTTAAGTCATCCGACTGGTGTAGAGCAAGTACTAAATCAAATTCATCATCCAATTGATGCAATCATCCATAACTCTGGTAAGAGTGAGTATGGTCTGATGACAGATTTTGATCAAAAGACTGTTGAAAAAATGGTGCAACTTCACGTGACCACACCGTATATGTTAACAAAGGAGCTTCTTCCAACGATGATTACAAAAAAAAGTGGAAATATCATCGTTATTTCCTCGATTTGGGGAATTACTGGTGCTTCCTGTGAGGTCCTTTATTCAATGGTTAAGGGCGGGCAACTTTCATTTGTTAAAGCTTTAGCAAAAGAAGTTGCTCTTAGCGGCGTAAGGGTTAACGCTGTTGCTCCAGGTGCGATTAATACTAATATGCTTAAGGAATTTACCCAAGAAGATATTGAAGGCATAAGTGAAGATATTCCAATGGGGAGAATTGGACAGCCAGTTGAGGTTGCAAATGCAGTAGCTTTTTTACTTTCGAACAAAGCCTCTTATATTACGGGACAAGTGTTGTCTGTTAATGGTGGTTGGTATTGTTAACTTTACTTAGCTTAAATATTTTAGGAATAAATAAGTTAACAATCGACAAACTAACATTGTAATAACTTAATAAGGAGGGTCACTTATGTCAGTACTAGACAATTTTGAGGATTGGAAAAATTTTTTAGGTGATCGCTTGCAGCATGCTAAAACTGAAGGAATGGATCAAAATGTAATCGGTGATATGGCTCATCAATTAGGTGATTACCTTGCAAGTGAAGTAGAGCCAAAAAATGCTCAAGAAAAAGTATTACGAGACCTATGGAATGTTGCTTCTGAAGAAGAGCAACAAGCAATTGCTAATGTAATGGTAAAGCTTGTCCAAGGTTAGAGAATGTTTGTTTTAAAAACGAGAGAGGATGGATTTTCCTCTCTTTTTTATTTATCCAAAACTGTTCTTTTTTTTCTAGCCCTCTATAAAATGTGTATTGATTAGTTTATAATGTAAATAATGCATTATTTTGCAATTGGAAATTATAACCACCAAGTAAGGGGCTGGGAAATTTGGAGAAAAAAGAGTGGTATTTAGAATACGAAATAGCAAAAAATCGCCCAGGACTTCTTGGAGATATTTCTTCATTACTAGGAATGCTTTCAATAAATATTGTTACAATAAATGGTGTAGACGATCGTAGAAGGGGAATGCTGTTATTAAGTGATAGTAATGAGCAAATTGAAAGACTTGAATCAATTTTACATACAATGGATACGATAACCGTGAAAAAGCTTAGAGAACCGAAGCTTCGTGACAAGCTTGCGGTAAGACATGGCCGATATATACAACGCGATGCAGATGATAAAAAAACATTTCGGTTTACTCGCGATGAATTAGGGCTTCTTGTTGATTTTATGGCAGAGCTGTTTAAGCAAGAGGGCCATAAGCTAATTGGGATTCGAGGAATGCCAAGAGTAGGTAAAACCGAATCAGTCGTTGCTGCAAGTGTTTGTGCGCATAAAAAGTGGTTGTTTGTCTCTTCTACTTTATTAAAACAAACAATGAGGAATGAGTTAGTTCATGATGAATACAATGTCGATAATCTCTTTATTATCGATGGAATTGTCTCGACTAAGCGAGCAACTGAAAGACATTTGCAGCTAGTGAGGGAGATCATGAGACTTCCTGCTGTTAAATTAGTGGAGCATCCTGATATGTTTGTACGTCATACTGAATATACATTAAATGATTTCGATTATATCATTGAGCTTAGAAATGATCCTGAAGAGATAATTACATACGATATTGAATATCAACAGTTTTCTAGCTCTGATTTTTCAGGGTTTGATTTTTAATTTTTTCGTAAAGAGTGAAGAAACCCTTTACTGAAAAGGATAAATGCTAGTATAATGAACGCGAATACGCCAATACAATAGGTATACCAAGAATTGGTAGGTGACAAAAATGACTGAATTAGGTTCTCGTTTAAAAGAAGCAAGAGAACAAAAGGAACTAAGCTTAGATGATCTGCAACAAATGACCAAAATTCAAAAAAGGTATTTGGTTGGCATTGAAGAGGGAAATTATTCTGTAATGCCTGGTAAATTCTACGTCCGAGCATTCATTAAGCAATATGCGGAAGCCGTCGGACTAAATCCTGAGGATTTATTTGAGGAATTTAAGTCGGAAATTCCAGGTACATATAATGACGAAATTCCTGAACAAATTTCAAGAGTGCAATCGAGAAGACAAATTTCTACGACAAGTTCGAAAATTATAGATAAAGTACCAATCATTATTTTGGCTCTTTTCCTTCTCGGTGGTGCGATGACGATTTACTGGTTTGTATCAAATAAGGATGTTGCCAAAGAACCGAACAAACAACCCGAGAGTCAGGAAACCCAATATGAAGAATCAGATGAGCCACCTCCTGTTCAAGCAGAACAAAAAGAGGAACCGAACGATGAGGAACAGGTAGCAGGTGAAACAGAAAATGCTCCTGCCAAAGAAGAGGAATCCGTAGAAGAGACTCCTGCTCAGGAGTTAGTTGAAATCGAAAAAGGCACGAGTACCGCAACCTATGAGTTGAAAAATACCGATTCATTTAAGGTTAAACTTACAGCTTCGGCAGGCGGGCAAGCGTGGGTGGCTGTAACAAATAGACAAAATGAAAGATTTGTCTGGAAAAACATTGCGGATGGACAATCAGAAGAAGTGGACCTGTCTAACCAATCAGAAATCAATTTTAATATTGGAAGGTCATCAGATCTTGTAATTGAAATTAATGGTGAACCATTTCAATATCCATTTAATCCGGGAGAAGTTGTTCAACAGATTTTCACGATTAAATTTACACCAGGAACCGCCGAATAACAAAAAGTCATCATTATGATGGCTTTTTATTTCGTATAAGTGGTATTATCACTATAATAGATATTTAGTAAATGTTGGAGGTATGAATTTTGAATTTACCAAATAAGATTACTGTGGCAAGAATTTGTTTAATTCCACTATTTTTAATTATCATGTTTGTTCCGTTTGGATGGGGCGATGTTTCAATTGGCTCAATGTCCATTCCCGTTTCCCATTTAGTCGGTGCGATTATTTTTATTGTAGCTTCTTGTACAGACTGGATTGACGGTCATTTGGCAAGAAAGCATAATTTAGTAACGAACCTTGGGAAGTTTTTGGACCCTCTTGCAGACAAGCTACTTGTTTGTGCAGCATTAGTTAGTTTAATTCAGTTCGGTCTTGCACCTGCTTGGATGGTTATTATTATCATAAGCAGGGAGTTCGCCGTTACTGGCTTACGTCTCTTATTGGCTGAAGGCGGGGAGGTAGCAGCTGCAAAAATGCTTGGGAAAATTAAAATGTGGGCTCAGGTTGTAGCAGTATCTGCCTTATTATTACATAACTGGCCGTTTGAATATCTTTCAATCCCATTTGATATGATTGCACTTTGGATTGCAGTTATATTTACCGTAGTTTCCGGTTGGGATTACTTTGCGAAAAATAAAGGGGTTTTTGCAAACTCCAAATAGGACGGAGAGGTTCTTATATGAATGCTGAAATAATTGCTGTAGGCTCTGAACTCCTTTTGGGTCAAATTGCAAATACGAATGCACAATTTCTTTCTAAACAGCTTGCGGAGCTTGGTATTAATGTTTACTACCATACAGTTGTTGGTGATAATTCTGACCGTTTAGAGGACGCGATTAAAATCTCACAATCTCGTTCTAATTTAATCATTTTTACCGGTGGATTGGGGCCAACAAAGGATGATTTAACTAAAGAGACGATTGCAGGGATAGTAGGAAAAAAGCTTGTATTTGATGAAACGGCCTTACATAGTATTGAAGATTTCTTTAAGAAAACAAATCGCCATATGACTGAGAATAATAAAAAGCAGGCACTTGTCCTTGAAGGGTCTGAAATCCTCCCCAATGATAATGGGATGGCGCCTGGGATGGGGCTTGAGGTTGATGAGATTACATATATGCTTTTCCCAGGTCCACCTAAAGAGCTTAATCCAATGTTCTTGTCATACGGTGCCCCCTTCTTATTAAAATCGTTAGGTGTTGTTGAACGGATCGAATCAAGAGTGTTACGATTCTTTGGAATTGGGGAATCCCAGCTTGAAACCGAAATCGAGGATTTAATCGATAATCAAACAAACCCGACGATTGCTCCTTTAGCAAGTGACGGGGAGGTTACACTTCGTTTAACTGCAAAACATAGCTCAGCCGATGTTGCAAATAAACTATTAGATGATACCGAAGCTCAGATCTTAAAGAGAGTTGGTAAGTTTTTATATGGTTATAACTCGACTTCACTANGGTAAGTTTTTATATGGTTATAACTCGACTTCACTAGTCAATGAACTCATGGATAGACTAAAAGCTGCTAAGCTAACGATTGCGAGTGCTGAGAGCTTAACAGGTGGCTTATTCGCTGAAGAACTAACGAATCTGGCAGGTTCTTCCGCGATTGTGAAGGGAGGAGTTGTTTGTTATACAAATGAAGTGAAGGAACAAGTTCTACATGTTAAGAAGGAAACACTCGATACGGTTGGTGCTGTAAGTAGTCAGGCAGCACAAGAGCTTGCTGAGAACGTGAAAAAGCTCTTAAATTCTGATATTGGGATAAGTTTTACAGGGGTAGCGGGGCCAAGTGAATCGGAAGGAAAACCTGTGGGAACAGTGTATATTGGGATTTCCTATTTAGATCAGCCTACAAAGGTATTTCCGTTACAATTAGCAGGTTCCCGCCAAGGAATCCGAACTAGAACCGTCAAGTATGGCTTTTACTATTTGCTCCAATTATTAAACAAACAGGGAAACTAATTATTCACTTAAAAAAGGCGATCATGATGGTAACGGGTTCCGTTAACTATCACAAACATTAAAAATGTAAGTTAAAATGAGTGCCAATTTGCATAT
>NZ_JAJFZK010000004.1 GCF_020731355.1 Bacillus sp. REN16 | reverse complement strand
CACGCCGCCAGCGTTCATCCTGAGCCAGGATCAAACTCTCCAATAAGAGTATTGATTGCTCAATAAAATAAAATTAAAACGTTGACGCTTGTATTGTGTTCAGTTTTCAAAGAACTTTTAACCGCCGCTCAAAAGCGACTTTAATAATATATCATGTACCAAACTTTCATGTCAACAACTTTTTCAAAAACAATTTCTTCGTTTTTTAAAAGTGTGACTCAATCAATCACGTTGTCGTGATGACTTAACCTATATTATCAGCCCAACGTCCATTTTTCAATACTTTTAAACACGGTAATTTATGGTAAAAAAAAGACTCATCCAAAACAGGATGAATCTCTTCTATATAGATAGTTATTGTTTTTGATAGCGTAATACAGGTTTTCTTGCTGCTAATGTTTCATCAAGTCGGCTTACAACTGTTGTATGTGGTGCTTCTTGAACGATTTCTGGATTTTCTTCTGTTTCTTTCGCAATTTGGATCATCGCTTCAATGAAATCATCCAGTGTTTCTTTTGATTCTGTTTCAGTCGGTTCGATCATCATACATTCCTCAACATTTAGTGGGAAGTAAATGGTTGGCGGATGATAACCGAAATCGAGCAATCGTTTTGCAATATCTAATGTACGAACACCTAATTTTTTCTGACGTCTACCTGAGATTACGAACTCATGTTTACAGTGTCTATCATATGGCAGGTCAAAATGTGGCGCTAGTCGACGCATCATGTAGTTTGCATTTATTACAGCATTTTCAGTAACCGCCTTAAGACCATCTGGTCCCATTGACCGGATGTACGTATACGCACGAACATTGATTCCAAAGTTTCCATAGAACGGTTTTACACGCCCGATTGATTGTGGACGGTTGTAATCAAATTGATAGCCTTCCTCTGTTTTTACAAGAACCGGTTTTGGCAGATAAGGAATTAAATCTTCCTTTACACCGACAGGACCAGAACCTGGGCCTCCACCGCCATGTGGACCAGTAAAGGTTTTGTGCAGATTTAAGTGAACAACGTCAAATCCCATGTCTCCAGGGCGAGCTTTACTTAATACCGCGTTCAGGTTTGCACCGTCATAATAAACTTTACCACCAGCTGAGTGGATGATTTCTGTCATTTCCAAAATATTCTCTTCAAACAGACCTAGTGTATTCGGGTTGGTTAACATCAATGCAGCTGTATCCGGTCCAACTACTCGACGTAAATCCTCTAGATCTACTAATCCGTCCTCACCAGATTTTACAGTGATCGTTTCAAAGCCAGCTACTGTTGCAGATGCTGGGTTGGTACCATGTGCTGAATCAGGTACGATAACTTTTGTACGAGCAGTGTCGTTATTTGCTTCGTGGTAGGCACGGATCATCATTAATCCGGTCCACTCACCATGTGCACCAGCTGCCGGTTGAAGGGTCACTTCATCCATTCCAGTAATTTCTTTTAGATGCTCTTGCAGGTCATACATTAATTCCATCGCACCTTGGACTGTGCTTTCGTCTTGTAACGGATGGATATGGGCAAATCCATTGTAGCGAGCAACGTTTTCATTAATTTTTGGATTGTACTTCATTGTACATGATCCCAGTGGATAAAAACCTGAATCTACTCCATGATTCCTTCTTGATAATGCCGTGTAATGACGCATAATATCTAGTTCAGATACTTCTGGCAGTTCTGGCTCCTCAACACGAAGATAGTCACTAGGGATAATCTCATCCATATTTACCTCAGGTACGTCTAATTCTGGCAAACTATAACCAATTCGCCCTGGCTTTGATAGTTCAAAAATTAATGGTTGATCCTGCTTATTCATGGCTATCCCCCAATTCTTTTACAAGAGTATCAATCTCTTCTTTTGTACGAAGCTCAGTTACTGCAACTAACATATACCCCTCAAGCTCTGGGTAGTCACGGCCTAAATCATAACCGCCGATAATTCCTTTTTCGATTAAACGTGCATTTACTTCTTTAACAGATTGACCTACTTTTACAACAAATTCATTAAAGATTGGTCCGTCGAATGGAAGTTCGAAGCCATTTGCTTTAAATTGTTGCTTTGCATAGTAGGCTTTTTGAAGGTTTTGAGTTGAAATTTCTTTCACACCTTTTTTACCTAATGCTGTCATCGCAACAGATGCTGCTAATGCGTTTAGAGCTTGGTTTGAACAAATATTTGATGTCGCTTTGTCACGACGGATATGCTGTTCCCGTGCTTGAAGGGTTAATACGAAACCGCGTTTCCCTTGTTCATCAACCGTTTGACCTACTAGGCGACCCGGCACTTTACGCATTAATTTTGATGTAACCGCGAAATATCCACAGTGCGGTCCGCCAAATGCAGCTGGGATTCCGAATGGCTGTGCATCCCCAACTACGATATCAGCACTAAATTTTCCTGGAGGTGTTAATGCACCAAGTGCTAATGGATTGCTCGATACAACAAACATGCTTTTTCCGGTATGAGCGACTTCCTCGATTTCTTTTAAAGGTTCAATTTGACCAAAGAAGTTAGGATATTGAACAATCACACCTGCCACATCGTCATCCATTAAAGATCTTAATGCTTCAATGTCTGTTACACCGCTCTTTGTTGGAACTTCAACTACTTCAATGTATTGACCTTTCGCATAGGTTTCAAGAACAAGTCTAGATTCTGGATGAACAGCCCCAGAAACGAGTACTTTTTTCTTTCTTGTATGACCACATGAAAGCATAGCTGCTTCAGCTAGAGATGTTCCACCATCATACATAGAAGAGTTCGCTACTTCCATACCAGTCAATTCACAAATCATTGTTTGGAATTCAAAAATAGCTTGAAGCTCACCTTGAGATATTTCAGGTTGGTATGGTGTATATGCAGTATAAAATTCAGAACGTGAAAGAACATGATCCACAATTACAGGCATATAGTGATCGTACACACCTGCTCCTAAGAAAGAAGCGTTGTGGCGTAAATCAGCATTTTTTGCAGCAAGAACAGAAAGTTCTTTCATTAATGCAGGTTCTGATTTCGCCTTTTTAATCTTGTACTCGCCTTTAAATCGAACACTTTCTGGAATATCACTAAAAAGCTCATCGACAGTCGATACGCCGATTGCTTGGAGCATTTCGTTTTGATCTTGTTCCGTCATTGGTAAGTAACGATGTTTCATGAATGTACCCCTTTCCCACTTAGAGGATGTTCAAAAAGTCCGGTAAAAATGACACATCGAATTTCTGCGTTGGCTTGCTTTTGCGTTCCTCACGTATTAACTGCATACGTTCCGGTACTCAAAGCTGCACCGCCTTGAACTTCTTGGTCCTTTTTATCCTCCTTTTGAACCCTCACTATTCTCAGTTATTTTTTTGGACGCTTATAAAAAGGTGTTGCCACCACAATTGCTTTAAGACGTTTTTTACGAACTTGAACTTCAACTTCAGTTCCAAGTTCGGCATGATTTGATTTAATAAGAACTAACCCAATATTTTTTTGAAGGGTTGGTGATTGTGTTCCTGTCGTAACTTCCCCTACTTGCTCGTCACCAATATACACTTCATAACCATGACGCGGAATTCCTTTATCAATCATTTCGATCCCAACAATTTTACGAGGAGCTCCCTCTTCTTTTTGCTCTTTTAAAACTGCTTTCCCAATAAAGTCAGCCTCTTTATTTGGTTTCACCGCAAAGCCGATTCCAGCTTCGATTGGTGTGATATCTTTTGATAGTTCTTGTCCATAAAGTGCAAGATTCGCTTCAAAGCGTAATGTGTCACGAGCACCTAATCCACAAGGTAAAACTCCTTCTGGTTCTCCAGCTTCTAAAATAGCATTCCATAAGGTAGCTGTGTCCCAAGCCCGGCAATAGACTTCAAAGCCGTCTTCCCCTGTATAGCCAGTTCTTGAAACAAGTGTTTTCTTTCCAGCAATCACAACATCGTCTTGGAATTTAAAAAACTTGATTTCACTTAAATTTGTATTAGTTAGCTTTTGTAAAACAGCTTCAGCTAGTGGTCCTTGAAGCGCAATTTGTCCCATCTCGTTTGAAATGTTGACCACTTCCACATCACCAAAGACATGCTCTTTTAGCCATTCAAAATCTTTTTCTGTATTTGAAGCATTTACAACAAGTAAATAATGTTCATCGGATTTTTTATAGATCAGCAGGTCATCAATTGTTCCACCATTTTCATAGCACATCGCCGTATATTGTGTTGCGCCATCCTTTAACGTTGAAACATCATTTGTCATTACTTTTTGGAGATACGCTAAGCTGTCTTTTCCTTTTACATCGATTTCTCCCATATGGGATACGTCAAAAAGACCTGCTTTTGTACGAACCGCTTCGTGCTCTTCTTTAATACTTGAAAATTGAACTGGAAGATCCCACCCGCCAAAATCTATTGTTTTGGCGCCATGCTTTTGATACTCATCAAATAATGGTGTACGTTTTAACTCGGTCAAATCCGATTCCTCCCTCACATTGCATCATTTTAAAAGTTATTTGGGCCTCAATTCTAAAACCAAAAGATTCTGAAAACACAAAAAAGGACAGATAGACTCCACAGAAGTGTGAAGTCTCTGTCCTTGCACCTGAAAGTTTACCTAAGATGAAGTTCAAAAAGTCCGGGAAAAATAGCTGTCGAATCTCTTCGTTGGCTCGCTTCTGCGGTGCTCATGTATTAAAGCATACACTCCGCTCCTCGAAACTTCGCCGCCTCGACCTTCTCGGCTCTTTTTGTCCTCCTTTTTGAACCCTACTCTATTAGGTTTGCCCCTTTGGTGGCCATAAAATCGGCTCTCTCCAGAGTTGCGTCGAACAAGAGTCTTTTTGCCTGAGAGATTCACAATGGTTTTGCTTGCTCCTTCGGCGCTACAAAAAAGTAGTCTCTCCCCTTGTTGTCATTCGCGGTCTTCATATTTTTCATTTTTTTGGTAATACTAACGAAACGAATATGGAAATTTAACCAATTCCAGCCCAATAGCTTGTTTTTATCAATTAGAATGTATCACTAAACCCTTCTAAAAAGCATAGAGAAGCGTTTACCAACTACCTTCATCCTACCATTATCCAGCGGATTGGGCAATATATTATTTTCTTAACATTAATTTATTTTTTCTGTAAAACGTTCGTGTTTTATGAAAAAGTTCACTTTCTACTATATTAATACTCAACTAAGAAAGGACTGTGAATATATGAATGTCGATTTTGAATTTGATCAGTCGTGGCAGGGTGACTTTCTGCAAAGAATTGACGATGACGGTCCTTGGGCGAACTGGGAGTTGTACAAACTTGCATATGAAGTGGAAAAACACCAGTCGATACCTGATTTCGAAGGTCTTCAGGCTCCTAAGCATTTACCACAGTTAACACCACTTCCACATCAGCTGGAGGTGGCAAAGCAAGTTGTTGAAAAAATGAATGGAAAAGCGATACTAGCTGATGAAGTTGGGCTCGGAAAAACAATTGAAGCTGGACTGATCTTAAAAGAATATATGATTCGCGGACTTGTAAAAAAAGTGTTGATTCTAGTCCCCGCTTCGCTTGTATCTCAATGGGCTTCAGAATTAAATCAGAAGTTTTACATTCCAGCGGTTCAGCAAAAGAAAAGCTATATGTGGGAGCAATATGATGTGATTGTTTCTTCTATTGATACTGCCAAAAGAAGTCCTCATCGGGAAATCGTGTATGAGCAGGATTATGATTTAATTATCATCGACGAGGCTCACAAGCTTAAAAACAATAAAACAAAAAACTATGAATTTGTTCAAAACCTAAAAAAGAAGTTTTGTTTACTATTAACGGCAACCCCGATTCAAAACCGAATCGATGAGATTTTTAATCTCGTGTCCTTGCTTAAGCCTGGGCATTTAGGTAACCAGGAGAATTTCGAGGAGTCATTCGGGAAAAAGAGCCGCTCTATCGATGATCATGCGCATCTAAAGGAACTGGTCAATAAAGTGATGATTCGGAATCGCCGTGATGACACTGGAATTGAATGGACAAAACGGAAGGTTGAAACCGTTCCGATTGAATTTTCAGAGACGGAACAGGAGCTTTATGATGCGATTTCCGCCTATCGGTCTAGCTTTTCCGGCTTTGCGTCGAGTATGTTCTCAATTCTTACTTTGCAAAGAGAGGCTTGTAGTAGCCGCGAAGCCGTTTATTTTACATTGAAAAAGATGCTTGAGAAGAAAAATGAAGATGGTAGCGCTTCTGCCCCTCAGGATATGGTCTTAGGGCTCATGAATAAAGTCGAGCAAGTCACGCAAAACTCAAAGGCTGAAAAAGCAGTTGAACTCATTAAGCAAATTGATGATAAAGTAATAATTTTTACCGAATATCGTGCGACTCAAATGTATTTACAATGGTTTTTGCAGCAAAATGGCATATCATCCGTTCCATTTCGAGGTGGGTTCAAGCGCGGGAAAAAGGATTGGATGAGAGAATTGTTTAAAGGTAAATTCCAGGTATTGATTGCAACCGAGGCTGGCGGCGAAGGGATTAACCTGCAATTCTGTAATCATATTATCAACTATGACCTCCCATGGAATCCGATGAGGCTTGAACAGCGGATCGGGCGTATTCATCGACTTGGTCAGGAAAAGGATGTCCATATTTATAATTTCGCAACGAAGAACACAGTTGAAGAGCATATTTTGAAGCTATTATATGAAAAAATTAATCTGTTTGAGCGCGTCATTGGGCAACTGGATGATATCTTAACAAGACTCGACCTAGGAAATATTGAGGACCATATTCAAGACATCATGCTTCGGTCTCGTAGTGAAGGCGAAATGAGAATAAAAATGGAGAATTTAACATCAATTATTAGTTTTGAAGAACAAAATGGTGGTGAACAGCATGCAGCAACAGGAAATAGTTAATTTTCTAGAAAAATATTTTGTATCCAACCATTGTGAAATTCTTGAACGAAACCCTGGGCATATGACAGTCCAATTGACGATTGATTTGGATAAGCAACTTATGAACCGTCCCTTTTACTGGACCTATGTTGAAAAAACAGGTGGAGAACCGAATCCGATGAAGCTCACGTTAATTACAGACCGGGATCAAACACCGGATAACATAAAGGGTGATTTTATTCATTTCGGAACACCCCGCTTGCACCAAATTTTTGAATCAACGAAAAAGCTTGCAAGCTATATCCGGTTGTACCAGCAAAAACCGCCTGGCGCTCAAGGCAATACACCCCTTTACCCTTGGCTTGGTCTAAATGTGAAGGTTTCCTATAAAAGTGACCGCAAACGCGATGTATTAATGTCACTTGGCATTCAGCTTATAAATGGAGTTATTGTTGAGGATTTTCAGGAAAAACTTGAAAAGCTGCCACTTACTCCTAAAATACCAGATTTAACGTACACAATGTCACCGCTTGTCAGACCACAAAGTGGTGTCAATCGTCTTCAGCAATATGTGAGAGGCTATGTGGAAACACAGGATCACGCATGGGCAGATGAGGCAAGACAGCGCTGGGATGAGGACTTAGCTTTGTTAGATGCCTTTTATGAAGGTATCGAAGAAAAACCAGAGAGCTATGAAATTGAAAAACAAGCACTAAAGGACCAGTACGAACCAAAAGTTCTTGTCGAAATCATCAATGGCGGGTTGTTTTATCTTTGTCAAAATACGATGTAATTATGGCCTATCCTATGTTTTATAGAGTGGGTTTTGCCGCCAATGTTAATTTAACAAATTTTTTCTTCATTAGACTATTATTATTTAATATCTGCCTGTTCTGTCGGAATGGGCATTGTATTTGGACTCGCACCGACACTTCTACTTTGATCTGTCCGAATGAGCCTTGCATTCGGACTTTCAAACAGTAGTTCTACTTTGTTCTGTCTGAATGGGCTTGACATTTGTACACTGCAATGGAAGTTCTTCCTTGGACTGTCTAAATGAACCTCGCATTTAGACTAGTTGCCAGCAAATATACATTGGTCTGTCTGAATGACCCTTGCATTCGAACTTTCAATCAGAAGTTCTTGTTTAGTCCTGTCCGAATAAGGCTTTATAATCGGTTGTCATTCTGGCCTTTTATGATTCTGTTTATTCCCCGAAGGATAAGCTATAATAGGAAGCAAAAGGAGATGATAATTTGGCAACGAAAAGAGAAGATGTTTACAAATTAATTGAAGCGGTACCGGACGAAAAACTATCTGAGCTTGTCAAAATGATTAAACTTTTAACAATGCCTGAAGATGAGCCTACAAAAACAGAAATCAATGCAATTTCGGTATCTCGTTCAGAATATGAAAATGGGGAAACCTATTCTTATACGATTGACGAATTACGTAAGGAGTTTTTAGACGATGAGTAGGTATTACACTAGTATTACTCACTCCCCAAATCCCCCTATCAAAACTCTATATTAACCCCAATTATTGAAAAATCCCATATAATGATAAATAAATTACTTTTATCCGAAAGTTCTTGTCGAAATCATCAATGGCGGGTTGTTTTATCTATGTCAAAATACGTTGTAATTATGGCCTATCCTCATTTTTGGGGGTAGATAACATTTTTTGTGGGCATTTTTCAAAAGAATCGTTCGACAAATACCTTACATTTATTTGGTAATTCTACAAAAGTCCTTATAGAAATATCGTTATGTATTAACCTTAATTTCCTTCTAGTTAACAAATCCTGGGTCTTTTTCCCTATCCTTCGAGTTTCTTCTACATAAATGGTGAATATAGGGCATTTTTTATTAAGGAGGACAACCTATCGTTTACCTTTTTTAAATATTTTGACATCGACAGTTTTTTACAGAAAGTTTGTTTCCTATGTTTTATACTTCTAAATGTAATACAAAGGTTCTATACATAGAAGGACTATCGTTTTAGGTCAGTCGGCTGGGTTCGAACAGACAAAGGCAAACTTATTGAAAAATAGGGACGCAAAGTCACAGGTCTAAAGTTGAAGATTTCAATTATGACGGCTGGACTGCCTGGAATACTAATGTATTTTGGGAGGAAAACAAATGTTAAATGAAGTACAAAACAAAAACGAACAATTAGATCACGAATGGATCGACCTAATTTTAGAAGCAGTGGAGATGGGAATGAGCGTCCAGGATATTCAAGCTTTCCTCCAAAGTAAAACAGCATAACGGACCTTATTTATACATACAGCAACCAATTGTCGCAACAGATTGGAAACATATGGATGCAGGGAACTCGGTTAAATCGGGTTCTTTTTATTTTTCACTTTTTTGTGTTCTTATTATAAAACATTCACTTCGTTATATGTTATAATGGGATTAGGAAGGAAGGTGAAAAGTCATGATTGGTCAACGTATTAAAACATATCGCCTACAAAAACAATTGTCATTATCTGAACTAGCGGATCGCGCAGGAGTTGCCAAATCATACTTGAGCTCAATCGAACGGAATCTCCAATCAAACCCTTCTATCCAGTTTCTTGAAAAAATATCTACAGTATTAGGCGTAACGGTTAATGAATTACTCCATGAACAATCGGAGCCTGAAAGTGTAGAACTTGATTCAGAATGGACAAGGCTTGTACGAGAGGCAATGAAATCAGGAGTTTCCAAAGACGAATTTAAATCTTTCTTAGAATTTAACAAATGGAAAATGGATAATAAATGACGTGAAAACGAACCTTCATCGATGAAGGTTCGTTAAGCTAATCGGGCTTTTACTGGCAGTTGCTCCCCTTCAATATGGAATTCTTATCTTTAGAAAAAAGAAATTACTGCCAGTTTATGCGGAAAAAAATGCTTCGGCACATTAGTTGCCTGAAGCATTTTTTATTTTCATATGTATGTTTCAAAAGTGGAATTATTGTGGGATTCAAATTGTTGGGTAATTGGATATTTGTTCTGTAATGATGAAGGAAAAACTTCTCCTGCATCACGTGCAAGCAGGCTTATAAGATCAAATTGACATATAGGACATTTCCACTTACCGAGCTTACTGCTGCTAAAGGATGGTTGGTTACATTTTGGACATGTTTTCGTGTACATATGGTTTCCTCCATTGTTTAAAATATTTGCGTAATCCAATAGCCATGGAGGAAAAAGACATATGTGTATAAAGCAGTGGCTACATAGGATAAAGAACGAATTAATTTACTAACTGGGAAACGAATGATAAAGATAAGTGCTATTAAAAATATGGAAAGTAATGCTTTTGCAAAAAGAAAGAAAAAAGGATTTAACTCGTATAATGTATACATCAATGGATTTGCTTCTGAAATATGCCCACCAAGGATTCCCAAATGAGTGATAAAAGCGTCTAATAGATTTAAGATTGCTAGTAGAATGATGATGAATTTCATTGGGAACCTCACTTTAAGCTTTATAAAAGAGAATTAAACATTTTCTACTATGAAACTCTTTGTAATTCTCAATAAAGAACATCTTGGTAATTAAAAGCCCCTGTTATTTGAAATCGGTTAATCAACAGACCTTAATCGTCTTTTTAAGAAGATAAATAAGATTCCTCCACCTAAAACCAAAACAACACCAGCAATCAGTATGTTAAAGGTATTTGTACCAGTCTCAGGCAATTTTGGACCATCAACAGGGAGAACTCCCCCTAAGGTACCTTCTGCATAGAATTTCATTTCGACTTCAGTTTCCAACCCCTGGTACTCGTTCCCTAAATGTGAAGGAAATTCAACTGTAAAAATTAGTTCTTCTTGTTTACCACTTACAATTGGTCTAGGATTTATTTTTTTAAATTCACCTAATTTCCCTTTAAAAAACTCACCGCTGCTATCAGAAATGGTAAGATATAACTCTTCATACAATTTTTTCGATCCCGATTTTCGATCTGCTGAAGTTAAATAGTTAAAATCCTCTGAACCACTATTTTTTATAGTTAAGGTTCTTGTTGCCCAGTCTCCAGGTTTAAAATTATCAATATCAAATAATATTTTTTCAGGAGTCGTCATGATATCTATTACCTTATTAGTGTTAGTCGGTGATGCTGAAACTTGATTAGCTAGAAAAAAAAATAGAAGAGTACACACTGACATAAAATTTATTATTCTAAGAAATCCTATTCCCGTCTTCATCATACGCTCCCTTCCTTCCCTAGAAGGGGATCAATATTAAAGAATATTGATCCTTAATTTGTTTTCGTTTCTTCAACAGCATCTTTCGTCTTGCTACTTAAATCAATTTTTGAGATTGTTCTCCAGAGTGAGAAAATGGAATATAGGAATATTAGAACCCCTGGGACTATCATTAAAATAATTGTTCCTTTTTTGGAATCTGCAAAATCAGCAAAGTATCCAAGATATGGTATTGTAAATCCACGATATTCGGCTACTACATTTTGAGCTAATACTGGATTAATATCCTCTGTATTATTATTATCCCCTTTTGTCCGGTACATCACTTGATTCTCACTTTTCATAACTTCAACGATTCTATGGGTAATTAGCTTTTCATCTTCTTCCATGAAAGTAATAACATCGTTTTCTTTAAACCGCGTCATATCTCCACCTGTTTTAACAGCAATGATAGACCCTGTTTTTATTCCAGGCTCCATCGAACCCGATAAAACAGTTTTAAGCTGATATCCAAATACAGAAGGCTCCCCTCCAGAGAGTTTATTTGTTACGACAAGTGATGCAACGCAAATTAATAAAACTATTAATAAACCAGTAACAAAATGATTTAACCATTTTAAAATTTTCTTTTTATTCATTGTCCATCCTTCTCCTTATTTCCTTCGTCATTTGTAGATACATCTGGAACTGTGTTATTTACTGCATCTGGAGTTTGGTTTCCAGCATTACTTTCAGTTGTTGCAGGGGGCTCTTCACTTCCATTTGTAGAAGTTTGTTCCTTATTTTCTGGTGTCTGATTTGAAGGTTTATCTGATCCTGTTTCTTCTGTAGGGTTTGCTTCAGGCAATTCTATTTTCTCAGTTTCAACCGAGTTATTTGCTGGTTCTTCAATAGTTGATTCACTTTGATTATTTTGTTTTTTGCCATTGTCATCCTTACACATAACTTTTACCTTTACGCTCCAAACATCCTCAACGGATTTATTTGTTTGATAAGCATAAAACTTATAAAAACCTTCCTTAATTTCTAGATTTGTCATAAAACTAAGCTTGGTTTGTTCTCCACTGGCTAGCGCTGGAATTACGTCCTCCCCTTCAGGTATGTTGATCTTGGTTCCCTGAATTTTCGGATTACCCCCTTGTTCCTTTTCTCCATCCTTGTCATAATCTTTATCTATATAGTAAATCTCGAATTTACTTGGTGATTTCATATCACTATCACTAACATTTTTTATTGTAACTTCTGTTTTCGCAGGACATGCCTTTAAATTGAAATTTCCATTATCGGTAAATTTTAATCTGCTATTATCTGGCTCTACCCATGATCCGGCTGTAAGTGATATATTAGTTTTATCACTTGAGGTGAAGTGGGCAGATGTACTTGAGGTGACATATTTGATTGAAAAAATCATTAAATAAAACACCAAGGCTATTTTAAGAACGGCAAAAAAACGTTTTCTTCTTTGTTTTAAACCTTTTAACAATCTACTATTCCCATCCATATTTTTATTCCGCCCTTCTTCATTACAGTATTTATAGATATTTATGAAAACAAAGCCACCCATATGTGTTCATAAATATCTATAAAGTATGTAAGCGAGGAAGGAGATATAATCCCCTTCCCCTATTTCAATTATGCTATATTATCTTGCTTCACCTGGTGTTTGGTGAGCAGTAAATGTCCACTCAAGCTCTAAAGCGTCACCTTGGAATTCATTTTGGTCTGCACCATTGTCTACAAATTCAAATGCAACAAACATTTGGTCGTCAGATCCTGCAGCCAGACCGCTATCTTCTCCACCTAATCCAAGTAACTGTGTAATCCAATGATTTAAGTTTTCAACTGCATCTGGTGTCATATTTTGAAGGTCATATAAAGTAGTCTCAGAAATTACATCGTTATAATCTCCGATAATCCAACCATTACCTGTTTTATCGGCGTTTTCAAGGAAAAGAACCTTGATATGTTTACCGAAATCATCTACGTTGTCACCGTTAGCATCTACAACATTATAAGCTGTTGCTAAATCAATTGTTGAAATATCAAGTGATCCGTTATTTTCTAATTTAAATTCACGAACCATTGTATCCCCAGGCTTTAAATTATCAACATCAATAACAACAGATGGATTAACTGCTAAATCTAAAGTTCCAGCTGCAAATGTGTTGTTTGATACTTCTGTATCACTGAAGTATGCAAATGTTCCTCCCCCGATTAGTGATAATCCTAGTGCTGCTGATGCTACTCCTAAACCTAATTTCTTTTTCAAACTCATTTTTGTTTCCTCCTCTTAATCCCATTTAAATTTTTTTATTGAATCCTTATGTATTGATAAGGAGATCAACCGAGATATGTACTTTGCAAAGTTCGTTTCCGTTCTCTGTAACGAACCTTACAATGTGAGTATAATCCATAAGTCTTATTTATGGAAAATCTCAAAAACAGCCATATTTTCTCAATTAAGAACACTTATCGTTCTTTTTCTCGAATTCCCTCCCGTTTTCTTACTATTTTACAATTTTATTAAGAACGAAATGTTCCTTATAATGAACATGTAAGTATTCAAATAAATGAAGGAGAAGGAAGATGATTGGTTCGAGGATTAAAGAATTACGAAGGCAGAAAAGTCTCACCATTACAGAGCTTGCAAAGCGTGCTGGAGTTTCAAAGTCTTATTTAAGTTATATTGAACGAGATGTACAAAAAAATCCTTCTCTTCAATTCTTAACTAAGATTTCAAAGCCACTCGAGACAAATATTGAATTTTTATTAGGGAAAGAGAAACCTGACCCTAATACAAATGGACTACTTGATCTGGAGTGGACTAGGCTTTTAAAGAATGCAATTGATGATGGATTAAGCAAAGAAGACTTCCGGGAGTTTCAAAACTTTATTAAATTTAGAAACTGGAAAAATGATCACATAAATGACAAAGGAGGGAATAATATTGATAACGTGACAAAATAATAAAAGAATTTATGTAGGTAGTAATAAAAATGATTAACTATGGAAATAGTGAAGATGTAAATCTTTAATTATTTTGCTTTGTCAGAACAACCTTTTGATTATAGTGAAAGGAGAGAGATTAATTACCAATGAAAAAAGGAATTTTAATAACTAGTTTGATTGGTGTAATTTGTTTAGGGTCCACACAATTATTACCTGTGTTTGCAAGTGACGACGCAGAAAATAACGTAAAACAAGAACGCAAAGCTTTAACAACTCCTGAAAATACTAAGGTACAGGATACAAATACTAAAGAACAACAAAATGAAATTACCGAAGAAACAACAAAATCAGCTACTTCCACTAGTCTTCGTGGACAGCTAAGGGAAAATGAAAACTATGATAATTTAGCAAATGATTTGGGTATTTCAACTGAAGGAAAGGATACAGAGAAAATAGAAGCTGAAATTCGTTCTACAATACTCCAGCAGAAGGCAAAAGAAGCTGGAATTTCAGTTGAAGGAAAATCAGAGGAAGCACTAATAACTGAAATTAAAGAAAAGTATAGTGAGAAACCCGAATTAACAGAGCCTTCCTCAAATAAATACGAAGAACTACGTATGAAACCAGATTCTAGAAGAAATCAAATCATAGATACTGCAAAGCAAAATGGTATTGAAACAGAAGGTAAAGAATTTGATGCAATAGTTGATGAACTAAAAACAGTCCTATTACAAAACAAAGGTAAGTAAAGTTAAAAAACCTTGAAAGGGAAAATCCCTCCAAGGTTTTTTTGATTTAATCCGCCTTCTCCACTGCCGACAACACCAATCCCCGCTCATTCTCCTCAGCCTTATACGTAATATTGTTCAAAGTTGCGGTTCCGTTTATCTTCTTATCTTTATCACGAAGGAGACCCAATTTATATGTTACTCTTCCGATGTCCTCTTCTTTGACTGCTTCTTCCGTGTTTGTTACGGCGACCAATAGAAAGAAAGCAGCGATGGTGTCCTCATATTTATCTAAGGTTGTGTTAAGGTTATCTGATTCCAAGTCTTTTTTCACGATCGATAATCGAACGACCTCATTGGTTGTTTCATTTACGATTCCTTCGAGAATCATTCCATTGTTGATATCATGTTTAAATTCTCCATTTCTTACATTTAATTGATCAATTTTGTCGGAATCCTTC
This sequence comes from Bacillus sp. REN16, assembly GCF_020731355.1. Classification (GTDB taxonomy): domain Bacteria; phylum Bacillota; class Bacilli; order Bacillales; family Bacillaceae_L; genus Ferdinandcohnia. The sequence goes on along the minus strand of NZ_JAJFZK010000004.1, from coordinate 347,227 downwards.
ATTTCTTCCTGGGCTTGGTTCCAATTTTTCACGAGGTCATCTGTTGTGAAACCAAGTGAGCCTAAATTAATCATTTGATCCTCGACTTGTTGTATTTTTGTTTTAGCTTCGTCTTTTTCATCTTTCCCTTTGGCTTTATCATCGCCCTTACAGCTAACTAGCATGGTTATACTTAATAGGATGATCGCTATAAAATTTAGTCGTTTCCGCATGATATTCCTCCTAAAAACAACATTTTACATAATGATAATATGTGCGGTAAAAGGGCAAATCATACAACATGCAAAAAGCGACCCAAATCGAATCGCTTTTTCAATGTTCATCTTTTTCACTAATCATCGCCTTCACGACAATTACTTCGCTGCTTTCTTTTATTGTATCCTCAATCACTTCCTCATCAAGTCCAACTCGTACACCATTTCCGCTATCACTTGCAAGCAACGCAAGAATAATTGGTTTTTCAGCTTCTATTATTGTTTTATCATCCACCCATGTTTGGGCCATTCCTACATTTTCTTTATTAAGTTCCAAAGGGGTTGAATCAAATGTCGTTAGGGCTGTTCCATCAGAACTTGAAAAAGTCCATCTAGTATAGGAAGTATCATCTAATTTGAAGTCAAGTTGGGAGACACCCAATGTCATTTTTTCACTTGTACCCGTTAAACCATTTATAATATCTTCCTGTTTTTCACCATTCTTGTAATGCTCAATCCAAAAATGCATCATTTTTATGTCTTTGTTTTTTATATCAAGGTCGTACATTAACAATGTATCAAAACCGAGTGAACTAATAATTTGTGTGTTTCTTTCAGTTTGTTTGACTGGTGTAAGTACACCATCTTTTTGTTGTCCTGTTACATCATTGGTACTGCATGCAAACAAAGTAAGTATTACAAGAACCCAAATATAGTTTTTTAATGCTCTTTTCATCGACACTCCCCCTTTTTTTATAATACCATACATTACCATTTCCTCTGCATAAATTTACCGATGGAATGGGAATTCTAAGAGAAAAGTGAGGTGTATGTTTTGTTACGGAAAATATTGATTGGTTGCTGCTTTAGTTTGTTGCTATCACCGACTATTTTTTTCTTGAATGATTCCCCTGTTACCACAGCTGAAACTGAGAAACCGGTTCCAGAATATGCAAAATGGGGGAAACTTGCGATGGAGGAAACCAAAAAACGGTATCCATCAGCAGAAATTGTTGATTATCAACATGTTGGCAGATATAAGAAGAATGGGATGTATGTTGAACGGTTCAAGCTGTGGTTAAAGAAGGATAATCGGGAGTTTGGTGTTTTTGTGAATATCACGTTTGAACCGGACACAGAACGAGTAAAAAATATCACAGTTGTAGAAACAGATCGTTAGTCATTTTATACATATTCTACTTGTTTTTTGTGAAAAATAGCACGTAAAGGAGGTGTGAATGCTATGACTGGTTTCATTATGAAGATTATTTTATTACCTTTAGTTGTAGCAATTTGTTCTGGTATTTTTGATAGTGTAGATTATGTTTCATGGTATCAGCCAATCGTGGTTGGTGTAGTATTAGCCATTGTTGGTCACTTGATGGAAGTTATGATGCTTAGAAGAAATACAACAGTAATGACTGATATTGCAGATTTCATTGCTGCAGCAATTCTTGTATATTTTGTTTCACAATTTTTAGATGGTGCAAGGGTAACTCTATGGGGAGCACTCTTAACTGCCCTTGTGATTACTCTAGTTGAAATCCCTGTCCACCGCTGGTTAGTACGTTCAGGCAGGGCAGAAAAATCAACTGCATGATTTATCAAAAAAGAGGTGCAATCCAAGCACCTCTTTTCCATTTATCCACCAATATAAGACATTTCAATTTTCTTACGTTTCTTTGCCGTTTCCTCTGTTCGTTCATCTGAGTAACGATCCCGTCTTCCCTGCCAAATCGATGTCAGGGCTTTATCAATTTCACTTTCGGTTGCGTCTGAACGAATTAATGATTTTAAATCGTGGCCCGCGGTTGCGAAAAGACAAGTATACAGTTTTCCATCCGCAGAAATCCTTGCCCGTGTGCAGCTTGAGCAGAAGGATTCTGTAACAGAAGAGATAAACCCGATTTCCACATCTGTCCCTACATAACGATACCTTTTTGCCACTTCGCCGAAGTAATCGGCATCAACAGGTTCCAATGGCATTTCACTGTGAATCATGTCGTGAATCGCTTTTTTCGAAACAACCTGGTCAAAATTCCAGCCATTTGTTGTCCCAACATCCATAAATTCGATGAACCTTAGTGTAATCCCTTTTTCTTTAAAGAATCTGGCCATCGGTAAAATTTGTGAATCATTTACTCCTTTACGAACGACCATATTCATTTTCACGATAAGTCCGGCTTCTTGTGCAGCTTCAATCCCTGATAAGATCGGTTTCACGCCAACAGAGCGGCCATTCATACCTTTAAAAATTTCGTTATCGATTGCATCAAGGCTTACATTGACGCGCTGAAGTCCCGCTTCCTTCAATTGTTTTGCATATTTCGGTAAAAATACCCCGTTTGTTGTAAGGGCAATGTCTTCAATACCTTCTATATGAGTTAAACGCTCCACAAGCTCATGGACATTTTTTCGAACTAAAGGTTCTCCACCTGTTAACCGAATCTTTTGCACACCCAATTTGACAAAGCTTTTTGTCAATGTTTCTATTTCAGAATAGGATAATAGCTCCCCTTGAGGTAAGAATGGATAATCATCCCCAAAGATTTCTTTAGGCATACAATAAGAGCAACGGAAATTGCATTGATCTGTGACAGAAATGCGCAAATCACGTAGAGGTCGATTCAACTTATCAACAATTTTTTCTTTTTTCGTAGTCATCTAACCTGTCACTCCTACTTTTTAAGTACTATTACTCTATCATACTAACAAATACTTGTGAATAGAAACGATATACCCTTAAATGGGTTAAAGAAATAATTTTTCACATAATACAGACAAACGCCCACTACTTCTGGACTCTTATTACATATCCATGTTAGTGAGGCAAGAATAAGGAGCAAACTTCTATTTATGAAGGTAAAATTCTAGCCCACTCACGGAAAAAAAGAAAATCCCGTGCCCTTAATGGGGATATCACAAAACAGGAGGTAAACAGATGGGACCTTATAGAAGACCATTCGGATTTGGCCATGGATTTGGCAGACCGGGACGATTTTTTTGGGGAGCACCTTTAGTTGGCGGATTAGTTGGAGGACTTGTTGGTAGTACTCTCCTCAACCCGTATTTCTATGGTGGCGGATTTGGATATCCATATTATCGCCCACCGTATTATCCATACTACCCGTATGGCGGCGGTTTCTGGTATTAAATAGAAAAGTGCAAGGCGCCCGTTCATCGGCGACAAGCATAAGAAAAGCGCTGACAGAAGGTGCATTTTACCTTCCGAAGCGATTAGCTTATGACCTCGAGCCGATGGCGCCTGGAACTAGACAATCCAAAAAGAGAGCCGACAACAAGACTGTCAGCTCTCTCTTTTTTTGTTCTTCTTGAACATAAGTGAGACGGCAAGCGGCATAATTCCAAACCAGCGATTAGTTAATGGTTCCTGTTCTTCTTTACGTTGCTGCTTCGTAGCCTTGCGAACGTCTTTCGGCTGGTCTATAAACTTTACGAACTGTTGGGTTACAAATTTCACATAATCGTTTGTAGACATAATAACACCTACCTTTTTCAAGCGTTGATGATATTATTTCCTTATTTTTGCAAATGTAACCATGCTTAACGTAAATCAAACCAGGAACTTATTTCTTTTGTTTCATAATTGTACACAAATTTGGCACTGCTTTTACGTTGTTGTGGTGTTTTACATGTTAAGGTAATCTGCGCGGTTGTCGTTGTCAGGGGAACAACTCTATAAGTGATGGTACCTGTTGGATAGTTGAATGTGCCCGTTAATTCTGCACTTTCTTCTTTATCTTGCAATTTGACTTTTATGTCCCCAACACCTAGCTGCATTAGATTCTCCAAAATTAAGATTTCTTCCGTTTCGTTAGCGAAAGCTTTTTCGGTTCGATACTCATTGACCTGTGAAGTGAAAATGAGAAAAAACAAAAAGGAAATCGCAATCGTAACTGGAAGGATAAACCCCTTTTCATTTTTCATACTTATCTCACCTCCAAGGTAGTAAGGGAAGAGATCAATGCTTGATACGTTTTCCCGTCAACCGTCAGAACTGTAATTAAAAAACCATTTGTTCTTGGTTCAAATGTGACTTCCGTAATATGTTGAAGCAGCAATTCATGCCCTTTTGAATTGACTCTTCTTCTAATTTTATCCGTATATTTTTCGAAACTTACGACATCACCCGCTGCATTATAAAAGGTCACAGACGAATTTGTTGAAACGGAAAGATTACTCGCTTCCCGAATCTCCATCTTCATTTGTTGAATTAAAATTTGCCATTCCAGTTTGTTAAATTGTTTATCATTGTCCCGAAACACTACACCAAGAAATGGTGCAATAAACGAGAGAATAACGATTAGGATTGAAAAGGTTACGAGCATCTCAACTAATGTAAACCCCTTTTCATTCCCCGCCATTTATATATCCGCATCTTTCATACGTTTTTGATAGCTTGTCCTCCCAGTTTACACACAGCTCCCATTTTTGAAGTTCCCCATTAAAGCTTTTTTGAAAGTTGTAGCTTACCCCATCTTTTACAATATTCATTACGGATGAATCACCGTTATACTCCTTTTGCAGCTCCTCTGAAAGTAATTGAGTTCCGATATTATAAATGTCCGTATTTCTTCGTTCTGTGATAATTAGCATGAGCTGGGGAAGAAGCGTTACACAAAGCATAAACCATATGGAAACCGACAGGAGCATCTCAACCAACGTAAATCCCCGCTCATTTTTCAGTAACATAAAACCGGCCCTTTCCTAATAAGAACGTAACCAAATAGGTACTCTCCTTATATTTGAATCGAATTTCACCAGAACGCTGGATATTTCCATTACTTGTAAAAACCGTTTGATATCCAAGCGTAGAAAATTGAATACGGATTGCCGGGTCAATCTTACGATGGATAACCTCTTCTAAAGTATTTCCCCTTGTTATCCGATAAAATGACCCACTTGAACTAAAATAAAGTGTTGTCCCTTCACTATGGCTGATTGCAAATTGCTGGCCTAAGAAAATATCGTTTTGCAGCTGCTCCAAAAATTGATCCATTTTTTTCGATTCATGTAGTGGTCGAAGCTCTAAAAGACTAATCGAAGAAATAATGATGACGATTGATAAGACCAACATTACTTCGATTAAGGTAAATCCTTTATTATTGAGTTTGTGCAGGTGCTTCAACTATTCCAACAACTCCATTTGTAATTGTAATCTGATTACCATTTGGACATGCAGGTATTCCATTTTCTAGATATTTACCTTCTTTTAGTTCGGCCTCCGTCGGAAACTTGCCTTTTTCCAACTCATAAGCCTGCACCTGCGCTTCAACCATTTTTACCATGGCACTGCACCCCTTATCCTTAATCACCGTATTATGCTTTGTGACATTCGGCACAGTGATCAATAGCAAGATTGAAACGACTAATAAAACAACTAGCATTTCTACAAGAGTGAATCCCTTTTGGTTTTTTACTTTCATCTAAATCCTTCCTCTCTATATTCCGTTTAATAGCTGAAACATTGGAACCATGATTGCGCCGTACATTAACATGATGATGATTCCAATGATTGCAAATAGAATAGGTTGTACGATTGCTAATAAACGAGTCACCTTTTCCTCGGCTTTTTCCATGACATATTGGCTATAATGCTGGAGCTCGCTTGCTAAATTTCCATTGGATTGACCATGTAAAATGATCATCGCTAAATCTGCCTCGTAATATTCTCGCGTCTTCAAAATTTCGTCAAAACGGTTCCCCGCTCGCAATAACATTTTCATTTCCTTTGCTTCCTCACGAAAAAACGGCGAGTGAAGCTGTTGCTCAAACATGGTTAAGGCTTGAAAAATTGATAACCCGCCTTTTAACAAGTTACTGAGCTGAACGGAAAAGAAATGGGAATTAAACATAATCATTACTTTTTTCAATATGGGAATTTTTAATAGTAGCTTCATTTTTTCAACAGGAGTGCGTTTTTGAAAATGAAGAAAATAGTACGCGAGGCCGATGATTACTAGTAAACCGACGATGAGGAGCAAATATCGGTTTAGTTCTGGGAGCCTTAATAAAAACTTTGAAATAAACGATTGTTCATAACTCATGGAAGTAAATAAACTTTCAAATTGCGGTAATAAAATTTTTTCAATCATGGTAAACATAAAACCAACAAATAACAAGAGGGCTAGCGGATAGCGAATAAGTTTCTTTCCCTTTTCGAGATGGTTGAGCTTCTTTTGCAGCATGACACTTCCTTCACGAAGAGCAAATGAGACATCTCCATGCTGCTCGGCAAAATAGATATATCCTAAAATGTCCTTGTGAAATCCTACTTTGCTAAAGGCCGTGTATAACGAATCCCCTTGTTTACAGCTTTCAATAATCACTGCAATATCATGACTATGCTTTTTTGGAAGCTGAAAAAGTAAAAATTGTGAGGCTTGTTCAAAGGAATAGCCTTGATCAAGCAGGTTCCCAATTCGACTAAGGTATAAGGTTTGTTCCTTTAAAGTCCAATTTTTATTTCTTTTCCACGTCTTCATTGACGACCCATCTTTCTAACGCGTCTGGATATAAATAGCCAAGGGCAATTCCTTTTTTAATCACATCCTTTAATTTTTCATAGCGGTATTCTCCCTTTTCACCTCTTGCTTCCTTAATCACTTCCGTTAAGGCATGTCCATTTAATAGCTCGTACACCCCAACCCTTCTTACCTTTCGATACTTTTTACACAGTGGTGTACATTTACCTTCACAATACGGACATTTGAGATCCACAAGTCTTTGGGCGGCAATTGCAATTAAGGTTTGTTCAATATCCTGTAAGGAAACATCAAATTCCAAAAGCCGATAAATCGCCCCTTTTGTATCTCGAGTATGCATCGTGCTTAAGACTAAGTGACCTGTCAACGCTGCTCTGACTGCAATTTTTGCGGTTTCTGTATCCCTTATCTCTCCAACCATGATGATATCGGGATCATGACGCAAAATGGCCTTTAAGCCATGAGCATAGGTAATGCCTGCTTTTTCATTCACCTGAACCTGAAGAACATCTTCGCTTCTTTTTTCAATTGGATCTTCTAATGTGATGATATTCCGGTTGAAAAGCTTCTTCGTTGCGTGCAATAAAGAATAGAGGGTCGTCGATTTACCCGAACCTGTTGGACCTGTGAAAATTATAAGCCCATGTGAATGCTTCAATAGTGAAAGCAATTTAGTTGTCATGTTTGGAAAAAGCGATAGATTTGCAAAAGAATAAGTTGGTGTTTCAGGCAGGATACGTATGACTAGACTTTCGTTGTAAGGTGTGGGCAGTGTAGATAATCGAAGGTTAATGGTTACGCCTTTGAGATTTAAGTTTATCGCACCATTTTGCGGTCTTCTCCTTTCTCCAATATCCATTCCAGCCAGGAATTTATAATGGGAAATCAAGCGTTCGCAAACATCCTTTGGAATCGTTTGCTTATTGAATAAGTCGCTGTCGAGCCGGTATTGGATCATCGCATCATTGATTTTCGGAACAAAATGAATATCAGATGCACTCATTGACCAAGCGTCCTCGATCAATTGATCACCGAGCTGTTCAATTTCGCTCAAATACTTCACTCTCCTCATAGTTTATTTTTTTCTCTTGCAGGTATCATATTTCAACATAAATCTACAAACTCCTTCTTTTTTCGAAAAAATATTTGTGAACTTTTTTTGAACAAAAAATTTGAAGACAATAAAAAATACAACCACTGCCATGATGGTTGTATTTTTCAAAGCATTAAAGTTTTTCTCTATCATTAGGAGGAATCAATACATTATATGTAGGTGACATACAAAGTATGCTAATCATGTTGCTAAAATACTTGAAGTTTTGTGAACTTTTCCCTTCAAGTGATATAAATCACTTATTGATGGTATTTACCTGAGCTATAATGGGAGTATCATTAGGGTCACAAGGAGTGATAACGGTGGAACAAACACTGAAGATAACGAACGTTTTAGCAGATCCAACACGTTATTATATTTATCAATTTATTATCAAACGAAATGAAGATGTCACCGTACAAGAAATTGCAGAACAATTTGAAATTCATCCGAATGTAGCTCGACTTCATTTAACAAAGCTTGAGGATGTAAATATGCTTGTTTCAGAAGCTAGGAAAACTGGAAAAGGCGGCAGACCAAGTCGTCTATACAGACTATCAAATGATCATATTCAAATTAATTTTCCGTTTCGCGATTACCAGCTTCTTTCAAAAATTGCGATTGAAACGATGGCAACTCTTGGTGATGTCGGTAAAAAAGCACTTGAACTAACAGGTCGACGATTTGGTGAAGAATTGGTTAATCATCATATCCCTGTCTCCATTCATGAGCTAACCTTTGAACAAAAGCTCGAAATTTTAAAAAAGGCATCTACGGTTGCGGGTTTTTATCCAGAATTAGACCATAATAAGGAGAAGACAAAAATCTTTTTAAAGATCAACAATTGTCCTTTTAAAGAAATTGCCCAAGAAAATTTTGAAGCTGTTTGTGGAATGCATCATGCCTTTCTAAGAGGTATGTTTGATTTACTATTTGACGATGTCGAGCTGGAAGAGTCAGATAATATGATTCTTGGATGTAATTCATGCAGTTATCACGCAATTGTCGCAAAGTAAGGTTTACATTTGTGTAATCGTTACATTATAATAATAAAAGTGATGTTTATCATGTACAAGGGGGGGAAATATACATAATGGAACGTATGTACCGAGTTTTAGGTTTTTGGACAGGTATATTTGCAGTAATGTTCTACGTTGGTGGTATGGATATTCTAGCACTAATTTTCTTTGCACAAACCGGATTTTTCGTCCTTTTAAGCTATTTAAAATTGTCTGAAAGAATGTATATTTACGTGTTTGGCGCATATTTAACAGTTTTCTTCTGTGCCTTCTCTTACTACACCACATTTATGATGCCTATGGGCGGAGGTCACTAAAAAAAAGCGATGGAAACATCGCTTTTTTTATTTGTCTTGAAATAGAGATTTCCACTTTATTTCAACATTTTTTTGCTGGATCAGGACATGAAAGGCAGAACTCATCCCACCGTCCATAATCAGCGAACGAATCGCACGGTTTTGTTTACTTTTCACCGAAAAAGGATTGGAATCAAAATTATCCTGTAAAAATGTTAAAATCCCCGCTGCTAACAAAAATTCATCTTGTCGAAATTTTGTCACAAATTCAAATCCGAGCTTTTCACCTATCGAAATGAGTGTGTCAAAATGAATATGTGTTGTAAGATCCATCTCACCTGGATGTTCTAGTGGATCGTCCATTAATTGGTGCTTATAATAGCCACGAAGGCTTCCCTTCCGTCTAGCAGGTTCCATCCATTCCTCATTTGAGTATCCGTAATCAACGGTAAAGACAACCGCATTTCCAAGAAAGTTATTCAGCTCCTCAAGATATGAAAGCATTTGAAGTGGAACCTCAAATCGTTGACCATTTGCGAGCTCTATCTGATTCGAACGCAAATAGTGAAAAATTTGTTCATCGGAAAGTGGTTTAAGAATTTCGCTTAGCTGATCTTCCTTATTAAGTGTGACTTTCACTTCAAGGTATTTATCTTCATGTTTCTCGATCACTCTAACTGGAAATGCATCAAACAATTCATTTGAAAAAAGAATTCCATTAAGTACTGGAAAATTCATTTTTGCTTCATCAATGCTGTGATATTGGATTACCTTCTCACCAATCGGGAGAATCTCCTGCTGCAAACGCTGATGGTATGGACTCGATTCAATCATGATGTATGTTATTTTCTGATAGGTATCGATGTAGCGATTCTTTAACTCATCCAGAACTGCTTTTGCAAATCTGCCGTTTCCCCCTCCAATTTCGCAGATAATCGGTGAAATTTTTTCAAACGTAATAAGTTTATGAAAAATGGATGCAAATAATTTGCCGAAGACATTGGAGATATTGCTTGTTGTAATGAAATCCCCGTTTTTCCCTACCTTTTCTTTTTCTTTCATATAATAGCCCTTTTCTTCATAATAAAGGACGGTATTCATATATTGTTCATAGGTAATTTCGTTGTTTGGAGATGTTTGAATGATCTCTTTTAGTATACGTTGCATAGGCTCACCTTTTGCTAGTTTTCACCATTGACACAGTGTTTATATTATTATATTGTAAGTTTAGTAGCTTACAATATCCCTCCCATTATACGGATATTAAATCTTGGCGAATGCCAAGTTTACAGGGCATTAGGATATTCTTAATGCTAAAACATCCCCCAGAAAAGGTCTGACTCTGTTGAGTTAGGCCTTTTCTGTTTTTAAAATTAACTTTATTCTAAATCTAAGTGATTGTAGTGGAAAGCTTCCGCTGAAGCGAAAATCACCCTATGTTTTGCAAAATAGCCTTAAAACTAAAATCCATTTAGAAAAGGGTTTGAGTCCATTTCGGCCTCAATGGTTGTTTCCGGGCCGTGTCCGGATAAGACGATTGTTTCTTCTGGTAAAGTGAGAAGTTTTTTATGAATACTGTCCAGTAATTGTTCATGGCTTCCCCCGGGTAAGTCTGTTCTTCCAATGCTTCCTTGGAAGAGAGCATCTCCTGAAAAAACAATGCCAAGCTCCTTGAAATAGTATGAAACACTTCCCGGTGAATGTCCTGGTGTGTAGAAAATCTCAAATGGAAAATCACCAACAGAAAAGTCTCCTTCTTTTGGAAGAAGTACAGGATCTGCTTTTGACAGGATTTCTTGGCCAGGTATAAAATATGCAGACCCATTTAATGAAGGATCATGTAGCCAATTTTTCTCTTTCACATGAATATATACCGGGATATCCCAATTTGCGCGTACATCATCTATCGCACCAATATGATCAAAATGAGCATGTGTTAAAAGAATCGCAATTGGTGTTAATCCCTGTTGTCTTAATATGGTATTTAATTTTTGTCCATCCCCGCCTGGGTCAAAGATGACACATTCCTTATTTGAGTTTGCAAGTATGTACGCATTTGTTTGTAATGGTCCTAGTGGAACTCTTTGCCATTTCATCGTTTTCCCTCCGTTGTTTTTACTCTATCATTTATTCTACACTATCGTACAAAAACGAAAAAGCGCTTAACCAATCGCAATCATGCTTTTCTTAAAAATAATCATTTGTCTAAGAAGTGTCACTTTTTCCTCCTCGACAAAACTGGTGAAAACGATTAGAATATAAAATGAATCTATCTATTTTTTACATAAAGGGTTTTCAGCCTTTTGAAACAACATTTTACCTTATCGTGATGTTGTAAATTTTCATACTATGGGGAAAAATAGTATTGAATCGTAAGAAAAGGCTACATTTAAAATGAATCATTGATTATAGCAGGGGGGTAAGTCACATGGGTCTAATGATTATCTTTTCTTTAGTCGTAATTTTAGCTGCATTTGGTATTATTCGTTCATTACGCGATAAAAACCTTTTAGGCTTAGTATTCTCAACAGGAATCTTTTTAGTATTAGGCTGGTTCACAATCATGACAATCTGGAAACATGGTTTCCCAACAGCTCACTAAAAACAAAAGTGCAAGCGCCTTGATCAGCCCCGACAAGCATAAGAAAAGCCGGCGGGAAGGATGCCTTTTATCCTTCTTGACGGATTGGCTTATGACCTCGAGGGGCTAGGCGCTGGAGCTAGCCGAAAATAAATAAGTAATAAAAGCCATCGAACCCGATGGCTTTTTTCATTCCGTTTAAAATAATACAAGTTCCTCTACGGTTTTCGTCTTTAAATCAATTATCTTTTCGAATTGGAATCCATATAAACATAAGAACCCATTAGGAGAAAAATTAAGGGGTTGATCATCCATCTTTTCAAGGATTACTTCTTCCTTGCCTGTGCTCATATCATAGGAAACAAGCTCGAACTTTTCCCCATACGTATCCAAGGCACCTGTTGAATATGGCCTAAACGAATAAAATTTCTTTTGCCCTGCAACATAGTCAGCCGATGGAATATACCATTTGGAATAATCACTTAAAAGGGGCATTTTATATTCATGCAGCTGCTTATTTTTTTCAGGATTGTAAAAGCCAACCTTCGCAAATGATTTTTCCTCTTGAGTTAATTCATATGTAACAAGTAAATCCTTGTAGGATGCAAATGAAATGATGTTCTCAAATAAAAGTCCCTCTGTTTTCGTATTTAAATGATACGAATAAAGTGGTGCAAAGAAATCAAGCGCATTTTGATCCCATTTTAAATAGGAAATTGTGTTTGAATTTAACCATTGAATAAACGGCTGAAATACCTCATATTTCGTAGTCCTCTCGGCCCCAATATCAAGCAAATGAGTTTGAAATGACCAATCCTCTAAAAACGATGTCACGAACACCTGATTTGAGTTATACGGATTCCAGCTATAATACAAATCAAAGGATTTGACCGTCCATTCATATTGTACAGTTCCTGCTTTATCGATTGCGATTAACTTCGCCTGATTTTGACTATCGGAAGTATGTATCAAAAACATTGAATGGTCTTCATTGGCCTTCATGGTCAGAACCGGTGCTGTGGTTTTAAAGAATAATTCCTTCTCGCCCGTAAACAGATGGTACCTGTAAATTTCAGAATTTCCGTTGTCATCCACTACGTATAAGACACTTTCATCGTCATACCAATCGCCCACACTATTAAAATCCGCTTTCTGAAGGTCTAATGGTTGTAAGTGCTGATTCTCTCCCAAAAATTCAGTTGGCACAGGTCCCTTTGATACATTTTTATTACTGCTCTTCGGCGCGTTACTGCTATCCAACGGTTGATGAGAGTTACAGCCAGCTAATAGAAAAAGAAACATAAAAACGTAAATCAAATTTCTCACCAACTCAATAATCACCTCTTTACCATACACGGTCCATTTTACAACATGGGGTCATCTACCCTGCTATTGTTTCCCTTAACAGATAATACGATTATGCCTATTAAAAAGTTTCAAAGCAAGAAAAAAATCTGTACACAAAAATAGAGCCCGACCCAAAGTACTAAAAACGCTTAGTACACTGAAGATCAGGCTCTAAAAATTTTATGTTATCGTGTAATTCTTGGCGGTCTTACTGATGAAGTATCTGCTACAGCAACGATAATTGTTACTGAATTTCCACGATAAGTGGCAGTTACTTCAGTTACACCTACTGCTTTTGCTATGATAACACCATTTTGGACAGTTGCAATCTTTTCATTAGATACCTTATAGGTAGCTTCTGAAGTTACATCCTCAAACGTTATTTTATCACCAGCAGTAGCTATTTCAGTGATTTTCACTTTATCTGACGCACCCTTATTAATTAGAAGCAAATCTTTATCTGCAACTAAGTTGTATGTCGTCTCAGGATCTGGATCCGTATTCCCTTTAACTACAGTCACATTAACTGTTAATTCATTTCCACCATAAGAAATTGTTACAGTTGTTTCACCTGCAGCTTTTGCAGTAATTACACCTGCTTCTGCTGTTGCGATTGCAGCATCTGCCACTGTGTAAGTAGCTTTAGCTGTTACATCTTCTTCAGTAATTTTATCGCCTTCTTTAGTAGTTTGAGTTACTACTACATTTGCTGTTTGGCCTTCTTCAATTGTAACCTTTGATTGGTCAACAGCAAGGCTAACTTCCACTTCCACTGGTTTTTCTACAGTGAAATCTGCTTTGCCTTTATTTCCTGCAGCGTCAACAATATTTACTGTAACTGATTCTGCATCGTTTGGTACATTAATTTCAAATGAACCGTCTTGGCTTAGTGTAAGTGGTACAGCACTACCTGCTACACCATTGCTTGTGGCAACATAAGTAGCTGATAGCTTAGTGTTAAGGTCGTAATCTAATCCGTATGGACTTAGAACTTCCTTATAATCAACATACTTATCTGTTACATTACCTGTAATTTTATCTGTTCCTGCCTGGCCAGTAATTTTAGGGCTAGTAGATTTTACGAAAATTGGCCCTACGTAATCACCAATTACCCCAGATGTTGCTAGTGCAGTATAGTCAATTGTATATACTCCATCAGGAATCTTTGTTGCTGTTTGAGGTGGCGCCCAAGGTGTATATTGTCCTGCAATTCGTAATTGATATGAGCCTGCCCCTAAGGAGTTACCTGCATGTAAGTAACCGATATAGCCATCTTGATAATATCCACCATCAGGATCTTCGATATTCCAAAGTTCAAGATAGTTTGTCCCTACATCTCCAGTAATTGTGAAGTAAAGCATCGCTTCATCTTTCACACCATCTCCATTGAAGGAAAGATCTGTTTCGGTGATGCGCATATCTCTGATTTCTGTTGCTGCTTCTCCACTGAAGTCTGCTGCAAACGGAAGTGAAATATGGTTTGCACCACCATTAATGTGGATATAACCTAAAATTTCGTCTCCAGCTTTTGTAGTAGTTTTCGAAGCAGTTAACGTTACGTTTAATAGTTGTTCTCCATTTGGAGCTAAAGTGAATGATGTTTTATCAACCGTCACCTTGGCATCACCAAATGCCTTTGTTACGTTAACAGATACATTTAAATCTCCACCGGCACCTTTAAGGTCTTTGACACGAACTTGCTTCGTAACTGTAATGTTCTTGTCAAGTTTTTGCGGACCAAAAGTAACGGTTCCTTTAATATTTGGTACAACTTCACCACTGGCATCAAGTACAGCTTCATCTTCTGCATAAGCAAGTACACTCGGGAATACTGCAGCATACGCATCTACACGACCTGCTCCCTGAGCGAAAACATCATACTTACTTGTGTCCAGAAGTTTCGCAGTATTGGATAGAGCTACTTTCACATCAAAAGCATCCCAATCTGGGTTAGCTTGTTGGATGAGAGCCGCAATACCAGTAATATGTGGTGCAGACATTGAAGTTCCTGTAAAACGGTCATAAGACTCTTCATAGCTTGCATCAGGGAAATCCCATTTGTAAGCTGGTACAGATGACATAATATTTGTTCCAGGTGCTGTAACATCTGGTTTAATATCAAAGTTTGGTGTGGATGGTCCACGTGAACTAGAATCATTCACTTGATCACCTTCGGAATTTGTCTGACCGTAGTTTCCGAATGTCACAGTGCCTGATCCCGCCTTTAGCGCATCACGAATGGCTGTACCGTCTGTTACAGACATATCGATTGTCGGAATGAAGGCAAATGAGTCGCCTAAGAATACATTAGATACATCAGGTGCATTTGTTCCACCAGAGAAGTTATGAATGATTGTTGCGACTGCACCGTTTGCTTTTGCATTTGCGATTTTATCAACAAAAGCAAGTTCTCCACGAGAGATCAAAGCAACCTTTCCTTCTACATCAATTCCATCATAGTCAGAAACTGCGCCAACACCCGGTACAGCGACAAGCTCAAACTCACCAGCTAGTTGAGTTGCCAAATCTTGTCCAAATGTTGTTCCCATGAATTTTAATTGCTTCGAGAAGTTGTAATCCTCCCCAACAGTTACAGTCACTTCAGCGACATGTTGAGTTTCTGGATTAGTCGTGTTACCTACAATAATTCCAAGACGTGATGTTCCAGGAGTACTTACTGTTCCACGATTTGGACCCGAGTTACCTGAAGAGACAACTGAAATCACTCCAGCCATCATCGAGTTGTTAATTGCATATGATAAACTGTCATTTTCTGAGTTGCTGCCTCCACCAAGTGAAAGGTTAATAACATCCATTTCTTCATTAACTGCATGCTCAACAGCTGAAATAATTCCAGATGTTGCCCCACTTCCGTAGGCACCAAGTACGCGGTATGCATATAGATCAACTTCTGGAGCAATCCCTTTAATTCCATATTGATTTGCACCAATAGCAGCAATTGTTCCTGCAACATGCGTTCCGTGATCCGTATAGAATGAACGTCCATCCGCATCGAATTCTGGCTGGCCTGCAGCACGGTCTAACGGTGATGTTTCGCGTGCATCATCATCGGCACGATTACGTGCATACTTAGAGTCATGTACAATAAAGTTCTTTCCACCCTTATAGATTTCTTGGAATTCTGGATGTTCCGGATCAATCCCTGTATCAAGTACAGCTACCTTAATCCCTGCTCCTTTGTATCCCTTATCCCAAATATTCTCAATCCCTAAGTGGTCGATACTCGTATTCATTTGAGTCTCGTATTTCACAACTTTTTCAAGTTCTGATGATGCCGGATCTGTTGGCTTGTCCTCTTCTGCTGCATAAACGATCGCATCCGGTTCAACCCAAGTGATGCCTGTAATGTCAAGAAGCTTCTTAAGGTCATCCGCTTTTACTTTAGCAGCAAAGCCATTAAGCACAGTATCATATTTAAAGCCTTTTGTTAATTTGATGCCCTTTGCTAATATTTCACTATCAACAGTAGCTTGTTGTCTCTTAATCTTGCTGCGGATTTCTGAAATCTTTGAGTTTGATAAGGTTTTTCCTTTTAGTTCACTGATCCCTTTTTCTAATGCTACTGGGTTTTCTGATAGATGGATTATGACTGGAATCAGTTCATTACCTGATTTTCCTTGTAAATCCTTATGTAGCCTTGGTAACCCTTCTGAGGCTGCATGTTGTTCAGCAATTGCTGCCTTTAGCATCATGTTTTTTTCATTTTGTTGTACTTGCTTAAACGTTTTATTTTCTGCCCTCTCCCCTTCTGCCGAGACAGGCATCATAATTGATAGCACCATTACGAAAGCTAGGATACTACTAAATAGTTTCATAAACTTTCTTTTCCCCAATTCTCTTCCCCCTACTCATCTGTTTTCACCAATATTTAAATGACCATTTTGGTTGTTGTGTGTCTATTAAAAACGGATTGATATACTATTTTACACCCCCTCGTTTTTTGATTTCTTTTAAACAAATTTACCCACCTCCCAAATGTTCTCAAACGAGAACATAATATGCAAAAAAAGGAATGAAAGTAAACTTCTTTCATTTAGTTGAATTATACAATAGTATTTCGAATATTGGAACTATAAAACGAATAATTAGGACTTAATTAAGAACAAAAAATATTTTATAGTCCGGATGACCTTTTTATATCTACACAACTATCAGTTTAAAAACAGGTTTGGCTCCCATCGTATTGCCTGCCATTTAAAATTTTATTCCCCTACATTTGAATGTAGGGGAATTCCACAGAATATATTTACATATACATCGATGCCAAGAAGGCCCCAAGAGTTTCCTGATAAATTTCTTCAAATTGAGAAAGCGGTAATGGATTAACCCCTTTACCTAATTCAAATGTAAACCCGGGACGTCTCCATTCTTGGATAAACCAATCCTTATAGCCTGCATGGCTGTCTACAAAACGAACGGCCTCATACCCCGTAACCCTTGAGAATTCCTTAACTAGAGTTTCTGCTTCACGTGGCTCCAGGCCTTCATAGCCCCAATAAATGACCTCTCCTTGGGTATGGAAGGCTAATACTCGTGAAAAATTGGAGGACCTTGTTAATTTCTCGATTGCAATGACCTCTGGCTCAGTTAATGGAGCATCCCCGGGGTAATCTCGAGGTGCAGGTGCCTTTGGTTCTTTCCGTTTCTTTTCAATTTCCCAATTTGCCGGAAATTGATTATTTAAATCGATCCCTCGAATATTCGCTTTCCAGTCTTTAAAATCCATGCTTCCACCGTTTATTTGGATAACCTCATGATTATACGGCTCCTGGTTTGGAGGCCCATTCAGGACTAAATCAACCCCATCTGGATTAACCATCGGGACGATTGATAGAAATGCTTCCAAATAAAGTGGTTCCACATAAAACCCGCGAATTGGCGCCATATTGGTGAGTGCTAGCAAATACTCATTTAAAAAAGTCATGATTACATTTGTTGTAATCCATTCATTCGCATGAAAAGAGCCGTTCCAATGGATTCTTTTTTTACCTCGACCCAATTGCAGCTCAAGCAGGTCCTTTCCTAAGACACTGTTTCCAATCGAACGAGATTGAAGAAACGGATAAATCGATTGCAATTCCTGTATATCCTTTATCATATCTTCAAAATCATACTGTCGATTTCCGTTAACAATTGGCTTCACAACTCTCTCTGGTAACAAAATCGTTTGCCCTACTTTTAGATTTTCTGCCTCAATCCCCGGATTAACTAAAAATAAAGCATCTGCCAAAAGTGACCGGGATTTCGCAAGCTTCCATAAAGTATCACCGGAAACAATTGTATGTGATTTTATAATAAATCCAGGGATATTTATGTTTGCTCCCACCTGCAAGTTATTACTATCCACATGTAAGTTCGAATCAATCATTAAATGTATAGGTATGGCAAACAATTGACTGTAATACCAAAGCGTATCGTCTTGGCGGACTTTTACCTTCACTAAAAAAACCTCCTTGTTCCTTCCTTCTATAAACTTATGAACAAAGGGATGTACTTCATGCTATTGGAAAAGCCTTGACCATTCTCTGGCCAAGGCTTCGATTTGTTATTCTGCAAACCCTTCCGGAACGGGTTCGCTATAAGAGGTTCCATTATAAAAGCGCAGTAGGTCCCCATACACGATTTCATCAGAATAATCTAATTCATATCCCGCCTTCTTCATATACGGCTCACAGAAGCTGAGTTCAGTCTCCTCACCTGTTGCCTTGTCATAGCAGGCATTTTTCGTAAAGACATAGTCTTCTGTAATAAAGCTGCCGTCTCTTTGAACAACAAACGGCAATTTTTCGTTTGAAAATAAATCACTGCCGAAGTGAACATCGTTTTGTATATCCATTCCTAAAAGGCTTAAAATTGTTGGTTTTAAGTCAATTTGTCCAGCTACCCTTGAAATCACTTCTGGGTTCTTATTTGTCACACCAGGAATGTGAATGATTAGAGGTACCTTTTGTAATTGAATGGAATCAAATGGTGTAATTTCTTCTTTTTCTAAAAACTGCGCCATTGCTTTATTATGGTTTTCTGAGATTCCATAATGATCCCCGTATAGAACAAAGATTGTATTTTCGTACATTCCCTCTTCTTTTAGTCGCTCGAAAAAGAGTTTAATGGACTCATCCATAAAACGAACAGTTGGAAAATAACGGTTCAATGTTCTTGAGTTAGAATCAAATTCATTTACCATTCGATCCTTTTCTTCAAGCTCAAACGGGAAATGATTTGTTAGTGTAATAAATTTCGAATAATAAGGTTGTGGCTGCGATTTTAACAAGTCAATGGATTGTTCAAAGAATTCTTTATCCTTTAAGCCCCAACCAATTGAATTTTCTTCTGTTACTTCATAGCTGTCAACATCAAAAAATTTGTCATATCCTAAAGAATCATACATGATCTCCCGATTCCAGAAGGTCTTATTGTTCGCATGGAAGACCGATGAAAAGTATCCATAGTCCTTAATAAATTCTGGTGTAGCTGTATATTCATTGGTCGCATGTGTAAAGAATACTGCCCCGCGGCCAAGTGGATACAAGGAATTTTCTAATAAAAACTCAGAATCAGATGTTTTGCCCTGACCTGTTTGGTGATAAAAATTGTCAAAGTAATAGCTTTCATTTATTAAATCATTTAAAAATGGAGTAATTTCCTCTCCATCAATGGTTTCATTAATGACAAAGTTTTGAAGGGACTCCATTGAGATGACGACGATATTTTTCCCTTGGGCGATGCCAAATTTATCTCCTGGATCCTTTTGATTCGCTTTTAAGTAATTTTCTATTTCGATAAATGAACTGCTGTCGGCCAAAGCTCTTTGTGCGGAAGACTTCGATTGAAGGACGATATCATAAATTTGATAGTTGTATGTCCCAATGTTTTTCACTAACATTTCACGGTCAAATGTTCTAGTTAACAATTGAGGTCGCTGTGCTTCAGCTAATCCAAGATTAAAAAAGAACACCGCAGCAACTAGGATAAAATAGGATCTTCGTTCTTTCTTTGTAATTTCTTCAGCAACAGTGAAACTTGGTTTAAACTTGTTAATCAGAATCAAGATGACCACGTCGATAAACATGAGTGGGTCTGTGAACTTCAAGTTACCTGTGATACTCGTTCCTAAGTCCCCCATATTACTTGTTTGGAAGAGAACCGGAAGCGTCAGAAAGTCGTTGAAGAATCTGTAAAAGACAACATTGGCAAACAATACGAATGATGATATAAAACTAGCAAATATAATAAATTTGTTACGGTGTTTTTCCTTAATAAAAAAGGAAATACCAAAGAACAGCAATAAAAAACTTAATGGATTAATGAGTAAAATAAACTCTTGCATCAAGTTTTCTATTTTAATATCAAAGCTAGTTTTATATACGAAATACGTTTTTATCCAAAGCATTATTGCAGCTAAAAAGATGAATTTCGTTTTGGATAAGGTTGATGACCTAATCATCAAAATACCTCCCTGTTTTAAAGACCGCGGAGAACTATTTGAATTCCATTTTTAGGTAGTTATAAAAAACCTAATCATAATCTTAATATGTTTTTTACCAAAAATCAATCATCAAAACAACCTAATTTTATAGATTGATATAGAGGTACATTATGTATATACATATAAGACGAATAGTTGACTAGAAAGTTTCATAGTAAATAAAAGTAATAATCTTTTGAATTTTCTAACAAAAATGTAAAAAAAGAGATTTCGTCGTGAAATCTCTTTTTTCTAGTACTTTCGGATTATTTTTATGACAATTTTGTTTTTGCTAAATATGCGGCACCAATCACACCTGCATCGTTTCCTAATGTGGCAATTGTAATTTCTGCAACATCTGCGACTCTTGGAAACGCAAAGCGTGTGAATTGTTTTCTTAATGGTATCAGCAATTGTTCACCAGCTTTTGAGACACCACCACCGACAACAATTTTTTCAGGGTTTAGTCCATTTGCCACATGACTTAATGCTAAGCCCAGGTGGTAGGTAACATCTTCAATAATGCTCTTCGCAAGCTGATCCCCTTTTTCTGCTGCTTCAAAAACATCCTTAGAGGTGATTTCACCCGTTTTTTCAAATTGATCACGAATAAGGCTTGGCTCATTATGAGCTTGGATTGCCTCTTTCGCCAAACGGGCAATGCCTGTCGCTGAAGCGATCGTTTCAATACAGCCGGTCTTGCCACAGCCACATAGTGAACCACCTTCAGGTATCGAAGTGATATGGCCAATCTCTCCACCTGCACCATTTGCTCCGCGAACTACCTCACCGTTTGAAATAATACCACCACCAACACCAGTTCCTAATGTTACACAGAGCAGATTCTTAGCTCCTGCTCCGGCACCCTTCCACATTTCACCGATTGCTGCTACGTTCGCATCATTATCGACGACTGCAGGTAGACCGATATAAGCCTCTAACTCTGCTTTTAAAGGGTACATTTCTTTCCAGCCTAAGTTGGTTGCTTTATAGACAACCCCATCTTCGAAACGAACTGGCCCAGGTGCTCCCATTCCCGCACCAGCAAATTGTTCTATCTTAAGCCCTAATTCATTCATTTTTACCTTAATCGCTTCCGCAATTTCGGGAATAATTTTGTCCCCTGATTTATCGGTTGGAATTTCCCATTTGGTGACAATTTCACCTTCTTGTGTAATAAAAGCTAGCTTAACTGTTGTACCACCTAAATCAATACCTATCAATAATTTTTCCATATGTATTTCCCATTCCTTTATTTATTTGTTCTTGGCTCTTTTCTCTGTTTCCCATACGATTTCTTGACGGAGAAGAAAGATGGCTGTTTGATAGTCCTTTGTTTCAATGAGCTGGGAATTGTAAAGCTCTTGGATCTCAGCCTCCATTAATTCAAGATCAGCCACTCTTTCACCGACATAAATGATGGTTCCAAATTTTTTTAGAAATTGTTGAATATCATAAATTGTTTTCACATTTTCACCTGCATTCCGCAATATAAATCTAGCTTATTCAAAAAAAGGGGAACACGCAAGTCTTTATCATAAAAGTCCTTGAAATTGTAAAAGGAGTGCTCGTTTGAACACTCCCTAAAATTTTATTTATCTGGATCCTGCGGATGCAAGATTTTTGGTCGATTTCGTTTTAACGGAATTGGTGCACGGAATAAGACATCCTTAAATCCTTTATAGGAAAATGGGATAAACGGCCATAAATACGGCACATTAAAGGATTTCATTCGAGCTAGATAAATAATCCAAAGTGTAATCCCACCTACAAAACCAATTACCCCAAAAATACTTGTTGTTAATAGTAAAAATAATCGAGCCAAACGGTTTGCAAGACCCATCTCATAACTCGGTGTTGAGAAGGTTCCAATTGCGGCAATTGCTAAATACAAAATAACCTCATTTGTAAATAAACCAACTTCGACGGCTACCTGTCCAATTAACATCGCAGCGACAAGTCCCAATGCCGTTGCAAGGGAGGTCGGCGTGTGAATGGCTGCCATTCGTAATAGATCAATTCCTATTTCAATTAAAAAGAACTGTAAAATCAATGGTAATCTGCCATTATCATTCGGCCCAATAAACTTAAGTTCTTCTGGCAACAATTCAGGATGAATAGCAAATAAATACCAGAGCGGTAATAAAAAGAGCGAAGACCATACACCGATATAGCGAACTAGGCGAAGGTACAGGCCTGTAACTGGACTATTCCGATATTCCTCCGCATGCTGCATATGATGCCAAAACGTTGTAGGTGTGATAAGGACACTTGGAGAACCATCTACCATAATAATAATATGACCTTCAAATAAATGAGCTGCCGCTGTATCAGGTCTTTCCGTGTATCTTACAACCGGGTATGGATTATAATGTCGCCCTGAAATATATTCCTCAATGGTTTTCTCAGCCATCGGCAAACCATCTGTATCTATTTTTGAAATTGCATCTTTGACTTCCTTTACATGATCAGGATCGGCGATATCCTCAATATAACTTACAATGATATCTGTTTTTGAACGTCTCCCAACCTGCATATATTCCATTCGCAATGATTTATCCCGAATTCGTCTTCTCGTTAAGGCTGTATTAAAGACGATTGTTTCAACATAACCATCCCTTGAACCTCTAACAACTCTTTCAGTATCAGGCTCTGCAGGACCTCTTACAGGATATGTTCTTGCATCAATTAAGATCACTTTTTCAAGTCCATCAACAACAAGCGCTGTTGGACCTGCAAGCACCATATCAACCACCTTATCAAGGTCATCGACACTTTCAACTTCGACATAAGGAATATACGTCTTTAGCAGTTTTTCTAAGCCATCTATTTTAAACGTGTCTTCATCCTGTTTTGCGAGAAACTTTTGCAGAAGGTGCAGCATGTCATCTTTGACTAGACCGTCAATTAAAAACATGGACATCTCTTTTCCGGCATATTCCATGTCAAGTTGGATGACATCAAAGCTTTTATCTACACCAAGGGCTTCTTTTAAAAAGCTTCGATTTTCCTCTATACTTGTTGAGACCGGATGCTTTGGCTTTTCTTTTTCATTTCCCATCTGACTCACTCCAATCACGTACAAAAGCAACTTGTAAGGCTACTAATCCATCATTGACGTAAAACTGGAAAAACATACCGATTCGGAAAAATAAAGAAAAGTGCCTCGTTTGAGACACTTTTTACAATGAGCCATTCTCCATGGCATTTATTTCGTTCATTAATTCCTTGTAATTTTCGTTTTCCGGATCTACTTTAATTGCTTGTTCGACAGCCTTTTTTGCATGTTCATAATCCTGTAATTGGACATAGACTAAAGCAAGATTATAATGTGCTTCAGATATCTTTGGTGCTTTGTTCGTGACAATTTCCAAATGATCTCTTGCCTCTTCAAGCTTTCCTAATTTAATCTCAGTATAGGATAGGTAAAAAAACACTTCGGGTGAATCTGTACCTTGTTTTTCGGCAGTTAGTAGCACGTCATAAGCTTTTTGAATTTCATTTGCTTCAATATATTCCTGTGCCGTTTGAACGATAAATTGAGGATTATCAGAATGCGGCTGAACAACATATCCGACATAAAGAAGAGCACAAACAGTTACAATTGTTGCCGCTAATCCACCTAATCGTTTTGCAAATTCCTTTTGCTTCGGCAAATGCACAATGCTAGCTGCTAAAAATCCGCCAACCAAGCCGCCGATATGACCTGAGTTATCAATTCCCGGAATCATAAAACCTAAGGCTAAGTTAATGATAATAATTCCAATTACATTTGGCCCCATTGTTCGAAAAAAAAGTGAAGGATAGGCTGTACCAAAAAACAATAGTGCACCAAAACAGCCAAAAATAGCACCAGAAGCCCCGGCAGATATATTTGCATTAAATACAAAACTCGCTAGACTCCCTACGAATCCTGCAAATACATAAATCATTAAAAACCTTAGTTTTCCGTAGAGCCTTTCAACCTCTGCCCCTAAATAATATAACGCTAAGGTATTCATTAGAAGATGAATAAATCCAATATGTAAAATCATCGGCGAGAAAAAACGCCACCATTCACCATTTAAAATCCGAAAGTTTTCCTTTGCCCCATATTTCAGTAAGGTTTCAGTATTTGTGCTTCCTCCATGCAATTCTAGAATCGCAAACATAATTATTTGAATTGCAATAAGGATATAGGTAAAAAACGGTTTACCATTTTGGAAGACTTGCTTTTCATTTGAGATCCGTTTATTTGCAACCGTAATGACCTCTCGTTTTATGCTTTCAATTGTTTCGACATCAATATAGATGGAATCATCCAATTTAAAATCAGTCTGAACAAACTTAGATACCTCCTGTAATCCAGTATCCAAATGTTCCGAATCAATTAAAACCGTATGTAAAGTTGTATGACCTTTTGCACCTGCAACAAGTGGATCTTGTAATCGAAATTTCCAATCGTCGACAGGCGGGAATGTCGTAATATAAATATTCAAAGCATCCAGTTTGCGAACATATAGGCGTTTTCTTAGTTGTTCTAACCTTCCTGCTGTGATTTCCATATCACGTTGCATCCAATTGCTCCAGTCCAAATCATGGCGCAGGATACGGATAATTCTTGGTTTATTTTTTTGTGTCGTCTCCAACCATATTTCATTATTTGATTTTGATAATTGAAGAATTCGATAGCCGCCCTCTAACTGAAGCTTCTCAATCATTTTCCAATAAAGATAATCCTGCTTGAACACCAAATCCCCCCTTGTCCAACGAGTTTCTTTTATTATAAACGTTTTTCTATAACCTTTACCAAATTTCTGTCTTAAAAATTGAAAAACCTGTTGAATGAAAGTTCAACAGGGTTTTTTCTCTCTATCGGAAGGCTTGGTGCATCATTTTATTTCGAATAAATGGGATTTTCATCGACGAACTGATAAAGATACGTCGGATTGCCGGGTTACCAAATACGCGATTAAAAATACGATATCGGTATCTGTAGACAGCATAAATCCCTCCAAAAAGTAAAGCTATTCGGGTCAATAAGCTCAACATTTTTATCCCTCCTAGCTATACTTTTTGATTAACTCTTTCATTTTATCCTTATAATAGTGAAAGGAAATATGTCCCAAGTCCAGAAGCAAGCAGGATTGATATAAAATTCACAACATCATTATTGAAATAGCGTAAACCCTTTAGATAGGCTGTTTCCTGTCCACAATGGACCCTTTTTTCCGTTTCCATTCCACAGACAGAGCATCTATACACGACTTGGATAGTTGCCCCGATAATGGTATCAATTAAATTACCGCAAAAACCGATCAAAGTAATTCCTGCCAACAGAGGAATAGAAAGTTCTGGCCAAACTAAAAATGAAATGGCACTAATCAGAAATGAACCCAAGAAGCCAGCAATTGTGCCTAATGAGGAAACAGCTCCTGATGTCCCAGCATCAACCCGTTTCATTTTTGTTAGGAGAATTGGCTGTTTTTTACTAAGAGTCCCTATTTCTGAAGCCCAAGTGTCAGCGTTTGCTGCTGCGATCGAGCCAATAAAAAAGGTTAACCAAACGAAAGAATCCGTCGATACAAATAGGAGACTGGCAAGCGCTGCGACGCCGCCATTGGCGAAGACTTGGATGATATCCCGTTGTTCTCCTTTTGCCACTTTATTTTTGAGATTGTCTTTATTTTTAGCTTTGAATTTACTCCATAAGCTCGAGCTTGCAAAAAAGACTCCTAATAAAAGTAATCCACGATACCCAAAGCCAATCGACACAGCACTTCCTATTATGATCGTCCCGATAGCCCCGCTAAATGTTAAAGATTTAAGTCTGTATCCCGCTGCTGCCACGACAATTGAAGCAAGTATTTGGATTGATAGATTAATCATGGGTTTCAATAACCTTAGTGTTTGTCACGATTTTCTGAACAGGAATATCGAAAGGCTCAACTGGTATTTCATTAACTAGCTGATCTTGAAAAGCTAAGGAAACGGTATTCCCTTGATATTCCATTAAATATCGATCATAATACCCGCCACCATGTCCTAGGCGATATCCGTTTGCAACGAAGCTTAGGCCCGGTACAAATAATACATCCATTTCATTATGTAAAACCTCTTGTGTTTCATCTTCAATTGGTTCTTTTAATCCATAATAAACCACTTCAAGTTGTGAAAATGAGGTTATTTCACGGAATGTCATCGATTTAGTTTTTGGATGACACTTTGGGACAGCCACACGTTTGTTTGTTTCCCACGCTTTCTCGATCAAATATTTCGTATTAACCTCTAATTCTCCAGAAATCGTGATACCAATTGTCTTTGCATTTACCCATTCGGGCAAAGAAAGAACTTGTTCTGTTATATCCCGTGACCATTTATGTAAAGTGGCTTTCTCTATCGAACGTAAAGTTTCTTTCATATCTTTTCTCATGTCCTGTTTCGTTTTCAAGCTATTCGCCTCCCCTTGTCCTTACTTCTATTATATACATAAAAAAAACAGCAGGAAATTGCTTCCTACTGTTACTTTGTTTCACGGTGTAGAGTAACCTTTTTTAGTCTTGGGCTATATTTTTTAACTTCAAGACGGTCAGGGTTGTTACGCTTATTTTTAGTTGTAATATAATTACGATCACCAGTTTCAGTACAAGCTAAAGTGATTTTAACACGCATGGTCATTTCCCTCCAAACATTTAAAGCTTTAATCAGACTTAACCATCATACCACTTAACTAATCAAAATTCCAGTGCTATTTTTATGAAATTAGAATTTCTAAATACTATATTAAAATACATATTCAACGTATACAAAATGTTGTCCACGTTTGTAAGTTAGGATAAGATTAGTAATGGAATGGAGTGAAGATATGGAATACGCATTTATGATTCTATTAGGTATTGCAATACTTCTTCTTATCATTTCCTTTTATGGAAAAGACCGGATTAAAAAGGTGCAAGAAGAAATTGATCAACTTTCCCTTTCTGTCATTCAGGAAACGTATCTTATTAAGAAAAAAGTGAAAGTCCTCGAGGAAGAATTACTCACAAATGATATCGATTATGAGGGACCGCCGCAAACAAGTGCCATGTCTTTATCGAATTCCTCAATTTTATCTTTATATGATAAAGGGTTAAGCTACGAGGAGATCGGTAAGAGAACAAATTTGCCGGTTGAAGAAGTTCGACTCATTCTGGAGCAGGCAAAGAAAATGGGGCTCATCTAATGGATAAATATTTATTACGTGGAATTGCAATCGGAATCATCCTGTCAACCATTGTTTATGGGGCTATTTACTATTTGACTGCATAAGAAGACTCAAGCCATCAAACAGGCTTGAGTCTTTTCTATGCATTTAAATCAACATTTTTTCCTTTAACCATATAAATGATATGCTCAGACATATTTGTCGTATGGTCGGCTATCCGTTCAATATTACGGGAAACAAAAGAAAGCTGCGAAATTTGATTGAATGCATCAGGTTTGCTTGGCATTAATTCGAGTAGCTCTTTTATGGTTTTACCGTATAAAGCATCGACCTCATCATCTTCCTTAGCCGTTTCGATTGCTAGTTCAATATCTTTCTCGATATATGCTTTGATTACGTTATTTAACATATTCAAGGCCATTTCCGCCATTTTAGGAATATCCACAATTGGCTTGATGAGCGGTCCGTCTCCGATATGGATAACGGATTTTGCAATATTGACAGCAAGATCGCCGATTCGTTCGACATCGTTTGAGATTTTTAATCCGGCGATAATCGCACGAAGATCAGATGCGACCGGTTGTTGTTGGGCGATGAGTTGGATGATTAAATTGTTGATTTCTTCTTCAAGGTCGTTAATCTTTTGGTCTTCTTGAATGATTTGCTCAGCCATTTCGAGATTTTGAGTTGCAAGTGATTGGACTGATTTTTCAACCGCTATTTTTGATAAGTTTACCATTTCAATGAGTAATTCTTTAAGTCGATCTAAATCTTTATCTAGTGTCGTGCGTATGGACATATCGTACTCCCCTTTAATTATTTTTTATTTCTTACCCGAAACGACCTGTGATGTAGTCTTCTGTCCGCTTGTCGGATGGGTTTGAGAACATTTTATCTGTTTTTGCATATTCAATGATTTCTCCACTCAGGAAAAATGCAGTTCGATCAGAGATACGTGCTGCTTGTTGCATGTTATGTGTAACGATAATAATGCTAAAATTTTGCTTAAGTTCTTGCATGAGTTCTTCAATTTTCAATGTTGAAATCGGGTCAAGTGCTGAAGTTGGCTCATCCATTAGAATAACATCAGGTTCAATTGCTAAACACCTTGCAATACAAATTCTTTGTTGCTGACCACCTGAGAGACCATATGCATTTTCATGAAGACGGTCTTTTACCTCATCCCAAATCGCAGCTCCACGCAGACTTTTTTCCACAATTTCATCTAAAATCTTTTTATTTCGGATCCCGTGAATTCGAGGTCCATAGGCAATGTTGTCGTAAATCGATTTTGGGAACGGATTTGGCTTTTGGAAAACCATTCCAACCTTAGTTCGAAGTTGTTCTTCTTTATAGGATTTATCAAAAATATTTTTCCCTCGATATAAAATCTCTCCAGAAATTCGTACAATGGGTACAAGTTCAACCATTCGGTTTAATGTTTTAATATAAGTTGATTTTCCACATCCCGAAGGTCCAATAATCGCCGTGACTTCGTTTTCGTAGATTGGAAAGTTAATATTTTTTAACGCATTGTCTTCCCCATACCAAAGATTTAAATCCCTTGTATCATAAACAATTTTCTTATCTGTTTGATCAATATTTATATTTTTATTAGTCATAACATTTAATGTCATTGTTTGTGTTTCTCCCCTTAAATAAGTTTAAAATCTACTTTGGAACTTGTTTCGGATCATGATTGCAATGGAATTCATTAAAAATAGAACAATTAGCAGAACCACAATTGTTGCAGCAGCAAGATTGGCATATTCAGCAACTAGAGCAGAATCGAGTGTCCAATAATAAATTTGCATTGGCATTACTGTAAACTTGTCAAAAATACTATCTGGGAGTGGAATTAATAGTGCCGGTATTCCAAGAACTACAAGTGGAGCTGTTTCTCCAATTGCTCTAGAAAGTGCCAAAATAACTCCTGTTAAAATTCCAGGTAATGAAGCAGGTAATACTACATTTTTAATGGTTTGCCATTTGGTAGCACCCATTCCATAGGAAGCTTCACGAAGAAACCCCGGAACTGCACGAATCGCTTCTTGACTAGCTACTACCACAATTGGAAGGACTAATAAAGACATTGTCAGTCCGCCCGCTAGAACAATATTGCCTAAATGAAGGCCACGAACAAAAACGGTTAATCCTAGAATTCCAAAAACGATTGATGGAACGCCCGCAAGATTGGAAATATTCGTTTGAATAAAACGTTGAAGGCGGCCTTTTTTCGCGTATTCTTCAAGATAAACCGCTGTTCCGACACCAAGAAAAAGTGTGATTGGTGCAACTACAATCATTAACCAAAGCGTCCCAAGGAGCGCGCCCATAATTCCCGCGTTTTCAGCTACGGTAGATAGTTTGCTTGTTAAAAATTGAAGGTCGATCCAACCAAGACTTTGGGAGATAACCCGATAAAATAAAATTAACAAAACGACTAGACTAAACATGATTGAGATGAAAAAGATTGTTTTTGCAATTTTATTTGTCATTAACCTTGTTTTCAAAGTCTTTTGCACCTGAGCTGCATCTACATATTTCATTCTTAATATTCCTCCTTAAACTTGCGAGAAATATATTGAGCAAGCATGTTCATGATTAATGTAAAAACGAATAATGTCATTGCTACCCCGTATAGGCTGTAATAAATTGTTGTCCCTGCAGCTGCATCGCCGCCATTTACTTCTACAATATAAGAGGTCATTGTTTGCATTGATTGGGTAATATCAACTGTAAAGTTCTTTGAGCTTCCACTTGCAATCGTAACAATCATTGTTTCCCCGATTGCCCTAGAAATGCCTAGTACAAATGAAGCAATGATTCCAGACATCGCAGCAGGTATGACAACCTTCCAGGTTACTTCAAGTTTCGTTGAGCCTAAGCCTAGCGCGCCTTCTCTCATCGCATTTGGCACTGAGCTCATCGCATCTTCTGATAGAGATGCAACCATTGGAATAATCATGATTCCCATTACGATACCTGGACTAAGGATATTTGTCGGTTCAAGACCAGGAAAAATAGATCGTAAAAGAGGTGTCACGAACGTTAAAGCAAAGAATCCATACACAATCGTCGGAATACCAGCAAGAATTTCAAGGATCGGTTTTAAAATCTTTCTAACACGATCTGAAGCATATTCACTTAAATAAATGGCAGACATCAAACCGATAGGTATTGCGACTATCATGGCTATGGCCGATGATATAATCGTTCCTGTTAATAGAGGTAATACCCCAAATTGGGCATTTTCGCCTAGGGGTTTTAATACGGTACCGGTAAAAAAGTCAAGAAACGGTACACGTTTAAAAAACTCGAATGTTTCAAAAAGAAGAGTAAAGACAATACCAATTGTCGTTAAAATGGAGATAATCGCAATCAAAAGCAAGCCTTTTGGAATGGCTTTTTCAATTAAAGTGTTCATGCTTTGATTGCTTTTATTTTGAGCAATCAGTTCTCTTACGTTTAAAGCTTTAGAACCTTCCTTCATGATAAACTCCCTTCAAGCCAAATATTTTTTCTATCTATAAATTGGGTTGAAGATGAAAGCCAAAATATGCCCTCATCTTCACTTTTGAAAACCTATTTTAAAGCTTCTAATTCTCCAACCGTCTTTTGTAATACATCTTCTGGAAGTGGAGCAAATCCAGTTTCTGCTGCTATTTCAGCTGCATTTTCCATCGTATAGATTGCATAGTCTAATACTTGTGCCTTTTCCTTCGCCATATTAACATTTAGGTACGTAAATACTGGTCTAGTAAATGGCGCGTAATCACCATCTTCACTGATTGTTTCTGTACTCGGTTCTACCGGACCGTTACCAAAGTCAATTTTTACAATTTTTACTTTTTCTTTGTTGCTTGCAGCATAACCATATCCAAAGAAAGCAATTGCATTTTTATCTTTTGAAACTAGGTCTACTAATGTTGAATATTCTTGTTGTAAACTTGCTTCAGCTACAAGATCTTGCTCATCTAAAATGCTTTCCCAGAAGAATTCATACGTACCGTGGTTTTCATTAGGACCATATGTTTTAATTGGCTCATTTGGAAAATCGGAACGTACATCAGACCAATTTTTCTTACCAGCACTTGCTAAGAAAATATCAATAACTTCTTGCTGTGTAAGCTCTTCTGCCCAATCGTTTTCTGGATTCACAACAAACGTTAATCCGTCAAGTGCAACCTTTAATTCTTTCACTTCAATCCCAAGTTCCTTAGCTGTTGCTGCTTCTTCGTCTTTGATTTGGCGTGACGCATCATTAAAATCAGTTCCGCCATCTTCAACTAAGAATTTTTTAAATCCAGCACTTGTTCCAGCGCGGCTCACCTCAACCGATACATTTTCTTGCTCATTTAACATATAATTTTCAGCCATCTTAGACATGAAAGGAAATACTGTACCAGACCCATCAATTACTACACTGCCTTCTAATTCAGCACTTTCAGTTTCGCTTCCCGTTTGCGGTTCTTCTTCCTTCGTGCTGCTGTCATTTCCTCCACATGCTGCTAATACAAGCAGTGCAAATGTGATTATTGCTAAACCTATTAACTTAATTTGCTTCATTTCTTGTATTCCCCCTAAGAGTGAGTTTGTTTTGCTTTGTCTTACAGTATTAGAATAATCCGATTCTATTAATCTCGTATGAATTAAATGTAAAGGTTTTGTAAATTTGAATATAATGATGAATATACCCCTTTTTTGTCGATGCCTGATTCATTTTTGACATAGAAAAAAGCCTAACGAAAATTCGTTAGGCTTTTCTTTTATCATTCAGTTTCTGCTTCATCTTCAGTTGTGTCCTGCTGTGCACCTGCATTTGGTGTCTCCGTTTGTTGTGGCTGAGCAGCTCTCTTTTCTTTTAGCTCAAAATATTTGTCCAAAATGGCTGCTCCAACACTAAGGTTCATGTTATGTGATGTGTTACCATAATAAGCGTATGGAATGACTACAGCAAATGCCACTTCTGGATTGTCAAATGGTGCATATCCAACAAGTGTACTATTAACAACTTCAATACCATGGATAAATGACTGGGCTGTACCAGTTTTTCCAGCAGCATTATAAGGTTTACCAGCAAATGCACTGCGGGCAGTCCCATTTCCGCCTTGAAAAACTAATTTAAACCCCTGCTGAACCCGATTGAAATATTTCTGGTCGATCTCGACTTTATTTAGAACAGTAGGTTCAAATGGCTTTTGGATCGGACCTAATTCATTCTCCTCCATCGTTGGTTGATGAATTTCCCTTACAATCTTCGGCTGCATTCGATATCCGTCATTCGCAATCGTTGACACATATTGTGCTAATTGTAAGGTTGTATAAGTGTCATATTGTCCAATCGCTAAGTCCATTAGCAAACCTGGGCCGAATGATGGGCCAGTATAACCCGAACCCTCACCTGGTAAATCAATTCCTGTCTTCACTCCTAAACCAAATTGACTGAAATAGTTTCTAGCCGTACGAAAAGCATCATAATCAATCGAAATCGATTGGTTATAGACATAATGTCCACCTGCTAAATCAAGAAATGTTCTAAACATATAGACGTTTGATGACATTTCGAGTGCTTTAAGGTCGTTTGTTGGGCCTAGGTTTTTCCAAGATGCCTTTGTTTCCGTTCCTTTAATTTTTATGGGTGCATCGTAGTACATCGAACCAATATCAATTACCCCTGTATCATAACCAGTTAACATGGTCGCGCCTTTGACAGTGGACCCCATTTCATAAGCGGCATTCATGGTACCAAGCGCATAATCCTGGAATTTGCCTTTGTCGTATAACTTTCCAGCCATACTTAATATTTCACCTGTTTTGGGATCCATCATGACGACAAATGTGCGGTCAAGATATTGCGTATTCCTATTTTGCTTATGAACCAGCATTTGTTCTTCAATAATTTGTTCAACCGCCTGCTGCAGCTCCATATCAATCGTGAGGACTAGGTCACTGCCTCTTTGTCCTTCTGAAATCATTATTGTTTCTTGGACAGCGTTACCTTTGATTACATTTTTAACTTTGGCTTTTTGGCCATGTAATACTGATTCATATTGTGCTTCTAAATAGCTTAAACCAACACGATCATTTAGGTTATATCCACGAGCTAAATAATAATCCAGTTTCTCGCCCGGCAGTCCTTCATCTGTATCAGAAATTCGTCCGAGAATTGTTTTTAAAGTATTATCAAATTTATAGTCACGAATCCAATCAGTTGTTGTATTCACACCTGGTAAATGTTCTAGATTTTCACTAACGACCGCATATTCCTCTGGTGTTACATTTTCATTTTTTACAATTTGCGGGACTAGTGCATAGCCTTTTGTCATTTCGCGGAAAATAGCCGCTACCTCTAGCTCTGATTCAGTTATTTGATTAAGGTCTTCTTCCGTAATCCGTTCGATTTGCAGTTTGTAAATATCCTTACTTGATAAATCGCCATCTTGCTCTTTCTGCAACTCTTCATCAGTAACAAGCGCTTTAGCCTTTTCAGGATTTTCTAGCATCCAAAAATCTTTTAGGTCTCGTTCTGTTACTTTGTCAGGTTTCATCTCAATTAACTTCGCAAGAGTTTCTGCAATTTCTAACACATCTTCCTGCTTTGTTCCTTGAGCACGTGTATATGTGATTGCGTTTAGCGCCTGATTATCCACGATAACATTCCCATTTTTATCATAAATCTTTCCCCTTGGAACAGGAAGATTAACGATTTTGTCTTCTGTCTTATCTACTTCCTTTTGAAATTTCTCACCGTGAACAATTTGCACAACCCCAAGCCGTAAAATCAGCGCTGAAAAAAGTAAAAAGACAGCAAAAAATAGCATATTTAAACGAAAGGGAACATGTGACTTTTTCTTTTTAATCATTAACATCAACTACCTTTATTTATTTGCCTATTATTAATTTTATCATAGTGCTAACTTCTTATGAATTAAAAAGACACCTAGCCAGGCTAGGTGCCTTATCTTCTATTGTAAAAGAAACTTACACTTTTTTCTACGATAAAAATCTGGGTTTAAGCAGTTGAACCGCCTTCACCTTCAATTAGTTTACGGTTTGCGGCAGATTTTGATTGAACTTCACCAGTGGCATTGGGTATTTCAATACGCCTAACCGGAAAATAAAGAAGTAAATGCCCAGCACCGACAATGGCCAGAAGAATAGGAATACTTTGTTTTTCATCAAAAAATGTGACAGCGATCAGGAACAATATAATTGATAGAATCCTGCCGAGATTAAGAAAAAGTTCCCTAACGACTATATATTCGATCCTCATCTCTTTTGAATTCCATCCTTTTCCAATCACATCATAGGTTAAGGAGTTGTACGGAACAAGCAAAATTGGGTAACCAACTCCAATAATGACACCATATAAAATCAGCCTTGTATAATTTACATCAAAAAGAATCGCAAATATAGCCAGATACACCATTAAACCACCGACAAGAATTGCCTTTTTGCGCATTTTCTTTTTGATTAACCTCGTTGCTAAAAAATAAAACAAAAAGGATACGGCTGAATTGATTAAACCAAATTTCCCTAAGGCCAACTCGCTGCCAGTTGCAACAAATACAAACACCGAGATGACAAATACAAAGGTCCCTTCACGAATACCTTGAAAAAAGTGAGCATGGAGGATACCCTTCCAATTTGAATTGTTTTTTCGTTCTGAAAGAATTCGCCTAAATAAAAAGTCCCCTTCAGCACTTCGCCTTTTTAAGAAAAAGCTAAGCACAACAGCACCGATAAATAACCCTAAAGAAATTCCGAAAATAACGGTGTATCCGGTAAAACTCGCCATTGAAGAAATGATGATTCCCGCTGCAATTGGACCTAGCATCCCCGCAAAGGAACCAAGCAGCCCCAAAAAGCCGTTGAAAAAATCACGTGTTTCAGGCTCTGTAATCTCAAAGGTTAAGACATTAAAGGCTAGCCAGTAAAAACCATAGCCAATCCCAAGCAGTGCTCCTAAAAGCAATAAATAGTGTGAAGCACTTTCACCTATCCATAAAACGGTGATATAAAAAATGGCTAAGAATGAAACTCCAAGCCGTAGTACGATCACTCTATCTATTTTTTTTGCCCATCTTCCCGCAAGGATAAAGGTTAATGGTTGTAAAACGACGACTGCTAAATTATATAAGCCTAGATCTTTAAAATCACCTGACTGCTTCCATAAGTACACATTCACAAATGTGTTTGATAAAGCGATACTTAGTGCATATAAACCACCAATGACCAGTAACAAAATTAAATCCCTGTGTATGGGTACATCACCGAGTACCTTTTGAAAACGAAACATTTGCTGACTCCCCTTTTTTAACTACACTCATTATTGTGCGATAAAAAAATGGAGATATACAAAGAAAAGCCAAAGTTGCATAGTGATATACCCTTTACCCCATTTGCTGTATATCATTATTTGAATTATGGCTCGATGATATACCTCTATGGAGTTTGCGGTATACCATTTATCGTTTTGCGATAAGATGATATACCGATAACTTGGGTTTGCGGAAACAAAGTTACCATTTTTTATTTCTTTTTGGCAATCGGGCACGATTCCGGCCCTTGCGTTTCCCTTTTGGGATTTCTTTTCCAACAATCGGACACGATTCCGGCCTTTGCGTTACCCTTTGGGGATTTCTCTTCGGCAATCGGGCACGATTCCGGCCCTTGCGTTACCCTTTTGGGATTTCCCTTCGACAATCGGGCACGATTCCGGCCCTTGCGTTACCCTTTTGGGATTTACCTTTGACAATCGGACACGATTCCGGCCCTTGCGTTACCCTTTGGGGATTTACCTTTGACAATCGGACACGATTCCGGAACTTACGTTACCCTTTTGGGATTTACCTTCGACAATCGGGCACGATTCCGGCCCTTGCGTTACCCTTTTGGGATTTCCCTTCGACAATCGGGCACGATTCCGGCCCTTGCGTTACCCTTTGGGGATTTCCCTTCGGCAATCGGGCACGATTCCGGCCCTTGCGTTACCCTTTGGGGATTTCCCTTCGGCAATCGGGCACGATTCCGGCCCTTGCGTTACCCTTTTGGGATTTCCCTTCGACAATCGGGCACGATTCCGGCCCTTGCGTTACCCTTTGGGGATTTCCCTTCGGCAATCGGGCACGATTCCGGCCCTTGCGTTACCCTTTGGGGATTTCCCTTCGACAATCGGGCACGATTCCGGCCCTTGCGTTACCCTTTGGGGATTTCCCTTCGGCAATCGGGCACGATTCCGGCCCTTGCGTTACCCTTTGGGGATTTCCCTTCGGCAATCGGGCACGATTCCGGCCCTTGCGTTACCCTTTTGGGATTTCCCTTCGACAATCGGGCACGATTCCGGCCCTTGCGTTACCCTTTGGGGATTTCCCTTCGGCAATCGGGCACGATTCCGGCCCTTGCGTTACCCTTTGGGGATTTCCCTTCGGCAATCGGGCACGATTCCGGCCCTTGCGTTACCCTTTTGGGATTTCCCTTCGACAATCGGGCACGATTCCGGCACATAATAAGATCAAGATCAGTAGAAAGCAGCTCTGAGTCTATGCATACAAAAAAACCAGTGGAAGAATCCACTGGTTTTCACCTAAGGCTTTAGCCCACATTATTTATTTTGCAGCGTTGTAACGGTTTGCTACTTCTTCCCAATTTACTACATTGAAGAATGCAGAAATGTAATCAGGACGACGGTTTTGATAGTTTAGGTAGTAAGCATGCTCCCAAACATCAAGACCAAGAATTGGAGTTTTGCCTTCCATTAATGGAGAGTCTTGGTTTGGAGTGCTTGTTACTTCAAGCTCACCGTTGTTAACAACTAACCAAGCCCAACCAGAACCAAAACGAGTTGTAGCTGCTTTTGTAAACTCGGCTTTGAATGCATCTAAACTTCCGAATTTGCTGTTGATTGCATCAGCTAATTCACCAGTTGGCTCACCGCCACCGTTTGGAGAAAGAATTGTCCAGAATAGGCTGTGGTTTGCATGTCCACCACCATTGTTTCTTACTGCTGTACGAATATCTTCTGGAACAGCATCAAGATTAGACACTAATTCTTCAACTGATTTGCTTTCTAAATCAGCTTTGCCAGCAATCGCATTGTTTACGTTTGTAATATATGTGTTGTGGTGCTTAGTGTGGTGAATGTTCATTGTTTCTTTGTCAATGTGTGGTTCTAATGCATCATAAGCATAAGGTAATTGTGGTAGTTCGTATGCCATGTTTATTCCTCCTAAAGTATATGTAATATTTGAACCTTTTGAAAACGAATTCGTTTTCATTAGCCCTCACTTGTTAGATTACCAAAATAAGTATAATCTTTCAAATAAAATGCTTTACTATTTGATTAGTACACAACACCAGATTTAAAGTTCCCTTGAAACGAAAAATTTATACTAAAACACGACAATGAAAAAATAGATAATCATGATGGCTTGAATGACTCCTTTTGCTAGAACGCCACTTAGAAAACCAATGAGAGACCCAATACCGCTTTTAAAAGCATTCTTTAGATCCTTTTTATGTACGAGTAATTCTGCTAGAAATGCTCCAAGGAATGGGCCGATGATTATACCAAAAACCGGTATCACAAATGGTCCAACTAAAAGTCCGATCGTACTTCCCCACACAGCAGCCTTACTACCGCCATACTTTTTAACACCTAGTAAATTGGTTGCATAATCCGCCCCCAATAATAGAAGCAGAAACAACCCCTCAATTAACCAGAACCATATTGTGAATGAATCAAAGCCTTGAAAAAAACCATAAACCAAAAAACCGCCAGCAATAAACAGTACACTTGGAATGATTGGATATACCAGTCCTACAAAAGCGATTACAAACAATACAATGATGATCGCCCACATTAGTAATCCCATTTTGCTTACCTCCCTTCAAAAAAATACAAGGCATTGAAATTTGCCTTGTATTTCATGTTTTAGAATATTAAAGATGTGTTTCGCCTAGAACGGCTTCAGCAATATTTACAGCGTGGTCGCCGATTCGCTCTAAATTACTAATAATGTCAACAAATACGATACCTGCTTGACCACTGCATTTTCCTTCAGTTAAACGTAGAATATGTTTTTTTCGTAATGAACGCTCCATCGAATCGATTTTTTCCTCTTGTTTGACGACATCTATTGCAACAGTACGATCATTCTTCTGAAGGCATTGAATGGCCTCACTTACAGTATCAGTAGTTAATTTAAACATTTCATTTAAATCTTCCATGGCCCCTTCGGTTAACTTCACTTTGTTTGAAATTTGATAGTCAACCAATTCCACAACGTTTTCGAAGTGATCCCCAATTCTTTCGATGTCACGGCAAGAGTTTACAAGCAATGAGTGTAGTGCAGATTCTTGAGGTGAAAGCGATCTTGATGAAATTTTCACTAAATAATCCGTAATTTTTTTATCAAGATTATTAATCGCATCTTCAATTTGTAGTGCAGTATCCGAAAACTTCTGCGATTTTTGATTAAGATAGGTGTTGGATTCTTCTAGCCCTTTAACAGCAAATTCACCCATTCGAACAACTTCTTCTCTTGCCTGACCTAATGCAATAGCTGGTGATTGTTGAATAAAAACAGGGTCTAAGTGTTTCGCCTTATATTCAATAATCGAATCTTCACCAGGAATTAGCTTTGTTACAATAAATGCTAAAACGGCAATGAATGGGAACTGAATTATTGTATTTGTCACATTAAACGTACCATGAGCAAATGCAATTGTCATTTCAGGATTTAAATGTAATGTCGTTTGTAAATATCCTATTAACTTTGTAAACGGTCC
Organism: Bacillus sp. REN16; assembly: GCF_020731355.1. Classification (GTDB taxonomy): domain Bacteria; phylum Bacillota; class Bacilli; order Bacillales; family Bacillaceae_L; genus Ferdinandcohnia. Next base: position 307,729 of record NZ_JAJFZK010000004.1, on the reverse strand, counting down.
AAGGAACAACAAAAAAAGTATTGATCCAATAATATTAAAGAGAACATGTGTAAACGCTGCTCGTTTAGCTGCAACAGATGCTCCAATTGAGGCCAATACAGCAGTAATGGTTGTTCCGATATTATCCCCAAATAAAACTGGAATAGCCGCCTTAAGTTCCAATAAACCTTCACCGAATAATCCCTGTAATATTCCAATTGTAGCACTCGAACTTTGTACAACGACAGTAAATACTGTACCTATAACAACTCCTAAAATAGGGCTTGAACTCATACTAACAGTTAAATCATGGAATGTTTCTAGGGTACGGAGAGGTTTCATTCCATCTCCCATTAACTCTAAACCTAAGAAAAGTGATCCGAACCCAAAGACAATTTGTCCAAAATTATGTACCCTCTTATTTTTAAAGAAAAATAGTAATATTGCCCCGACAGCGATAATTGGGAGTGCGTAATCGGAAATTTTAATACCAATAATGAATGCGGTAATTGTTGTTCCGATATTTGCTCCCATGATAACACCGATTGCTTGTCGTAAAGTCATAAAACCAGCACTAACCAGCCCTACGACGATAACTGTTGTTCCCGAACTGCTTTGGATTAAACATGTTACAAAAACACCTGCAAGAACACCCATGAATGGATTGGTTGTAAACTTATCTAAAATATCCCTCAGTTTATCACCCGCGGACTTTTGCAGGCCATCCCCCATATACTTGATACCAAAAAGAAAGATACCGAGACCACCTATAAACTGAAATATCATACTCTGAACGTCTAATTCCACTATGACAACTCCTACTATTTTTTAAATTTGTAAGCAAACCCATTAAAAATAGTAACGCAGTCTATTTTTTATGTAAAGGTAATATAAAGTAAATTTACAAACCTGTAACATTAGACTCTTTTCTATCTCGTAATTATATTTTTTACTCCCCGCGTAAAAGTATGCATTTCTAGCTACCCTATTAAATTTTTCCCCATTCTATTAATTATGGAATATTAAGGTGAGCCACGCATATTCTGTATTAAATAGACCTAATGGAGGTTTTAGATATGAAACGATTCTTCACATTTCTAGCAATTGCATTTATTTTATATATTATTTATTACGATGTAAAAATTGGAACTCTACCAGTTGCAAAAAATGAAGCGGTAGAGGTAATAGCAGGAACAGAAGTCGTTGCTCCCCACCCAAGTGATCCATATAAGGAACTCACAGTAAAACCAGGTGACACGCTGCTATCAATCGTTGAAAAAATGAATGAAGGGCAGAAGATCACTTCTATTGAATCGGTAATTAAGGATTTTGAAGAGCTTAACCCTGATAGTAAAGCCGAGCTTCTTCAGATTGGAAAAACCTATAAATTCCCCCTATATACAAATGAATAACAAGCTTTTCTTGTCAATTTTTTGTTTCAACTGTAAAATAGGCAGGTAAATGATTCTTTAGACTAGATATTTTTCTAATAAAGGATTACTCTTATATAAGTGATTAAAAAGCTTTATCTTTATTCTGCAAAACTGACAGAATAAAGTAAGCCTCCGGCGGATGCCACAGATTTTTAAAGGAATTTTTTCGAGCTTGCTCGAAAAAATCTGGGCGCAAATACGCCAGGGCGCATTTGATTTTTAAAGGAGCGATATTCGTGAGTGAAATCATCCATCGTACAAAAACACGTCCTGTAAAGGTTGGTAATTTAACGATTGGTGGTAATAATGAAGTCATTATTCAAAGTATGACCACTACTAAGACACATGACGTTGATGCAACTGTTGCAGAAATCAAACGTCTTCAAGAAGCAGGATGCCAAATTGTTCGTGTAGCATGTCCTGATGAGCGTGCAGCAAACGCAATTTCAGAAATAAAAAAAAGAATTTCAATTCCGCTTGTAGTTGATATACATTTCGATTATAAATTAGCCTTAAAAGCGATTGAGGGAGGGGCCGATAAAATTCGGATTAACCCAGGTAATATCGGTCGTAAAGAAAAGGTTGAAGCTGTTGTAAAAGCAGCGAAGGAAAAAGGAATTCCAATTCGTATCGGAGTAAACGCGGGATCATTAGAAAAGCGCATCCTTGATAAGTATGGTTACCCAACTGCAGACGGTATGGTTGAGAGTGCATTACACCATATTAAAATCTTAGAAGATCTCGATTTTCATGATATTATCGTGTCAATGAAGGCTTCTACCGTAGAACTTGCAATTGAAGCATATGAAAAAGCAGCAAAGGCGTTTGATTACCCATTACACTTAGGTATTACTGAATCTGGGACACTATTTTCTGGAACAGTGAAGAGTGCGGCTGGTTTAGGTGCAATCTTAAGTAAGGGCATCGGAAATACACTTCGTGTCTCACTAAGTGCGGACCCTGTTGAGGAAGTAAAGGTTGCACGTGAATTGTTAAAATCATTTGGGTTAATATCCAATGCAGCAACACTCATTTCATGTCCAACATGTGGAAGAATTGAAATTGACCTCATTAAAATTGCAAATGAAGTTGAAGAGTATATTGCAAATATTAAAGCACCTATCAAGGTTTCAGTGTTAGGCTGTGCTGTAAACGGCCCTGGAGAAGCAAAAGAAGCAGATATCGGGATTGCTGGTGCACGAGGTGAAGGCTTGCTGTTCCGCCATGGTAAAACCGTTCGAAAAGTACCTGAGGCAACTATGGTAGATGAATTAAAAAAAGAAATCGACAAGCTTGCTGAGGAATACTTCGCAAAACAAGCTGCTGAGCAGAAATAACAATAAGATAAAAACAAGCCCGACACTGTATGTGCCGGGCCTATTTTTATTATTTTTTAATCGTTAAAAAAATGGGAGAATGAAGATGCCGACGATTATCGATACAGCACCGATTCCGATTGCCCATGCTCCTAAACCAGTTGCTCCACGTCTGCGTGCAATGAATCCAATAATAATACCTGCTGCTCCTAATATGACAGGCATTACAAATAACGAAATAATTGATAAAGCTAGAGCGAGCCAGCCTAAACCTGCTCCACCTGCTCTATCCACCGTATGATCACGATCTGTCTCACGCCTAGTGGTTCCATAATTGATCGGAGGGGCAACCTCTGCCGCCGTTTCCTCATTATAGCTTGAGTCAGCATTTGCACCTATGTTAGGGTCAACGTAGTAATCAAAATCATTATCGTCACGATAATTTCTTACGTCTTTATCTTCTGCCATGCTTATCCCTCGCTTTCCTTATGGGTAAGGAGCATTTATAGTATGAGTTAGGAAAGCAGGAATTATGATTGTTAATCATTTACTTTGGAACCAATAAACTTAAAACCGAGTTCCTAAATCCTGCATTCCGGACATGATCCATAAATTTCAAATTTATGACCAGTTACATCATAACCGGGTAAAGTGTCGACGATTTTATCCATTGGACAGGATTCAATTTCCTTAGTTTTTCCACATTCCAGACAAATAAAATGGTGATGATGGTGCGTACCGCCACAAGTAAAGCGGAAATGTTTTTCACCTGAAAGTTCCGTCGTTTCCAAAATGCCAAGATCCGCAAATAAAGAAAGATTACGATAAATTGTATCGAAGCTTAATCCAGGATAGTTTGTCTTTAATCCGTCCAAAACATCCTTTGCGGTTAAGTATTTATCAGAAACAGAAAATAATTCAAGCATTTCCTGTCTTTTATCAGTATGTTTAAATCCTTTTTCCTTCATTAATTGAATCGCTTCAGAAACATTCATGCTATTCTTCCTTTCCACCATTTTTTCCAACTTATTGCACCTAAAAGTATCACAATGGATAATACTACGATCGTTCCTCCGGGAGCCAAATCAAGGTAATAAGAAAGCACTAACCCAAAAATGACAGCTAATTCACCAAACACAACAGAAAGAATAATCGTTTGCTTAAAGCCTTTTGCAATCCGAATCGCTGCTGCAACTGGTAATGTCATTAGAGACGATACTAATAAAATCCCGACAATTCTCATTGAAGCAGCAATCACTAATGCAACTGTGACAATAAAAATGAAATGAATGGTTTTTGCATTGATCCCAGAAACCGCTGCATGCTCTTCATCAAATGATAAAAGAAATAATTCCTTATATAGGATCAGGACGATTAAAATAACAAGTACCGTAATCCCAAGGACAGTCCATAAATCAGCTCGACTTATTGCACTTACACTGCCGAACAAATAATTAAACAGATCGGTATTAAAACCATCAGCAAGGGAAATAAAAATCACACTTAAACCTATTCCACCCGATAAAATGATCGGGATTGCCAGCTCTTGATAATGCTTATACACCGTTCTTAAGCGTTCAATAAAAAGCGAACCAATAACGGAAAAAGTCATTCCCATGTATATTGGATTGATTGGCCCAGCTAAACCAAGCTTCTTTTCAAGTAACAGACTAGCCGCAATACCTCCCAGGGTCACATGGCTTAAGGCATCAGCAATAAGTGACAGTCGTCTTACAACTATAAAAACACCCAGCAATGGTGCAATCAATCCGATCAGCAAGCCACTAAGGAATGCATTTTGTAAAAATTCATATTGAAAAATATCCGAGAGCATCGTTTCACCTTCCGTGATTATGGTCATGAGTAATTACTTGAAGTGAATGTCCATAAAATTGGGATAAATCCTGATCATGAAGATGTTCAAATTCTTTTGCACTTCCATGAAAGTGAAGTTCCTTATTTAAACATGCAACATGGGATACCTTTTCTGAAACTGTCCCAACATCATGGGTAACTAATATCAATGTAATCCCCTTATTCTTATTAATATCTTCGAGCATATGATAAAAAGTTTGAACCGTCTCTGCATCAACGCCAACAGTCGGTTCATCAAGGATTAGAAGTTCCGGTTCACTTACAAGTGACCTTGCGATGAAGACACGCTGTTGTTGTCCTCCCGAAAGTTCGCCAATGTTTCGATACAAAAATCGCTCCATACCTACGGATCGAAGAGCTTCTATTACTTTTTCCTTGTGTTCATGTTTGAAAAAATGAAACAATCCAAGCTTTGCTGTCAATCCGCTCGAAACAACTTCAAATACTGTTGCCGGAAATCCCGAGTTAAAACTATTAGCTTTTTGCGAGACAAATCCAATTTTCGGCCAATCTTTAAAATTTGAAATGGGGGTTCCAAATAACTCAATCGACCCTTTTTGAAGTTTTACAAGTCCTAGGATACTTTTTAACAATGTCGTTTTACCGGAGCCATTAGGTCCAACAATTGCTAAGAAGGAGCCTCGAGGGACAACTAAATTGATGTTTTCTAATACTGATTGTTCATCATATCGAAAGGAAAGCTCCTTAATCGTTAATACCGAATTTGACTGAGTCAAGTTATCACCACATTTATTATAATTGTTTATTTCCATCTTATTAAGAATCATTCCGATTTATACTTTATGAAGTATACAGGATGATTTTAATAAAGTAAAGATAATCAAAAAAGATTAACTCATTTTTAAAAAACCCGTTTGTTAAACAGAACTTTTTGAAAAAGTGTTAATCTACTCTCCATTAATGGACCGCGGATTTAAAGCGGCCTCCTTTTACCTCATGGGTATCCATAATGGTTATAAAGGCATTTGGATCAATTTCCTGTATAATTCCTTTAAGTTTTGTTACCTCAAGTCTTGTGACAACTACGTAAACAACTTCCTTCTCTTCGTCCGTATATCCTCCTCTGCCTTTTAGCTTCGTCGTCCCACGACCAAGACGATGAAGAATGGCATCTGATATATCATCAAATTGCTCAGAAACGATAATCGCTGCCTTCGTTTCATCTAGCCCTTCAACGACCGTATCAATTGTTTTAAACGCAATGTAATAGGCTAAGACAGAATACATGGCTGATTCAATACCAAAAACAAATCCTGCCAATGCAAAAATGAAGATATTGATAAACATTACAAATTCACCAACAGAAAACGGCAGTTTTTTGGTTAAAATAATCGATAAAATTTCTGTTCCGTCCATTGAGCCGCCGTTACGAATGACAAGTCCGACACCTGTACCAAGAAGAAGACCCCCAAATACGGCTGCAAGAATGGGTTCAATATCAAATGGTTTTACATAGTGAAGTAAAGTTTCTATGATTGCCAAAGCTACAATTCCAAGGATACTGGACCACATAAAGGTTTTGCCAATTTGTTTATACCCTGAAAACATAAACGGTAAATTAAAAATAACAACTAGAAAACCAAAGGTAATATAGGTAGGAGTTAAATAATCTACAATTAATGAAATGCCGATGATTCCACCATCGATAATTTTATTTGGAATTAAGAAAAGTTCAATTGAGGTGGCGGCAAAAGTCGCTCCAACCAAAATCATAATCATGCGAAATATAATGCGTGAAACGCTTTCCTTTTTATGCACTCTGTTCATCCCATCACTCCAATTCGAAAAAGTATTGGCTTTTCTTGATTTGTTTTATGCACACACCTTTTCGTGTTGAAATAAACTAACGTGAGGAAGGTGAAGATTATCAAGATGAATATTTATCAGCAAATCGTAAACCAAAAATTAAAAACTTTAACACCAGATGACTTAATAAAATATGGAAAACAATATGATATAGATGTAACCAAAGCGCAAGCAACAAATGTGTTAAAGTTGATTCGCAAAAAGAAACATATTAATATCTTTAATCCTGATGAAAAAAATCAATTATTAAGAGAAATTGCCCAGATAACGAGTCCTGACGTTGCCAGAAAACTAAACCAACTATTTATCAAATTTACGAGTTGAAAAAAGCTGTCGACACAGACAGCTTTTTTCAATCTATTGATTGATTATTTTCTCCAATAAGTCCTCATCAAATGACTCCTGACGAATCATGTCAATTTCAAACTTATATGGAGCTTTCTTATTGTTTTTGTCTTCCCCTACATACGGTGTTTCGAGAATTTTAGGGACATTTTCAAGAGATGGATGATGGACTATATAATTAATTGCCTTAAATCCAATTTTACCATATCCTATATTTTCGTGACGGTCTTTTCCTGCCCCTTTTTCATTTTTGCTGTCATTAATATGAAGGACTTTAATCCGGTCAATACCAATTAATTTATCGAATTGATCCAGTACCCCATCAAAATCATTGACTATATCATAGCCCGCATCATGAGTATGACATGTATCAAAGCAAACAGACAGCTTGTCATTATGTGTGACACCATCAATAATCTGTGCGATTTCTTCAAAGGATCTGCCGCATTCAGAACCTTTACCAGCCATTGTTTCTAATGCAATCTGGACTTTGTGGTCTTTTGTCAGAACTTCATTTAGACCCTCGATAATTTTCTTTATTCCTGCTTCAGCCCCAGCACCAACATGTGCTCCAGGATGAAGGACGATTTGGCTTGCCCCAAGTGCTTCTGTTCTCTCCATTTCCGAGCGCAAGAAATTTACACCAAGTTCAAAAGTTGCTGGATTTGAGGTATTACCGATATTAATAATATATGGAGCATGGACAACAATTTCATCAATCCCATTTTCTTTCATATGGGCTTGTCCTGCCTCGATATTTAAATCTTCTATTTTTTTACGTCTTGTATTTTGCGGTGCGCCTGTATATATCATGAATGTATTTGCGCCATAAGACACTGCTTCTTCACTTGCTGCTAGAAGCATCTTTTTACCACTCATCGACACATGTGAGCCTAATTTAAGCATGCATAAAACACTCCAATCCCCTTAACAGTACACGAATCTATTTTACCATATATTTCAGTTATTTTCTTTTTAAACGTCTTTGACGCTTTTTGAAATCTTCCATTTCCTGATTCATTTTTTTCTTATAGCCTGGCTTCACCTTTTTAGGCTTTTTCACCTTGTTTTGTGCAAGCTTATCAATATCATCGACTTCCTTTTTTCGAGCCTTTCGTTTATTTCGCTCACCAATATGCATCCATTCGTCGTTCTCAAGATCCATATTTACAAAGGAAATGCCCATTTTTTCGAGTCTTACAATTGCATCTTCATCAGACGGATCATAGATGGTTGCAGCGATTCCTGAATACCCTGCTCTTGCCGTTCTGCCAACTCTATGAATGTAAAAGTCAAGATCACTAGGCAGTTCATAATTGATCACATGGCTGACACCATCAATGTCAATCCCTCTTGCAGCTAAATCTGTTGCAACAACATATTGATACTCTAGTGAATTTATTTGCTTCATGACCTTTTTTCGTTCACGAGGCGGGAGGTCACCATGGATTCTTCCTACCTTCATCCCTTTTCCGATGAGGCCATCAGCTACTTCATCCGCCATTTTTTTCGTATTTGTAAAAATAATCGCCAAGTATGGGTTATACGCCTCGACCATTGACTTTAGTAAGCTTAACTTATTTCGATGTCTTAGTGGAACAAGAATATGTTCGACCTTTGCCGCTGTTGCCTGTTCTGGAGCAACATGGGTGTACCGAGGGTTTTCCATATATTTTTTTAAAAAGGGCTTTAATTTTTCAGGTATCGTTGCGGAAAACACCAAAATTTGTAGGTCTTCGGGCATTCTTGCTGCAATTTGGTCAACATCTTCGATAAAGCCCATATCAAGCATCAGGTCTGCTTCATCAACCACGATTTGAGTAGCCTTGTATACTTGAAGAGCCTGTTCTTTCACCAAATCATGAATTCTTCCCGGTGTTCCCACAACAATATGCGGCTGTGTTTTTAGCTTTTCAATTGCACGTGCCTTATCAGTCCCACCAACAAATAACTTTGCAGTAATTGAATTCTCCTCACTAAATTTAGTGATTTTGCCAATCTCTTGATGGATTTGCGTTGCAAGCTCCCTTGTGGGTGCTGTAATAACCGCTTGTACCTCTTGTCTTTCCGGGTCAATCATATTGATAATGGGTAACAAATAAGCATGGGTTTTACCTGTTCCTGTTTGCGATTGGCCAATCGCATTTTCGCCTCGTTGAATACTTGGAATTAATCTTTCTTGAATTTCAGTTGGCTTTGTAAATTTAATCTCCTTCAAAGCATCAAGTATAAATGGCTGAAATTGAAAACGTTCAAATTCTTGTACTGTCATTACGATCCCTCATTTATATAAATATAATTTGTATGTAAGATTATCTTTGCTTTAAATGTATTAAATCATAACCTAACAATTCATTATAAAGGAAAGCTTGGAAAAACACCAATCAAGCCCAATTGATCGATTTGCTAAAACATTCATCCACTTTTCGCATATCCTAAAAACAAGGTATTATCACAAACTCATTCTTATACTTAAGGCTTAGCAATGCGAGAGGAGGATAAGTAAATGTTTTATCCAAGACAACCAATGAACCAAATGAGACCAATGAGACAAATGAGACCACCATCTATGTTTTCGCAGCAATATGGTTACCGGCCACCTGGTATGTTTGGCGGAATGCAAGGCATGCAAGGACAAGGAAGATCTGGATTAGGCGGTCTTTTAAAAAAATTAATCCCTGGTGCGGGGCAGCGGAATCCGATGCAAGGAATGGGTGGAATGCCCGGCTTCTTTAATGCTTCACAAGGAATGAATCCCGGTACCCTTCAAAATTTAGCAAATCCCTCGAACCTAAGTGCAATGATGGGAAATGTACAAAAAACCTTAAAAATGGCAGAATCCGTTGTTCCAATGGTTCAGCAATATGGCCCATTAATGAAAAATATTCCAGCTATGATTAAAATGTACAGTGCCATAAAAAACGCGGGAAATGAAGAGGAAGAAGGAGATCAAGAAACCATATCACTTTCTGACGTCACTTCAGACGATGCAAATTTAGAAAATGGCAAGGAAAAACCAAAAGCAACTGGTACCGGAAAATCAGTGCCAAAGCTTTACATTTAATATGAAGTTCAAAAAGTCCGGTGAAAATGACACATCGAATTTCTGCGTTGGCTTGCTCCTCCGTTCCTTGGAAAAGAAAACCACTTTTCCGGCGTGCAAGATCGTCTGCTCACGTATTAACTGCATACGATCCGCTACTCAAAGCTGCGCCGCCTTGAACTTCTTGGTCCTTTTCATCCTCCTTTTGAACAACCAATAAAAGACTTTGTATTATCCTCCATACTCAGATATAATAAATACGAGATTACGAGAGTACCAGTTATTATGGTAACGGCTATCCGATTTATTATTTTTTAGGAGGAGAAGTGCATGGAAGTAATCAAAATTGCACCGCGCGGTTATTGCTACGGTGTAGTGGATGCGATGGTAATTGCGAAAAATGCTGCTTTAGATAAAACATTACCTAGACCCATTTATATATTAGGAATGATTGTTCACAATAAACATGTAACAGATGCCTTTGAAGAAGAAGGAATTATTACACTTGATGGGGAGAATCGTTTAGATATTCTAAATCAAGTAAAAGAAGGTACTGTCATTTTCACAGCGCACGGTGTATCACCTGAGGTGAAACAATTAGCGAAGGATAGAGGTCTGGTTACTCTTGATGCAACTTGCCCTGACGTAACAAGAACACATGATTTAATTAAGGAAAAATCAGCAGAGGGTTACCATATTATATATATTGGTAAAAAAGGTCATCCGGAGCCAGAAGGAGCAATTGGTGAAGCACCTGGTTTCGTCCACCTTGTTCAAACCGTTGAAGATGTTGAGAACCTGGAGTTAAATAGTGAAAAGCTTGTTGTCACTAACCAGACAACGATGAGCCAATGGGATGTTCTTGATGTTATGGAAAAAGTGAAGGAAAAATACCCGCATACTGAGGTCCATAATGAAATTTGTCTAGCTACACAGGTTCGCCAAGAGGCGGTTGCGGAACAAGCAGGGGTGGCAGACTTAACAATTGTAGTTGGGGACCCAATGAGCAATAACTCGAACCGTCTAGCACAAGTTTCTAAGGATATTGCAGGAACTACTGCTTACCGTGTAGCAGATGTAAGTGACATCCAACTTGAATGGCTTGAAGGCGTAAAGAAAGTAGCAGTAACAGCAGGTGCTTCCACTCCAACACCAATTACAAAAGAAGTGATTAACTTCCTCGAACAATATGACCCAGAAAATGAAGAAACTTGGGAACGTGTTCGAAAAGTTCCTCTTCATAAAGTATTGCCAAAGGTAAAAACAAAACAATAAGCCAAGGGTACTCCTGCAAACGGAGTACCTTTTTACTTATAAGAATTTGAATGGGTCTGTATTTAGTTCAGAGGTGATAACCGAAACCTCGAATTTCTTTTGTTTAAAACGCTCGTTTAGGATGTTTGCTACCCCTTTTTTCATGACCTTTTCAACATTATGACCAGGGTCAACAATATTAAGTCCCATCATCATGGCATCATGAGCAACATGGTAATACATATCACCTGTTACATACACATCTGCCCCAGCCCTTTTGGCATGCGAAATGTATTTATTGCCATCCCCGCCAAGTACGGCAACCTTTTTTACTTTATCTGAAAGTGAACCGACTACACGTATTCCTTCAACCTCTAATTTATCCTTCACATGCTGTGCAAACTCCTCAAGTGTCAGCTCTTGTTCAAGATAGCCTACTCGACCAAGTCCAAGTACTTTCCCTTCATTTTCAAGGGGGTAAATGTCAAAGGCAACTTCCTCATATGGGTGTGCCTGAAGCATAGCCGTAACAACCTTTTTTTGAAGGCTGCTTGGGAAAACTGTTTCGATTTTAATTTCTTCTACTACTTCTAAATTTCCGACCTCTCCGATATGGGGGTTTGTTCCCTCGTGTGGCAAAAAGGTCCCGACACCTTCTGTATTAAACGTGCAGTGACTATAATTCCCAATAAAACCTCCCCCAGCCGCTCCTAATGCTGTCCTAACCTTCTCGGCAGATTCCCTCGGAACATATACAGCCAGTTTTTTAAGCCTTTCCTCATAAGTAGGAGCCAGTAATTCAACATTTGTTAGCTCTAACGCATTCGCTAATAAATCGTTAACACCACCGGCCGCTACATCAAGATTCGTATGTGCCGCATAAACCGCAACGTTATGTAAGATACATTTTTCAATGATTCTTCCCGCTGGAGTATCCGTTTGAATGGCTTTTAATGGACGAAAGATCGGAGGATGATGAGCGATTATCAGGTCTACATTATTTGATATTCCTTCATCGACAACTTCCTCTAAAACATCAAGCACAACCATAATCTTCTTTACAGGTTTATTTAATGTTCCAATTTGAAGGCCAATTTTCTCCCGGTCACCTTCAACAGCTAAATATTTAGGAGAAAATTGTTCAAATACTTCGATAACTTCAAATCCATTTGGTATTTTGCTCATTTCAGGGCCTCCTTGACAATCTTGATTTTTTGTTTAAGTTCTTCTTTTCTTAGATGATTTTCAGTAGTCTCTCCTGCCACACTTAATTGTTCTAGAATTCTTTCCCAGTGGTTTAGCTCGTGATTCCATTTTTTTATGAAGATTGGATTTTTTTCTTTTACTAAAAATGGACCAAGCAGTAATTCTTGTTCTTTATTTTTATATGGCTTTTGAGGGTTACCTTTTTCGGCAACTAATACTTCATAGATTTTTTTGTCTTCTTCTAAAATCTCTTCAGCGATTAGCTCCCAATCATGTTCAATCAGCCATTCTCTTATCGTATAAGCTCCAATATTCGGTTGGAGGATTAACCGCTCTACCCCTGGTAGTTTGCTCTTTCCATTATCAAGGATGGAACGTATCAATGAGCCGCCCATTCCAGCAATCGTAATACACGTTACTTCATTTGGTTCGATGACTTCTAGGCCATCCCCTTTTCGCGCTTCCAATACCCGGTCAAGTTGATTTTTAGAGATTTGTTTTTTTGCTGATTGTAAGGGACCTTCTGCTACTTCACCAGCTATTCCGCTTTGGATCATGCCGTTTAAAAATGCATAGCATGGCAGATAGGCATGATCAGAACCGATGTCTGCTAAAATAGCCCCCTTCGGTATGTAAGATGCGACTGTTTCCAGTCGCTTTGATAGCTTCTCTTCATTCATAATAACACCACATTTTTTAAGGTTATTTAAAAATTCATTATACAGGTTTTGCGTGGAAACTTCCATTCAGGGTGAGATGGGCAGAAAAAAACCCCTTACATAAAACGTAAAGGGGTTTAGTCTATTATTATTTATTTTTGTTCAACTAACCAATTTGCTATTTCTTCTACCATTGCAGCGTCTTTAACTAAGCCACCTGGCATTGCACCTCTACCGTTTGTGATAACATCCTGAATTTCTTCAACAGATAGATCAATACCTTTCAATGCTGGCGCAGTACCTTGACCCGCTAAATCCTGACCATGACATGCTGCACATGTACTCTTGACAACCTCTTCTGGGGATGCAGCTGCTGTTTCTGGAGCCTCTTCACCTTTGTTTGCCATTTCGTCCATGTTACCTAGTCCAACAAAGCCTAATAGGAACATAAGTCCAATACCGAAAACCGCAATTAAAGCAAATGGTATTAATGGATTCTTTTTCATTTTCTGACCTCCCTTACCTTATGTACATAATTCATTAATCAAATGCGCCTTAGCGTATTTGCGCCCGATTTTTTTCGGCTTGCCCGAAAAATTTCCTTTAAAAAATCGCGGCATCCGCCGGAGGCTTAACTTTATTCAGCCAGGTTTTGAAACCTAACTGATTTGGGTCCGCTAATTTTATCCTGCCACTTCAGAATTCGGAAGAATCGCTGAATAAAGTTAATATAATATATATTCTTTACAAACACTCTCTATTTTACTTGAAAAATGATAGAAGTAAAAGACCTAATTGTACAAAGAACCCTATTAACATATTATTGCAAAATTATTTTACACAAAAACGTCACAAATTTGTCAAACAAACAGATAAAAAACTCCTATCCCAAGGGAAAGGAGCTCAAGTCAATTTTTATGTTTAACATCCAAGCGATCTGGCAATTACCATTCGTTGAATTTCAGATGTGCCTTCACCGATTTCTAAAAGCTTTGCATCCCTCATAAATCTTTCAACATGATATTCCTTCATGTAACCGTACCCGCCATGAATCTGAACAGCTTGATTTGTTACCTCCATGCAAATTTCAGACGCAAATAGCTTTGCCATTGACGCTTCTTTTGAAAAATTTCGGCTTTGATCCTTCAGCCATGCGGCTTTATACACCATATTTCTTGCCAACTCAATTTTCATTGCCATATCTGCTAATTTAAATTGTATCGCTTGAAAACTAGAAATTGACCTTCCAAATTGTTTTCGCTCTTTAGCGTACGATAACGCCTTTTCATAGGCCGCCTGCGCAATTCCAACCGCCATTGCCCCAATTCCGATTCTCCCGCCATCTAGAGTGATTAGAAACTGTCTGAAGCCCTCACCAAGTTTGCCAAGTAAGTTTTCCTCCGGGACACGTACATCCTCTAAAACTAATTCTGTTGTATTTGAAGCATTAAGCCCCATTTTTTCATAATTATCGATTACTTTAAAGCCTTCTGCATCCGTTGGAACAATAATCGCGCTGATTTCCTTTTTTCCGGCATTGCGACCAGTTATTGCTGTAAGCGCAAGATGCTTTGCAAAGCTTGCATTGGTAATAAAACATTTATTTCCGTTTATTATAAACTCGTTATTCATAAGTACTGCCTCTGTTTGCGTTCCTCCTGCATCTGATCCAGCGTTTGGTTCGGTTAATCCAAATGCACCAAGCGATTCCCCAGTACAGATTGGTGTTAAGTACTTTTGTTTTTGTTCTTCTGTTCCAAATAAATATAGGGGTGCACCACCAAGCGAGATATGTGCTGAGTATGTAATTCCGGTAGACCCGCAGGCACGGCTTAGTTCTTCAACCACGATTGCAAAGCTAATTGTATCTGAATCGGCACCGCCGTACTCTTCTGGAAACGGTAAACCCATCATGCCTAATTTTCCTAGCTTTTGAAAAACTTCAATTGGGAAACGTTTGTCTTTATCTCGTTGTTCAGCTCCTGGAGCAACCTCTGCCTCAGAAAATTCCCTTATCGTTTTTTGAATCATTTTTTGCTCAGTCGTTAAATCGAAATTCATAGTACCCCTCCCGTTGTATGCGTTTTCACTATCTATTATAAGGGGTGTCGACCAATTTTCAAACAATTTAAAAATTAAATAGAAGAATAACGGAAGTAATACTGCCAAGAATTCCGGTGATTAAAAAATATTTTTTCTTTGAAAAAATACCAACAATTACCCAACAAAAACAATTCAATAAAATAATTCCAAACAAATAATATTCATGCCCTTTAAACAGGAGATCACTTACGTTCACTGATAAAAGAAGGATAAAAAGAGCAAGAATAACGGAACCAATATGTACAAAAAATGGATTATTTCTGTTCCTAATCAACCCTAAAGTACAGATAATTATAAAAATAAAGTTTATAACCATTTGCAATATAGGCGATATTTCAGTAAAATAAGTGACAAGAAATAAAACTGGTAAAAGTAAACCAATTCCGAGTATCGAAATTGTCGTTTTATTCTTTGCTGGGGCCGTTGTCTTAGTGGGTTCGACCCCCTCACCTTCCGTATATAACGAAAGAAGGAAATTACAATAAGCTTCCGGAAGTAATTTGTTTTCACGCCAATAGATAATTTCGTTGATAATAACTTTTTTTCTGTCTTGATTCATGAAAGCGTTCACCTTTCTAATACTTAAAAACGGGTAATGACCCCAAAAAAATAGTTTACTTCAATTTTATGAAGTAAACTACGAAATGTAAATGAAAAGTTTTATTCTAAGAAATCCTTTAGTCTTTTACTACGGCTTGGGTGACGAAGCTTACGAAGTGCTTTTGCTTCAATTTGGCGGATACGCTCACGAGTAACGCCAAATACCTTACCTACTTCTTCGAGGGTACGAGTACGTCCATCATCCAAGCCAAAACGGAGACGTAATACATTTTCTTCTCGATCAGTTAAGGTATCAAGGACATCTTCAAGCTGTTCTTTTAAAAGCTCATATGCTGCATGTTCAGATGGAGATGTTGCATCCTGGTCTTCGATAAAATCACCAAGATGTGAATCATCTTCTTCACCAATTGGTGTTTCTAATGATACAGGCTCTTGAGCAATCTTTAGGATTTCCCTAACCTTTTCAGGGGTTAAATCCATATCCTCGCCAATTTCTTCAGGGGTTGGTTCGCGTCCAAGATCCTGGAGTAACTGACGTTGTACACGAATTAATTTATTGATCGTTTCAACCATATGAACCGGGATACGAATGGTTCTAGCTTGGTCTGCAATCGCACGTGTAATTGCTTGACGAATCCACCAAGTGGCATACGTACTGAATTTGAAGCCTTTGCGATAATCAAATTTCTCAACAGCTTTAATTAATCCCATATTTCCTTCTTGGATCAAATCTAGGAACAACATCCCACGACCAACGTAACGCTTTGCAATACTTACAACAAGTCGTAAATTGGCTTCAGCTAGTCGGCGTTTGGCCTCTTCATCACCTTGTTCGATTCTTTCAGCAAGCTGAATCTCATCATCTGCAGATAGTAGGTCCACACGGCCAATTTCTTTTAAGTACATACGCACTGGGTCATTGATCTTAACTCCTGGAGGAACACTTAGGTCATTTAGATCGAATTCTTCTTCCTTGGATAAATCTTGAACATTTGGATCATCCTCATCTTCTGCATCAGCATCATGGTCTTCACCATCACCAATTAATTCAATCCCCTGCTCTCCAAGGAACTCATAGTATTCATCAAGATGGTCTGATTCAACTTCAAAACCAGACATGCGCTCTGCGATTTCTTCATACGTTAACACACCGCGTTTTTTTCCAAGCGCTGTTAATTTTTCTTTAACTAGCTCTAATGTTAGTTCTGTATCAACTTCTTTAGACTTTTCAGCCATTTGTTCCCCTCCTTCCAAAACTAGTAAGACATAGAGGTTAGAAAACCTATTTTAATGTAAGGCTTTTTTCATTTGAATGATTTCATTTGCAATCGTAGCAGCCTTCAAATAATCCTTACTGCGTTCAGCATCAAGCTGTTCAGATTCTTTTTCTTTTATCATTGACAATTTTTTGTGATTCAACACCTGTTTCACATAATCTGATAAGACAGAATCTGATACTTCTTCTTCAACTGACATCATTGCTATATCTGTGACAATTCGTTTAAGATTATCATCGTGTATCCTTGTTAGAAATGTGCTGATATCTGGCTCATGACCTTCTTCATAATATGCGTAAAGATACGTTAAAATTGCTTGATGCTCCTCAATATTAAATTCGGCTTGCAGCTGATCTTGAACTTTATCGGCAATATCCCGACTTCTTAGCATATACGCAAGTAAAAAACGTTCTGCATTATGATAGGCTTTAAGTAATTGTTTAGATACGGCAGGTTTCGCTTTCGTATTATTTCTATTCCCAGAGAAATTATCCCTTTTTTTCCGTTCAGATTTATAATACTGAAGCTGTTGGGTTTTTAACGCATCTAGTGAAATCGAAAATTCACCCGAAAGCTGGCGCAAATAATGGTCTCGTTCAACAGCCTTTTCTAAAGAGGATATTTCCTTAAGTACTTCTTCGATATAACGGATACGTTCTCCTTCATCCTGAAGATTTTTTCCTCTTCGTAAGTACTGCATTTTAAATGCCATTAATGTAAGACTTGCCCCTATTACATCATTTTTAAACTTCTCTGCGCCATGTTTTTTAATGTAGTCATCAGGGTCCATACCATTGGGCATCGTTGCAACTCTCACATAACAGCCTGCTTCAACCAACATGGATGAAGCCCGTAAAGCAGCATCAAGCCCAGCATTATCAGAGTCATAGCAAATGACAACAGACTCCACATTCCTTCTAATCATTTTTACATGTTCATCCGTTAAGGATGTACCCATTGTACCAATCGAATTTGGAACATCAGCTGAATCAGCTGCAATTACATCTGCGAATCCTTCAAAAAGGACCGCTTGCTGTTGTTTTCGGATATCAAGTCTTGCTTGATGGAAATTATAAAGGGTCTTACTCTTATTAAATATAATCGTTTCGGGACTGTTTAAATACTTTGGTTCCTGACCCTTTTCAAGCACCCTGCCAGAAAAAGCAATCGTTTTGCCTTGATGATCCCAAATCGGGAACATAATACGGTTTCGAAATCTATCGAAGAATGTTCCGGTATCCTCCTTTTTTACAAGTAATCCGGCACGTTCCATCAACTCAGGCTTAAATCCTCTTTTTTGGAGAAATTTCGTAGCGAAGCTCCACGAATCAAGAGCATAGCCAATTTCAAACTTTTCGATAACATCCCTTGTAATGCCCCTATTTGTTAAATAATCTAATGCTGGTTGACCTTCTTTTGTATTAAGTAATAGGTGATGATAGAATTTCTTTATAAGCTCGTGCGCTTCTTGCATTTTTGATGCATCATTGCTTTTATTAGAAACAGCAGTTTGCTGTTCATAATCTGATAAGTCTATGTTCACTTTTCTAGCTAAGTTAGCCGCAGCCTCTGCAAAGGAATACCCTTCTAAGTCCATTAAAAAAGAAAATACATTTCCACCTGCACCACACCCAAAACAATGAAAGATTTGTTTATCAGGGGATACAGAAAATGAAGGGGTATTTTCACCGTGAAATGGACATAAGCCAAAATAATTTCTACCTTGCTTCTTCAATTGAACATATTCACTAATAATATCAACAATGTCAACAGATATACGAATTTTTTCGATTGTTTCTTCGGGAATTCGATACCCCATGTTTAACATCCCCAAGTACTAAGTTATTCGATATGTAGAGTTAAAATCCTGCAATATTCGACAAACTTTTTTTAAAAATTTTAGAAAAATGTTGTCTGTCTTCTTCAGTAAAGGGTTTTGGTCCTTTCGAGTAGGATCCATTACGTCTTTCCTTTGCAGATAAAAAGCGAAAATGGAGAATTTGATCCATATCCTCTTCCTTAAACTCTTTCCCACGGGGTGATAGAACAATAACACCTCTGTTTACCAAAATACTTGCTAAGCCAGTATCTTGGGTAACAACGATATCTTTTTTAATTGCATGATTCATAATATAAAGATCTGCCGCCTCTTTCTCAGCATCCACGTACACCCATTTTCCACCCATGGGATTTGACATAACATGCGCGTAAGAAGCTACAAATACAACATTGATATTATATGTACCAGCAATGCTAAGTATTTCTTCCTTCACTGGACATGCATCTGCATCAACAAATATTTTATTCTTTTTTCCGTCATATTTCTCTATTCTACATCACTCCAGAGAATCCTTCTTTTCCAGAAAAGTTTTAATAAGATGTTCAAAATCTGTGATTGTCCAATCTTTAGGTGAGTAATGCTTTGGAAGAAAAATTTTGAAATGAGAAAATTATGTCGAAAATTAATTCACCTATTTCCTAATCTTACCCTTGACAACCTTCAATACATAGTTTATTCTATCCAGTCGAACTCTAAACCTAAAAATATGTATTTTTATCACAATTTTTTATTATAATATAAAATTCTTACAAACGCCATAAAAAAACATATCTTTTTGAGATATGTTTTCTCTTATTAATTAGCGGTTTCGTTTTAATTGGTTCTGCGTTTATTGATTTTATTCAAGATAATATTCGCTGTTTCTTCAACGGCTTTATTTGAGACATCGATAACATCACAACCGATTCTATTTATGATTGATTCAAAGTGATCAAGTTCTTCTTTAATCCGGTTGATGTTGGCATAGATTGCTTGGTCATCTAATCCTAGTGATTTTAATCTTTCACGTCTAATATGATTTAGTTTATCGGGGCTTATTTTTAATCCAAAGCATTTATTCGGTGACACTTTGAATAATTCTTCAGGCGGATCCACCTCAGGAACGATCGGCACGTTAGCGACCTTGTAGCGCTTATGTGCAAGGTATTGGGATAAAGGTGTCTTGGAAGTTCTTGAAACTCCAATCAAGACAATATCTGCCCGAAGTATCCCCCTTGGGTCACGTCCATCATCATACTTAACTGCAAACTCAATTGCCTCTATTTTTTTGAAATAATCTTCGTCTAGTTTTCTTACCAGACCAGCTTCAAATCTTGGGTTGCTTTCATAAAGGCCTGACATTTTTTCAATTAAAGGGCCCAGAATATCATTCACAATTACCCCTTCTCGCTCTGCTTCCTTCACCAGGAAATCTCTTAGTTCAGGCACCACAAGGGTAAAAGCAATAATTGCATTATTTAGCTTCGCAAGGGCTACAACCTCTGAGAGTGTAGCTGTGTCTTCCACATAAGGAATTCGTTTTATATCTGTATGAGATCCGTTAAATTGACTTACTGCCGCTTTAACAACCAATTCTGCTGTTTCCCCAACCGAATCAGATACTACATATACCACGCGATTTCTCATTTCCTAATCCATCTCCTTACCAAAAATTAGAGGATTTCATCCCCAGCGAGGGCCACTAAGGCTTTTGTCATATTTGTCTTTGTGATTCTTCCAATAACTTCGATACCACGGTCAGAGTGTTTCACAACAGGTAATGCATCAATTTGCTTTTCGATTAATTTATGCGCCACATCAAGTAAAAGCTCATCTTTTTCACACATTGTAATATTCGGCATACGGGTCATAATAATCGTGACAGGAACGGATTTTAAATCCTGGTTACCTAAACTTGCCCGCAGTAAATCTTTTCTCGACAAGACTCCAACAAGAAGCGATGATTTATCGACTACAAATAATGTACCGACATCCTCTAAAAACATCGTAACTATCGCATCATAAACAGATATACTTTCGTTTATCACGACCGGAATGGATTGATAGTCCATCACTTTGATTTTTTTAATTTTATCAGCCAGTAATTGCTGACCTGTCTTTCCTGTATAAAAATAACCGACACGTGGTCTTGCTTCAAGATAGCCTGCCATTGTTAAAATGGCGAGATCTGGACGGAGGGTTGCCCTAGTTAAACCTAATCGGTCAGCAATCGCTTCCCCTGTAATCGGCCCATTGTCTTTTACTATTTCTACAATTTGTTCTTGCCGCTTACTTAGTTCTATTGTACTCACCACCAATCGTAAACTCTAATCATTTATGTAATGAATTTAAATGAGGTTATACTAATTAGAATTATTATATACTAATTGCATAATTACGTATAGTGTATAGAAAAAAGACTAGGAGCAAACGGGCTCCTAGCTTCCCTAATGTCTAGCACGAGGCGCCATCGGCTCGAGATCATAAGCCGATAAACAGGCGCCTTACGCTTTTCTTGTTTATTTTACAATAATCGCGTTCATATCCCCGATTAAATAGATTAGATCTGAAAGCTGAACCATTTGTGCAAGACGATTTTTCCTTACTGCGTCATTGTCTGCCATAACCATTGTGTGTTCAAAGTATTGGTCAATTACCTCTCGTAACGAGGCCAATAAATGGAAGGCTTCTGCTGCATCATGTTTTTTCAGAGCTTCAACTACCTTTGGTTTAACCTCTATATACTTCTCAAAAAGATGTTTTTCTTCATCTGATTCAAATAGGCTTGGATTAATTTCAGCTTCTTCACCTTTTTTTGCGATATTCAATACTCTGGCCAATGATTCAATAGTTGCTTTGAAGTCTTGATGGCCTTTATTTTTTTCCAGCATTTCGGCTTTTTTAATAAGCAGGCTAACATTTCCAACCTTGCTGCCTAGCACTGCGTCAATAATATCATAGCGGATGTTTCGAGTGTTTAATTCATGCTTGATCCGCAACTTAAAGAATTGAACAAGTTCTTTTTCGATTTCTGTTTTTTCAAGCTTTGCAATATTTGCTTCGACAAATAGAGCTGATACGTAATCGAATAACTCTTCAAGACTAATATCCCAGCCTTTATCAAGTAAGATTTGAACAACGCCTGACGCCATGCGACGTAACGCATATGGATCCTGAGAACCCGTTGGAATAATGCCGATTGAAAAACACCCAACGATTGTGTCTAGCTTATCAGCAAGGCTAATTAAAGCTCCAACAGTTGATGCAGGACTAGCGTCTTCAGCATATCGTGGCATGTAATGCTCATTAATGGCTACTGCGACAGCTTCATCTTCCCCACTTAATCGTGCATATCGTTCACCCATGACACCTTGAAGCTCAGGGAATTCATACACCATGTTTGTAACAAGGTCAAATTTACAAATACCTGCAGCCCGATTTGCTTTCTCTAGTGTTTCACGATCTATTCCAAGAAGCTCTGACAAATACTTTGTTATTTGCTGAATACGTCTAACCTTGTCACCAATTGAGCCAATTTCTTCATGATATATGATTTTATCAAGCTTTTGAATTAAGTCATCAATCTTTAATTTTTGATCTTCTTTATAGAAGAAGTCTGCATCTGACAAACGAGCACGAATGACTTTCTCATTTCCCCTTGCTACTGTTTCAAGATGCTTATGGTCACCATTTCGAACCGCGACAAAGTAAGGTAGAAGAGCGCCGTTTTTGTCTTTTACAGGGAAATAACGTTGATGCTCTCTCATGCTCGTAATTAGCACTTCTTCTGGTAAATTCAAAAATTCTTCTTCAAATTTTCCATAAAATGCAGTTGGATATTCAACTAGATTCGTTACTTCTTCTAACAAATCCGCATCAATTGGAACCATCCAATTATGATCTTCTTCTAAAATTTTAATTTGGTTTGTAATTGCTTCTTTACGCTCTAGATAATCAGCAATAACATATTGAGACATCAGTAGTTTTTCATAGTCTCTAGGCGCTGTAATTTCAACCTCATGTCCCAGGAAACGATGTCCCAAAGTTTTATTACTAGCAGTAACGTTTGTGATTGAAAGTGGAATAATCTCATCACCAAATAAAGCAACGATCCATTTTATAGGACGAACATAACGAAGCTCTTGATCACCCCAACGCATATTTTTTGGGAATGATAAATGTGTTATGACATCCTCAAGCTCACCTAAGATTTCTTTTGTGTCTTTACCTTTTATAAATTTATTGATATGTGCGTATTCCACCCCATTAATCTCTTTAAAATAGATATCTTCAACTGATGCCCCTTGACCTCTTGTGAAGCCCATCGCTGCTTTTGTCCAATTGCCATCCTGGTCTAAAGCGATTTTTTTCGCCGGTCCTTTCGCTTCAAGTTCAACATCCTCTTGTTTTTCCGCAACATCATGAACAAGCACAGCTAGTCTTCTAGGTGAAGAAAAACGTTCGACCTGCTCAAATGAAAGATTATGTTCTAGCAGCCAGTTCGTTACCTTGTCAGAAAGCTGGTTCATGGCATCTGTTACAAACCTTGCTGGCATCTCCTCTAAGCCAATTTCAATCAATAAATCCCGATTACTCATTACGATCGTCTCCTTTTGCCTTCAGCATTGGGAAGCCTAATTTTTCCCGCTCTTCATAAAACGTTTTAGCAACTTTACGTGCTAAATTACGCACTCTGCCGATATACCCTGTTCTCTCTGTTACTGAGATGGCTCCTCTTGCATCTAACTGGTTAAAGGTGTGTGAACATTTTAATACATAGTCATATGCCGGATGGACGAGACCCTCGTCCATTTGACGATGTGCTTCCTTTTCATAAATACTAAATAAGTTAAATAGCATGTCAATATCAGATGTTTCAAATGTATATTTTGAATGCTCGTATTCAGGCTGATGAAAAATATCACGAACCGTAAAGCCTTTAGTCCACTCAAGATCAAAAACATTTTCCTTATCCTGAATATAAGAGGCTAAACGTTCGATTCCATATGTAATTTCAACAGACACTGGTTTACACTCGATGCCCCCAACCTGTTGGAAATATGTAAATTGAGTTACTTCCATCCCGTCAAGCCACACTTCCCAACCAAGTCCTGCTGCTCCAAGTGTTGGTGCCTCCCAGTTATCTTCAACAAATCTTATATCATGCTCTAAAGGATCAATTCCTAATTTAATTAATGAATCAAGATAAAGCTCCTGAATATTATCAGGGGATGGCTTCATAATGACTTGGAATTGATGGTGTTGATAAAGGCGGTTTGGGTTTTCTCCATAGCGGCCATCAACTGGACGTCTGGATGGTTCAACATATGCTACATTCCAAGGCTCTGGACCAAGGCTTCTTAGGAATGTATAGGGGCTCATCGTTCCTGCACCCTTTTCTACGTCATAGGCTTGCATGAGAATACAGCCTTGATCTGACCAATGTTTTTGTAATGTTAATATCATTTCTTGTATATTCATTAATTTTGCACCTCCACAGTAATAGCGAAAAATTTCGGACATGATTTCAAACAAATTGTTATAAAATAAAAAAACTCCCCTCCTCTATGCCTAATTCTAGACATAGGGACGAGAGTTTACCCGCGGTTCCACCCTATTTGCAACAAACCCACTGAAGGATTATTGCCTCTTTCAAACGATACACTCTGGAACGCCTTCCTTATCTGTTCATACCCTAGCTTCCACCGTCCTAGGTTCGCTTTTATGAACTATAAGAGGATGTTAAAAAGTCCGGTAAAAATGACACATCGAATTTCTTCGTTGGCTTGCTTTTCCGTTGCTCACGTATTAACTGCATACGTTCCGCTACTCAAAGCTGCACCGCCTCGAACTTCTCGGTCCTTTTTATCCTCCTTTTTAAACACACACTTTAATAAGTACTACTTTCCTTCACCGTGCGATATTTTTAATTGAACTATATTCCAAATTTACGACCATGTCAAGTAGATTACCTTATGGTAGGCGAAGATTATCGAGTTGATCTAAAAATCGTTTTGATTTTAAATACAAACCTGAATATTCTTCGTAATACATGTCGATGACCGTTTTTAATTCTTTTTTTGTTTCATCCTTTACTGTTATACTCCCCAACCGGCTCAAATCAAAATAATAAAACAAGCGAAGCAATCGTATAGTTGCTTGTGATATTTTCAAGTGATATGGCTCTTTTTCATAGCAACGATGACAAAGGAGCCCACCTTCTCTTATCGAAAAAGCAAACTCTCCCTCTGTATTTTTACAAATTGTACATTCATCAAGTCGAGGATATAACCCGAGTAATGGGAGCATTTTAAGCTCATAGATGTACAAAAGAATATCAGGGTCATAACCTTCATTTAAATAATTTAATGTTTGATATAGCATTTCAAAAAGGAAAGGATTCGTTCTCTTTTCTTCCGTGCATTTATCGGTTAATTCAACTACATAAGATGCATATGCGGTTAAAAAAATATCTTCACGAATAGATCGGAAGGTCGAAATGGTTTCACCTTGTTGTAAGACTCCTAAACCTGACGTCTTTTGAACTAAAAACTGTCCATATGTAAAAGTAAGGGTAATAGCAGCAAGGCGACTGCTCGGTTTCTTTGCACCTCTTGCCATTACCCCAATTTTTCCCCATTCGCGGGTATACAAAGTTACGATTTTATTCGTTTCACCATAATCACTTGTTCTTATGATAATACCTTCGCATTTTTGCAGCAATTCTGTCACCATCCATTGGCAACTAGGTAACCAATTACCTTTGTTACGAAAATTTAGCGCTCTTTAAGACGCTTTTAAAGGATGGTCAAGTAATTGGAAATTCTATTCCTGCTAGCTCCTCACTCTGTGTTTCGGGTCTCTCAGTCTTCTCTTGTTCCAATTCCTTAAAAAGAAGATACGTATCAACATTACCTGTTTGACTAAATACCTTCCAGGTAAAATCTAACATAGTAACCCCACCTCTTTCGTTATTTTAACTAGCAAAGACTACTCCAATTTCATTCACTTGTATGAATATCTTGACCGAAAATCCTTAAAAACATGTTACATAAATTTTGTAAATCCGTGTATTTTTTCTTATCACCATAGATATCTAGCTCCAGCACATTAAGCTTTAAGTTAATATTCATCTTTTCTAAAGCCATAGTCACGAAGCTGGGACGCTTTGTTACGCCAATCCTTTTGAACCTTTACCCAAAGTTCTAAAAAGACCTTCGACCCTAACAGTGCTTCAATATCGGCCCGTGCGCGCTTTCCAACTTCTTTTAGCATGCTGCCTTGTTTTCCGATCACAATGCCTTTTTGTGAATTGCGTTCGACGATAATAGTAGCCCCCACGTATACAGTATTGCCACTTTCTCTTCTCTCGAGTGAATCCATGACAACTGCAATTGAATGTGGAATTTCCTCTCTGGTTAGGTGAAGTACTTTTTCACGAATTAATTCAGTGATAATAAATCGTTCCGGATGGTCTGTTACCTGATCAGCAGGATAATACTGAGGACCTTCCGGTAAATAATTTTTGATTTGTTCTACTAATCTTGGAGTATTCGTACCCTGAAGAGCTGAGATCGGGACTATTTCCTTAAAAGGATAGAGCCCTTTATACTTTTCAATTAATTCTAATAACTGATCAGGATGTATTTGATCTATCTTATTAACAACAAGAAAAACTGGTGTCTGAATATTTTTCAGGCGTTCGATAATGAACTCATCACCTCGGCCATAGCCCTCTTCAGCATTTATCATAAAAAGAACGATATCGACTTCCTTAAGGGTATTCTGGGCAACCTTCATCATAAAATCGCCGAGCTTATGCTTCGGTTTATGAATCCCAGGCGTATCAATAAAAATAATTTGTGAATTTTCCTCCGTAAAAACCCCTTGAACTTTGTTACGCGTTGTTTGAGGCTTATCACTCATAATGGCAATTTTTTGACCGATAACATGATTTAGAAATGTGGACTTCCCAACATTTGGGCGTCCAATGATTGAAACAAAACCTGATTTATAACCATTTTTATTTTCCATGTAAATCCTCCGGTGTAAAAGCTCCTGGCAGTAATTCAGCGATCGTTGTCTCTTGTAGATCACCTTTTAAATTTGATAAATAAACCTTTGTATCAGGCTGACATAGCTCTGAAATAACTTGACGGCATGCGCCACAGGGGGGTACTGGTCGCTCAGTATCTGCAACTACGGCAATAGCTGCAAACTCCTTATCGCCTTCAGATACAGCCTTAAATAAAGCCGTTCTTTCTGCACAATTGGTTACACTATAAGCTGCATTTTCAATATTACATCCATGGTATACTTTACCATCCTTTGTTAGTAGGGCAGCTCCTACTTTAAAGGTTGAATATGGAACATATGCTAGTTCTCTTGCTTTTTTCGCTTCGTTGACCAGTTCCTCTATTTTCACTTCTATCTTCCTTTCTGCATATCTTGGTACGGAAGTGTATTTTTATTTTACATAATATTTTTAATCAATGCATGGATTTAAATCATTTGTTATATAATTGTAAGAATTTTCTCTAAATTAAACTAGGTAAATAAGGTAAAAAGATGATTAAACCTATAATCACAGCTATAATTGCATAAATAAGGACAGCTCCAGCGGCTATATCTTTAGCTTTTTTAGCTAATGGATGAAATTCATTTGTAACTAAATCCACCACTTTTTCGACTGCTGTATTTATCATTTCAATTGAGAACATTCCGCCAATCAATACTAAAATAACCATCCATTCCACCTTTGTGATTTGAAATAGGAAACCACAAATGACAACAATGATTGAAAATAAAAAGTGTATTTGTAAATTACGTTCCGAAAAAAAGGCTTCTCGCAATCCTTGTATAGCGTATGAAAAGCTTTTGATTAAGCTTGTCCATTTATTTTTTTGCTTATCTTTCAAGTCCATATGCCTCTAAGATTTCATTTTGTCTTGAAAACATTTTGTCCTCATCCTCTTTTGTCATATGGTCATAGCCAAGTAAATGCAAGAAACCATGGACTGCAAGGAAACCCAGTTCCCGAGCAAAGGAATGGCCATAATCCTTAGCCTGTTCCCTTGCTCTTGGGATTGAAATAATAATATCGCCTAATAGCTTTGGTATGTCTTCCCCAATAATTTCAATTTCTCCTTCACCCATTTCTTCCATAGCAAATGAAATCACATCTGTTGGTTGATCCTTATCGCGATATTCTCGATTTATTTCTTGAATCCGTTTATTATCAACAAAGGTGATTGAAACTTCTGTTCCTTCTTTGACCCCTTCTTTATCAGCCGCTAAGAAAAGCAGCTCCTTCACTAATGTACTCTCTTCTTCTTTTACTTCTCCAATTTCATCGTTAAAATCAATTTCTAATCTCATGCTTCCTTCACCTTCTGTTTTGTGGCCTCTGCCGGGTATTCGATCCTTGAGTGGAAAATTCCCTTTAGCGACTCACAAAGTGTTTTCGCAACAATATCGAGCTCTTTTAGGGTTATATCACATTCATCAAACTGCCCATCCTGTAATCGGTCGGCAATAATGCTGTTAACAAGTGACTCAATTTTTTGCGGGGTTGGATTTGATAGCGATCGTACTGCCGCTTCAACGCTATCAGCAATTCCAATTACCGAAGCCTCTTTTGTTTGTGCCTTTGGCCCCTCATATCTGAAATCAGATTCAAGAATTTCCCGATCACTTTGTTGTTTTGCTTTATGATAAAAATATTTTAACAAAGTTGTACCATGATGCTGCTCAGCGATGTCGACGATTTCTTGTGGCATTTTATATTTCCTTAATGTTTCTGCGCCATCAGTGGCATGTGCTGTAATAATCGTTTTACTAAGCTGTGGAGCAATCTTATCATGCGGATTCTCAATATTCATCTGATTTTCGATAAAAAAATGTGGACGTTTTGTTTTGCCAATATCATGATAATACGATGATACTCTAGCTAATAATCCATTTGCTC
This sequence comes from Bacillus sp. REN16, assembly GCF_020731355.1. Taxonomy (GTDB): domain Bacteria; phylum Bacillota; class Bacilli; order Bacillales; family Bacillaceae_L; genus Ferdinandcohnia. The sequence continues at coordinate 279,065 of NZ_JAJFZK010000004.1, read as the reverse complement.
CAATCGCTTCACAAGCGGACTCTGACAAGTTTGCAACCATGACACTGTGATGATATGTACCCGGTGCTTCCGTTAAAATCTTTCGTAATAACGGATGATTCGGATTCGATAATTCGATTAATTTCATGGTCGAAAGTATATTAAATCCGGCTTCAAAGAAAGGTAATAGACCAATGGTTAGTACAGCAGCTATCACACCCGACAAAACTGCCATAATAATGGATGAACCATAGTCTAAGCTAGAATAACTGCCATTTTGTAATAACATAATCGAAAAGATTACGATAATATTGATTAAAGCCACAAAGAGCCCCGCTTGAAGTATCTTACCTCTGCGATTATGCTGACTTAAAAATAACACACCAGCTAAACAAGCAAATAAGAAATAAATTCCTGCTGTGAAATTGAGAGTACCAGTAACACCCTCGTTAAAGATAATACTTCCACAAACAGCAAAAATCATGCTTGAGAGAATGGCGACTTTTTCATTTATTATCAGCTTGATTAACATTGCTCCCATCGCAACCGGAACAATATATCCTATATCGGAATAATCAATTTGTTGGAATAAACTAATACCCTTCATTAATAGAATGGTAACAGTAAAGATAATCGCAAAAATCGATAAATATATATTCCGATGTCGATCGGCAGGAATCATTTCATTATGAAAATGATAGACTAGTGCAGCTATTACTAACAAAATAATCAACGCCAAGCCAATAAACGGTTGAATTGGGTTATTGGTGCTAGTCATACCCAGTAGTTCAAGTTGACGATAAATATCTCTTGTGATCAGTTGTCCTTCTTCCACGATAATTTGACCTTGGAGAATTTTCACAGGCTCAACTGCTTCGATTGCTTGTTGGCGTTTTTCATCTGTGGCTTCAACATCATAATAGACGTTTTGAACGACAGCAAAACGCGCCATTTCTCTCATTGGCTCTCTTAACGCTGTATCAACACTAGAATAACGTAATTCCTCCACTACTTTATTTTTTGCATTTTCTACCTCAGATGAAGGAATTCTAGTGTTCATTACATTATTAACAGCAGTGATAACGGCATCCTTTGCACGTGATAATTGATCAGGGGTTGCCGTTAATAAAGCAGTAAGGACATCATCTGGAATTCGATTTGTTAAATCCTGTGGCAGCTTAGTTTTTAACATTTGTAATTTTTCTGAAGCAGTCAATTGTTTTGGATCTTCCCCTCGATCTTCCTCCGTGAGGCTTTCCCATTCCTTTACCTTCGCTTCATAGACATCCGATGCTTCATTATTCGTTTCTTCAATTGAGTCAAAAATCGAGATAGCAAGATCTACTTGGTTATCTGCGTATTCAGATTTAAGCGTGAAAACATCCTCAACCTCTTTTGCCGCTGTATCCTGTTTTGCTTTAGTCGCAATTTTATCTTCAATTGTTAATGGAGAGCGAATTGTTTGTTCGGATGGATGCAGCACCTCTAATTGCAAAACTTCTGGTTTGACATTGCTAAACATCACTAAGAACATAATTCCTGCAAGGAGGATATAAATCAAAATATGTAAGGATTGATAGCTCTTTAAAACGGATAATTTATTCGTTAGCTTAGTCGTTTTCCTCATTTCTTCAACCTCCTTTTCTAAGGATTATTTTACCAATTCCTTTAATGGTAAAAAAGACCCATTCCATATGGGTCTTTTACTTTTGATCAGCCTCGGCTTTTTCATACGCTTCAATAATACGTGCTACTAGAGGATGACGTACAACATCGGACTGTTCCAAGAAGATAAACGCAGAACCATAAACATCCTTCAGAATATTTATTACTTCATGTAACCCAGATTTTACCCCCTTGGGTAAATCGATTTGCGAAATATCTCCAGTTATGACCATTTTAGAGCCAAAACCGAGTCGTGTCAAAAACATCTTCATTTGCGCCAACGTTGTATTTTGCGCTTCATCTAAAATAACGAAAGCATCGTCTAAGGTACGCCCTCTCATATATGCTAATGGGGCAATTTCAATTATTCCTCGTTCCATTAAACGTTCGGTATGCTCTGCTCCAAGCACATCATGTAATCCATCATATAAAGGACGTAAATATGGATCAACCTTTTCTTTTAAATCCCCAGGTAAAAAACCAAGGCTTTCACCTGCTTCAACCGCAGGGCGAGTTAAAATGATTCGTTTAACCTGTCCATTTTTCAACGCATTAACAGCCATAACAACAGCCAAATAGGTCTTACCGGTACCCGCTGGCCCGATGCCAAATACTAAATCATGCTGTTTGATTGCTGCCACATACTGATGTTGTCCGTGCGTTTTTACACGAATGGATTTTCCTTTAGCCGTCTTTGTTATTTCTTCATCATATAATTCTTCAAATGAATCCAATTTTCCAGTCTTCGCCATTTGAATACAGTAGATGACATCTCGTTCACTCACAAGTATTCCTTTTCGGATAACACTTAGCAGCTTTTCGAGAATTTCCTCAACAAGCTGTACATTAGTTAATTCACCGGAAACGTGAACTGCCTCACCTCTTGTAATGATTGAGACATTTAATTCTTCTTCAATCCGTTTCAAATGGAGGTCATTGTTTCCAAATAAAACAAGTGCCTCGTTTGGGTTTTCCAGTTGATGTTTACTCATTACTAAATCTTCTGACATCCTTTAGTCTCCTTGAACTAATGGTATCGTAGTTACGATATTCTCAATAACATTATATTTTATTTCCAATTCAACTTTACCATTGTTAATCGATTGACGCAAAACATTTTCTTTTATAATTTCAGCATCACTGTCCAATCCTTGCTCTAAATTGGTCCTTCCGATTCGCTTTGCTTCTTCGATGGCTTGGTCTGTCGTATATTTTCTTGTAATTTTTTCACTTTCCCTTAGCGTATCTTTTTCATACGCGATCGGAAGCTGCCAGTTAAAGAATTTGACATGTTTTTTCTGTGACTCAGTTTGATACTCCTTGTATTCAATTTTGCCAAAACCCCATAAAGGAATACGTAAATTTCCTACCAAAAGATAATGCTTAGTTTTATTTTCTCCTGTTAATACTTCAAGTTTCGTTGTAATATCTACCTTTACGTCAGCCTTGTACCATGTTTCACCAAAAATTTTTCCACGTGCAGGTACATAGATCTCTTCCCCCTCTTTTCCAATTTTACCTGTAACTAAGAGATCCCCTTTTTTGACAAGATCATTTACTGCTTTTACTGGCTTTCCTTCCTCCACAATTAACTTTTTGATTATGGCTTTCTTATTTGCGACAAGATCACGTGGGCTTAACTGTTCTGGAGCCTCTGGCTGATTCTTTTCAACAACCTCAAAATGATAGGTCGTCCCATTTAATTCCACACCAATCCATGTAATATCGTTTATCGCGTCTTCTAAATGTCTTTGCAATGATTCATTATCTTCAATAAAGAATTGTAATTTTCCTTTTTCGACACCAAGCTTTTTTAATTCTTTAATAATAAGGTGCTCGGTTTCTGGTTTGGCCCCTACAACTTTTATGCCCCAAACCATATTCGATAATAATGTAACAATGATAAAAAACGATATCGCCCCAATAAAAAAACCACTATTATACAATGCCTTTTGAATGAGAAATGGCAAGCCTTTTTTTCCAATAAAGCGAAGCTTACAATCATTTTTCCGGACAATACGGCGAATTTTTTTGACATCCTTTAAATACATGGAGAAGCTAAGGGTGTGGGTCCCTGGCTTCTTCACATTCCACACGACAATACCTTGTCTTACACATTCGTTGATAAATCGCTCAGTCCCTTTTCCAGAAATAACAGCGTTGACACTTCCACTAAAAAAATGCATCCAATGGTTCTTCATGCTTATCCCCCTAGCGAATCAATTCTGAATCAATTCTCAATATATTGCACATGTTCGATTTTTCCTTCGAGCATTATTTCTTCAGGTAAAATGGTTTTAATCACAAATGCTTTTCCCTTAATCAGAAGTTGTCCTTGTTTCAGTAAGAGCCGCACCTCTTTATCTGAGAAGGCCAATAGTCCTCGGTGATTCTCTATGTAAATATGTAATTGTCCAATCATCGTGATTCTTGGAAGATCCATCATAACGTCAGCAGGAAGTTCCATCTTGTTTGTGATCCATCTTTTCATGCGTTGTCCTAGGTTTTTAGGCATAACAAAGAACCCCCTTTCAACTCATATTATGAGTGAAAGAGGGCTCATAGAACATTTTTAAATGGGGGATAAAAATGACACATCGAATTTCTGTGTTGGCTTGCTTCTCCGTTCCTCACGTATTAACTGCATACGCTCCGGTACTCAAAGCTGCGCCGCCTTGAAATTCTCGGTCCTTTTCATCCCCCTTTTTTAAAATATGATAATACAGATGTTAACGTCGGATTTGGTACGGTTTTTTTGCCCGTGGAGGACCTAGAATTTCGGACCAAATAATCCCTTCGACGACCTTGTTTTTCGAAAAGCTTTTGACGCCCGTTTGCCCTGAAGCAGCAGCTCTCGGTTTGATAACTTCTAGGACAGGCTGCCCTTCATCCTGGGTTGTTGTTTCACTATAGGTTCCCTTTTGTTGAAGCTCTTGATATCGTTCATAGAATGTATTTGAAACAGAAGTTTCTGGCACTTCTTTAGGTTCAAATTCATACTTTGACTCCGCCTGTTGAACTTCCTTTACAGGTTTTGGTTCTTGGTCAAACGGATTGAACTGTTTAGGCAATGGGACTTGAGGTGTTGGCTCTTTTTCACCGCTTGCAAAACGTTTAAACGTATTAACAGCTAATCCAATTATGATAATAAGAATCCAAGGATTTGCCATAACCTTTTCAATTATATTTTGTATAAGTAAATCCACAGTGTAAACCTCCTTTCACTTTTTGAGGTTTATTTTCGATCATTATTTATCTTCATCATGATCTTTTGTGCTTCTGCCAATTGAATCTCTCATGTCAGTGTCAGCCATGATGTTTTTAAGATTTGTATAGTCCAGCACTCCAAGGTTACCAGAGCGTAGTGCTTCTGCCATTGCCAATGGCACTTCAGCCTCGGCTTCCACAACCTTCGCTTTCATTTCTTCTACGCGGGCGCGCATCTCTTGTTCACTTGCAACCGCCATAGCACGGCGTTCTTCAGCTTTTGCTTGAGCAATTTTCTTATCTGCTTCCGCTTGGTCTGTTTGAAGCACGGCACCTATGTTTCTGCCGATATCAATATCTGCAATATCAATCGATAAGATTTCAAATGCAGTACCTGCATCTAGTCCTTTTGCTAAAACTGTCTGAGAAATCATATCAGGATTTTCAAGTACCTTTTTATGGTCTTTTTGTGAACCGATTGTGCTTACAATACCCTCACCTACACGGGCAATAACAGTTTCTTCTCCTGCTCCCCCGACTAAACGATCAATATTGGCACGAACGGTGATACGAGTTTTCGCTTTTACTTCAATTCCATCCATCGCAACACCTGAAATAAATGGTGTTTCGATAACTTTAGGGTTAACACTCATTTGTACCGCTTCTAATACGTCACGACCTGCTAGGTCGATAGCAGCTGCTCTTTCAAATGTTAAATCAATGTTTGCACGTTGTGCAGCGATTAATGCATTAACTACACGGTCAACGTTACCACCTGCTAAATAATGACTCTCCAATTGGTTTGTATTAAGATTTAAACCTGCTTTTTGAGCCTTAATTAACGGGATAATCACACGGTTCGGGATAACCCGACGTAACCTCATCCCAATTAATGTAAAGATACTTACACGCACACCAGCAGCAAGTGCCGAAATCCATAGTGCAACCGGCACAAATGTAAATAGTACAGCCAATAAAATAATACCAAGTGCAACTAATATTAATACTGTGATCAGACCTGTTGGCATTCTTTTTTCCTCCTACTTGTTTTTATTATCAATTTCAGTTACTTCCCGTACAACGATTCGAGAACCTTCTGTTTTGATAACTTCCACTTTTGTATTTTTCTCAATGTAATTCCCTTGTGTTACAACGTCTATTCTTTCATCATTGATAATAACAGTACCAGAAGGTCTTAATGTTGTTAAGGCAATGCCTTGTTTTCCAATTAGATCCTTGCGGTTCTTATTTGAGACATACCCGCTTTCGGTATTGGTAGAATCAAAAAGAATAATCTTTTTAAATGCATGTAGCCTCTTGCCAAATACTTTCACTAAAATAATTGATACTACAATCGTTGCTACTAATGCTACTAGAAGCGAAATTCCAATGACCATCATACTGCTCCCTGCCAAGAAAAAGCTCGTTAAAATAGCACCTAATCCTATCAAGCCGATAATCCCCCCAGGTAAAACAAACTCCAGTAAAACGAATACAATTCCTACCACAAAAAGAATAATGGATTCCATTCCAGCTAGTCCTGCTACTAAATGACCATAGAAAAAGAGCAATAACGCTGATATTCCCATTATACCAGGAATACCAAAACCAGGTGAGTATAATTCAACAACTAATCCTAAGCTTCCAATTGTTAATAAAATCGATACTACAATTGGATTTGTAATAAAGCGTGCAATTTTTTCCGCTAGACTCACTTCAGCTTCTTCAATTGCTGCTTTTTCATAGCCTAAAGTCTTTAATAAATCTGCTCTATCCTTTACGATCCCTTCCGCATAATTAACTGACAAGGCCTGTTTGGCTGTTAAGGTCAGGAATTTTCCTTTTTCAGCTCCAAGCTCCGGAAGGTCAATCTCTTTGTCTGCCATCGCTAAAGCATAGATCGGATCACGACCATTATTTTCTGCCGCCCCCTTCATTGCTGACAACCAGTAGGAAACAGCTTTTTCATCTGCTGTGTTCCCCGCTTGGTCAATGATGCCGGCAGCACCCATTCTACCATTTTGAGACATATAGATCCTATCTGCGTTTAATGCAATAAAAGCACCTGCTGAGATAGCATCATTATTGATATAAGCAACTGTTGGTATGGATGATTCCTGAATTCGTTTCCCGATTTGTGTTGCAGCATCAACGGCACCACCCGGGGTATTTATTTCAAAAATGATAATGTCTGCACCTTTATTCTCAGCATCAGTAAGCGAACGATCGATAAATGCACTTAATCCTTTTTCGACTGTTTCTTCTAATGGAATGATATATACTACCTGATCGGCAGCACTAGAGCTTTTATTTGGCGCTAGTGTGAGGATAAGTGGTATGAGAATAATGGACAGGAATAAAAGAATTCTCCATTTTTTCAAATTGTGTTCCCCCCTTTCTATTCATTTTACATCTTGATAATATGATATACGTTTGATAAGCTCATCTGGTTTCATTATTTGCGGTTTTTTATGCAATGTCTTTCGTGGTAAAGATTGCCTTTTTTATAAGTAATGATAAAGAAAAAACACCTTACGCGATGTAAGGTGCTTTTGTTAAGATAATTGCTGTTGAACAAGTTTATTTACGAGACCGCCATCAGCTTTTCCTTTTACCTTTGGCATAATTGCGGCCATCACTCTGCCCATGTCAGCCTTTGAAGAAGCATTGACCTCTTGTACTGTTTCTTTAACAATCGCAACAAGATCCTCTTCAGATAATTGTTCTGGAAGGTATACCTCTAATATCTCAATTTCAGTTTGAACTTTATTAACGAGATCTTCACGACCAGCGTTACTAAATTCGCGGAGGGAATCTTTTCGTTGTTTTAATTCACGAGTAAGAACTGTTAGTTCTGCTTCATCTGAAATTTCGCTAGTTCCAAGCTTAATACCTTCATTTTGAAGTGCAGCCTTAACCATTCGAATAACAGATAGCTTATCCTTCTCTTTATTCTTCATCGCTGTTTTCATATCACTATTTAAACGCTCGAGAAGACTCATAAAACTACACCCTCTTTTAGAATTTACGCTTTCTAGCAGCTTCAGATTTCTTCTTACGCTTTACGCTAGGCTTTTCATAGAATTCGCGCTTTCTAGCTTCTTGAATAGTACCAGATTTAGACACAGTACGTTTGAAGCGGCGAAGAGCATCTTCAAGCGATTCGTTTTTACGAACGACCGTTTTTGACATTCTAATTCCCTCCCTCCGAAAACAACCACTAACTCTAATTAAGACACATGTTCTATTACATTCTCTTAGTGTCGATCGATAAATATCGTCGAAACAAAAAACATGTACTTTGCAATTATAATATATGCATGATTTTTGGTCAACTGTAATTCATGATAGTATCACTAGAAATCACGTCTTTGTATTAGTTTTGATAAATAATTTAGCGGTTATCCCTGTTAAATCCTTTCTTTATATAGGAATTTGCTCGCAAATAAGATTGGACATGTATTCAAGATTAAAAAGTTGAAGTAGTCATTTTCACTACTCCTTGTCCATACAATGAGATAGGGGTGAAAATGCATGATTGAGCTAATATCGTTATTTGCTGTATTTATTGCAATTTTTTTATTTGGAATGACTGTGATGAGGACAGGCCTATATAATCTTACTGGAGATAAAGTAAAGGTTTGGCTGATTCGTTTCACTAATAACCCGATAAAAGGATTATTTACCGGAATGATCATTACCGCAATTATCCACAGTAGCTCTGCAGTTATGGTGCTTGTAGTCGGATTAATTGCGACAGGTTATTTAACCTTTAAACAATCAATTGGTATTATTCTTGGTACGAATATTGGAACCACCTTTACTGCAGAAATGATCACCTTTGACATTTTTGAATGGATTGTTCCAATTTTAATAGTGGGTTTTTTATGTTTGTTTATTAGTAATCAACAGGTCTTTAGCTTTGGTGCTTTTTTATTTGGATTAGGATGTATGTTTGTGGCGATGAATGGTTTTGAGCAGTTGGCTAGGCCAATCTCACAATTCCCATCCATTCATACTTTTTTTCAGCATACAAATGAAAGTGGTCTTTTTGGGGTAGGTGTTGGTACCATTTTAACCTCTATTATTCAGTCTAGTACAGCAACAACCGGGATCATTATGGGTTTTATGAATGAACAGCTACTTACTTTAAATGCTGGTATTGCCGTGTTACTGGGTGCGAATATTGGTACATGTATTACTGCTTTTATTGCAAGTATTGGGAGCAAACAGGAGGCAAAATTAGCTGCATATGCCCATATTTGGGTCAATGTGATCGGTGTGGTATTATTTTTCCCGTTAATCAATGTACTCGGTCAAATTTCCATGCTTTTAACCTCACATCCTGATGTTCAAATCGCCCATGTAAGTTTGATATTTAATGTTCTTACTTCACTGCTCTTTTTACCTTTTGCTGGAGTGTTAACAAATTTTATTACAAAGGTACACAGAGCTGCATGATAAAAGCTGGCCAATGGCCAGCTTTCTTTTTAATAGTCGGAAGATCCTGTTAAACCCTTTACAATGGAAATTCCTGCACTTGCACCAATTCTAGTAGCTCCTGCTTCAATCAAATCCTGGGTGCCTTTTAGGTCACGAACACCTCCAGATGCTTTCACTCCCATATCTGGTCCGACTGTTTTGCGCATCAAACGAATGTCTTCCACAGTGGCTCCACCAGTAGAGAAGCCAGTAGATGTTTTCACAAAATCTGCTCCTGCTTTAACGGAGAGCTCACATGCACGTACCTTTTCCTCGTCAGTAAGTAAACAAGTTTCAATAATCACCTTTGTAAGTGCCTTACCTTTTGCAGCTTCCACAACAGCAAGGATGTCTTTTTCAACTAATTCGTCATTTTTATCTTTTAAAGCCCCGATATTGATAACCATATCCACTTCAGTTGCTCCTTTTTCGATTGCATCCTTTGTTTCAAATGCTTTCGTTTCGGATGTACTTGCCCCTAATGGAAAGCCAATTACTGTACAAACCTTCACTTCAGAATCTTTTAAAAGATTTGCTGCTGTTTCAACCCATGTTGGATTCACACAAACAGACATAAATCCATATTCCTTTGCCTCGGCACAAAGTTTTTCAATTTGGGCTTTCGTTGTATCCGCTTTTAAAGCTGTATGATCAATCATTTTAGCAATATTCGTCATTATGTATGTCTCCTCTAATCATTTTAGTTGTACGTACCTCTAACATCATATCATTGTTGCATTGGGTTGGCTAGTCTTTATCAAATGCGCCTTGGCGTATTTGCGCCCAGATTTTTTCGAGCAAGCTCGAAAATCTTCCTTTAAAAATCTGTGGCATCCGCCGGAGGCTTTTAGTATATCAGACGGAGCCTGACTACGGCTGATATACTAAATAGTAATAGTATGCGATAAAAAAAAGAAGCTAATCAAATGATTAACTTCACTTCTTTTTTTGTATTACGCAGTCGTTCTTGCGTCTTCTGTTTCAATCGGAAGGTCTTCTTCAACTTTTACAAATTGTCCCTCATTATAAGGGTAACCAGCTTTTGTGATTTTCACTTTCACGATTTTACCAATCATATCTTCAGTCGCATTGAACTTCACTTTTAGATAATTGTCAGTAAATCCAACATATAAACCACTTGTTGGATCTTCCTTGTCAAGTTCTTCAGGAATAACTTCTAATACTTCTCCTTCGTAATTAGATGCATATTCCTTCGCTAATTGATCAGAAAGAGAGATAAGACGGTGTACACGCTCGTTTTTCACTTCTTCATCAATTTGGTCTTCCATTCTTGCTGCCGGAGTACCAGTACGCTTAGAGTATGGGAAAACGTGCAATTCTGAGAATTTATGATCTTTTATAAAATTATAGGTTTCCATAAACTCTTCTTCTGTTTCGCCTGGAAAGCCAACGATAACATCAGATGTTAACGCTAAGCCTGGCAATGCTTGACGTAGTTTTGTTAAGCGTTCAGCAAAAAATTCCATCGTGTATTTACGTCTCATGCGTTTTAGCACTGTGTTTGATCCAGATTGTAATGGAACATGCAGATGTCTTACTACCTTTGTTGATTGATCAAGTACTTCAATGATCTCATCGGTAATTTGGCTAGCCTCAATGGAAGAAATACGAATTCGCTTAAGACCAATTACATTCGATTCCAGGTCACGTAAAAGGGCAGCTAAATTGTAATCTTTCATATCCTCACCATAGCCGCCTGTATGGATACCAGTTAAAACAATTTCCTTATATCCTGCATTTACAAGCTGCTGTGCTTGTTTAATTACTTCTTCTGGATCACGAGAACGCATTAGCCCCCGTGCCCACGGGATGATACAGAAGGTACAGAAATTATTACAGCCTTCCTGTATTTTTAACGAAGCACGTGTTCTGTCCGTAAATGAAGGTACTTCAAGTTCTTCATATACACGTGTTTTCATAATATTACCCACACCATTAATCGGTTGGCGTTCTTGCTTGTATTGCTCGATATAACCAAGCATTTTCCTTCGATCTTGTGTACCTACAACAATATCAACGCCAGGGATTGCCATAATTTCTGCCGGCGATGTTTGAGCATAACAACCTGTAACGCAAATAACAGCATCAGGGTTTTTACGAATTGCTCTACGTATAACCTGTCTACTCTTTTTATCTCCTGTATTTGTAACAGTACAAGTATTAATAACATACACATCAGCAGTACTTTCAAATTCGGTACGCTCATATCCATTTTCTTTAAAGAGCTGCCAAATCGCTTCTGTTTCGTAATGATTTACTTTACATCCTAATGTATGGAATGCAACTAATGACATTGTCGTCACCTCGCTAATTCAAAATAATATGATACAGCTGATAAAACATATAATGGTGCTGTCTCAGTGCGTAATATTCTTGGACCAAAACTGCAGGAAATAAATTCATTCGCTATTAAGGTCGAAACCTCTTTTTCCGTTAGACCACCTTCGGGTCCAATCACAACCAATAGGGAGTCTCCCTGTTTTAATTGGGAAAAAACACGAGAGAGATTTGAGCTTTCACCGCGTTTTGCATCCTCTTCATATGCTACGACTTTATAAGTATAGGACTCTTTAAGAGATAGTAGCTCTTTAAATGTCAAAGGTGTACGGACATCGGGAACGATTCCACGGTGTGATTGCTCTGCTGCTTCCTTTGCAATTTTACCCCAGCGTTCCACTTTTTTCTGTCCTTTTTTTTCATCCCATTTGACAATTGAACGAGTCGCAACAAAAGGGACAAACTCAGATGCCCCAAGCTCCGTCCCTTTTTGGATTACATATTCAAGCTTGTCCCCTTTTGGCAATCCGCTTGCAATACATACCTTTATGGGGAGCTCATTCGAGTTCTCTACCCATTCTACAACATTTGCCAAAACCGTATCATTGGTAATTTCAGTAATCGCACATAGTGCTACTTTTCCATTATAGCAACAAAAAATGGAATCTCCAACTGACATTCTCATGACACGTGTAATATGGTGAACATCTTCACCCAAAATTGTGGCCTCAGTTTTGCTCATTTGGTCGACAAAATATCGTTGCATTTAATTTTCCACCCTACATGCTTTTCTTTCTAGCAATCATGGATACCCAATCTTCCATCACAAGTACTTCTTCAATAACAAAACCAGAAGCTAGAAGACTATCCTTTACTTCTTGTTTTTTCGTATTAATAATACCAGAAACAATAAATGCTCCATTTGGTTTTAGGATTTTTGCCGCGTCGTCTGTAAAACGGACAATAATTTCAGCAAGGATATTTGCTACAATGAGATCCACTGGTCCGTCGATATTCTCAAGAAGATTATTTTGAGAGACCGTAACTTGATCATGCACCTTGTTTAATTTTATATTGAGTTTTGCACTTTCAACGGCTACTATGTCTAAATCAAGGGCTTTGATGGGGTCTGCACCAAGCATTGCAGCAGCAATACTTAAGACACCAGATCCTGTACCAACATCGATTATGGTATCCCCCGATTTAACGGTACGTTCTAGTGCTTGAATACTCATCACAGTTGTAGGATGAGTACCCGTTCCAAAAGCCATTCCTGGATCCAGTTCAATGATTAATTCATCACTATTGACAGGTTCATACATTTCCCATGTCGGGACGATGGTAAATTTTTCTGAGATTTTAACAGGGTGATAATACTTCTTCCAAGCCGTAGCCCATTCTTCTTCATGGACTTCACTAATCGTAATTTTATTATGACCCAAATCAATATCAAAACGCAAAAGATTGTTAATCGCCTCTTTAATTTCATCGACGGTTTCACCTAAAAAGCTATTAACAGGAAGGTAGGCTTTCACGATAACACCTTCATCAGGGTAATCATCAGGATTAAGTTGGTAGATCTCACCAAACACATTTTCTCTTTCCTTTGTTAGGTCGAATGGATCTTCAATAACCACTCCACTTGCTCCTGCTTCATGAAGGATATTTGATACTGGCTCCACCGCCTCTTGTGTTGTGTGAATGCTAATTTCAGACCATTTCATTACTACCAACTCCAATCCAAATTCTATAAATGGTTATTCTCCCTTAAATGCTCGTTTTACTTTTGCGAAAAAATTATCATGTTGTTCGTCAGGTACTCCCGTACCACTAATTTCTGTAAACTCACGAAGCAATTGTTTTTGCTTTTCTGTAAGCTTTGTAGGAGTAATTACACGAACGTGAATATGCTGGTCACCTTGGCCATATCCTCGTACATTCGGTACTCCTTTGCCTCGTAGTCGGAATTTCGTTCCGGTTTGAGTACCCGCAGGAATTTTTAATTTGACCTTTCCATGCAGGGTAGGTACCTCAATTTCATCACCTAAAGCAGCTTGAGAAAAGGTTAATGGCATTTCACAGAAGATATCATCCCCATCACGCTCGAAAAACTCATGAGAACGCACATGGAAAACAACATATAAATCCCCTGGGGGTCCACCATTCACACCTGGTTCACCTTGACCAGATACACGAAGCTGTTGGCCATCGTCAATACCTGCTGGAATTTTGACATGAATTTTTTTGCGTTTATTCACTTTACCAGAGCCGCTGCATGTTGAACATTTTTCTTTAATGAATTTCCCAGTGCCACTACAATGATGGCAAACACGTCTGTTCACAATTCTGCCAAATGCTGTATTTTGTTCAACATTGATTTGACCTGATCCGCCACAGTGTGAACATTCCTGCGGCTTTGTTCCAGGTTTTGCTCCTGAGCCGTGGCAGGTTGAACATTCTTCTTCTCTTGGGATTTCGATGTCTGTTTCTTTACCAAATACAGCCTCTTCAAACTGTAAGGTCATTGTATATTGTAAATCTGCCCCTTGTCTTGGTGCATTCGGGTCTCTTCTTCTTGTTCCGCCACCGAAGATCGAGCTAAAGATATCTTCAAAACCGAAGCCACCGCCAAAATCAGAACCGCCACCAAAACCTTGGTTTGGATCTGTATGACCAAATTGGTCATAATGGGCACGTTTATTGTCGTCTGATAATGCTTCATAAGCTTCTGTAATTTCCTTAAATTTATCAGCAGCATCTGCTTCTTTGTTAATATCGGGGTGATATTTTTTAGATAATTTTCGATATGCCTTTTTTATTTCATCTTTGCTAGCATTTTTCGAAACCCCGAGGACCTCATAAAAATCTCTTTTACTCATTAAATCCACTCCCGCATCATTCACATAAAGAATATTGTATCATTTATTTTTATAAAAAGGCAATAATACGTCCATACATCTATCCTAACAAAAAAAGCCAAAGCCAAGACAGGCCTGACTTCGACTTTTTAAGCTTAACTTCTTCGTTTTTGAATTTATTTATCGTCGTTTACTTCTTCAAATTCAGCATCTACCACATCGTCGTCTTTTTTACCTTGACTCGCACCTTCTGCACCCTGTGCACCTTGCGCTTGTTGTGCTTGCTCATATAGTTTCACTGATAGCTGTTGAACGATTTCTTGTAGGGCATCTTTCTTCGCTTTGATTTCTTCAAGATCGTTTTTCTCGATTGCTTGTTTTAATGCATCTTTAGCTTCATTTGCTTTTTCAACCTCAGCTGCATCTACTTTACCTTCAAGATCTTTAAGTGTTTTTTCAGTTGTGAACACTAATTGATCTGCTTCATTGCGAAGTTCAACTTCTTCTTTACGCTTCTTGTCGGCTTCTGCATTTTCCTCAGCCTCACGTACCATGCGATCTACTTCATCGTCAGATAAGCCTGAAGATGATTGAATTGTAATAGCTTGTTCTTTGTTAGTGCCTAAATCTTTAGCACGAACATTGACAATGCCGTTTTTATCAATATCAAACGTTACTTCAATTTGTGGGACCCCACGTGGTGCTGGTGGAATATCAGTCAATTGGAAGCGACCTAATGTTTTGTTGTCAGCTGCCATTTGACGTTCCCCTTGAAGTACATGGATATCAACAGCTGTTTGATTATCAGCAGCAGTTGAGAACGTTTGGGACTTACTTGTTGGGATCGTTGTATTACGATCAATTAAACGAGTAAATACGCCGCCCATTGTTTCAATACCAAGTGATAGAGGTGTTACGTCTAAAAGAACAACATCTTTAACGTCACCAGTTAAAACTCCACCTTGAATAGCTGCACCCAGGGCAACTACTTCGTCAGGGTTAACACCTTTATGTGGTTCCTTACCAGTTTCTTTCTTAATTGCTTCTTGTACAGCTGGAATACGAGTTGAACCACCAACAAGGATGACCTTGTCGATTTCACTTGCTGAAAGTCCAGCATCTTGAAGGGCACGACGAGTTGGTCCCATTGTACGTTCAACAAGTCCTGCTGAAATCTCATCAAATTTCGCACGAGTTAAGCTTACTTCTAAGTGAAGCGGTCCCGCTTCTCCAGCAGTGATGAATGGAAGAGATATCTGTGTAGATGTTACACCGGATAAGTCTTTCTTCGCTTTTTCAGCAGCATCTTTTAAACGTTGTAATGCCATTTTATCTTTTGAAAGATCAATTCCATTTTCTTTTCTGAATTGCTCTACTAAATAGTCGATAATCACTTGGTCAAAGTCATCTCCGCCAAGGCGATTGTCACCAGCAGTTGAAAGAACTTCGAATACTCCGTCACCTAGTTCAAGGATAGATACGTCGAATGTTCCACCACCAAGGTCATAAACAAGGATTGTTTGGTCTTCATCTGTTTTTTCCAAACCATAAGCTAGAGCAGCTGCAGTTGGCTCATTAATAATACGTTCAACCTCAAGACCAGCGATTCGACCTGCGTCTTTCGTTGCTTGACGTTCAGCATCATTAAAGTATGCTGGAACTGTGATAACAGCTTTTGTTACTGTTTCGCCAAGATATTCTTCCGCATAGGATTTAAAATATTGAAGAAGAATAGCAGATACTTCTTGAGGAGTATATTGCTTACCTTCAACCTCAACCTTATAATCTGTTCCCATATGTCGTTTAATTGACATAATTGTGTTAGGGTTTGTAATCGCTTGACGCTTTGCCACTTCCCCAATTTGTCTTTCACCATTTTTAAATGAAACAACTGATGGAGTTGTGCGGTTACCTTCTGGATTCGGAATAACCTTTGCTTCTCCACCTTCCATTACAGCAACACATGAGTTTGTTGTACCTAAATCTATACCAATGATTTTACTCATGAAAATAACCTCCTATTAACTTTGAAATTACTCGTTTACTTTAACCATTGAAGGACGTAAAACTCTATCTTTCAGTTTATATCCCTTTTGAAACTCTTCTAGAACCACATTAGATTCAGCATCAGGTTCACTTACCTGCATAACCGCTTGATGAACATTTGGATCAAATTGGGCTCCAACTGCTTCGATTGCTTCTACCCCTTCTTTATTTAGGGCCTCCACAATACTGCGGTATACCATTTCTACACCTTGTTTAATTGATTTCGCTTGATCATTTGTTGCTTCAACTTGAAGCGCTCTTTCAAAATTGTCTAGAGCTGGCAATAAATCATTCACAAGGCTTTGTGCTCTATATGTAGCAGCTGTTTCTTGGTCTAAGCGTGCTCGTCTCTTAAAGTTTTCAAAGTCGGCAACCTGACGCAAAATGCGATTTTCTGCCTCTTCTAGCTTAGCCTCGAGTTCTGCAATTTTTTCATTGGCTTTCGAAAGTTCGGCATTCACATCTTTTTCTTGTTCTTCTACTAACTCTGCTTCAGCCTGTTCAATCGTTTCTACCACATCTTGTTCTTCGTTTACGTTGTCTACTTCAATTTCTTCTTTTACTACTTCATTCTCGTTAGCCAATACACTCACCTCCCTTAAAGTGAAAGTTTCTTTTCATAATAACTAGTATATGTATTAGAGGGAAAGGTCACCCTCTTCTAAATATAGCCAGTGCCAAGCACAGCTATTCGATTTGGTACAGTTTTGTCAAGACCTTTGAGAAATCTTGGCTAATATGCTGCAACAAAGTAATCACACGTGAATACTCCATCCTAGTAGGTCCTAAAATGGCGATAGACCCAAGATGTTCATTACCAATGGAATAGGTTGCCGTAATTAAGCTACAATCATTCATTGCAATATTGTTGTTTTCGTGACCGATTTTAATATTAATCCCCGCTTTGTCGGTTCGTAACAGTCTCGAAAATTCATGCTCACTTTCAATCATCGTTAGCAATGAGCGAACCTTGTCAATATCATGGAACTCCGGTTGACTTAACATATTTGTTTTTCCGCCAATAAACATTTTTTCTTCTGTTTTCAGTGAAAGTGTTTTATCCAAAACATTTATGACCTTGTCATAGTTCCGAATATTTGTTTTTAAAAGATAAGCAACCTCTTTATAAATTTTATTTTTCAGATCAGTAAGTGGAACACCAACAAGTCGCTCGTTTAAAATGTTAACCATTTTTTCGATATCGCTTGGGTCAATGGACTCAGGAAATGAAATTGTTCGATTTTCTACATGGCCATTATCCGTTACGATAATTGCAACAGCTGTTTCATTGTTAATTGGAACAATTTGCAGCCTTTTTACTTTATTATCTTTAAAGGCCGGACCTAAAACAATTGAAGTATAGTTTGTTAGTTCAGATAAAATCTGTGCGGATTTTTGAACAATTTTTTCTAGTTCGTAAATCTTCTCCGCAAAAATGGACTTTAACTCCTGTTTTTCCTTTAAAGTTAATCGACCTGGAGATAATAAATGATCTACATAATAACGATAGCCTTGTTCGGATGGAACTCTACCAGATGAGCTGTGAGTTTTCTCAATAAAACCTAGTTCTTCCAGATCTGCCATCTCATTGCGAATAGTTGCTGAGCTGAACACTATCCCATTCTTTTTCGACAATGTTCTTGACCCTACTGGCTGTGCAGATCTAATAAAGTCATCAATTATAACTTGAAGAATCAATAGTTGACGATCTGTTAGCAAGGAACATCACCTCTGTTAGCACTCCTTTATCGCGAGTGCTAATTCTATAATTAAATTACCAAATACATATGCCATTGTCAACGATTAAAACCTATTCACTTTATAGCAAAAATGCCTGAAAAACGTCATTACCTAAAAATTTCCCTTTATGTGTTAACCGAATAAAGTCTTCTGTTTCTTCAAGTAAACCATTTTCTTTTTGTTCCTTAATTTGGCTCGCAAAAACATCAAAAATACTTACTGAAAACTTTTCCTGAAAATGGGCGATGGAAACTCCTTTTGTTTTACGTAAGCCTAAAAAGAGTTCCTCCTCCATTTTTTCTTGTAATGTTACTTTATGCGTTTCAACATGCGGAAAACCGTGTTCGTCAATTGCTGTCATATATTTTTTAATTGGACCGGCATTTGATATTCTTTTTCCCGCCACGTAACTATGGGCACCAGCACCGATTCCGTAATATTCCTCATTGTTCCAATAGGTTAAATTATGAAGGCTTTCAAAACCATCTTTAGAAAAATTGCTGATTTCATATTGATGGAACCCATGCTTCTCCATCTTATCCATTAAAACTTCATACATTTTCGCCTCATTTTCTTGGCTTGGTAAATGAAGCTTTCCTTTTCTCATCAAGTTATAGAACACGGTTTTTGGCTCGATGATGAGAGAATAGGCAGATACATGTTCTACATCAAGGGTGAAAGCTAAATCGAGTGATTCTTGAAAGCTTTCAATTGTTTGATGTGGGAGAGCATACATTAAATCAATGCTAATGTTTTTAAAACCAACCTTTTTCGCCAGTTCAAGAGTGTGAAAAACATCCTCCCGACGATGTGTTCTGCCAATTGTTTTGAGAAGCTCATCATCAAAGGTTTGTACACCAAAGCTGATTCGATTGACACCAGAGTCTAGTAAAACTTTTAATTTATCCTCTGAAAGATCACCAGGATTGGCTTCAAATGTAAATTCTATTTTCTCGCTTCTTGGCTTTAAATATTTATTAATACTAAAAAGGAATGTTTCTAATTGGTTAACGGAAAGGACGGTGGGCGTTCCCCCACCAACAAAAATGGTTTTGAGAATTGATGGCGGATAGGCTTCAATTGTATTTTTCATTTCCGTATCCATGTATTGAAGATACTCATCAACCGGTTGTCCTTTTAGAAATACTTTATTGAAATCACAATAGTGACAAATTTGTTCACAAAAAGGTATATGAAGGTATGCTGCTTGTACCAAAAAAATCACTTCTTTCTACAAAATTGAGAAAAACCGCAGAAAAAGTCTGCGGTATCCCAATATTACTTGTCGTCCATTTTTAATACTGCCATGAATGCTTCTTGAGGTACTTCGACTGAACCAACCTGCTTCATTCGTTTTTTACCTTCTTTTTGTTTTTCAAGAAGCTTACGTTTACGAGAAATGTCACCGCCGTAACATTTTGCTAACACGTTTTTACGGATTGCTTTAATAGTTGAACGTGCGATAATCTTTTGTCCAACCGCCGCCTGAATTGGCACTTCGAATTGCTGTCTTGGAATAAGTTCCTTCAGCTTCTCGACAATGATTTTTCCACGTTCATATGCCGTATCCCTATGAACGATAAACGAAAGTGCGTCAACCTGCTCGGCATTTAATAGAATATCCATCTTCACAAGCTTAGATGGCTTATAGCCAATTAATTCATAGTCAAATGATGCATAACCCTTTGTGCTTGATTTTAGTTGGTCAAAGAAATCATATACAATTTCCGCAAGTGGAATCTGATAAACGATGCTTACGCGTTTTTCATCCAGATATTGCATATCGATAAAAATACCGCGTTTTCCCTGACATAGTTCCATTACAGCACCAACATAATCATTAGGCACCATCATTGTCGCTTTTACATAAGGCTCTTCAATTCTGTCAATTTTTTGCGGGTCTGGCATATCAGATGGATTATCGATTTTCAAATCAGTTCCATCTGTTAGGAATACATCATAAATAACGCTCGGTGCTGTTGTAATTAAATCGATCTTAAATTCCCTTTCAATTCGTTCTTGAATAATTTCCATATGCAATAAGCCTAAGAATCCACAACGGAATCCAAATCCAAGCGCTTGTGATGTTTCCGGTTCAAATTGTAGGGCAGCATCGTTTAATTCAAGCTTTTCCAATGCATCACGTAAATCATTGTATTTTGCCGTATCAATTGGATACAATCCACAGAAAACCATTGGATTTAGGCGTCTGTAACCTGGTAATGGTGTTGTAACACCATTTTTAGCATTTGTAATCGTATCACCAACACGTGTATCCCCAACATGCTTGATTGAAGCCGTTAAAAATCCAACATCTCCAACCGTTAATTCTTCTCGCAATGTTGCACGTGGTGTGAACACACCAGCTTCGATAACCTCGAACTCTTTACCAGTTGACATCATTTTAATTTTGTCTCCAGGTTTAACAGTACCTTCGACGATTCGAATATAGGCAACTACACCGCGATATGGATCATATATGGAATCAAAAATGAGTGCCTGTAATGGCGCTTCAGGGTCACCCTGTGGTGCAGGAACCTTTTCAACTACCTGCTCTAAAATATCTTCAATTCCAATTCCGGCTTTCGCGGATGCAAGAACTGCTTCTGAGGCATCAAGTCCGATCACATCTTCAATTTCTTGTCTCACCCGTTCAGGGTCAGCACTTGGCAAGTCGATTTTATTAATAACAGGTAAAATTTCAAGGTCATTGTCTAAAGCCAGGTACACGTTTGCTAGGGTTTGTGCTTCAATCCCCTGTGCTGCGTCAACAACGAGTACTGCACCCTCACATGCTGCTAAACTGCGTGAAACTTCATATGTAAAGTCAACATGCCCTGGGGTATCAATAAGATGGAAAGTATATTCTTCTCCATCCTTCGCCTTATATTTTAATTGTACCGCATTAAGTTTAATTGTAATGCCACGTTCTCTTTCTAGGTCCATGGAGTCTAGCAATTGCTCTTTCATTTCACGATGGGTTAACGCATTTGTTTTCTCAAGGATGCGGTCAGCCAATGTTGATTTACCATGGTCAATATGAGCAATTATTGAAAAATTTCGGATTCTGGATTGTCTATTACGTCTCTCTTCTTGGTTCATTAAAAATCCTCCTGATACGAAAAGCGCAAGTGCCTTGATCAGCCCCGACAAGCAGAAGAAAAGCCGGCGAGAAGGATGCCTTTTATCCTTCTTGACGGGTTGGCTTATGACCTCGAGGGGCTAGGCGCTGGAGCTGGACAATTGTAAAATAATCGTACAATATCTTATAAAATTTTAGCATACACTAGATTAGATTATACAGAACTCTTGTGCGACATTCAATTAAGAAAAAATCGAATCATAAAAAAGAAAAGAGAGCTTGCTTTTTATTTAGCAAGCTCCCCCTATATTTTATCCAGCAAACTCCCGATTCCGTTTCCAATGGCTACCATGATTTTTTCAAATAGAGCACTAATCCCATTTCCTAGTTTTTCACCTATGCTTGAAAAAAGGTTAAAGGCTTCTACTTCTTCCAATTGTTTTTGTTTTTGTTCTAGGTCATGACTGGTAACCTTTCGACCTAAGACGGATGCTTCAACTTCACCGTTATCATCGGATATATGAAAGGCACCTTGAAGAGAGGGGTCATTATAGCCCCTCATTTTCTTCATACCTTCATTCGCTTGCTGCATACCGATCAGAACTCCTAAAAGGAGAACGGTCACAATCAAGAAACATTTCATCATGAATTTAACCATTGGAATCACCTTCATTTATATCGCATTATTGCTTATTCGTTTCATTCGCGTTTACTTTTTCAGCTTGCCAGTAATATTCTGCTAATACGTCCGCAATGGCTGCTGCCGAACGGCGCAGTTCCTCAAAATTATTATCAACACCGCCAAATTCAATCAGCATCGCATTCTCCGACTTGTCTTGGTTATATACCCCATTATTGCCTTGTCCACCTTGGTCTAATACCCCCCTGCTTAAACCAGGGTATTTTTCTTGTAACTTTTCATGCAATTTTTGAGCCAAGGCTAAGTTTTTTTCAAAATGCGGATTTTCGATTCCCACAATAAAGGCAATCTTGGCATAGGATTTTCCGTTAATTGTAATTGTTGTTACTTCTTTTCGGTGTGAGTCCCGATGTATGTCAATTAAGTAGTTTAAATCAGTATTATTAGCCATTGCACTTGCCACCAGTTCACCCGAGCCTTTATAAGCTGTATAGTAATTGTAGCCTTTTTGCTTTAAATAACTATTCATATTTCGATTGTCTATCTCAGTTCCAATTCCTCGTGCCTCTAGTTCTTGTTTCAGCATTTCCCCCACTTTCGTTACATTCACTTCAGGATGTGAAGCATTATTCGCATTCGAGGTATCCACCCCTTTTAAATGCGGAAAGTAGGCTTCCCATGAATGTGAGTGATAAATATAGGCAACTTTTTTATCACCGGTCGTCATCGTTGGGGGAGGTACAGGTCCAGAAGGCTTCTCAGCCTGTTCAACATTTTGAGTGGCCACCTGTCTTTCATCTAATAAAACATCCAAAGGCGGTGGAGATTCTATTGGCATATTAGTATAGTTTGTTCCCTCACCCGCTACTAGAATTTTGCCATCAAATAGAGAGAAGCCAGGCAGTTCTCTGCCTAAAAAGCTCCGTGGGTCATCCAATGTAAGGTTAGTTGCTACTTTAAATACAGCCCCCAGGTAGTCTGGCTTCGTTGTAGATTCAGGCAATCCCTGAACGAAATAATGATTTTCATATCCCAATAAATGAACAAGAGCCTCTCCTGAAAGATTTGTTGCCACATTACTAATAGAAGAAGAACTTATTCTATACTCTGGTTTAAGAGAGACAATCGCTCCCGTAATCGTAAACAATAAGATAAAACTAAAAATGAGGAATAGAATCCCTTTCACGATGCTAGTTCCTTGAATTGAGATCATCATTCCCTGAGCCCGAAAACTCTTCATATTCTACCTCCTCAATGTTTGTCTATCATATTGATATGAACAAACATCAATTAGTAGAACTGAATTGCTAGAATCTGCCTCATTTTTTATTGTCTAGTTCCAGGGGCCATGCACATTTCTTTTTAATGCGTATAAGCTCCTGAATTATCCTGACCAATTTCACCATGCAATGCTGTATTAAGGCCTCCGGCTATAACATTTGCCATATCTTCAATAAAGACGTCCACTTCTTTTGGGGTCACCATTAAGTTATGGCCAAGCGGTGCCAACACTTCATGAATGAGCTTTCTTTTCTCATCATCTGGCAGTGTTCCAACAATTCCTAGGAAGGTATTTCGTTCCTTTTCACCAGGCAGATCATCTTCTGTTAAAACTTTCTTTTCTCCAAAGCTCATACCCGCAGGAACTAGAGCTCGTGAAGGTTTATCTCCTTCCTTCAATTCTCTACCAAAATGCTTTAAGATAAAATCAATTGCATCACTTGTAATCGAAACAGCATCGACTACGGTTGGTATTCCGATGGCGATTACGGGAATCCCCAAACTCTCTTTACTCAATTCTTTTCGCTTGTTCCCCACTCCAGAACCCGGATGGATTCCTGTGTCAGAAATTTGTATTGTTGAATTCACCCGCTCTACTGAACGTGCTGCCAGTGCATCAATGGCAATAATGAAATCAGGCTTTGATTTTTCGATCACCCCATAGATAATATCACTGGTCTCAATTCCCGTTAAACCCATCACCCCAGGTGCAATCGCACTTACAGAACGAAAACCATCCTGGACATTTTCTGGCTGAAGTTGAAAGAGATGTCTAGTAATGACCAAGTTTTCAACTGCCATTGGTCCAAGCGCATCTGGTGTGACATTCCAATTTCCTAACCCCACAACTAAGCAGCTTGCATCCTTTCCTATATTCAGATTTGAAAGGAAATGACTGAACTCTCTCGCAAATACACTTTGTACCTTTTGTTGAAGCTCTGAATCCTTTTGGCGAATCCCCTGTACTTCTAATGTTAAATAGTTGCCTTTTTTCTTACCGATTGCATTTGCACCTTCATCGGTAATTTCAACAGTTGAAATGGTAATGCCATCCTCTTGTCTTTCTTTTATGATGACTCCCTCTATTTCTGATACAGGCTGTTGGTCTTCTTTTAAGGTTTTATTTCGTTCTTCTACGGCCATTGCGCTTGCTTCAAGGGCTAAGTCAGTTCGAACTGAATATTTTGTTAAATCTAGTTGTTCTCCCATTCCAAAAACCTCCATTTTTCACATAGTATGTATAGCTTTACCCCTAGAAATGCGGTTCATGCAATTTTTATCTTATGGAAAATAGATTGGTATTGCATTATCACAGTCAATTTGATAGAATAACTTTTGTTGTAACATCAGAGTATCAAAGACTGTATTCTGATCATTTGGCGGTGGAAAGAGGATTTCTTCTGCGTAAATGATTGAACGTGTAGATCATCTTGATATTCGCAGGAGGTGAAAGTATGCCAAATATTAAATCAGCTATCAAACGAGTAAAAACTAATGATGAAAGCCGTGCTCAAAACGCAACTGTAAAGTCTGCAATGCGTACTGCTGTTAAAAACTTTGAAGCTTTAGTTGCTAATAACGACGCTGACAATGCAAAAGCAGCATTTGTTACTGCTTCTAGCAAACTTGACAAAGCAGCTCGTAAAGGTCTTATCCATAAAAATGTTGCTGACCGTCAAAAATCTCGTCTAGCTAAAAAACTTAACGAAGTTAACGCATAATACCGAATAGCACAGACGCAGACAATAAATAAACGACTCGAATTGAGTCGTTTTTTTTATTTGGCATTGTCTAGCTCCAGCGCATTCCGCTTTTCTATATTATTTAGCCAATTTCATAATAAATAATTCCAATATCAATTTCTTATCCATTTTACCGTTTTTCATTTCATAATCCGCTTCAGCAAGCTGGTTCATAATTTTTAGCAGCTCTTCTTGTGAAAATAAATTAGATTGTCCACCAGCTAACTTGACACGAAATGGGTGAACCTTCAAATTTCCCGCAATCTGTTGTTGTCCATACCCTTGTCTAGAAAGCTCCTTTACCTGAAAAATTAACCTAAACTGAGTCGCGAGCAAGGATAAAATTTTTATCGGCTCCTCTTTATTCTGCAGAAGGTCGTAAAAGATACGTAATGCCTCATCAAGTTTACGATTAACTACTTTATCAATAAGGGAAAAAATATTTTGTTCCAAGGATCGTGGTACAAGCAAATGAACCGTTTCCTCGGTAATTTCTCCATTTGCCCCCAGGTATAAACACATTTTATCCATTTCTTGTGTAATATTCATGAGATTCGTCCCTGCTACGTGTAAAAGTTCCTGAATGGCAGGAGGGCGAATTGTGACCTCATGCTGAGTTGCCCGATCAGTGATCCAGCTATGTAAATCCTTTTCGGATAATGTATTAACAGTCAGTACTTCCGCATTCGCTTTTAGAAGCTTGACGATTTTTTTTCGCTCATCTAATTTTTCATAGGGTGCTGTAAATACAAGAATCGTAAAAGGAGCAGGACTTTTCAAATAAAGCTCAAGGACCGATACATTATGTTCAACCTTGTCCTTATTTTTCTCAGACGTTAAAAACGAAGGATTTTGTAAAATAACTAGCCTTCTTTCTCCCATAAAAGGAAGTGTTTCCGCATCAGCTAAAGCTATTTCAACTGGCGTTTCCTCTAAATCAAACACCGATAAATTAAAATCCTTTTCTTCCTCCTTAATGCTATATTCAATAAGCAGATCCTTTGTTTCTTGGATTAAAAAATTTTCCGATCCATGTAATAAATAGACAGGTGCCAATTGTTTTTTCTTAATTTTTTTCCAAAGCTCTAAATTCATTCATATTCCTCTCCACTGTATGCCTTCATCTACCTATTTCATCGTATAGGGAATTTGGGTATTTTTCAATAGATAGATAAAACAGTAAAGGGAATTGGTCTTTGCCAATTCCCAATCTATATGAAACATTACCAAACAAGCCCCGGGAATCTTGCCTGGTAATGATAATTTTTGATCAGATCATTACGGCGATGTTGGCTTATGTACTATTAAGATTTACGTTGTTTTTTTGAACTATTTGTGACAAGTGTTGTCAATAAATGAAGAGTATTGGATAATAGGGAAAAAAGGATTTTTCTTACACTCCGCTTTCTATTTTTGTAAAACAAATCCAACTTTTTAAAGGAAATATAGATTTTTTTGGGTAGTTAGGCTATACTATAACTGTTTAGGAGGGGTTAGGCGTGAACGAATTTGAAAAAAATATTAAAAACACACGAAATGACGTTGTAGATGCTGGGGTAGCATTTGTTGTATCATTTGGCTTCTTCGCTACAATTTTCATTATCGCAACTTTAATTAAGGTTATCGGAGCTTAATACCGACAGAATACATACTGTCAAACACAGGGACTGCCTTTACGCGGCAGTCTCTTTTCGTACTCTGCTCTACATTATCTTATGGAATTGTGCGCATAAAGGTTCCTGAATTTTTAAAATATCGATATTGAATGGCGCCATCCGAATCTGTTCGATAAACCTTTATATTTTCCTCTTTAAAACGATTTAAAACGTCTGGATGCGGGTGATTAAATTGATTGTTTACCCCCACTGGGATTAAGGCAATTTTAGGATTTAAAGACTTTACAAACGCCTTCGTTGAAGATGTTTGGCTTCCGTGATGACCAACTTTTAACACATCTACCCTTAAATTTTGATAATTTTTGATGAGACCCTGCTCCACATCTTTTTCAATATCCCCTGTAAATAACCACTTAAGACCACCAAGCTTTGTATAAATGACAATGGAATTATTATTTTCTTTCATTTCATTTCCTTTTGGGGCAAGGATATAAAAAGTGTTTTTACCGTCCTTCCATTTATGTCCGCGTTCTACTGAATGAATAGGAATTCCTTTTAATACAGCGGCTTGTTTCAACTCTTCTTCCTGACTAGTATCCTGTTTGTTTTTTCCTAAGACAATTTCCTTTATTTTTATTTTTTCAACTAAATCTTTTGCACCGCCGATATGATCTTGGTCACCATGTGTAATGATAAGCTTATCCAGGCAGCGTACACCTTTTGATTTTAAGAAGGGAATAATGATATCAGCAGTCGAAAATTCCCTTCTTTTTTTCCTCCATGGTTCCTGTTCAAATTGAATCGCTCCCCCTGTATCAATTAAATAGACCCCTTTTCGAAATGGGAGTTCAATATAAATACTATCCCCTTGCCCGACATCAATCATTGTAACTTCACCATATGGGTTCAAATATGGCATGACTAGATGAAGGATTAAAACCCCTATTGGGGCAAGAAGTGACCATTGAATAATTCTTTTCTTTCTCTCCCAACAAATTAAAAAATAGAAAACGGAGGCACAATAAAGGAGCAGTAAAACTAACCCAGGTTTTCCTAGTGTTAACATAGAGAATGAAAATTGTGAGACCCAAACGGTGGCTTGATTTACGATTTCAAGCATCCAAGAAAGAATAATTGCAAATAATTGCCCTACCGGTTCAAATATTCCTAATAAAACCACAGTAAATAACACGAAGGGTAAAATTATCACAGAATATAATGGAACATAAAGCATATTTAACGGCAGGCTCAACAATGAAAACTCAAAAAAGTGAAATAGTAAAATGGGCAACGAGGCAATTTGCGATAAAAACGAGACCGCAAATAAGGAAGTAAACGTATTGGGATAGTGTTTAAAAATGGCTCTTGAGGATAAAATCAAAGATGCACTAACCATGAAGGATAATTGAAAGCCGATATTTACTAAATAGTACGGATTAATCGCAAGCATGCAAATGCAAACAAAACTAATCACATCTAGCATACTGCTCTTTTTCCACCACATGATGGTCGCTAGCATCAGCAAACACATCAGCACAGAGCGAATAACTGAAGGAGATCCACCTGCAATCACGATATAGGCAGGCAATAAACATAGGAGAAGAATGGAAGCTGACTCCCGCGTCACTCCAAATCGAATACATAAAAAATAAAACATCCCTGTCATCAGACTTACATGGAGTCCAGATATCGCTAATAGATGAATTAAACCTAGTGATTGATAGGAATTTACGATATCGTTCTCTATATTTGTTCTTTCTCCATATATTAAGGCTTGGATAATCCCCGCTGTTGACCCTTCAAAATGTGTATCAATTTGATGAATTCCAGCTTCACGAGTTTCTAGCAGCCAACGACCCATTGACCACTTTTCCTGGGAAGAACATGTTTCGGGAGTTAGCGCATTTGTCTCAAAGATCCAATGGATTTTTTGAGAATGTAAATATTTCTGATAATCAAATGAATGTGGGTTTCTTGAAACTTGAGGTTTTTTTGGAGATCCATTAAAGGTACACACCAAGCCCATTTGGACTGATTGGCTAAGTCGATACTTTTCATCTTCTGTTTCAATATAATATACCAGGAGGAGCTTTTCTTTTTCCGATGTTTTTACAATGACGGAGAGTTTATCCCCATTGATATCCGGAGACTCAATGATTTCAGCATTAATTGTCGTAGTTACAGATGTCAGATTTGTTTGATTCATAGAATCAACATAGATGAAAATACACATGAAGGAAAATAGAGTGAAAATACTGAGGATAATAAGAGAGAAATGGTGGCGAAAGATGATAAAACCTAATAAGAGCAGAGTAAGAAGAATGCTAAACCAAGAAAAGGAAGTATAAGGGATTGCTATTCCCAATATTGAAAAGAAAGCGAAATAGACAAGCTTCCCTCTGACGTATTCCCCATACTTCCTGATTGCATTAACCGATATTTGAAAAAAGTGTGGCAGCTTGTTCATGCAATTCCTTTATCTCTTTATCTTCCGCACCTGAATCCGTTAATTTCTCAATTAATTCATTTACAAATGATAATTTCTCTCTTGATTTTAAGTCAATCACCATTTCATGAAGTGGAACCTTTTCAACTCTTACACCCGATTTTTCAAACAATTCGATAGCATAAGGATGGTTCTTATAATCCTCTGCATAATATACAACTTTGATTCCTGCCTGGATAACAGCTTTTGTACACTGGAGGCATGGAAAATGTGTGACATAGATTTCCGCATTTTCTGTTGGAACTCCGAACTTCGCACACTGTAATAACGCATTCATTTCAGCATGTACAGTTCTTATGCAATGATTGTCCACAACATAACAGCCCTCATCTATACAATGTGTTCCTCCTGAAACGGAACCATTATATCCCCCTGCAATAATCCGCTTATCTCGAACAATTGTTGCTCCAACCGTTAATCGTGTACATGTACTTCTTAATGCTAGTAAATGGCTTTGAGCCATAAAATATTGATCCCATTTGATTCGATTCAAAACTTCCCCACCCCTTCAACAAAATCCTACAATTATTTTATCGGTTATCCGCATATTTCGTCAAATCATATTCAGCAGCTGCTAAATATAGTTAATTTAATTTAATCTGGTCCTTAATCTTTTCAAAGGATTTTTCTCCAATTCCACTTACTTCAAGCAGGTCCTCAAGTTGCTTAAAAGGCCCATGTTCTTCCCGATAAGAAATGATCGCTGCTGCCTTGGATGGCCCAATGCCTGATAACGTTTCAAGTTCTGCTTGTGTCCCTTTATTAAGTGAGACTTTACCTTCGTCCTTTTGTGAATGACCGCTTGTACCGATTGTAATCTCCTCACCAATACGTGGCACATAGATGACCATTTCGTCCTGTACCCGCTCGGCTAAATTTACTTGGACATGTTCCGCTTCCTCAGTAAAGCCTCCAGCCATTAGAACGACATCCTTAACTCTCATCCCCTCTTGGACCTCAAACACACCCTCATTATGTACTGCACCCTTTATATCCACAAGTATGACCTTAACTTCTTCTTCCACAACAGGGACATCTTCAATTACCGGTTCAAGTAGCAATTCCTCTTCTTCAATGTTAGGTTCAGCATTTGTTTCTCTGCCGAAAATAAAATAGAAAACAACGAAGATAATAAGACAAATTCCACAGATTATGACTAATAATTTTATTCTATTATCTTTAATACTCATGATTAACCGCCCTTTCTTCTTAGCCTAGGAAATTTGCAATCATATTTTGGTATGGAAAAACATATTGTGTTAGGAGAATAGTCTGTAAAGGAGGGACGAACTTGAATATAGGGTTTATTGGTACAGGAAATATGGGGAAAATTTTGATAGAGTCCTTTGTTGAATCTCTCGCTATTCCGCCTTCCAAATTAATCATTACGAATCGTACAATTGAAAAAGCAATAGTCATCAAAAACTCCTTACCAGATATTACGGTTGCTTCTTCAAATGAAGAGGTTGTAAGGGCTTGCGATTTAATATTTATTTGTGTGAAGCCATTAGAGATTCACCCCCTTTTACACCAATTATCCTCTTCCTTAACGAGTAACAAATGTATTGTATCCATTACTAGTCCGATTTCTGTTGAACAGCTTGAATCACTTGTAAACTGCCAGGTGGCACGAATCATTCCGAGTATTACCAACCGTGCACTTACAGGTGTTTCCTTATTTACCTTTGGCGGGAGGATTAGCAGCAGATTTAAAGATTATTTGGAATTTCTTTTTGAACAAATTTCCAGCCCGGTTCACATAAATCATGAAATCACAAGAGTTGCATCTGATATCGTTAGTTGTGGTCCTGCGTTTTTCACCTACTTGTTAAGGCGGTTTGTAGATGCGGCTGTGAAGGAAACGAAAATCACTGAGGAGCAAGCAACGAAGTTAGCAAGCGAGATGATTATTGGAATGGGAAATCTACTTGAGAAGGAAATTTATACATTACCCGCACTTCAGGAAAAAGTATGTGTCAAAGGTGGAGTAACCGGAGAAGGAATTAATGCAATTGAAAAGCATATTGGTGAATTATTTGAAGAAGTATTCAGGAGTACCCATAGGAAATTTGATGAGGATATTTACGAAGTAGGAAAACAATTTAATGAGACCCCATCTCGATAAATATACCATTTGACCAAGCAAATAGGAATAGGTATTTTTAAATTTTATAAATAAAAGGAGGGCAGACTTTAGATTCTGGCCCTCTATTTCTTTATGGTAAATAAGATTCTTTCAGATGTCTCTTGAACAGAATTTATAAAATCTCCTGTAATATCTTGTACGTTAAATCCGGCTTTTTCTAACCAGTTTTGATACGTTTCTATCGGAAAAGTTCGTTGTTCGTGGAACTCCTCAAACCTTGTGTAATCTTCATTATGTTCATTTTTCACAAAAAAGGATAGTTCGTGCTCGACACTGTGCGGGAGTTCCCCACTAAAACAATTCCAAATATAGCTAACCCCATCATCAACGCTCACAAATGGTCCATCCATAAAAATCGAATCCATTTTATAAACAGAATGGACATCGAACAGAAATAAACCATCTTCTTTCAAAAGCTTAAACGCATTTTCAAAGGTTTTTTGAACTTCTTCCTCCGTACCCAAATAGTTTAGCGAGTCACAGAATATCAAAATGAGGTCAAACGGCTCAAACCCTGAGATTTCAGTCATATTCTGCTGGTAAAATTCAACCTTTACGCCAGCTTCCATTGCTTTGTGATTGGCTACTGCCAGCATGTCCTCGGATAGATCGATTCCGACAACCTCAAAGCCTTCTTGCGCAAGTCTTATTGCAATTTCTCCAGTTCCACAGCCAATATCAAGAACCCGTAAACTTTTCATTTTATTGAATTGTGTTGCCTTTCTTTTTACAAATGAAATCCATTGCTCATAATCTACATCACGCATTAGTTCATCATAGATATAGGCAAATTCCCCATAGCTCATAAACTTAGCACATCTTCAATGGTTTCCGTAGGTGCATCTCCCCATAGACGTTCTAAATTATAATAGGTGCGTTCGTCTTTATGGAATACATGAGCAATTACATCTCCCAGGTCAACAAGAACCCATCTCGCTTCATCAAAGCCCTCTAGACGCTTAATATGAATACCATTTTCATCGGCCTTGTCCTTTATCTCACGAGCGATTGCCTGTACCTGTTTTTCAGAATTTCCGTGGCAAATAAGAAAATAATCGGCTACAAGAGATAACCCCTTCATATTTAACGCAATAATATTTTCTGCACGCTTATCATCAGCAGCTTGAACCGCAAATGTTAAAATATCTCTTTCATTCACCTTTGGATTCCCCCTTTTTCTCAATAAGTAAGTAATTATATGTCCGTACTGTATCGGGATAGATTGCTTGATTTTTCTTGGCCAAAAACGTAATTGTGTTGCGTAAGGCATAAATAAGAGCTTTGTCTAAGTCCTGCTTTGCAAGTTCTCTGCCTTCCTCTACTCCGGGAAAATGTCTTCCTGGCTCAATGTAATCAGCTACAAAAATAACTTTTTCAAGCAGCGTCATTTTTTCTCTTCCCGATGTATGAAATCGGATTGCATCAAGAATTTCTTCATCCTCAATCCCTACCTCTGTCTTTACAAGATAAGCTCCAACCGGTGCGTGCCAAAGCTCTGTATTATGGATCAATAAATCAGAAGGCATATGCTGGTCGATAATAATTTGTTTCATTTCATCCTTCGGTCTAAACTTTGCATAGTCATGAAATATGGCAGCCGTTTCCGCCTTTTCCACATTAGCATGGTAGCGTTTTGAAAGATCTATCGCCGTTTCCATTACGCCAAGTGTATGCTGATAACGATGCTCCGTTAACTGTTCTTTTACTATTTCTAAGGCCCTCTCACGTTCCATATAAATGCTTCTCCTCTATATAGTTTCGTACTTTTTCAGGAAGTAAATACATTGTATTTGCTTTTTCTGTCAGCCTCTTTCGAATTATCGATGAAGATATATCTAATTGTGGAATATCTACTTCTGTGATTGGATATTGAGTCGGAAATGAATAACCCGGCCTTTTTACTCCAACGAATGTAACCATTTTAACTAGTTCATCAATTTTATGCCAATGGGGCAGATATTCCACCATATCTCCACCAATGATAAAATAGAATTTTGTATCTTCATGTGTTTCACGTAATAATTTGATTGTGTCGTATGTATATGAGGGCCCTTCTCTTTCCAGTTCAATCAACTGTAATTTAAATTTCGGCTGATCTGAAATGGCTAGAGAAAGCATTTCTACCCGCTCCTCATCGGTCACATAGCTTTTACGCTCTTTATGCGGAGGAATATGATTTGGCATAAACCACACTTCCGTGAGATTT
Organism: Bacillus sp. REN16; assembly: GCF_020731355.1. Lineage (GTDB taxonomy): Bacteria > Bacillota > Bacilli > Bacillales > Bacillaceae_L > Ferdinandcohnia. The sequence goes on along the minus strand of NZ_JAJFZK010000004.1, from coordinate 245,571 downwards.
AATTTTGCTAATACCTCTGATGCGATGAAAAGATGACCAATATGAGGCGGATCAAATGTACCACCGATGATTCCAATATGGTTCATTTTTGTCCCTCCAACAAAATCTATTTTGACTTTGGTAACTCTAATTTTTTATTTTCTTTTGATTCTTTGTATAGGACAATCGTGTTTCCAATCACCTGCACCAATTCAGCCCTTGCACCTTTACTCAAGCTTTCAGCGACCGTATCCCGGTCGTCTTCGCAGTTTTGAAGTACACTTACCTTTAATAGCTCACGTGCTTCAAGAGCCTCACTAATTTGTTTAATCATATTATCATTTACCCCGCCTTTTCCCACCTGAAAAATAGGATCTAAATGATGAGCGTTGGAGCGCAAAAATCGTTTTTGTTTTCCTGTTAGCATGTTCTTCCTCCTAATAGCTTTGTAACTAAGTTTTCCATTCTTTCCGTATCCGGAAAAATTCCTGTCCATTTTTCAAACGCCAGGGCACCTTGATAAACAAACATTCCGATTCCGTTTTGCGTAATTGCGCCACGTTTTTTTGCTTCCTGCAAAAGCTTTGTTTCAAATGGATTATAAATAATATCACTCACAATTGTATTTGGAGCGATATTTTCCACTGAAAGTGGCATATCTTCAACATTTGGATGCATTCCAACGGAGGTAGTATTCACAATCACTTGATAATCCCCTAAATTAGCTTCTGCCTCAGCAAATCGCAATGCACGTGAATCAACCGCATATTTACAATCTTCTATAATCGTGTTCGCTCGGTCAATGGTTCGATTTACAATATCAATGTTTTTAACACCCATTGCTGCTAATGAAATAAAGATTCCTCTAGCTGCTCCGCCAGCACCGATTATCAAAACATTTGCGGAACATAATTCTTCATTGCTAATTACTTGATTTAATGAACGAATAAATCCACTTCCATCCGTATTATAGCCAACTAATTTCCCATTTTCGTTAACAATCGTATTAACTGCACCAATATTTGCCGCTACCTCTTCCACATTATCCAAATATTCAATGACCTCTATTTTATGTGGTATTGTGACATTAATGCCAGATATGCCAAGCGCTTTTATCCCCTCGATAGCAGCTTTAACTCCATCTTTTCCAACATGAAAGGCGTGGTATCTAGCTTCAAGCTTATAATGTTCAAAAATATCATTATGCATCATTGGTGACATTGAATGTGAGATGGGACTTCCGATTACGCCGTAAACCTTTTCCATTTCCTCACCCATTATCTTTTTTTATCTATATTATTAGATTAACGACCTTCTAACAACCACTCCTACACCCCTTGGAACATGTGCAACAACCTTTGTATGTGGTTCATTAATTGTTACCCAGCCCAAGCCAGAAAAGACAATATCTGTTTTTGCTTCTTTAATCATAAATTCATGTGCAACTAGTTCCGGGAATTCATTTAATTCGTTTTTTCCGGGCGGCTGTAATAGCTCCCCCTTTTGTCTTTCGTATAATTCGTATGCATTGTCAAGCTTTGTTCGATGGATATTCAGTAAATTTGAGAAATGACAAACGAATGATTGCCTGTCCCCACTTACAAAATCAAAACGAGCTAAGCCGCCAAAGAACAATGTTTGTTGTTCATTTAATTGAAAGACTTTTGGTTTGATTTCTTTTTTAGGTGTGATAATCTTCAAGTCTTCTTTTGAAACAAAATGTGCCATTTGATGGTGATTAATAATTCCAGGAGTATCAAATAAGGAATGCTCATCATCTAATGGAATATCAATGATATCTAAAGTTGTTCCAGGGAAATGCGAAGTTGTAATGACATCCTCCTTCTCCCCGCTAAATTCCTTAATCAGGCGGTTTATGAATGTTGATTTCCCGACATTTGTACACCCTACCACATACACATCTTTACCTTCACGATAATGCTCAATGGCATCCGCTACCTCTTTAATTCCAGTGCCTTTTTCTGCACTAATTAAATTGACGTCGACAGGTTTGAGTCCTAGTTCACGAGAAGACTCTTTCATCCAATTGACTAGTTTTTTCGGCTTCACCGATTTTGGCAGCAAATCTACCTTATTACCTATTAATAATATATCGTTATTCCCCACAAAACGGTGAAGACCAGGTAACCAACTGCCGTTAAAATCAAAGATATCAACAATTTTTACGATTAAGGCATTAGTAGAGCCAATCCCATGAAGAATTTTTAAAAAGTCATCATCAGTTAGCGAAACATCTTGGACTTCATTATAATGCTTTAATTTAAAACACCTTTGACAAATGATTTTATCCTTTTCTAAAGCAGAAGGTGGTGCGTATCCTAATTTTGTATTGTCAGCCGTTTGGATTTCAACTCCACAGCCAATACAGCTAATCTTTTCTTGTTCCACTCTATTAATCCTCCCAATAAAGCATTCCGCGACGCTTCATCCAAGTCAGTATTTTTCTTTCGACAAAGCGATTAAATTTAGTAAAAAAACCATCTGTTTGTGCAACAGGAACAACGAGAATGGTATGTAAGCCACAGCGATTCCCACCTAAAACATCAGTAAGAAGCTGGTCACCGATTACAACTACTTCATCTTTTTGTAGATTCATTTCTCTTATTGCACGATTGAAGGCCCGAATCATCGGTTTTCTTGCTTCAAAAATAAACGGGATCCCTAACGGATCTGCGAAATCTTTTACTCTTTTCTCTTGATTATTTGAAACAATCGTAACCGCTATCCCCTGCTCTTTTATATCTTTAAACCATTCCACGAGTTCTGGAGTTGCATTTGGACGGTCCCACTCAACTAATGTATTATCTAAATCGGTAATGACACCTTTAATTCCTATTTCCTTTAGTTTACTTGGTGAAATCTCTAAAACGGATTTCACATGTTCATTTGGTAAAAATTTCTTTAACAATATCCTTACACCTCACTGGACTTACCTTTTTGTCCATCCTATCATAACGGATTAAAGTGAAATTCACAAAGTAAAACGTGACAATTTCCGTCATGATTGGTAGTTTTTATAGAAAAAATAAAAAGTTTTCGACAAAAGTCAGTAAATTTCAACACTTGTGGATAAACTTATACACATTTTACACATTGATATACATAGATTTCCAAATTTTATAAACAAAATACCCACAGGTTATCCACCTTTTCCTGTGGATAACAGAACGGTTGTTCTATCGTTTTTTTCGTGATAGAGTTGAATTATCAACTAGAATAACGTATCAGTATATGACAACTAGAGATCAATTAGAACAAATTACTCTTAAAAAATCTTTAGGAGGTGAATAGCCAACCATTGGCTAAAAGCTATGAAAAAATTATCAGATGACTTGTTAGTTGAATCTTATTTTAAAGCAATAAAATTAAAGCTAAGTCCTGATTTTATTCACCTTATGGAAACAGAAATTGTGCGCAGATCATTAGGACATAGAATTAGAAATATATCATAAATTATTATTTTGTAAAAGAGCCTCTAGTGGCTCTTTTTTTCTTGTTTAAGTTTACCTAAGACTTCTCCTACTTTAATATTTGTTGCTGGTTTAATTTCAGGATTAATTGTAAAACCATCTTTTTCAAACAATAAAATAACGGTTGAACCGAATGAGAAATACGCAATTTCTTCCCCTTTTTTAACAGAATCACTTGTATGAGTTGTTTCAATACTATTGATGAACATAGCACCCACTTTGACAACACCAACAAATGAGTCGACTGCACGTATTTCTGTAATTTTCCTAAAATTTTTAGATAAAGGTTCTCTTCCATATTTTAACCCAAGGCGATTAACTGGATACGATTTCCTTCCCAATTCCCATTGCTTTGTGATGATACCAGAAATTGGGCTATGAATTCGATGATAGTGGCTTGGACTTAAATATAGAATAAAGAAGGTACCGCCTACGTATTTTGCAAGTGATTCTTCATCACCAAGCATTTCTTGAATAGAATAGTGTTTGTTTTTTACAATCATTTCCTTGTTTAAGGTTATCATCCCGATTTCTTCAATAACCCCATCCACAGGGCTGATTACTGAATTTTCTTGTTGATCAATTTGCCTGCTGTTCTTGTTGAGCTGTCTTACAAAAAGATCATGAAGGGTTGCGAAATCAGTTAAGTTTTTTTCCATTTCCGCTTGGTTAATCTTGTATATTTTCGCATAACTCGGAATAAGTATAGCACTAACCCTTGATTGTGAAAATTTTTTTAATATCGCTGATGAAAGACGATGGTTGGTTAATTCAATGAAGAAACGATACAGCCATTTCCGCAAATCTAATTCCCCCTAAAAATTACTCTTTGACTATCCACATTCGAACGAATAAAATAAAGTTATTAAAGCAATACTATTCTATTTTATGTATTTTGCATATTTATTACAAAGCTTTTCCAAGAAAGGAGTGAAAATATGTTTTTATTGGACTATCTAGATTCAACCTTAAAAAAACTTAAAGCCCATACCGCCAATATACTAACACTAATCAACCTAAGCTTAGGTGGTTTTTCCATACTATTTGCTATCAAGAATGAATTAAATTTAAGCTTATTACTAATCTTTTTAGCTGCACTGGCTGATCGTTTTGATGGAATGGTTGCAAGAAAATTTCAAATCGAATCAGAGCTCGGTAAACAGCTTGACTCGATGTGCGATGTTATTTCGTTTGGAGTCGCACCTGCACTTTTATTATACCAAGGAATTATCCAAGAATTCGGAGCACCGGGAATGTTTTTCACCGTTTTGTATATCGGATGTGGAGCATTTCGTTTAGCAAAGTTCAATATTAGTGATAATAAAGGTTTCTTTGTAGGCTTACCCATAACAGCTGCTGGCTGTCTATTGACATTAAGCTTCTTGGCAATCCCATATGTATCTCCACAGTTTTTCATATATCTCATCATTATTCTGTCTTTCCTTATGATTGGTACATTCAAATTAAAAAAAGTATAAAAAAACCTATCCACGAAATTGGATAGGTTTTCTTCTGTTTAGCTCCAGGCGCCTTGCGCTTTTCTTTTTATTTCGTTAACTCTAAAAATTCTTCAACGTCTTTTATAGAAAGCTTCACAGCTTTTTCCCAGAAATCACGTTTTGTTAAATCAACACCTAAGTGTTTGGCGGCAAGGTCTTCCACCTTCATACTCGCTGTATCCTTTAGCAATGCGATGTACTTCTCTTCGTAATCGGTTCCCTCTTCTAACGCCTTCGCATAAATTCCCAATGAGAAAAGATAACCAAACGTATATGGGAAGTTATAAAATGGTACACCAGTAATGTAGAAATGCATTTTAGATGCCCAGAATTGTGGATGGTATTCATCTAATGCTCCGCAATACGCTTCTTTCTGTGCATCAAGCATTAGTTCATTTAGACGATCTGTACTTACAATGCCAGCCTTCCGCTCCTCATAAAATCTTGTCTCAAATAGGAAACGTGCGTGAATATTCATGTAGAAGGCAACACTTCTTTGAATTTTGTCCTCTAATAGGGCAATTTTTTCATCTTCAGACTTTGCATTTTTTACAGATGCATCTGCGACAATCATTTCTGCAAAAGTTGATGCAGTTTCGGCCACGTTCATCGCATAGCTGCGATTTAATGTATGAACGTCTGCCATTGCATGCTGGTGGAATGCATGGCCAAGCTCATGGGCAAGGGTTGACACATTTGAAGGTGTTCCCGAGAATGTCATAAAGATCCTTGATTGATCACTTTCAGGAAAGCTCGTGCAAAATCCGCCTGGACGTTTTCCAGGGCGATCCTCAGCCTCAATCCAACTATCATTGAACGCTTTTTGTGTAAACTCAGTGAGACTGGAGCCAAACTTACCAAATTGTTCTAAAATAAATTCGGCACCCTCTTGATAAGACACCTTGCTTTCCGTTTGCCCCACAGGTGCATCAAGGTCATACCAGCTTAATCTGTTAAGATCTAATAGCTTTGCTTTGCGATTTAAATATTCCACAAAGGGAGCTTTGTTTTCAGTGATAACTGTCCACATGGTCTCAAGCGTTTCCTTAGACATTCTGTTAATGTCAAGCGGTTCATCGAGAACATTTTCCCATCCGCGTGCTTTATATACATTTAGACGGAACCCGCCTAGATGGTTTAATGTTTCACCAATGTAATCAGAATGCGCATCCCAAGCTTTTTCCCATTGCGTAAACATTGATTGCCTTACATTTCGATCAGAGCTTGAAAACTTGTTAAATGCTTGTCCAACCGACAGCTGGTTCGTTTCACCATTTTCATCAAATGGAACCTTGATGTTACCAACAACCATATTATAAAGCTGTCCCCATGCATGGTAGCCATCCACCCCCAAAGCATTAATGAGATTTTCTTGTTCTAACGAAAGCTTTTCTTTTGCTCTTGTTCTTCTTTCTTCTAGCACATACGATAGCTCATTTAATGGCTCTACTGATAAAAGTTCATCCCATACAGACTGTTCAACTGCGACTAACTTTTGATCGAATGCTGTTAAAATTGATTGAAATTCGCTGCTTAGTTGAGTAATTTTTCCTTGCAAAAGACTAGCTCCACGGTCAGTTGTATCCTGTGCTGTTAAACAGCTAACAAATGCCCCCGCTTGACGTAGCTTTTTAAATGATGATTGAAAATCATCCAGTATGTGTAATAACCCTTCTTTTTCCTTTGCATTTGTTGGAACCTGAAATTGATGGACTAACTCACTAAACTCAGTAAGTTCCTTCTTTAATGTTTCCAAAAAGGAATGAAAGACATGCGAACTGCTTCCACCTTCAAAAAAGACATCCAAATCCCATTTTTGTTCATATGTACGTGTACTCACATTAATTTCCCCCTTTTTAATTATTTAGACTCACTAAATAATTCACACCATTCATTATAAAGGGATTTTTATAAAATTTCTATAATTTCGTGCCATTTTGCCTTCCGTATTAAATTCTGCCTTTTGTGGCAAACTTAGGAAAAAGCCCGGAGCTGTTTGTTATGAAAAGACATCCCTTCAAAAATTATATAGATAAATTTAAAAATCCTAAACTAGATCCCACACAGTATCCTGAGGAATCGGCTGCAGAGGATATTGCAATAAAAAATCAGGAAATTAACCTTGATCTTCAGATAAACATATCGACATTGCAAAAGGTATATAAACTACCGGAAAACAGTGATGTAAAAATCCATAATTTTACGATAAACGGTATCAATAAAACAGCTGCCCTCTTGTTTATTTCAACGATCACTGATGTAGACATGATAAATGAGCATATTCTTGAACCCTTATTGAAAAATGAAGATCCAGGAAAGACAGTTCAAAATATAATCCAGATTCAATCATTTACACCAGTTCAACTAATAAATGATATTGTGAATGGTGCTAATCAAGGAAACACCATTTTACTTATTGATGGTGAACAACAGGCATATATGATTGGAACGGCAAATTTCCAAGGTAGATCCGTAGAAAAAGCAGAAAATGAGGTTGTCCTGAAAGGCCCTAAGGAAGCCTTCAACGAAAAAGCAGATACAAACATCTCGTTAGTTCGAAAAAAAATCAGGAATGAAAATTTAATTGTTGAAAATATTACCATTTCAAAACGTTCAAATAATGAACTATATATACTTTATATAAAAGACCTAACCAATGAAAAATTGATAAAAAATATAAAAGAAAGAGTGAGTTCTTTGGATGTCGACGCCATTCAAGACCTCTCCCTTTTGGAACAATACATTGAAGAAAGGCCAAAATCAATATTTCCAAGTATTCTCTATACAGAAAGACCAGATCGTGCATCCTCCTTTTTAGAGGATGGATATGTTGTTTTATTAATGAACAACTCTCCAGCTGCCTTAATATTACCGACCACCTTTTGGTCTTTTATTCATAATCCTGAGGATCACTACTTACGGTTTATATTTGGAAATTTCACTCGAATACTTCGTGTATTTGCCTTGTTTATTACCGTTTTTGGATCCGCGATTTATGTTTCAATTACAAATTACCATTCTGAAATGGTTCCGACTGATCTTTTATTAGCAATATCAGCAACACGTGAAAAAGTTCCTTTTCCAGCCCTTATCGAAATATTAATGATGGAAACTGCCTTTGAATTGATAAGAGAGGCTGGACTTAGAGTCCCAAATACGATCGGGCCAACAATTGGCATAGTTGGAGCGTTAATTTTAGGACAAGCAGCGGTACAGGCAAATATTGTTAGCCCTATCGTTGTTATTGTCGTAGCCTTAGGTGGACTTTGTTCATTTACCCTTAGCGATGTAAGCATGAATTTTGCAATACGAATCATTCGTTTTGCTTTTATTCTTTCCGCTGGATTCTTTGGCATTTATGGTATGACATCCTTATTTACAGTTGGGATATTTTATATGGTATCGATTAAATCATTTGGCGTTCCTTATTTATCACCAATGTCACCTAAATATACGTCTTCGAAAGATACAATCATCAGAAAATTAATCAAAAACGAAAGATTTCGTCCTGGTTATGTAAAACCAAAGGACATTATAAAAAAGGCAGAGGAATAGGCTATGGAACAATCTAAAGGAAAGATAGGAATCAGAGAATACGTTGCTATCGTCATTTTAGTGATCGGGGTGAAGCTGTCTGATGACACACCAACTATTTTTGTTGAAACCCTAAAGAGCGCATATTGGATGGCCCCCCTTATTATTGGATTTGTTTCAATTATTCCAATTTATTTTACGACTAAAGTCATAACAGCCTATAAAAATAAAAATTTACATGATGTAATCCTTCACTTATTCGGGAGATATATAGGCACTTTTCTATCTTCTGCCCTAGTACTAATTTTAATGCTTGGATTCATTTTTGATTCTGCCATTTATGTAGATATTATTGGTACTTTTTATTTTACACAAACACCATATTTGATGATTTATACCGTTATGATGATTGTTTGTGCGTATGGTGCCAAGAAAGGCCTAGAACATATCGGCTCTGTTTCATGGCTTGTACTTTTTTATATAAAAATCTCATTATTGTTAGCTCTAGTTTTAGCACTAAGAGAAAGCAGTTTTTCTTTCGTCTTCCCAATTTTTGGTCCAGGCCCTTGGGATGTGATAAAAAAGAGCACAACACATGTTTCGATGTTTGGGGAATTTTTTTTTATGGGATTAATTGCACCTTACATTGTATCCGCAAAAGCTTATAAAAAAGGGACTTGGATTGCATTCGTCGTAATCATAATTGAATTAACGATTGCCTTTCTTGTCTATTTATTTGTATTTGACTATGAAGGTCTAAAAATGATTGATTATCCTTATCAAGAATTAATACGTTTAATTCGATTTGGGTTTTTAACTAATATCGAAACCTTTTTCTTTCCATTTTGGATTATTGCATCATTTATTCGATTTACAGCCTATATATATTTAATTGCCTTATTTTTAGGAGGTATTTGTAATATCAAAAGCTTTGAATATTTAACTCCAACAATTGCGACTATTGTTGTTATTTTTGGAATGGCTCCTGAGGCTCCTACTTTCACAATCTTTAAACTTAGAGAACTTTTATTGAATAGCGTGAGTCCGATGTTTCTTTTGTTACCTTGCCTGATGTGGATACTTGCGAAATTAAGAGGGGATTTAAAACATGAAAAAACAAGCCAAAATAACTAGACTTCCTCTAATTTTCACAACTCTATTGGTTTTGGCCGGGTGCTGGGATATGGAGGAAATTGACCAAAGAGCATATGTCCTTGGGATTGGTCTAGATAAGTCAGATGTTAAAGGATTTTTACAAATTACTTATTTAATATCCAATCCTGAGGCCGGGTCAACACAACAAGGTGGTGGTAGCAATGAACCATCACATGAAATTATCACACTTAACGCTTCAAGTTTTATTCAATCTGAAAACCTGGCAAATGCCGTAATAGCAAAGGCCATTACTTATGATATATTAGATTTCTTTGTCGTTTCAGAAGAACTTGCGAGAGATAAGGATTTTATACGATTTTTCTATGATGCGACAAAGGACCGTGATGTTAGACGTGATTCAAAGCTAATCATTACAAAGGAAAAGGCTAGTACATTCATTGAACAAAACAAACCAAAACTCGAAACGAGAAGACATGAATATTTTGAAACGATTTTTAAAAATGCATCTAAAATTGGTTTTATTCCAACTTCAGAAATTAACAATTTTTTTAGAATAACCGAAGCAGATGCAGATCTTTTTATATCTGCCTATGCAACGACTGAACAGGACAAAAATACAGCAAAGAAAAACGAGGATGAGGATTTTATAGCTGGTAAGATGAAGGTAACTGGAAAAACGAATCCTGCGCAATTTCTAGGTTCGGCGGTCTTTAAAGAGGGGCAAATGATTGGAAAGCTTTCGGTGCAAGAAACGCGTATTACCAAAATGTTACATAAATCGATGGAAAAACCAAGCTTTTTAGTCACTCTTCCCGATCCCTTTATGAAGGATTACTGGATAACCTCACGTTTTTCACAGATTAAAAAACCACAGATAACAGTGGATGTATCGGGACATCCACCAAAAATCAAGGTGAATCTTCCAATAAACGCTGACATTCTAACAGACCATAGTATGGTCAATTATGCTGACCAAGAAAAGAAAAGAGAGGAATTAAAGGTTCATATCACTAAGGGCTTTGAAAAAAGAATAAATGATTACGTTCAACGTACACAAGAAGAGTTTAAAGCAGATCCTTTTGGATTTTCTTTTGTCGCGAGAAAACATTTTTTAACGATTCCGGAATGGGAAAACTATGATTGGATGAGATCGTATCCTGATGCAGATATTCGTGTGAATGTCGAAATCACATTTGGTGAATTCGGACGACAATCTAAATTACCAACATATGAAAAGATAAGGGATTAAGAGATGAGAATATTTATTTATTTGATGATGATCATCATGTTTTCCTATACCGCTGGGTTCTCCGTTTCCCTTTGGAAAGATAAAAACAAACCAGGTTCAATTGTTGTTTTTGGTCTAGCATTACTTGTAGCCATTGCACCATTTTTTACGATTCTAAAATAAATGTAGGGCGGATGGTGTAAAAAAGTTCATCTTTTGTACTATCATCAGCTTTTTTCTATTGGACAGACACACACAAGCACACTCGCTCATAACATTAAGTAATGGGCAAATGCCTAGATAAAGTAGTGTAACAAGTCTACATACACTACGATTTATGCGGAGGTGAGCGAATGTCTGGACTGTTAGCAGCATTAGGCTATTTTGTAAAAGAATTATTATTTTTAGTATCCTATGTAAAAAATAATGCTTTTCCTCAACCGTTATCGGCTTCTGAAGAGAAGAAATACCTACAATTGTTAGCCGAGGGAAATGAACATGCTCGGAATGTGTTAATTGAACATAATTTACGGTTAGTCGCTCATATAGTAAAAAAGTTCGAAAACACTGGTGAGGACACGGAGGATCTCATTTCGATTGGTACCATTGGCTTAATCAAGGCAATTGAAAGCTATTCACAAGGTAAAGGAACAAAATTAGCAACGTATGCAGCAAGATGTATAGAAAATGAAATATTAATGCATTTACGGGCTTTAAAGAAGACGAAAAAGGATGTTTCCCTTCATGATCCAATTGGTCAGGATAAGGAAGGAAATGAAATTAGTTTGATTGATGTATTAAAATCGGAAACAGAAGATGTGATTGAAACGATCCAATTAAATATGGAGCTTGAAAAAATAAAAGAATACATTGATGTCCTTGATGACAGGGAAAAAGAAGTCATTGTAGGCAGGTTTGGACTTGATTTAAAGAAAGAAAAAACCCAGCGTGAAATCGCAAAAGAGCTTGGCATCTCAAGAAGCTATGTTTCTCGCATCGAAAAACGCGCTTTAATGAAGATGTTCCACGAATTTTATCGGGCAGAAAAAGAAAAAAGAAGATCCTAAAAAAGGTGGATTGCACATATGATGCAATCCACCTTAAGCTTTATCCTATAATTCTACACTAACTTCAGTTCCAATTATAATTGCAATCACAGACGTAATGACAATCCCCATAACGATCATAAACATATTCATCAGCCTCCAATGAAGAGATGTATTTCTTACCTTAACTTTATCACCTTCGAACTGTGTAAACGTTACCCATATTTGAACATTGTGTTAAAGAAAATTGACAAAATTAAGGCAGCAAAACAAAACCAAAAGGAGCGTCTCACATGACGCTCCTTTTGGTTTAATGGTTATGCTTCTTTGTAAATAAAATTGTAAAAATAAGCACATGAACCGATAACATACATAACTCCTCCTAAAATTTTGTTCGTTAGGTGGAATCCTTCTCCACAGATAACCAAGCTATAATCGGACTCATTTTCATTAACATTTTCATTCCCCTTTCTTCCTTTTTATTTTGTTGATTAGAACAAGCGCATCATTGAATATTGGCGTTCTTTCATTTCTTCCATAAGCTTATTGACTCTTTCCTCATTTTCATATTGTTCAATTGATTTTTGACGTTTTGAAATCGAGATTGTTAAAAAGAATAGATTGATGGTCATTATTTTTCACCTCCTTTATCGGATTGCTATTAGATCAGTGTAGGAAAAAAAGACACAAAAATGCCACAGGCATACTGGTCCTGTGGCAATCAAATGCGCCTTGGCGGATTTGCGCCCAGATTTTTTTCGAGCTTGCTCGAAAACTTTCCGTTAAAAATCTGAGGCATCCGCCGGAGGCTTTAACTTATTCAGGCGGGTTTTGAAACCCGGCTAAATAAGTTAAAAGGCATAATAAAGCCACAGGCAGACTATTCCACCTGTGGCATGATTAACGTATCATTAAAAAAATTAGAAATTAATCACCGGTATGGTCGAATAGATTGTTCCATATGAAGTTTTTGATTTTCTCATGCCAATTGTTACTTTCATCATTTTATTCGACCTCCTTTAATAATTAATTTTTCCTACTGTGGTAATTATAACCAATATAACTATATATGTAAACCCTTTTTTTGCAAAAAAATTCCTTCACCATAAGTTTAGGTGAAGGACTATTCTTCTTCAAGTTGTTTTTTATATTTAATGGCTAATAAGAAAAAAGTAAAAGAAGAACTTAAAAAAATGAGTGTTGAACCCATCATACTATATATTTGAAATGGAGAACGTTCCTCCGGAATGATGATACCAATATAAAAAAATACACTTAACACTAGAAGGATGTAACCAAAGCTGATAAAATCCGTAATTTTATGGCGCAAGTTTTTCAACTGTTTATTATGATCCATTTTGCATCACCTACTAATTTATTAAACTTCTATCCTATGATAACACACATTAAAAACATGAGAAGAATGTAATTTTTAGCAGTTTCGTTACAAAAAAAACCTCCAACCCGAAAACGGGCTAGAGGCAACAGTTTTATCATTTATTCTAAACCTTGTTCTAAGTCTTCGATTAGGTCTTCAATATCTTCTAATCCGACTGATATACGAACAAGTCCATCGCCAATTCCTAGTTCCGAGCGGCGTTCCTTTGGAATAGAAGCATGTGTCATTTTTGCTGGAACAGAGATTAAGCTTTCAACAGCCCCAAGACTCTCCGCCAATGTAAAGTATTTAACCTTGCTTAGCAGCTTATCTGCATTCTCTGCACTACCTACATCAAAGGATACCATCCCGCCAAAACCATTCGCTTGTGCCTTTGCAATAGCATGGTTTGGATGTGTTTCAATTCCGGGATAGTATACCTTTTTAATCGCTGGATGGTTTTGTAAGAACTCTACAATTTTACGTGTGTTTTCTTCATGCTCTTCCATCCGAACTCCAAGTGTGCGGATACCCCGAATCAGCAGCCAAGAATCCTGAGGACCAAGTACGCCTCCAGTTGAGTTTTGAACAAAATGTAAGTCCTCACCTAACTTAGCCGAATTCACGACAACAAGACCGGCTACCACGTCACTGTGTCCACCAAGGTACTTTGTAGCACTGTGTAAGACGATATCAGCACCAAGGGCAATTGGATTTTGCCAATACGGTGTACTGAAGGTATTGTCAACAATGGTTAGAAGATTATGCTTTTTCGCAATTTCTGAAGCACCCTTGATGTCTGTAATTTTTAATAAAGGGTTAGTTGGTGTTTCAATGTAAATCGCTCTAGTATTTTCGCGAATTTCACCTTCAATATTGTCTAGATTGCATGTATCAACAAAGGTTGACTCAATCCCAAAACGATTTAGCACCTTAGACATCACACGAAAAGTCCCACCATATACATCATCGGAAAAAATGACGTGATCCCCGCTGTTAAACAGCATCATAACAGCTGTGATTGCGGCCATACCAGAACCAAATGCAAATCCTCTTTCTCCACCTTCAATATCCTTTATCAATTCCTCAAGGGCATGTCTAGTTGGATTTCCTGTTCTTGAGTATTCATACCCCTTAAAGTTTCCGATTCCTTCTTGTTTATATGTGCTAACCTGATAGATTGGTGTATTAACTGCACCTGTCTGAGGATCCTCGCCTACTCCCCCATGGATAAGTAAAGTTTTTCGTTTCATCCTATATCCCGCCTTCATATATTTTTTTGCTTAAATAGCGCTCACTGCTATCTGGAAAGATCACAACAATATGTGATTCTGGCTTTGCTTGCTCAGCTTCTAAAAGTGCCGCATGGAGTGCAGCACCTGACGAGCTCCCTACAAGCAATCCTTCCAATTTAGCGACTTCCTTTACTCGATTGAATGCATCCTCATCTGAAATCGTATGGATAGTATCGAAATAAGACGGATCCATATAGCCTGGCAAAAATTCCATTCCAATTCCTTCCGTTTTATGGGGTCCCGATTCGCCGCCATTTAAAATGGATCCAACCGGTTCAACTATGACGGTTTTTATAGATTGGTTCATTTCTTTTAAATACTCCGCAGTACCCATAAAGGTCCCGCCTGTACCAGCACCCGCTACAAAAATATCAATTTGACCCTCAAGCTGTTGCCAAATTTCAGGACCAATTGTTTTATAATACGTTTCTGGATTAGCAGGGTTTGCGAATTGCTGTGGACAATAGGAATTTGGGATTTCATGTAAAAGCTCTTTTGCCTTTTCAATTGCCCCCGTCATTCCTGCCTCCGTAGGCGTATTGATCACCGTCGCTCCCAACGCCCGCATCAATTCTTGTTTTTCAGCAGAAAATTTTTTAGGCACACAAAGGATTACCTTAATATTGTGGGTAATTGCTGCGAGTGCAAGTCCAATTCCCGTATTACCAGCGGTTGGTTCAATGATCGTGCCCCCTTCAGTTAACTGACCTGTTTCAAAAGCATGCTGAAGAAGCTCGACTCCTAGGCGATCCTTGATACTTCCACCGGGATTATAGAATTCAAGCTTGGCAAAAAGACGAACCCCATTTTGTAATGGAAATTTCGTAATTTCTACTATCGGAGTATTTCCGATAAGCTCATGGACATTTTGATACACTTGCATGACAAATCCCCCGTTAACTTTTTATTTATTTATTTCCTCAACCATGCGTTCAACAACTCTTGAAGAGTTGACGGCAGCTGTTTGCAGAAATTGTTCAAACGATACATCCGATTCTTTCCCTGCAATATCTGATAAGGCACGAATGACTACAAACGGTACTTTAAATTGATGACAAACTTGCGCTACTGCAGCTGCTTCCATCTCCACTGCATATAAATCACCAAATTTTTGACTAACAAATGAAACCCGCTCCGGATCATTCATGAAGGAATCACCTGTTGCAATTAATCCAGTTACAACCTGAATGTCTGTGATTCCTTCTGCACTTTTTTCAGCTAGTTTAATTAGATTTTCATCTGCTTTAAAGGCAGCAGGTAATCCCGGAACTTGCCCATATTCATAATCAAAGGCAGTTACATCAACATCATGATGTCTTACCTCAGATGAAATGACAATGTCACCGACATTAAGGGTTTTTAGATGACCACCTGCAGAACCTGTATTCACAACGTAGTCTGGTTTAAATTGCTGTAATAAAATGGTTGTTGAAATTGCAGCATTTACTTTTCCGATTCCTGATTTGAGTAAAATCACATCATATCCATTGATAGTTCCTGTATAGAAGACACTTCCAGCTACTATTGTTTCCTGTCTAGTTTCAATTTTTTCCCGTAAAATCGCTACTTCCTCATCCATTGCTCCGATAATTGCTACTTTCATAAGTACGTATCACCTTTCATACATTTTTATTGTTTCGTCGCTTCCATTACCCACACAAAATGATTAAAACGTGTGAATTCTACTGTAAAACCATTTTGGTTTGCAATGTCTTGCAAGTTAGGAATGGTTGTGTAGTATTCAGTTTCCAAATCTTTTGCTAGATTAAGGTAACCCTTTTTTATTGCGGACTGAATCGTCATTGTATATTCTCGTTTATTTTCAAATATTGTATCCGCAAACACTATTTTACCACCTTTATCAAGGATCTTGCTATATTCGGAAAATGCTTGATTTTTCTCGCCATCATTTAAGTGGTGGAATGCATACGTACTAACGATTGTATCAATTTTGTCAGCAGGTTTATTAAAAACAATAAAGTCACCATCTTCTATTGTTAGAGAATAGTTCTGAAGCTTTTCTAATGCTATTTCTCGCATTGGTTCTGAGGGTTCAACACCATATACTTTTTTATTTTCATTCAGTAGTTTTTGAGTGAGATTACCCGTACCCACTCCAAATTCCAAAACAGTGAGACCTGATTTCTTTACGACATCATTTAGAATATCATCATATCGCGAAAACACTTCCTGGTATTCCACATCATTTCCGGTTACAGTCTGGTCATAAGTGTGTGCCCAACCTTCAAAAACCTCTAAAAACTCTCGTCCCATTTTTCTCACTCTCCACCATTATATATTAATCCTATAAGTATACTATGAATTTAAAAATGAACTGTTCTAAATTTAACATATTCAACTTATTTTATCAATCATCGATGGATAAAGGAGAACAAAAAAACGCAGGATCTCCTGCGCCTATTTTAATCATTATTTTCATTTTCGTCTGGTTCATTCTCATCTTCATCAGGTTCTGAATTCTTATAGCCTTTATATGTTTCACTATCATTTTCTTTTAATTCTTCAATTTTTGTTGGTTTCCAGCCTTCGCCCGGAACCCAATCTAAATATACTTTTTGAACTTGTTTAGTTGATTTTGATGAAACAGTTGCAGTAATGGAATTTCCTCCATTTCTCCCTAGCCACCAAACAACCATATCTGAACGATCAAAACCAGTTGCGTAGCTTGCCGCCATTTCCATTTCATTTCGATCAACTGAGTTTTCCGTATAATCAATACTATGTGGTTCTGCCTGAGCAGTACCAATTGGCTTCCAAGCAGGATTTTCAACTGTTTTTATAATATTTGAATCTGGATCACCTTCAGTAACAACTGCTGCTTCATCGGATTCTGGAGCTTTTTGCTCATCCTGACTTTCTTCGTTTGCCTCTTGTTTTGTATCTTCATTTTTTGGATGATCTGAAGCATCTTCTTTTTTGTCCTTTGAATCATCTGAAGCAGCTTTTCCCTCATTGTCTGCCGGTTGGTTCGTTTGATTTGAAGACACAGGTTCATCTACGTTTTTGTCTCCAAAAATGAGCTTTCCGCCAAAAAAGACAATTAATACAATCACTAGGACAATTAAAATATTTAAAACCCGATTTACCTTTTTTCGTTTCGCTCTTCTCTCGGTTCGAGGCCCTTCATATAGTTTGTCTACATCATACCCCATTTTACAGTACCTCCTAAAACGACTATTACTCAATCGACTATCTTCTTATTCTAGCATGTGTACAGAAAAGGTTGAAGACATTTCTTTATTAGCCGTGTGTTTTAGTACCTTTTTCCTGTTCCTTTTGATAAATTCCTTGTACGATTTCATAAAAGACAGTATTTGTAACAGACTGAGAGGCAGGCTGCTCCAAATTGACCACTACAAGCGCATATTTCGGCCTTTCAAATGGAAAATACCCCGCAAACCAAGTGTTGACAAGTCCAACCTCACCTTGTTTTTTACCTGTCTCAGCTGTTCCTGATTTACCCGCTACTTTATAAGGCAAATCAGCAAATCGTTGTCCTGTTCCAGAGGTAACGACTCCGCGAAGTAATTCCTGAAGCCTGCTAGCTGTATATGGAGCAATCTTAGGTCCTTCCATATCCTGTTCCGCAAAAGAAAATAAGGTTGTACCGTTTTTATATAAAACATCACTAACCGTTCGAACTTCTTTTTTAGCACCGCCGCGTGCAATCGTTGACATCATGTTTGCAATACCTAATGGTGTCACCCTAACATCCTTTTGCCCAATCGCCGTTTGCGCAATGGCTTTCGCAACATGTTTATCCTTTTCATCCGTCCATATTCGACCATTATATTCATTAGGGAGTTGCTTGAAATCTTGAAAACGAAAAACATCGCCATTCCAACCAACAGGTCCAAGTAAGCCAAGCATCTTGGAATATTCTTCAATTACATCTTGGTCCTTTTGTAACAATTCCTGTGCAGTAATTGCAAATGTGTAATTACAGCTTTTCGCAAAGCTATTATGGAAATTCAGCATCCCATGCGGATATTCAGCTGGGCCTTCCCCATATAAATCTTGATCACAATTGTACATTCTATCATTAGAAATTTGCTGTTTTTCGATTGCTGCTGCTGCAATTACTGTCTTGAATACAGAACCAGGGAATTGCGGCATAATCATTTGATTTTCAGCAGTGCCATCTGCAAATGGATTTGATGAATTAATATCGGGTTTACTCACCATTGCAAGCAAATCATTGGACTCAACATCAAGAAGGACAATCCCTCCTTTTTTCAAATCATTCTTATCAAGGATTGTTTCCGCCAAAAGCTGTAGATCTTTATCCAAAGTTGTTTGAATTGCGACTGGATAATAAGGATTTGCTGGTGCTGTGTATTTTACATCAATGCCAAATAAAGGTCCTCCATCTCCTGCCACATGATAGAGAAGCTTCGCCTCACCTTCAGGTAAAAGGAATTCATCAAACGTTGATTGCAAACCTGTGATTCCCAGTTTCGTATTCCGCGGTAAATAGTTTTTCTCAGGATAGCGCTCCTGGAATAAGTCCCTATTTTCTCGGATTAGGCCAATTAAATGTTCTGCAATATCACTATCAAGCTCATATTGACGATGGACAGCAAATACACCTGGAATTTGAAGCTTGTTGATTTTGTTCATCTGCGTTTCCGTTAATTCTATGGGTTTTTCTCCACCAACGATTACAGGCTTTTTCGCATTTTGAATTTCATTTCTTAAGGTAGTGGCAGAAATATTTACGATTTCGGCTACGTCCTCCGCTGGCCATTCAATGTTTTTTAAAAAAGGAAACAATACGAGTGTTGGATAATATTCATGCGTTAATGCTTTTTTATTCCGGTCGATAAATCGTCCACGGCCTTGGTCAATAACAAGTTCTTGTGTTCGTTGCGAAACACTTGCTTCTATTAAGTTAATATCTCGGTTCGTTAGAGATTCTGTACTAACAAGCTGCAATTGCATTAGTCTGCCGATTAACCCTGCTAAGGTTAAAAGGATTACGATTAAAATGATAATAGCACGTTTTTTGATTACCATAGAAAAAACACCTCGTCAACAGTTTCGACGAGGTGTCATAATATTTATACATATAAATCAAATACGCCTTGGCGTATTTGCACCGAGGCTCTAACTGTATTCAGTATTTTTGAATAAAGTTAGTCAATTTTAGTTATTTCAACTAGCAAGTCTCCTCCTGGGGTTTGAACCGTTACTTTGTCCCCAACATGCTTTCCAATTAGGCTTTTTGCAATTGGTGAGTCATTTGATATTTTTCCTTCAAACGGATCTGCTTCAGCACTTCCTACAATCGTATAGGTTTCTTCTTCCCCATCTGGAAGCTCAATAAAGGTTACTGATTTTCCTAATGAGACCTTACCAGCACTGTCAGCATCTTCTTCGATAATTTTTGCATTTCGAATCATATTTTCAATCGTAGTAATACGACCCTCAACAAATGCTTGTTCATCCTTCGCTGAATCATACTCAGAGTTCTCAGAAAGGTCCCCAAAGCTTCTTGCAATCTTAATACGTTCTACAACCTCTTTGCGCTTAACTGTCTTTAAATTCTCTAATTCCTGCTCTAATTTTTGCTTTCCTTCTGCTGTCATTGGAAATACTTTCTCTACCATAATCCCTTCACTCCTTGTAGTCGTTACAATCCCCCTGTGATTGCTTAAAAAATCATTGTATGTAGTACGAATTGTTTTTTCCTATTTGTATAGTAAGGAAAGGAATGATAGGGAACTTCTACCATTCCTTTCCTTATGTTTGTACTATCATAACACCTATTTCTCTGTTATGTTATTACAAAATGACGTTTTGTTCAAGAATTGTTTGAATTTTTGTTACCATTAAATCAATTGCAACGTGATTTTGTCCACCTTCAGGGATGATGATGTCTGCATATCGCTTTGTTGGTTCACAGAATTGGTTATGCATTGGACGAACCACTGTCTCATATTGTTCGATAACGGAATCTAACGTACGACCTCGGTCTTTAATATCACGCAGCATTCTTCGGATTATCCGGATATCAGCATCAGTGTCCACAAATAGCTTAATATCCATTAAGTCACGCAGCCGTTCATCTTCAAGAACAAGAATTCCCTCTAAAATAACGACATCCTTTGGTTCAACGCAAATCACATCAGAAGACCTTGTATGAAATTTATAGTCATAAACCGGCTTACTTATACCTTTGTATTCAAGAAGTTTTTTGACGTGCTCAATGAGTAAGTCATTATCAAAAGCTAAAGGATGGTCATAATTTGTATTTAACCGTTCTTCAAAAGGCATATGGCTTTGGTCTTTATAATATGAGTCCTGCTCGATCATTAGGATCGAGTGACCCCTAAAATGCTCATATATGGCCTTTGATACACTTGTTTTACCAGATCCTGAGCCTCCAGCAATGCCAATGACAATTGGCTTCTTGCTCATGTTACTTCCCCTTTCGCATCATGTTGTTTGGATAAACAGGCTTGTCTACTTTAAACGAAACAATTTGCAATGGATGTTTTGCTTTCTCAATTTCGTTGCCGCGCTCATCCCAAATCATCTCAACTGTTTGTGTAAAATTGGCAATTTCAGGACCAAAAAATTCTACCTGATCTCCCTTTTTAAAATAATTTCGCTGCTGTAATGTTACGATTCCTGATTCCTTTTCATAGTCTAACACCAGACCAGCAAAATCATAAGTTGTTTTTTTGCTATGAGTGCCATACATTTGCTCATTTACACCAGGAACCCCTTCAAAGAAGGCTGGGGCAGTATCACGATTTGCACATTTATCAAGCTCTTTTAGCCACTCTTCATCGATAACAAAATTGTCTGGATCGGCACTATATGCATCGATGACTTTTCGATAAACACTTACTACTGTTGCAATATAGTGAATCGATTTCATTCGTCCTTCGATTTTTAAACTGTCGATTCCTAATTCAATCATCCGCGGAATTGATTCGATAAGCTTCAAATCTTTTGGACTCATTGCAAACGGGGAGTCCTCTTCTCCAAATAGGGCTTCCTCTTTTTCATCTTCATTTAATTTAAATAAATCATAATCCCATCTGCATGATTGACAACAGCCCCCACGATTGGAATCACGGGCTGTCATATGATTACTTAACGTACAACGGCCGGAATAAGCAATACACATCGCACCATGAACAAATGTTTCGATTTCGATGTCAACCTTTTCCTTCATTTCTTTAATGTCTTCTGCGCTCGTTTCACGCGCGAGTACAACACGTTCCAGCCCTTCTTCCTTCCAAAATTGAACTGCCTTCCAGTTGGATAGGGATTGCTGAGTGCTTAAGTGTACTTCCATTTTGGGAGCTACTCGTTTACATGTTTCAATAATTAATGGATCCGCAACAATGATTCCAGATACTCCGGCATTTTCAAGCCCCATTAAGTATTCATCTAGTCCATCCATGTTTTCATTATGGGCGAATATATTTGTAGTGACATAGATTTTGGCTCCATATTTTTTGGCGAACTCTACACCTTCTGCGATTTCTTCAAGTGTAAAATTATCTGCGTTAGAACGTAATCCATACTCTTGACCACCGATAAAAACGGCATCTGCACCATAGTGAACAGCAATTTTTAATTTTTCCAGGTTACCCGCAGGTGCTAGCAGTTCTGGTTTTTTGACGATCATACGCTTGCCGTCTACTATTTTTGAAATAGGTTCTCTTACAACTGCTGTTGACATGCAAATTCCTCCTCATTACTTATTAGTAGACCGTTTCTTTAAAGTAGAAGCCTGTGTCTAGGGGGCGATTGATTGGTTGAAGTTCTTCAAGTTGCTCTAATAGGTCATCTTTGACATCTTCATATTCATCGCGATTTTCCACACATAAGTCAATTGCTTTTCGATAAATTTTCGTTACCTCAAGCAGGTATTCAGTAGTTTTCAAAATCCCTTCGATCTTAAAGCTGTCAACACCAGCATCAATCATATCTTCCAACTCATCAATGATGCAAACATCATTTGGGCTCATAATATGAGTGCCATTTTCATCTTCAAAAATCGGGTATTTGCTGTCGCGCTCTTTATCAAATAAAAACAGATTTTTATCTTTTTTACGGTTTTCGATTTCCATCACATTACCTTGATACTCGAAATAGTTTCCGACTAACGAACGTTTTGATTGAAACATGCACATCATTCCATGAACCTGGACCTCAATTTCGACCTCTGCATTTTCTTTAATTTCGACAATCGCATCCATATTTAATTCACGGGCAAGCACGGCACGTTTCGCACCTTTTCTTCCCCAATAATTACATGTATACCTGTTCGTCGCAGTTGTTTCTGTATTCCAATGAAGCTTCATTTCTGGTGCAACCTCACGAACAGTCATTAATACCGCTGGATCTCCGAACACAATTGCATCTACCTTACTTTCCTGTAAAAATGCAACATAGTCAGCTAACTCATTCACTTTTTCATTATGGAATATGGCATTTATTGCTACATAGATTTTTGCATCATGAGCATGGGCGATGTTTGTCGCTTTAACAATTTCCTCGCGATTGAATTCACCAGCAAGACGTAATCCATAGCGTTGTTCACCTATAATAAGAGCTGTTGCCCCAGCATTTATCAATGGTTCAATATCTTCTATACATGTAGGCGTGACCAGAAGCTCTGGTTTCTTCATTCCTTAACACCTCTTCTTTTACTTAATGCAACTCCATCACCTACTGGTAAGATGGTTGTTTGATAATCTTGGTGCTTGAGAAGCCATTCGTTATATGCCTTAATTTTAGTCACGAGATTCCGAATTCTTTTACTCTCGATTTCTTCCTCCGCCACAAGCCCTTTAAATAGTACATTATCAGTCACAATTAAGCCATCCCTTGAAAGGCATTTTTCATAGATGTCAAAAAAATGTCGATATTGGCCTTTTGCTGCATCAATAAAAATACAATCAAATTCGCCGTATTTTTTCACCTCATCCGCTGCCTCAAGGGCATCCCCAAAAATCACTTCTATTTGTGAGCCAGTACCAGTTCGCTCAATATTCTCTAGGGCTTTTTCATAACGTTCCTCGTCCCTTTCGATTGTTACAATCTTGGTATCCGGAAGTGCATTTGCCATGCGGATAGCGGAGTAACCAATCGCTGTTCCAATTTCAAGAATCTGTTTCGGCCCTGATATTCGCATTATTTGAAGCATTGTTTCAATGCCTACCAGTTCCATGATTGGTACATTATTTTCTTTCGCATAATGTTCAATTTCTTCAATAATTTCATCGCGTTTTGGAAGTAATGCCTCTAAATAATTGGTTATTTTGCTTGATAACAAGAAAAAAAACCTCCATTTCGATATGGTGGTATTGGTAAAAACGTAGTCATTTGTTTTTGTATAATAATAATTTCCCTTTAACTTGAATTATTTTATCATAAAGAAACAGGGAACGCCATATTGGGTTCCCTTGAAAAATCTGTGCAGCCGCCGGAGGCTGTAACTTATTCCGTCATCGCAAAATAAAGTCACTATTGTTGATTCGTAATATACTTTGCCTTTAATGCATTATGCTCTTCCAATGTCCTTGCGAAATATACTTCTCCTGTTGGAGCAGCCAGGAAATAGAGATAATCTGTTTCCGCAGGGCTTAGTGCCGCTGATAAAGATGTTTCACCAGCATTAGAAATCGGACCTGGTGTTAAACCTTTAATTTGATATGTGTTATATGGTGAATTCACTTCAAGATATTCGTACAGTACCCTTCTCTTATGTTCACCTAATGCATAAAGAACTGTCGGGTCTGTTTGAAGTGGCATATCAGCATCTAAACGATTATAAAACACACTGGAAATTGTTTCACGGTCTGTTTTCGCTGTCGCTTCTTCCTCTATTAACGAAGCCATGGTTAATAGTTTATGAGTTGAATCGATATACTTATTGCCTTCCAGTGAGCCTGTATATTTTACAAGGATTTTCTCTGTTTGCTCTAGCATCGTTTCAACAATTGATTCAATTGAAGGCTTCTTCTCGTAAAACGGATATGTTGCTGGAAATAGATAACCTTCAAGCGGATGTTTAATATCTTTATTTAATATTTCTTCCGTTAAAATACCTGGGTATCTGCTGATTAAATCATTAACATACTTAGCGTCATCCATCTTATTAATGACTTCCTCATAGGTATAGCCAGTTTGTTCAGCAATTATAATTGCAATTTCTTCAAGCTGTTTTCCTTCAGGGATCACAAGTTTAAAAGCTGGCTCACCCATAAGAATTCCAGATTTCAACCCTTCAATGATTTCATCAAAGTTCATTGATTGAGTAAACGTGTATTCCCCAGCCTGAAAACCAGATTCATTTTTAAATTTCGTATAGTAACGAAATACTTTTGCATTTTTTACAATATCATTTTCCTCTAGAATTCGGGCAATTGCTGTTGGTGATGAACCAATTGGAATCGTAACCTCGATTGGTTCCTTATTTGTAGGGTCCACAGGCTCAAGAGCAGATTTTATATATAAATAGCCTCCGCCAATTATTCCAGATAAAGCTACCAGTATTACCATAAATACGATAAATACAATTTTACGGATTACTCTGGCTTCACTATGCCGTTCTTGCAGATTCTTTTTATATAAATCCTTTTTCGATTCGTTATCTGACATGTACCGTAAATCCTCCCCTCACTCGAATTATTATACTACATTTTTTTATGTAATTCGTCAATTTTAGGAAGAATTCACTAGAATTTTGTAGTTTTTTCTAAAAAATCAGGTTGTTTTCGGGGCTTTTTGGGGGGTTTTGAAGAAAAAGAAAAAACAGCCCATGGCTGTTTTACTCTTCTCCTTCTTCATCAAGGAATGTATTTAACATTTCTTCAACAAGATCCCATTCTTCTTCGGTCTCAATTGGTTGAAGTTCTCCGTCTTCTCCGTCCTCTGACGGGCTATAACTTGATGCATGAATTTCGATATCTTCTTCGTCTTCATTCTCATCACTTAACGGATAATAAAGGACGTAAGATTTTCCAAATTCCTCTGATTCAAATGTAAATAATACCTCACAAAGAATTTCATTTCCTTGTTCATCAATTACAGTGATTTGCTTTTCACCATGTTCCATGTAAATCCACCTCATTAATTTTTACTATCTAGATACCCCTGGAGGATCATGACGGCAGCCATTTTGTCGATCACTTGTTTTCTCTTTTTTCGACTTACATCTGCGGATATTAGGACTCGTTCGGCTGCTACTGTTGAAAGACGCTCGTCCCATAAAACAATAGGCAAACCGAATTTTTCCGTTACCATATCAGCAAAATGCTGACTAGCCTCGCCACGAGGTCCAATTGTTCCATTCATATTTTTAGGTAAACCAATAACAACAGATTCTACCCCATATTCCTTGATAATCTCGCCAAGCCGTTCCAATCCAAACTGCCCGCGCTCTTCATTAATCTTAATTGTTTCAATGCCTTGAGCAGTCCAGCCCATTTCATCACTGACGGCGACACCGACTGTTTTTGAGCCGACATCTAACCCGAGAATCCTCATTCGTTTTACCCCTCACGATGGATCTTTAAATAAGATTTCACTAGCTCCTCAATTATTTCATCTCGTTCAAGCTTGCGAATAATATTCCTTGCATCATTGTGACGCGGGATATACGCAGGATCTCCTGATAATAAGTATCCAACAATTTGATTGATTGGATTATACCCTTTTTCTTGAAGAGCATCGTAGACATTGAATAATACTTCATTTACATTTGTTTCAACTGGTTCCTCTGGAAAGTTGAATTTCATTGTTTTATCAAATGAGCTCAAGTTCTGCACCTCACTCTTTAGATTCTGATGTGTTTGAATCCGTGCATGTAAATCTTACCATTCATTGTACACTAATCACAACTAAATAGAAACAAGAAGTGACAATTTGTATCATCCGTTTTGGCCAGGATGATACAAATTGTTATGTTTTAGATTGTTTTTATCCATTCTTCTACAAATTGAAGTGCTGATTCCAGCTGGTCTGGATTTTTTCCACCGGCCTGTGCCATGTCTGGGCGACCACCACCGCCGCCACCGCATCGGGTTGCAACTTCCTTGATTAGTTTTCCAGCATGGAAACCTTTTTCAATCAAGTCTTTTGTTACTCCAGCAGTTAAGTTTACTTTATCATCGTTCACAGAACCTAAAACAATAACAGCTGAGCCAAGCTTTTGTTTTAAGTCATCAACCATCGTACGAAGATTATTCATATCTTGGGCATTTACCTTACTATATAAAACAGTAGCACCGTTGATTTCTTTTGCTTTGTCAACAAGGCTGCCCGCTTCAATATTGCCAAGCTTCGCAGAAAGTGATTCATTTTCACGTTGTAAATTACGAATTTCATGCTGTAATGCTTCGACTCTACCTGGAACTTCAGTTGGCTTTGTTTTTAAAAGATTAGCCACTTCCTGAAGCATTTTTACTTGGTCATTAATTACATGATATGCTGCTTCACCCGTTACAGCTTCGATACGTCGTGTTCCTGCACCTATACCTGATTCAGAAACAAGCTTGAATAACCCGATTGTTGAAGTATTTGGTACATGGCATCCGCCACATAGTTCCAAGCTATAATCACCAACCTGAACAACACGAACAATGTCACCATATTTTTCGCCAAATAGGGCCATAGCTCCCATTGCTTTTGCTTCAGTTAAAGATTTGTAATCAATTTGAACAGGGATGCTGCTCCAAATTTTTTCATTCACAATTGACTCAATTTGCTCAAGCTCTTCAGGCTTAATTTGACCAAAATGTGAGAAGTCAAAACGTAATCGATTTGAAGTTACAAGTGAACCCGCTTGGTTTACATGAACCCCGAGGACATCTTTTAATGCCTGATGTAACAAATGTGTCGCTGTATGGTTTTTAATAACCCCACCACGATTTTCTTGGTCAACCTTGGCCTGAAGCTGGTCACCTTTAGCTAAGCTTCCTTTTACAACGATAACACGGTGAAGATTTTGTCCATTTGGTGCTTTTTGGACATCTTTTACGAGTATTTTTGTAGCTTCATTTTCAATTGTACCCTCATCCGCAATTTGTCCACCACTCTCAGCATAGAAAGGTGTTTTGTCTAAAATAAGCTGAATTTCTTCACCTTCGCTTGCTTTCTCAACAATTTCCCCATCTTTGACCATGACAAGAACGGTTGATTGTGCCTCAAGTTCATCATATCCAACAAAAGTGCTTTCTATTTTTATTTCACCAAGAACACCACTTTGCACTTGCATAGAATCCACATCTTGACGAGCAGATCTAGCTCTTTCACGTTGATTTTCCATCTCACGTTCGAATCCGTCGTGGTCCACCTTCATGCCTTCTTCTTCAGCATATTCCTCTGTAAGTTCAACAGGGAAACCATATGTATCGTACAGACGGAAGACATCGACACCCGCAATCGTATCACTGCCTTTTGTTTTTTCCTTTTGAATGACAGTTGATAGAATAGCTAATCCATCATGTAATGTTTCATGGAAGCGTTCTTCTTCTGTTTTCACTACTTTTTGGATAAATTCTGTTTTTTCTTTTACTTCCGGATAAAAATCAACCATGATCTCGCCCACAACAGGAACAAGTTCATACATAAATGGACGATTGATTGAAATTTTCTTTGCGTAACGTACAGCCCGTCTTAATAATCTTCGGATGACATAGCCTCTACCTTCATTTGAAGGAAGTGCTCCGTCTCCTACCGCAAACGTAACGGTACGAATATGGTCAGCGATTACCTTAAATGCTTCATCTTTATCTTTTGCTTGTCCATATTTTTCACCGGAAATAGACTCAGTTGCCTCGATAATTGGCATGAAAAGGTCTGTATCAAAATTTGTAGGTACATTTTGAATAACAGAACACATTCTTTCAAGACCCATTCCAGTATCGATATTTTTCTTTGGAAGCGGAGTATATGTTCCATCTGGGTTATGGTTAAATTGTGAGAACACAAGGTTCCAGATTTCTAGATAACGCTCATTTTCTCCACCTGGAAATAATTCTGGATCATTTGGGTCGTTTCCAAACTCTTCACCACGGTCAAAGAAAATTTCCGTATTCGGACCACTTGGACCTTCACCGATATCCCAGAAATTTCCTTCCAGACGAATGATTCGTTCCTCAGGAATTCCAATCTTTTTATTCCAAATTTCAAATGCCTCTTCATCTTCCGGATGAATCGTCACAGAAAGCTTCTCTGGATCAAACCCAATCCAGTCCTTGCTTGTTAAAAATTCCCACGCCCATTCAATTGCTTCTTTTTTGAAGTAATCACCGATTGAGAAGTTTCCAAGCATTTCAAAGAAAGTATGATGTCTGGCTGTTTTCCCTACATTTTCAATATCATTTGTCCGAATGGACTTCTGTGCATTACAAATTCGTGGATTCTGAGGAATTACACGTCCATCGAAGTATTTTTTTAAAGTAGCTACACCACTATTAATCCATAGTAAAGAAGGATCTTCATGTGGAACTAAGGAAGCACTTGGTTCAATTGCATGTCCTTTTGATTTGAAAAAGTCTAAAAACATTTGTCGTACTTGAGCTGATGTTAATTGTTTCATTTCATAACCTCCACTATCATTTTAGACATAAAAAAATACTCTAATCCCCTAAAAACAGGGACGAGAGTATGCTCGCGGTACCACCCTGATTATGGACACAAAATAGAACACGCCCATCACCTTCGTATATTGATAACGGTATTCACCGGTAGGTTTTCCTACACTCAGGAGTAGCCTTCTGTTACCCTTCATCTGGAATTCCTTTCAGCCATGGAAATTCCTCTCTGGTTCGATGGTACTGTAACATACTGATTCCTTCATAGTTTTCAATTAATACATCATTTCCTGTCAATTATATTCAAGTCAAAAATGTTTGTCAATGCTGGTACTAGTCCTTTCGAACAACTGTAAAATGCTGTTTTGCGTGAACGATAAATACCTTTAAAATTGCTACGACCGGAACAGCTAGGATTAGCCCCACAACCCCACCAATTTCTCCGCCCAGTAAAAGTGCCGCAATGATAACGACTGGATGGAGACGCAGACTTTTTCCTACAATAATGGGAGATAGTAAATTCCCTTCAATAAATTGCAGTCCGAAAACCACAATCACAACAATAATTAACATTTTTACCGAAATGGTTGCTGCAATGATCGCAGCCGGGATTGCGCCGATAATTGGTCCAAAATATGGAATAATGTTTGTTACCCCAACGATGCTCCCAAATAATAATGGATATTTCATTCCAGATATCCAAAAGGCCACCGATGCTGTCGTACCAACAAGCAGACAGACGATAAGCTGTCCTCTTATATAATTTCCCAATGACTCATCCACATCTCGAAAAAAAAGCTGCCCTGCTTTTCTCAGTTTTCGCGGAGTCATGTACCAAAGCGCTTTTATCATTTGGTCATGGTCTTTTAACATATAGAAAACGATGAACGGAATGATTGCAATGATGAAGATTGAATTGAGTAATCCTTTTAAAAAATTCAGCGTCCGTGAAAGCAGGTAATCCACATAGTTTTCAGCTGAATTGAGCAATTCATCAAGCTGTCCATGGACGAAGGCAGGCAGCTGTGACGTTCCCGTTTCGATTTCTGTTAACCACCCCCGATAGGTTTTGCTAAATTCAGGAAAGCTTTCAGCAAGATCCCTAAGCTGGGCAAGAATCACTGGAATTCCTTTATATATTGCAGCTCCAATACCCCCGAAAAAAAGTAAATAAATAAGTAAAATTGCAAGTGATTTTGGCACCCCACGATGGTTGAGTTTTTCAATAATTGGATGAAGCAAATAGGTGATAAAAATAGAAACAATAAATGGGAGTATAAATGTTTTTAACAGTAACACTAGCGGTAGCCAGATTGGAGCCAATTTTAAGAAAATATAGATTGTCAAAAACGATAGTAATAAAAACGATAGTCTAAAAATCCATTTGACTCTTTTCTCGTTCATCAGACTTCACTCCCTCAGGAAGTAGTTTTTGGAATCTAAGTTGTTTTATACGGGTGGGGCATTTTACAGAAAATATTGTCAAAATACAGATTCTTTTGTAAAATGTTGCTGAAAGGATGTGGTGGCATGATTTTTAAACCACGCGGTGAAAATACCGAACTAGAGCTATTTCGCTCTTTGCGGATCCGCAAGAAACTAGAGGTGGAAGACGATAACAAATTTGCTTACCTTGAAAAAGGCTGGCTTGGCGAAATACAATTTGACCAATTGCTATTAGGTCTTCCAAATGAATGCCTCATTTTAAATAACCTTCTGCTGGAAATAAACAACTCCCTATTCCAAATTGACTCCCTGCTAATCGCCCTAAAGAAGATACTCATTTTTGAAATTAAAAATAACGAAGGCGATTATTACTTCAAAAATGACCGCTTACACATGATATCCGGAAAAGAAATCAAAAACCCGCTCAACCAAATAACCCGCAGCGAATCATTATTTCGGCAACTCCTCCATGAGTTGAGATTTAATATGCCAATTGAATCCCATGTTATATACATAAACCCAGAGTTTTATCTATATGAGGCACCAGTAAACTCACCTTTTGTATTTCATTCGCAACTGGGTCGGTTTATGAAAAATTTAGAATCGGTTGCAGCTTCCGGTTATTCTGATGGCCATTTGCGATTAGCTGAAAAGTTGGCATCCCTGCATATTACAAAAAATCCATTTTCTCGGTTGCCCGCTTTTACATATGAGGAGTTAAAGAAGGGGATTGTTGGTAAGTGTGGTTGTACGTTTATGGAAGTCGCGAATCAAAATTATCTTATTTGTCCAAGATGTAAGGAATTGGAACATAAGGAGTCCGCGGTGCTACGGAGTGTGAGGGAGCTAAGTTTGCTATTTCCGGACAGGAAGATAACGGTGAACGGAGTTATGGAGTGGTGTGGGGTTATTTCAAGTAAAAGGATACGTGGTATCCTTTTAGACAATTTTACTCTCGTTAAAATGGGAAAGGCATCTTATTATTTATACCCTTCGGAGGCAAGACAACAGGATTAAGCTATTTAAAAATGAATATGACTCTAGTGTCATACCTTGCGTTACACTGTTCGTCATTTCTTCCGGTAATCGGGCACGATTCACGCTTTTGCGTACCCATTTATGTTTTTTCTGACGGCAATCGGGTACAATTCATGCGCTTGCGTATCCATATATGTTTTTTCTGACGGTAATCGGGTACGATTCATGCGCTTGCGTATCCATATATGTTTTTTCTGACGGCAATCGGGTACGATTCATGCGCTTGCGTATCCATATATGTTTTTTCTGACGGTAATCGGGCATGATTCATGCTCTTGCGTACCCATTTATGTTTTTTCTAACCCCGATTGGGCACGATCTAGCCCCGCTAGATCAATCAAACACAAAAAACCCCACATTTGTGGGGTTCCCTTACATATTAAAACATTTTTGTGATGCGCTTGCGCATTTTTTTCATGTTGCGGGCAGACATAACATCTGTTCTTTGCATAATTCCGTATGCCGCAGCACCTAGACCAATCGTGATTAGAGATGTCATTGCTTTATTCATAACCTCTTCACTCCTTGTATAGGATTACATACTGATTCTTCTATCGTCCTCAGCAAACAGATCATCCAATGAACTGAGAGTGCCATCTTCCTCTACCTGATGTGTAAATATTTGTCCTTTATTTACGGATAATTCAATAAAACATCCCCAGCAGTAATATTGGTTAACACCAATTTTACCGATATCTTTACTTTTACAATTTGGGCACTTCACAGGGTACACCTCACATCATGGAATTCCTAATTTAGACATCAACGACGATGACATCTTCGCCAATCTTTAAAGGCTTCTCAGTTTTAACAACTTTTTTTCCTTCTGTAATATCAGCAAAAAAGCCATCCGTTACTTCATACCCTATAATCGTGCCCACTTCTTCAGTAAAATATACATCTTCCAGTAAGCCTAATTTTTGTCCTTCTGAGGACAATAAAGGTTTTCGGAATAATCCATGATGAGTGTGTAAAAAATAAGTCAGTGTCTCAGCTTCGTTGTCAAGATGCTCAAGCATCTGTACATCCGAAACCATAATACCATCATCTCCAATGGAGGAGATGCTTTGGATGGGGACTACTCGATCTCGTTCAAATAGTCCTTTTCCTTTAATAATCAAGGCATTTACCTTTCCATCTGATGTGATACAAAGATCAGCAACCCGACCAAGTACTTCAGCAGAATTTTCATCATAGACCGGTAAATCCTTGAGTAGTGAGAATGTCCGCAAAGATAATCGCCACCTCTTTCGAACATTATTATCATTTACTTTCAGACATCTTGTCATACAGCACAAGAGTTTCCAAAAGAAAAAAGCTGGTGTACCCAGCTTTTATTCAGCTTCCATATAATCATAAGGAGAAATTCCAGCCATCCCGATGTTGGGATCGGTTTGAAAAAGCATTTCATAATAAGAGATAACTTCTTCAGATTCCGCGACCGTGCTATCCCTATCTTCGATTTCACCAAAGGTTGCCTTTAATTTTTCACATAAGGTTGTGAGGCGGTTTGTATCATTTGCACGCCCAACACCTTGTCGTAATGCGTCTTCCTCCCCACAAAGGATTAAAAAGTTTTTCGCTCTTGTGATTGCGGTGTAGATTAAATTACGACGCAACATGCGGTAATAGCCTTTGACAATTGGTAAAATCACAATTGGAAATTCACTGCCTTGTGATTTGTGAATCGAACAACAATACGCATGTGTAATTTGATTTAAGT
Organism: Bacillus sp. REN16; assembly: GCF_020731355.1. Taxonomy (GTDB): domain Bacteria; phylum Bacillota; class Bacilli; order Bacillales; family Bacillaceae_L; genus Ferdinandcohnia. Next base: position 212,213 of record NZ_JAJFZK010000004.1, on the reverse strand, counting down.
CCTGTTTTGTATAAGTGACTTCGTTGCCTTCAAAATTGACCACAACCATATCTTGTTTTTCAGTATTTTCTTTCGCATAAAAAATGGATTCAATTTCTCCAATATCGCCATTAAATACATTGTTTTCAGGTTGGTTGACTAATTGAAGTACCTTATCGCCACGGCGGTAAATGATATCTCCGAATTTTAATTCTCGTTTTCCATGGATGGGTGGATTAAAAAGCTCCTGTAGCATGACATTTAAACTGTCGATTCCCGCAGTTCCACGATACATTGGTGCTAAAACTTGAATATCCCTGACCGAAAAACCCTTCTTTTTCGCATTGTCCGAAACCTGTCTAACAACCTCAAGGATTTGATTTTGATAACATTTTAAAAAGGATCGGTCTTTTTTAGGGGCTGAGATGTCTGGTGGCAGATTACCTTTTTTAATATCATGGGCTAGCTCGATAATGGACGATCCTTCAGATTGACGGTAGATGTCCGTAAGTCGAACAGTTGGTAAAACCTCCGAAGCTAATAAATCCTTTAAAACCTGTCCAGGACCGACTGATGGCAGCTGGTCTTCATCGCCGACCAGAACTACTTGAACATGGTTGGGCAGGGATTTAAACAATTGGTTCGCCAGCCAAATATCGACCATGGAAACTTCATCAACAATCAACAGTTTGCCGTCGATCGGATTATCCTCATCATGACTAAATCCTTCGACGCCGTTCCATCCTAACAGCCTGTGAATAGTGACAGCCGGGAGTCCAGTTGATTCACTCATCCTCTTAGCCGCACGACCAGTTGGAGCGACAAGGACAACCGGAAATGGATTTTCAGAATTATAATCCTTCGGGTCTAAAGAGCAGCCATGCAATTCCCCGTATAACTCAACTATACCTTTGATGACAGTAGTTTTTCCGGTACCAGGTCCTCCCGTTAAAAGAAGCATTGGGGACATTAATGCTTTTTGAATCGCATCTTTTTGAGAAGGTGCATATTGTACTTTAATTCTTTCCTCAAGTGCACCAAGTGCTAGAAGAAATTCTGACTCCGGAAAAATATCTTCGTATTCGGTTTGTTCCATGACCCGTTTGATATTTGTGATAAGTCCTTTTTCAGAAAAGTAAAGGGAAGGCAGGTAAACCTTGTCCTCTTCTATGACAAGCTTGCTTTCTTCAGTTAAACTAATCATTTCCTTTGATATATCTGTTGCAATTATTTCATCTTGGCTATTTTGTTCCAATAATTGCTGGACACGTATGATTAAATCCTCGACAGTCAGATAGACATGTCCATCCTGCAAAGAGTCTTGTTCAAGTATGTAAAGACAGCCAGCCTTGATTCGATCTGGATGATTTCCGGAGATTCCTATTTGACGTCCCAATTCATCCGCCCTTCCAAATCCGATTCCTTCGATATCCTCGACCAATTTATAAGGACTGTGTTGAAGGATTTCAAGAGTTTGCTCTTTATACATTTGGTAAATCTTCATCGATAGCTGAGGTCCAAAACCATATTGGGTAAGTCCAATCATAATTTGTTCAAGACCCTGATGCTGTTGCAGGGTGTCGTATATTTCCTTTGCTTTATCGGCTGGGAGTTTATCAACGTCCTGCAACACTGATGGATTTGCGATAATTTTCGAAATGGCTCCTTCTCCAAGTGCCTCTACTATTTTTTCAGCCGTCTTTTTTCCGATTCCCTTAAAAAGATCACTTGAAAGATACTGGATGATTCCTTGTTTTGTGTGGGGGATTTCTTTTTGAAATTGATCAACGTGGAATTGGATCCCAAAGCGCGGATGCTCCTTTAAGCGACCGAAAAAAAGGTAGGTTTCGTTTTCATGAATGCGAGGGAAATACCCCGTTACAACTGCTTCTTTCTCATTATAGTCTTCATTTGTTTCTTGAAGCCTAATGCGAACAACAGAATACAAATTTTGCTCATTGTGAAAAATGGTAACTAAATGAGTACCCTTCATGTATTTACGTTGTTCATCAAACAATTCCAAAGTTTCCTGTTGTTCCATAAGGATTCCCTCCCCGTCATTTATTCGCTTAAGGCTTCACTAACTATTTTCTTTCCATTTGCAGCAAGCATATGGTCTGGTTGGATTTCTAATGCTTTTTCAAACATCACGAGTGCTTTTTTGTAATCATTTTTAAAGCCTGCAAACGCAACACCTAAATTATAATAGGCATCTGAATGCTTGGGTTCTAATTCGATTACGCGATGAAACGTATCGATCGCTTCGTCTATGACGGATTCACCAGCTAAGCAAAGTCCGTATTGAAATAAAGCATCAACATCATTTTCGTTTAGCTCAACTGCACGTTTCATATACGGCAATGCAAGCTTTGGCTGACCAAGCTGAATCAATGTCATTCCCAGCATAAAATATGTATCACTATTCTCGACTCCCGCTTTTAGCGCTTTTTCAAACATATCCTTCGCTTTGATAAAATCATCCTGGTTGTAGAGCAGGCTTCCAATTCCATAATAAGCAGTCCCAACTCCCGCATCAAGCTCCAATGCTTTATTAAAAAAAGCAATTGCTCGTTCCGGGTCACCAACTGCTGAAAGAAGATTACCGAAATTCACATAGTAAATTGGCTCGTTCGGGTTTTCCTCGATGGCTTGTGAAAAGCAATTTGCTGCTTCCTCGTATTTTCCCTCTTGCATATACTCAATACCTTGTTTATTTAAATCCAATGATTTTCAACTCCAATTCCAATCAAATACGCCCTTGGCGTATTTGCGCCCAGATTTTTTCGAGCTTGCTTGAAAAGTTTCCTTTTAAAATCTGAGGCATCCGCCGGAGGCTTAACTCTTTTCAGCAGATACCTCTGCTGAATAGAGTTTATGCAGTTCATATTATAACACAGGAAAACCCCAACTCTAAATATAGAGTTGAGGTTTTCTTTAACCAACATATGTTAGACGTTCGCTATTTTTAAAAACTTTATCAATCGTCGCACCACCAAGGCATTCGTCCCCATTATAGAACACAACAGCTTGGCCAGGTGTAACCGCACGAATTGGCTCATCGAAAATAACTTTAACCGTATTTTCGTCAACTTTTTTTACTGTTACAGCATTATCCTGTTGACGATAGCGGAATTTGGCTGTGCATTTTATATCCTGCTCTGGTTTGTGATCGGATACCCAGCTTACATTTGTGGCTAAAATAGAATCAGAATAGAGATATTCATTGTGGAAGCCTTGATCTACATACAGAATATTTTTCTCTAGGTCTTTACCAATTGCAAACCAGGGTTCTCCACTTCCACCAATGCCAAGGCCGTGTCGTTGACCAATGGTGTAATACATCAACCCATCATGCTTGCCCTTTACTTCACCAGAAAAAGTCACCATATCACCTGGTTGGGCAGGTAAATAATTTCCTAGAAACTCTTTAAAATTACGTTCACCGATAAAACAAATTCCTGTACTGTCCTTTTTAGCAGCAGTCGCGAGGTTAGCTTCTTTTGCAAGCTCTCTTACTCTTGGTTTTTCAATATTTCCTATTGGAAACATGACTTTTGACAGCTGATCTTGAGTTAGTTGATTTAGAAAATAAGTTTGATCTTTATTTTCATCGATACCGCGGAGCATTTTATATTCTCCATCTCTGTATTCAACACGAGCATAATGGCCAGTCGCCAAGTAATCGGCACCCAGTGTCATGGCATGCTCCAAAAAGGCTTTGAATTTGATTTCTTTATTACACATAACATCGGGATTTGGCGTTCTGCCTGCTTTATACTCGTCCAAAAAGTAAGTAAACACCTTATCCCAATATTGCTTTTCGAAATTAACCGCATAATAAGGAATGCCGATTTGGTTGCAGACTCTGATTACGTCCTCATAGTCTTCCGTTGCTGTACAAACGCCATTTTCATCGGTATCGTCCCAGTTTTTCATAAAAATCCCGATGACATCATAGCCTTGCTCTTTTAATAAAAGTGCTGCAACAGATGAGTCTACTCCACCAGACATCCCAACGACTACACGGGTATCTTTTGGGTCTTTCATGTTTCCACCTCCTCTAAAGAGTTAATCGTTTAACAATTTTTGCTGTTTCAAAAGCTGCCGTTTTAATGTCTTCAATCGTATTTCCAAGACCGAAGCTAAAACGGATTGACGAAGTGATTCGGTCAGAGTCTTTTCCAAACATGGCTACAAGCACATGTGATGGTTCAATTGAACCAGCTGTACATGCGGATCCGCTGGAGACGGCTATTCCTGCTAAATCAAGGTTGACCAGCATAGACTCTACATTTGTACCAGGAAAATAAATATTTACTACATGTGGCAATGACTTTGATAATTCACCATTTATTTCAAAAGCAATATCGTGTTCTTTTAAAACGGAAAAAATGGTCGTTTTAAATTCCTGATAAAGCGTATATTTTTGATCTATGGCTTGTTTTGCTAATTGGGCCGCTGTTTGTAACCCGATAATCCCTGCAACATTTTCTGTTCCAGCACGGCGTTTCTTTTCTTGTTCGCCACCAAATAGAAGTGGGGCAACCTTTTTACCTTCTCTCATATATAAAAAACCTGTTCCTTTAGGACCATTGATTTTATGAGCCGAAACTGAAAGAAGGTCAACCATGTAATGATTCACATCTATATCAACCAGTCCATATGCTTGGACGGCGTCTGTATGAAATATTGCCTGATGTTCTTTCAGAAGTTCCCCAATTTCCTTAATGGGTTGAAGTGCACCTACTTCATTGTTACCAAACATGATGGTTACAAGTATGGTTTCTGGTGTAAGAGCTGCTTTTACATCCTTGACAGAAACAAGTCCAGCCTCGTTAACAGGCAAATACGTAACTGTAAAGCCTTGTTTTTCAAGATGTTCACAAGTATGGAGTACGGCGTGATGTTCGATGGCAGACGTAATAATATGTTTGCCTTTTCCTTGCATCATAGTGGCTGTTCCCATTATCGCTAAATTATCAGCCTCAGTACCTCCGCTTGTAAAAACAATCTCATTTGGCTTTGCATGGATACTTTCGGCAATTGATTGTCTCGCTTCATCTACGGCATGTCGACCTTTTCGACCGAAATAATGAATGCTTGACGGGTTGCCAAAAACCTCTGTCATGTAAGGGAGCATGCTCTCCACAACATCAGGGTGCATGGGCGTTGTAGCTGCATGATCCAAATAAATATGTTGCATCATAGAGCCCTCCTCCTTTTTTAAATGTAGCTTTTTGATTATGCCACGTTTTTCTTAAATATAAAACATATATGCATCATTGCCGTCGCTATGGCTTGCAAGGTCTTCAAGTGTTGTACTGTCCAACACTTCTTTCACAGCATCTCGAATTCTTATCCATAATTCCCTTTTTGCTGGCTCTTCATCCTCTAAAACCTCGACAGGGCTAATTGGCCCCTCAAGCACGAGAATGACGTCACCCGCGGTAATTTTTGTAGGTTCGTCCCCAAGGATATAGCCTCCATAAGCACCGCGAATGCTTTTTACCAACCCTGCATTGCGTAAAGGTGAAATTAATTGTTCAAGATAATGCTCAGAAAGCTCATGTTTTCCGGCAATCGATTTTAAAGAGATTGGCCCTTTTCCATGATTCTTAGCAAGTTCAATCATGATTGTCAGACCGTATCTGCCTTTTGTTGATATTTTCATACACAAACACTCCTAATTACTAAAATGATTCACTTCAATTGCTGTTGTTTTATTCAATTTACGTTTAATTCCATCATGCATTTTCTGGCATTGCGGCAATACAAATCCAGCAATATAACCGATTCCTACACAATAAATCAAGGTTCCGACAAAAACAGGTCCCCCTAATAACCAGCCAACTGTTAAAACCATAATTTCCATTCCCAAACGAATATATTGCACTTTCCACTTAGAAATTTCAGTAAGTGCTAACATTAAACTATCCCTTGGACCTGCCCCCGCCTTAGCAGAAATATATATACCCATTCCATAACCATTAATGAGAAGTCCTACGAACAACATGATCAGTTTTCCGGTAAAGGATTCAGGTGTAACAAGGAACGGTGCCATCATAAACATATCTATAAAAATACCTACCGAAATCATATTTAAAAAAGCACCAATTTGAGGCAGCCGCTTTAATAAAATTGTAGAAAGAAACAAAACAAAAAAGCCGACGATGATCGACCAGGAACCAATGGTTAAACCAATTTGTTTATAGAGTCCAATATGCAAAACGTCCCAAGGGGATGCCCCGAGATCCGCTTTGATTATCATAACAATCCCAAATGACATGATTAACAAGCCGATAAAAAAAGTTAACCATTTCAAAATATGGTGGCTAAAGCTAGTCTGTACTCGCATTCTCTCACTCCGTCTCTCGTGTCTACCTCTGCTGTACATCTTCTTTCTATTTCTTTTACATCCAGCTTCAGCGCCTAGCCCCTCGAGGTCACAAGCCAATCGCTTCTGAAGGCAAAGGGCGCCTTCTGTCAGCGCTCGTCTTGTGCTTGTCGGACTTGCACAGGACGTGCTGACATCGACGTTTGCCACAGGACGTGGCAGCCTTTAGTTGATGTTCCTCTTTAATGGCGCTTGCGCTTTAGTACTAAACTCACGACATTATATCATAAATTGCAGGTCATTTGTATTTATCAATCGCAAAACGTATGATAAAGTTGATGTATCAATTTTGAACTGTTGGATAAGGGGATGAATCATTTGCTTTTCGAATCACTTATCGAAGCACCTTTATCGTATCGAATGCGGCCAAATCATATTGAAGAAATTCTCGGTCAAAAGCATATTATCGGTAAGGATACGGCGTTATATAAAATGATTATGAATGGTCATGTTCCCTCTATCTTACTTTATGGGGAGCCTGGTATTGGGAAAACTTCAATTGCAACGGCAATTGCTGGTACTGTTGATATGCCATTTATCTCAATCAATGCAACCACTGCTGGAAAAAAAGATATTGAGGATGCGGTAGCAACCGCAAAAACAGAAGGAAAATTAATCCTTTTTATCGACGAGGTACATCGCTTTAATAAAGCACAGCAGGATTATTTACTCCCCCATGTTGAGAGAGGCTTGATTTCGTTAATTGGAGCAACGACGGAAAATCCATTCCATGATGTAAACCCAGCGATTCGGAGCAGATGTGGGCAGATTAAAGAGCTTCGACCACTAACAAAAGAAGATATAAAAGAATTAATCATTCGTGCCTTAGATGATTCAGAACGCGGCCTTGGCCATTTGCAAATTTCGATTTCAGAAGAAGCGATTGACCTCATTTCATCATCGACAAAGGGTGATGCACGATCTGCAATGAATGTGTTAGAAGATGTTGTATTAGCTTCAAAAACAAGAGATAGTGATGTAGTTGAAGTAGATTTAGAGCTTGTAAAGGAATGTGTAGAAAATAAAGGCTTCTCCCATGATAAAGACGGAGACCTTCATTATTCCTTATTATCTTCTCTTCAAAAAAGCATCCGTGGCAGCGATGTTAATGCAGCTTTGCATTATTTAGCCAGGCTTATTGAAGGCGGAGATTTAGTTTCGATTTGCAGAAGACTTACGGTGATTGCCTACGAAGATATTTCTATTGCAGCACCCGAGGTTGGAGTTCATACAGTGGCTGCTTGTCAGGCGGTGGAACGATTAGGTCTGCCTGAAGCACGAATTCCACTAGCGAATGTTGTCATTGAACAATGCTTATCACCTAAAACAAATAGTGCGTACAGATCTCTTGATAAAGCAATCGAGGATATTAGAAAAGGAAATATCGGCGAGATTCCCGATCACCTTCGTGATGCGCATTATAGCGGGGCAAAAGAGCTAGGTCATGGAATCGGTTATCAATACCCACATGATTATCCAAATAGCTGGGTGAAGCAGCAATACTTACCAGACCTATTGAAAAATCGTAAATACTTTAAACCGAAACAAAATGGACAAGAAAAATATTTTTCAAAAGTTTACGACAGGCTTGAACAACTACAAAAAGAGGGGGAGAAATAGACTTTACTATTTCACCCCTTTTGTATTTAAGCAGCTACATCACGTTTCGTAAAGACAAACCATGTTAGTGCATTGAAAATAACAAAATAGATAATTAACATGACAATCGAAAAAGTCATTGTCATACCTTCAACTAAAACATATCCAGTGAGATATTGAGATAAATCAGTATTCGCAAATAGGATGTACTTTGCCCAATCGAATTTCGCTGCTAGGAGCAATGTTGCATTAACACCAGCAAACATTAAGAAAATGGCTAATCCAATGGCAAGACCACTATTCCTAAAAATAGTCGAAATCATAAATGCAAATGTTGACATCATAATTAGGTTAATCGATTTTAATCCAAAAATCCCTAAAATATGAGAAACCATATGAACCTCATGTACCGCACCATCTTTATATACGAGGTGTGGAATCGAATTTCCGGTACCAAAGAATATACTTCCTACTATCAAAGAAACCACAAAAAGTAGGACCAAAGAAAATAACGCAAACAAAATAGTTGCTAAGTATTTTGAAAGAAGAATTTTTGACCTTGACACGGGCCGGATTAACAATAATTTAATGGTTCCCCACGTAAATTCAGAAGCTACACTACTTGCACCAACAACAATTGTAAATAATGTAATGACCGAAACAATTTCCGCAGTATATCCCATATAGGTCCAAATTGATCGATCAGCCGTTGGTGCTATATCGTGTTCAAGGCGGTATTCGTTAATTGCAAGTTCTTTTTCAAATGTATCCCTTGTTATTTTAGGGTAACTCTCATTGGCAATATCTGCTTTTAGCGTTTCATTATACTGCTGTAGATTTTGTTTCCAATTTTCATCAACTGAATCTGATGCTGTTATATTCGTAACGATTCCTACAATTAGTGCCGCTACAATGAGTAAGACAAGCATAATCCATGTTGAGACTCGACGGTAAATTTTCATATTTTCATTTTGAATAAGTTTGATGATATTACCCAATTCCGCTACCCCCTGTTACCTCTAAGAATCGATCCTCAAGTGATTTTGAGTGTTGCATAATTCCATACACCTGAATCTCATTTTTTACAAGACTAGCATTTATATCTGGAATCATTTCATGATCCGTTAGAATCTCAATTCCTTTTTCCGTTTGTATTACTTCAAGCATTGGAAATTCGGCTGAAAGAATCGATAATGCTTTTTCTATATTTCCCACTTGGAATTGAACACGAACACTGGCTTCTTCATTCATAAATTCAGTAACCTTCTGCACCCCCACTAAGCTACCATTTTGAATGATCCCAATCCGGTCACACATCATTTCCATTTCGGAAAGGAGGTGACTGGACACAATAACAGCTAATCCCTCATCTCTTGCAAGCTTCCTGACATAATCACGAACCTCACGAATTCCAGCAGGATCAAGACCATTAGTTGGTTCATCCAAAATCAAAATCGAAGGGCTATGCAAGAGCGCTTGCGCAATTCCTAAGCGCTGCCTCATCCCTAGTGAATATGTTTTTACCTTATCATTAATTCTTTTTTCAAGTCCAACAAGCTTGGTAACCTCAAGAATTCTTTCTTTTGTTACCCCTTTTACCATCCGTGCATAGTGAACAAGGTTTTGATAACCCGTTAAAAACTTATACATTTCTGGGTTTTCAACAATACCCCCGATATGCTGAACAGCTTGTTCAAAATTCTTTGCAATATTTGTTCCTTTAATAATAACTTCACCGTCTGTTATGGACATCAGTCCAACAAGCATCCTTATGGTAGTCGTTTTACCAGCACCGTTTGGTCCTAAGAATCCAAAAACTTCTCCAGGATATACATCAAAGGTAAGTCCCTTAATGATCTCTTTTCTACCAATTGTCTTTTTGACATTTTTCAATTGTAAAACTGGCTGCACATTTTCTCCTCCTTACAGTTTGTGAGATTTAAGTCTACAAAATCTCGTTCACATCTTCTGGATTATGCGATATTACTACTTACGTATTATAAATGAAAAAGTTCCCATTTTTTTAGGTTGTGAGAAAACTTTACACTCACTTTACATTTTATAATTTCAGTATGATAGGCCTTTCGCTGTATTTTCATTTTTCCCAAAACTACTAATGTATAAAAAAAATTTAACGTGGTCATGCTAGATATAAAGAAGAAATCTATCATTTTGAATTAATAGGGAGTTGTTTTTATGAAAGTGAGACAAGATGCATGGTCACATGAGGATGATCTCTTATTAGCGGAAACAGTATTACGTTACATTCGTGAAGGTGGTACACAATTAGCAGCATTTGATGAAGTCGGCGATAAATTAAATCGTACGTCAGCAGCTTGTGGGTTCAGATGGAATGCAGAGGTCCGCAATAATTATGAGCAGGCAATTGCTATTGCGAAAAAACAACGGAAAGAAAGAAAAAGAGCATTGGACAGAATGAACAAAGATACCGTAACAATTGAAGAACCGGTGATAAAAGAAACAGTTGTGGAAAATATTCCTGCTCAACTGTACGCGGAAGAGGTATCAGCGGAGTTGATTCCATCATCTAACACCATTACACTTGAAGATTGTATTTCATTCCTCTCATCCTTACGCCATAATGATCTGCTATCTAATCAACTGGAGATGGAGAATAATCGATTACGTCGAGAGAATGAATCATTAAAGCAACAAACAAAAGAGCTTGAGAAGAAATTCGAAAAGTTATCTGACCAACAGACTATCATTCAAGAAGACTACCAAGCCCTTGTGCAAATTATGGATCGCGCAAGACGCTTAGTGATGTTTGAAGACTCAGATGATCGTAACTCCCCTGCATTTCGCATGGACAAAAACGGGAATCTTGAGCAATTAGCAAAATAGAAAAGTGCAAGGTGCTAGACTAAGGAACATCGACTAACTACCGCCACGTCCTGTGGCGAACGTCGATGTCAGCACTTCCTGTGCAAGTCAAGCACAAGACGAGCGCTTCTGAAGGCGCATTTTGCCTTCAGAAGCGATTGACTTGTGACCTCGAGCCGATGGCACCTGGAACTAGACATAAAAAACGTGGCATTGGCCACGTTTTTTATTAGTCTTTAACTCGTTTTATCTTAATATCTTTTAACAATTCACTTACAACATAACTTCCCATAATTAACCCACATGTCGATGGTGTAAAGGCATTTGAGGATGGCGGCATTTTTGCTTTACGGATTTTTGCATTCTCATCTGTAATTTCCTGACGAACATCTTCACGGATGACAATTGGGCTTTCATCAGAGAATACGACAGGAATTCCTTTACGGATTCCCTCTTTTCTTAATTTAGTTCGAATGACTTTTGCCATTGGATCAGTATGTGTTTTTGAAATATCTGCGATCATAAAACGTGTTGGGTCCATTTTATTTGCAGCACCCATACTTGAAATGATTGGGATATTACGTTTAAGACATTCCTTCATTAGATGAATTTTATAAATTATTGTGTCTGAAGCATCAATGACAAAATCCAGATCATAGCTAAAAAATTCCTCATACGTTTCCTCTGTATAAAACATTTTAAGTGCAATTACTTCACATTCAGGATTTATGTCAGCAATACGTTTCTTCATAATATCTACTTTTGACTGACCAACTGTTGACAATAAAGCAGGCAATTGACGATTAATATTCGTAATATCGATATTATCCTTATCAACCAATACCAATCGTCCTACACCAGAACGTGCGAGTCCCTCTACTGAGAAGGAGCCAACACCTCCCACTCCTAGGATAGCTACTGTACTGTTTTTAAGGATATCAACTCCTTGCTTGCCTACTGCTAATTCATTTCGTGAAAATTGGTGTAACATATCTTCAACTCCATCAGGTATCAAATTCAACTGTATTTTTTCCAGAATAAGAATATAACATACTTCCAACTAATTCAAGAATTTCTGTAAAAATTATAAAAATTTCAAGCATAAAAAAACCTGTTTACAAAAGTAAACAGGTTATATTGTGTGGTTGTAGAAGTCCCAATCATGCCGTCGATGCCTTAGTTTTGAACCCGCTCACCGCAGGTGGGTACCCTGTTTCAACCTTTATAAGTCCTCTATTCACTAATGATGAGGCATTTACGCAAGTCGAAAACTCCGGGCTCCCGTATAATCTATTGTTCGGTCAAAACAATAGGTTATACGACAAACACATCAGGACTTCAGTTACTAACTTTAGTGGATGTTCAAAAAGTGCGGTGAATATGACGCATCGAATTTCTGTGTTGGCTTGCTTCTCCGTTCCTCACGTATTAACTGCATACGCTCCGGTACTCAAAGCTGCGCCGCCTTGAAATTCTCGGTCCTCTTCATCCTCCTTTTTGAACTTTTATTTTATGTCACAATATTAACACACGACATTCGTGTTTACAAGTTGACCAAAAAGGGTTTTGTTCGCTATTTTCGAACATTTAACGACAAATACAAGTCGTTTAATTGTGCTTTGCTTACTTCACCTGGCGCGTCTGTTAATAGATCACTTGCACTTGCTGTTTTAGGGAAAGCAATGGTGTCACGAAGATTTGTTCGACCTGCTAAAAGCATGACTAGTCGGTCTAGACCTAACGCAATTCCACCGTGTGGTGGTGTCCCATATTCAAATGCCTCCATTAAGAATCCAAACTGCTCTTTTGCTTCCTCTTCTGTGAATCCTAATACTTTGAACATTTTCTCCTGGATGTCACGTTCAAAAATACGAAGTGAGCCTCCACCTAGTTCATAGCCGTTTAATACGAGGTCATAAGCTTGTGCTTTTACTTCCCATGGTTTGCTTTCAAGATGCTCGATATCTTCTCTAGCTGGCATTGTAAATGGATGGTGAGCTGCATAATAACGACCATCTTCCTCATCGAATTCAAAAAGCGGCCAGTCCGTTACCCAAAGGAAATTAAATTTAGATTGATCAATTAATTCAAGTTCTTTTCCAAGTTTTAGTCTAAGTGCACCTAACGCATCTGCTACTATATTTGCTTTATCCGCTACAAATAAGAGTAGATCTCCTGCGGAAGCTTCTAAGACGGCTCTTAATGACTTTTGCTCTTCTTCATCAAAAAACTTCGCAATAGGTCCTTTTAATTCAATTTCTTCAACCTTTAGCCAAGCAAGACCCTTAGCACCGTAACGATTCACATATTCTGTAAGACCATCGATGTCTTTGCGAGTATATTTGGCAGCAGCACCCTTTGCATTGATAGCCTTAACTTGACCTCCAGTTGCTACTGCATTGCTGAATACTTTAAATCCGCTATCCTTGACTACTTCGGAAAGATTGATTAATTCCATTTCAAAACGAGTATCAGGTTTATCAGAGCCATAACGGTTCATAGCATCGTCATAAGTTAAACGAGGTAATGGAAGCTCTACTTCCAATCCTTTAACGTCTTTCATTAGCTTTTGCATCATTTGCTCTGCCATAGCCATAATGTCTTCCTGGCTCATAAAGGACGTTTCAATATCGATTTGTGTAAATTCTGGTTGTCTGTCAGCACGCAGATCTTCGTCTCTGAAACAGCGAGCAATTTGATAATAACGGTCAAATCCGCCTACCATCAATAACTGTTTAAAAATTTGCGGAGATTGTGGAAGTGCGTAAAACTCACCAGGATGCACACGGCTTGGCACAAGATAATCACGGGCACCCTCTGGAGTGCTTTTAGTTAAGATTGGTGTTTCGATATCTAGGAACCCTTCACCGTCTAAATAATCTCGAATTGATTTTGTCACATTATGACGCATTTTAAATGTTTCAAACATTGCTGGTCTGCGAAGGTCTAAATAACGATATTTTAATCGTAAATCCTCGGATACATCCGTGCGGTCTTCTATCATAAATGGAGGTGTTTTTGCTTCATTTATGATTTTGATATCAGTCGCTTTGATTTCGATTTTTCCAGTTGTAATATTATTGTTGATTGTTGCTTCAGCTCGAGCCACAACTGTTCCTTCAATATCCAATACATATTCGCTTCTTACAGTTTCCGCAATTTCTAATGCTTCTTTCGATTCTTCGGGATTAAATACAATTTGGACGATTCCTGTTCTGTCTCTGAGGTCAATAAAAATGAGTCCACCAAGGTCTCTTCTTCTTTGAACCCAGCCTTTTAATGTTACTTTTTCGCCAATTGCTTGTTCTGTGATTTCACCACAATAATACGTTCTTCCAAACATGTTTCCCACTCCTAGTGACTTTTTTCAAGTATATATGCTATAAATTTTTCAAGTTGGACTTCTTCTTGATTACCTGTTTCCATGTTTTTCACATTAATCACGTTTCTTTCTAATTCCTCGTCGCCTAAAATAGCAACAAACTTAGCTTGTAATCTGTCGGCTGCTTTGAATTGGCCTTTTACTTTTTTATTTAAATAATCTTTCTCAGCAATTAAGCCAGCTTTTCTCAGTTCATTTACTAATGACACGGATTTTACGGAAGCTGCTTCCCCGATTGCGGCAACATAGCAGTCAACCCGTTCTTCAACCGGCAGCTCAATCCCCTCTGCATTCAAGGCTGCTAAAAGTCGTTCAATACTTAAAGCAAATCCGATACCAGGTGTTTCCGGGCCGCCAAGTCCTTCTACTAAACCATTGTAACGTCCTCCACCACATAGGGTAGTTATGGCCCCGAAGCCTTCTGCATCACTCATGATTTCAAATGCGGTGTGATTATAGTAATCCAAACCTCGAACTAAACCTGAATCCACTTCAAATTCAATCTGTAAATCTGTTAAGTAAGATTTCACTTTATTGAAATATTCACTTGATTCCTCGTTTAAATATTCAAGGATAGATGGTGCAGAATGCATTAACTCGTGGTCACGGTCTTTTTTACAATCCAAGATTCGCATTGGATTTTTCTCAAGTCTTGATCTACAATCCGAACAAAATTCATCGATTCTTGGAGAAAAATGTGCGATTAATGCATCACGGTGTGCGCTTCTACTAGACACATCACCTAGACTGTTGATAACAAGCTTTAGTTTTTTCAATCCAAGTGATTGATAGATTTCCATTGCGAGTGCAATAACTTCTGCATCGATTGCAGGGTCATTGCTGCCTAAAGCCTCAACCCCAAATTGGACGAATTGACGGAATCGACCTGCTTGCGGACGTTCGTAACGAAACATCGGCCCACTATAATAAAGCTTTGTTGGCTGTGTTGGGTTACCAAACATTTTGTTTTCCACATATGAGCGAACGACGGCAGCAGTGCCTTCTGGTCGAAGTGTTAAGCTTCGTTCACCACGATCTTCGAAGGTGTACATTTCTTTTGTAACGATGTCTGTCGTTTCACCAACACTTCGTAAAAATAGTTCTGTATGTTCAAAGATCGGTGTCCGTATTTCTTTATAATTAAATCTTTTGCATATATCTCGAGCTTTTTCCTCAATATATTGCCATTTTTCCACATTACCTGGAAGAATGTCTTGCGTTCCTCTAGGAATATTAACCATTTAGTACTCCTCCTTACTTTTAAAAGAAAAAACAAAAAGCTCCCATCCCTACAATTTCTTGTAGGGACGAGAGCTTGTGTTCCCGTGGTGCCACCCTAGTTAAGTCTAACGGCCAATAAGCGGCGAATCTCTTCGTTAGCTTCGTTTTCTGCGATACGCATGCACAATAACGTGCACTTTCGTTTCTCGAAAACTTGCTGCCTCGACCTTCTTGCTTCTTGGTCGTTTAGAGACATTCGTTTTAGTCTTCACTCAATCAGTTAACGCCTGAAACGTTCAACTCCTACTAAAGCATTTGCTTTTTCAAAGAGAAACCTACGAGGTGTTCGTTCAATAAGTCATCATGCAGGAATGTTTTCAGCCTATGACATTCCCTCTCTATTCATGTGTAGTCTTATCTACTTTTCCCCATCACTGGTTCGACATGTTATTTTTTTGTAGAATTTTATATAATCATACGTATGAACTCAGTTCATGTCAAGTTTAAGACGAAATTTTTTTGTTTTTCAACTAAAACTTTTGTCAGGACCGATGTAATTGCCTTTTTAAATTTCTTACGTCTTTCACAGAAACACCAAATTCACTCGCTAATTCAACATACGAAGATGACTGCTCTTTTTGAATAAAATCGTGAAAATCCACTCCAAATACATTTCCGCCAGTATTTTGCACATTATTACTTTTTTCGCTAAATCTCATCCTATTCGCCCCTTTTTCATGTTAGACTTATGTTTCCCTTTTTTTGAGATTTTCTTTCTTAAAAAACAGGAATATTTTTATTTATGGCGAATTGTTATAAAGCTATGTTTTTTTACTCAAGGAGGCTTTAAAGTGTTACACAAGATTTTAAAATTGGGACTTGCGTTCCTGCTCGCAATTGTTTTTTCAGTTACCACAAATCCTGGAAAGCTGGCAAATGCACAAACAATCGCGGAAATTAATACTCCTGTCTTAAACGTAAGAGAAGGTCCTGGACTCTCCTACGGAAGAGCAGCACAAGTCAAACAAGGAGAAAAATTTACAATCATTGAAAGGAAGAATGAATGGGTTAAGCTGCAACTTTCTTCAGGAAAAACAGGCTGGGTTGCTTCGTGGCTCATCAAAGAAAACCACTCCACTCAGACACCAACCACTTCTTCATCAACAGTTGTATCGACCGTAGATGGGCTTAGATTTCGAAGTGGCCCAGGAACAAGCTTCCAAGTAATCGGCTCCTTAAATAAAGGAAACGAAGCCGGGTATATTGAAGCTAATGAGAATTGGACTAAAATCTCTTTAAATGGACATATTGGTTGGGTTGCCTCACAATTTATCATGGCAAAGCAGACATCAGGTTCAACGAATTCGAACCCAAGTTCAAATTCTGGTTCATCTAAAAAAACTGGGACGATAACTGCTTCCATCTTAAATGTGCGGGATCAACCTAATTTACAAGGTAGAATCGTAGGTAAGCTAAAGCAAAATGCAAATGTTACGATTACAAATGAAAGAGAAAACTGGTTAGAAATTGTATTTGGTAATAGTTCTGCTTGGATACATAGAGATTTCGTTGCGGGTATTTCTTCAACAGAGGAAAAACCATCTCGGCCTGCTACACCACCACAAAGCCCAACAAACTTAGGGAAAATTGGTATTGTAACTGCATCTAGCTTAAATGTTCGAGACAGTGGTTCACTTTCGGGTAAAATTGTTGGAAGCCTAAAACAAGGAAATAAGGTAACAATTGAAGAGGAAGTAAACAATTGGAGTCGTATTGCATTATCAAATGGAGCTAGAGGCTGGGTCGCCAGCTGGTATTTGGATATTCAGCTTGATACATCAACTGAAGCACCAAGCTCAGGTCAAACCACTGTAAAAATTCTTTACAATGGCACTAATATTCGTTCAGGATCATCCACCTCACATTCAGTTGTTGCTCGGGCAAATGAAGGCGATTCTTTTGCAATGGCTGCTAAAGAAGGGGACTGGTATAAAATCAACCTTCCTGGAAATAAAAGCGGATATGTTGCAGGTTGGCTTGTTTCTGTTAATGGAGCGCAAAACATTGTTGAACGCCCTGGTGTGAATCAATATTTAAAAGGGAAAACAATCGTTATTGACCCAGGTCATGGTGGTAATGATAGTGGCGCAATTGGAGTAAGTGGTTCTTACGAGAAAAATCTAAATTTACGCACAGCAAGAATGGTCGTAGATAAACTTAATGCGTCTGGTGCAAATGTCGTCATGACACGTAATAGTGATAATTATATTAGCTTACGTTCAAGGGTTAGTATCTCTCATTATCGAAACGCAGATGCTTTTATAAGCATCCATTATGATAGTATTTTTGATCGTAATGTACGTGGAGTAACATCCTATTATTATAAAAATATCGATGTTGGGCTCGCTTCAAACATCCAATCGGAGCTTGTTAAAAACACTGGTTTCAAAGATAGACAACATCGTCAAGGAAACTATCAAGTATTAAGAGAAAATCGAAACCCATCAGTCTTATTGGAATTAGGTTTTATTAGTAATCCGACTGAAGAATATACGGTAAATACAAATAACTTCCAAGAAAATGTTTCAAATGGGATTTATTATGGACTTGCTCAATATTTCAAAGGAAAATAATTTTTTCACAGAAAAATGCCTCAAAAGCAATTTGCTTTTGAGGCATTTGTTATTGTCTAGTTCAAGGCGCCTTAAGCTTTTCTTATTTACTCTCAAATATTAATGTAACAGGTCCTACATTTGTAAATTGGACATCCATCATTGCCCCGAATGTACCCGTTTCGACGATTACACCTTTTTCACGGATTTCTGCATTAAAAAATTCATACATCTTTTCCGCGTATTCAGGTTTTGCGGCATCCATAAAGTTTGGACGTCTTCCTTTCCGGCAATCCCCGTACAATGTGAATTGTGATACGGAAAGGATATCCCCATTTACATCAAGCAGTGACCGATTCATTTTTCCTTCATCGTCCTCAAAGATGCGAAGGTTCACAATTTTGTCTGCAACATATTTGATATCATCTAAAGTGTCTGTATGTGTGATGCCGACCAATAGCATCAACCCATTGTTGATGGAACCTACTACTTCATTATCAACCATTACCCTTGCATCGCGTGCTCGTTGTACAACAACCTTCATCACAAATTCTCCTTCTTAACTCATTACACGGCGAACGGAATAAATATCCCGAATTTGTTTAATCCGTTCGACCACTTTATGAAGATGACTCACATTTTGAATTGAGATTGCCATATTAATGGTTGCCATTTTATTTCGGTCAGACCTTCCAGAAACAGCTGAAATGTTTGTCTTAGTCTCATTTACCGCTTGGAGAACTTCATTTAATAAGCCTCGGCGATCAAAGCCGCTAATTTCGATTTCAACATTAAACTCTTTTCGATCATTTAAATTACTTTCCCATTCAACCTCAATTAATCGCTGTTGGGCGTCCTGAGTATGAACATTTTGGCAATCAGCCCGATGAACAGAAACACCTCTACCTTTTGTGATGAAACCAACAATTTCATCTCCAGGTACCGGGTTACAACATTTCGATAGACGAATCAATAGATTGTCAATTCCTTGAACCTGAACACCTGAATCTCGTCTTTTTGAGCGATTCGATACTTGCTTTACCTCTGATACCGATTCAGCAACCTGCTCCAGGTCTCGTTGCTTTCTCAGTTTGTCCGTTAAACGGTTTGCAATTTGGGCTGCGGTGATCCCGTTATATCCTATTGCTGCATACATATCTTCTTCATTGGAAAAATTGAATTTCTCGGCAACTCTTTTTATATTTTCAGATGTTAAAATATCCTTTACTTCAAACTCAAGATTGCGGATCTCTTTTTCAACAAGCTCTTTCCCTTTTTCAATATTTTCTTCACGGCGTTGTTTCTTGAAAAATTGGCGAATTTTGTTCTTTGCCTGTGATGTTTGGGCGAGCTTAATCCAGTCCTGACTTGGACCATAAGAATGCTTCGATGTTAAGATCTCGATAATATCTCCTGTTTTTAGTTTATAATCCAGGGTCACCATTTTCCCATTTACTTTTGCACCGATTGTTTTGTTCCCTATTTCAGAGTGAATACGGTAAGCAAAGTCAATTGGAACAGAGCCAAATGGCAGCTCCATAACATCCCCTTTTGGCGTGAAAACGAAGACCATATCGGAAAATAAATCGATTTTTAGGGATTCCATGAATTCTTCCGCATTAGAAGCATCATTTTGCCACTCTAAAATTTCACGGAACCATGTTAATTTCTCTTCAAAAGAGGATTGTTGATTAATTTGTTTGCCCTCTTTATACGCCCAGTGGGCTGCAATCCCAAATTCCGCAATCTGGTGCATCTCTACGGTTCGTATTTGAACCTCAAGCGGATCTCCCTTCGGACCAATCACAGTTGTATGAAGAGACTGATACATATTCGGCTTCGGCATAGCAATATAGTCTTTAAATCGTCCAGGCATTGGCTTCCAGCATGTATGGATGATTCCTAGAACCGCATAACAGTCCTTTATGCTATTTACAACAATACGAACTGCAAGAAGGTCATAGATTTCATTAAATTGCTTATTTTGCAGGACCATTTTACGATATATACTGTAAATATGCTTTGGCCGTCCCGAAATATCCGCTTTGATTGAAACCTCGTCCACATGGTTCTTAACTTCCTTAATGACTTCCTCAAGATACTCCTCACGTTCCGCACGCTTCTTTTTCATTAGGTTAACAATACGGTAATACTGCTGTGGATTTAAATAGCGTAAGGCAGTATCTTCAAGCTCCCATTTTATTTTTGAGATACCTAGCCGGTGTGCCAATGGAGCAAAAATTTCTAGTGTCTCATTGGAAATCCTACGCTGTTTTTCTTGTGGGAGATGCTTAAGAGTACGCATGTTGTGCAAACGGTCGGCTAGCTTAATTAATATCACACGTATGTCCTGGGCCATTGCTACAAACATTTTTCGATGATTTTCTGCCTGCTGTTCTTCTTGGGATTTGTATTTAATTTTCCCAAGTTTAGTAACTCCATCTACAAGCATGGCGACCTCGGGGGTAAACACGTCACTTATTTCTTGAAGAGTGATATCAGTGTCCTCTACTACATCGTGTAAAAAACCGCCTGCAATCGTTGAAGGATCCATTTCAAGATCCACCAAAATACCCGCTACTTGTACTGGATGGATGATATATGGTTCACCCGATTTACGAAACTGCTCCCTATGGGCTTCTTCCGCAAATTTATATGCACGTTCAATAAACTCGACATCGTTATCACGCAAATATTCTTTTGCCTTTTCAATCACTTGCTCAGGAGTTAAGACACTCTCGTTTGCCATAGATTTTATCACCTTTTTAGAAATTAAAGATTCAAAGAATAAGTTCTTTGAATCTTTTGTTTAAAATGATTATATTGTTTCTATTATCTTGAAAATCTCGAAAGAAGTAAAGGGAAATGACAGAAATATTGCCTAAAAGGCTGAGAAATTCGTTTTAAAAAGAAAAAATATCCAATCTACTAAAAAAAGCACTCCAATTGAGCGCTTTTTTATAGGGAATTTAAAACTGCATAAGTGTTAAAACATCATAGCCATCTAATTTATCCCGACCATCCAGGTAAGTGAGTTCAATGAGGAATGCAATCCCCGCTACAACACCGCCAAGCCGTTCAACAAGTTCAATGGTTGCTTCAATTG
This sequence comes from Bacillus sp. REN16, assembly GCF_020731355.1. Lineage (GTDB taxonomy): Bacteria > Bacillota > Bacilli > Bacillales > Bacillaceae_L > Ferdinandcohnia. Next base: position 191,076 of record NZ_JAJFZK010000004.1, on the reverse strand, counting down.
TTCCACCAGTTGCTAATAAATCGTCTGTAATTAAGACACGTTGACCTGGTTTAATTGCATCTTTATGAATGGTTAGAACATCTTTTCCGTACTCTTTACCATAATCTGCTTTAATGACATCCCTTGGAAGCTTACCTTCCTTACGAACGGGAGCAAAGCCCACTCCATGTGAGTATGCTACTGGACAGCCAATAATGAAGCCACGGGCCTCTGGTCCAACGACAAGGTCAATTTCTTTTTCCCTTGCATACTTCACAATTTGGTCTGTAGCGTATTTATACGCTTCACCGTCATTCATTAAAGGAGTAATATCCTTAAATTTAATTCCAGGCTTTGGATAGTCGTCAACAATTTCAATAAACTTTTTTAAATCCATTAACTTAGTGCCTCCTCAAGCAAATGCGAACCTTTATTTAGTGAATCAAACCAATACTTTAATTGTTGATATGATGAATACAATAATTGCTTTTCCAATTCAATTCTGCTAGCTTTCAATTGATAGGTTCTTGATTCAGTCAAATCCCTTTTTTTAGCTTGATTTGATAAGGTAATAAATCCCTTGTCTATTTTAACAAAATCTAATTCAAAAAACACCTGTGACATAAAATCAACTGTTTCCCTTGACCATCCTCTATATTTTGCTAAGTCATGGGCATAGCGATTCATATCAAATGGACCTTTTTTTGCCAGAAATGCATAAAACCATTTAAAATGCTCTCTTGTCGGGATCGTACTGAAAAAATGATTCTGCTCATGGAAGAATAAAGTATAAATACGAGTTGGGAAACTTGTACCAAATAATGCTTTAATCCATTCAGCTTCATCTGGTAAATCAAGAAGAACAACATGCTTTGATTCCAATTGAAGCTTAATTGCTTCTTCAATTGATAATACAACGGTACTTCTGTGATTAGTTAACCGAAGCTTTTCAATTGTGGTTTGCGAAAATGCAATTAATTGAAGCTTATCATCCCTTATTTTTTCTAAATAAGAAGCAAAATCGCGCATACCACGAATATCAAATAATTGCCATTCATTAACCGCTATGTCCTGAAGCATAATTTGTGGTTTTCGGCTGTTATTCCATTCATTAATAGATAATTCCCCAATCACTGAAACCTTTGATAACGGGGAAATTCCTTCACAAGTATGTCCTAACCCAAAACCAACCCCATCTAGAGTGTTTGGATCATCCTGGAGAACAATTTTTAAATGACTTTGGTTTGCGCCAATTCTTCGGATTGTATTGACACTAACATCATTAATCTGAACGATTGGTTTCGGATTTCCCATTCCAAATGGTGCTAATTTGTTCATTTCTAAAATTGATTCAATTGAAATATCTTGAATACCGCAAATTGCATCGACGGCTGTAATTGGTTGAAAGTCTTCAGAAGTTAATACTTCATTTGCAATCACATTCAGACGATTTCTAAGATCGTTAACATCGTCTACTTTAAGAGTCATTCCAGCAGCCATTGGATGTCCGCCAAAATGAGGCAAAATATCGCGGCATGTCGATAGGCTTTCATATAGGTTAAAGCCTTGAATGCTTCTTGCAGAACCTTTTGCCAACCCTTTTTCTGAATCAATGCTTAAAACAATCGTAGGGCGATAGAAACGATCAACCAATCTGGAAGCAACAATTCCAATAACACCAGAGTTCCAGCCTTCTTTTGCAATGACTAGGACAGAATTAGAAGTAGGTGGATAGTTTTCCTCTACCTCTTTAATTGCTTCCTGTGTCATTTGATTAACTAATTGCTGTCTTTCCTTATTCATCTCATCAATTTCATCAGCAATATATGTGGCTTCTTCTGGATCATTTGTCATTAATAAATCGACTGCTGGGTCAGCTGATTGCAGACGTCCAACTGCATTAATCCTTGGTCCAATCGCAAATCCAACTGTTTCCTCTGATATTTCCTTGGAATCAATTTTTGCTTTTTTCAATAATGCTTTTAATCCCGGTCGGTTAGTATTTTGTAATGCTCTTATTCCCTTTTTAGCAAGAAGACGGTTTTCTCCATGTAAAGGAACCAAATCAGCAATTGTTCCAATTACTGCCACATCTAATAAATCGTCGGGAACTTCACCACGTAAAGCATGAGCAACTTTAAATGCGACTCCAACCCCAGCCAATTCTTTAAATGGATACAGACTATTCGGTTTTTTAGGGTGGATAATCGCAGTTGCAACAGGCAGTTCAGGGCCAACCTCATGGTGGTCCGTAATAATTAAATCAATTCCTATTTCTTTTGCAACCTCAGCTTCACGAAGTGCTGAAATTCCCGTATCAACGGTTATAATTAAAGAAAAGCCTTCTGATTTCGCCCATCGAAATGCTGTTTCATTTGGACCATAGCCTTCAGTGAATCGATTTGGTATATAAAAATCAACATTTGCGCCTTTTTCTTTTAAGGCTGTCATCATCACAGTCGTACTGCTAACACCATCGGCATCATAATCACCAAATACTAAGATTCGTTCCTTATTATCAATTGCCTTTAAAATTCTCTCAATCGCTACATCCATTTGATCGAGTAAATAAGGATCGTGGAACTCTAAGCTATCTGGTTCTAAAAATTCCCGTGCGGATTCGATAGTAGTGAGCCCTCTATTCACAAGCAGGAATGCTACTAGAGGTGTAACTTGCAGTTCATTAACTAGTAGATTTGTATTAATCTGGTTGTATTCATTTACTTTCCAACGAGTTTTAGATTGTAACAAAAGCTTCACCCCTTAACCACACTATTATACCGGAGCAATAGCTGCGTTACAATGATTGACATTTTTCAGTAATTGCGTTATTCATCGTCTGAGTATGGATTAATATGGATAAAGACATTATGAACTTGTGCATATTCCATCAGTTTTGCTTTTACCTGTTTACCCACTTTATGGCCATCTTCCACCGTCATGTAGGGGTCAACTGAAATTTTTAAATCGACGATCACGTAATGCCCATGCTCACGCGCATGAAGCTCTGTTATTTTTTTCACTTCTGGAACAGACATCACTATTTTTCTAAATTCTGTTGTATCTTCATCATGTAAAACATGATCCAATGTATTATGTATGGCTTCTATTCCAAATTCCCATGCCATTTTCACAATCAGCACAGCAACCACAAGACCCGCAACAGGATCGGCATAAACAAGCCAATCTAGCCCTAAATAACCGCCAATTATAGCCCCTACGATCCCCACAAGGGTTGCAATCGAGGCGAATACATCGGAACGATCATCATACGCATTAATAATCAGTGCGTCACTCTTTATCTTTTTCCCAAGATTAAATTTATAACGAAACATAACTTCCTTAATAATGATTGAAAAAACGACAGCATATATCGCCGTTGTTTTCGGAACATCAATCGGCTTAAAGAATGCTCCAATTGAAGCTTTTCCGATTTCAAACCCAACAAGGGCCAGCAGCACCGCAACGATGATTGCGGAAACTGACTCGGCCTTCCCATGACCATATGGATGATCCTCATCAGGCGGTCTTTTCGCTGCTCGCACACCGATGTAAACAGCGATTGAGCCAGCTACATCTGAGGCTGAGTGGACAGCGTCAGCAATAAGAGCGCGGCTATTGGATTGAACCCCAACCACCCATTTAATAATAGCTAAGATAATATTCCCCACAACACCAATAATGATGGCTTTTTCCGCTTGTTTAAAGCGATCATTCTCTTTCAAAAACTCCTCATCCTCCCCATGTAAGTTTGAGAATACATCAAATACGCCATGGCGTATTTGCCGCCCGATTTTTTTTGGCCCACACGATGTGGGTCACAAAGACGTTGCCACAGGACGTGGCGCTCTTAGTCTTTGATCTTAAGATCGAAAAATTTCCCTTGAAAAATCGTGGCATCCGCCGGAGGCATAACTTTAATAAGCAGAAATTGTCTGCTTATTAAAGTTATGCTTTCTAGTGTAACCAAAATCAGAACAACTCATCAAGTCTATGAGAAAACAAAAAGCCGTGAAAACTCACGACTTTTTACTGTTTACACTTGTGGCTCAGTCTCAGCTTTTACTGATTGTTTCTTTGAGATTTGCTTAGACTTCCATACTAACCAAAGCTGTGCAGCAATGAAAATGGATGAATACATACCAGCTACTAAACCAATTGTTAAGGCAAATGAGAAGTTTGTAATGGCTTGTCCACCTAAGAGTAGTAATGCAACACTTGTGAAAATTACCGTAATCGCAGTATTAATGGAACGACCTAATGTTTGTCTTAATCCATTATTTACAATGCTTGCAAGATCTTCATATGTTTTAATACGCTTTTTCTTCTTTAATAGTTCACGTATTCTATCGAAGGTTACAATGGTATCGTTGATGGAATAACCGATAATCGTTAAAACAGCCGCGATAAATGTAACATCGACCTCAAGGCGTGTAACACTAAAAAGTACAATCATAAAGAACGCATCATGAACAAGTGCTACAATCGCTGCTAAGCCCATTAACCACTCAAAACGGAATGCAACATAGATGATAATACCGAGCATCGCGATTAAACTGGCGTAAAATGCATTCCGTGCCAATTCTTTTCCAACAGTCGGAGAAACAGTACTTACGTTAGGGTCTGCCCCATAAAGGTCTTGGAAGTGGTTTTTCACTTTGCTCACTTCGTCTTTTGATAGCTCATCAGCGAATCTAGCAACACCAATTTCATCATTATCCCCAGAAATAACAATTTCTTTAGCCTCTAAATTCAGCTTACTAAGTTCTTCTGTAAGTTCTGCTTTGGAAATTGGATGGTCAGCAAGTACATCCATACGGGTACCAGCAACAAAATCAATCCCAAGATTAAGTCTAAAAATTAGTAATACCACGATTCCTACTAAGACCATAAGTCCGGATGCAATAAAGAATTTATTCTTATGCTTCGCAAAATCAAAACGATCAAAGCGAGTTGGGAAATTTCCTTCCGGATCGGCATCAGCTAGATCTCGAATCTGACTTTGTTTGACCCCAAACCAGCTCGGTTTCTTATTTAAATATTTGCTGTTGACCCAAAGCCCTAGTAAAAGTCTGCTTCCATATACCGCAGTTAAGAAGCTTAATATTATACTCACGATTAACATCGTTGCGAATCCTTTTACGGCACTTGTACCAAAAATAAATAAGACGACACCTGCTAATATGGTTGTAATGTTAGCATCAAAGATGGTCAGGAATGAATTTTTACTACCTGAACGGTATGCTGATAAGATGGATTTCCCGGACCTTATCTCTTCCTTAATTCTCTCGTAGGTTATAATATTGGCATCGACTGCCATACCTACCCCGAGAATTAGGGCTGCTATACCAGGAAGTGTTAGCACCGCATTCATCCAGTCAAAAACAAGTAAATTTAAATATACGAATATACTTAATGTAATGACAGCAATAAAACCAGGGAATCGGTAAAAAATAAGCATAAATAATAGCACTAAGAAAATACCAATAGCTCCTGCGAAAACCGTTTTATTTAATGCTTGTTCACCAAATTTTGCTCCAACAGAAGTTGAATAAATTTCGTTCAAATCAACTGGAAGTGCTCCTGCATTTAACAAGGAAGCAAGTTCATTCGCTGATTCAACAGAAAAATTACCACCTGTTATTGAAACTGTTTTTGTGTTAAACACTTCATCAACTGTTGCTGCTGAAAGATACTTTGGATTTGGTTTCTTACTTTCAGCCTCAAAGGAATCAACACCTTCTTCAAAATCTAACCAAATCACCATGAGGTTATTTGGTCTACCATAATCCTTAACCTTTTTAGTTGCATTTTTCAGATCATCAGAATTTTTAACTGTTAAGGCAACAGATGGTCTTCCCATATCATCAAATGATTGTTTAGCACCATTTTGTGCTAATTGAGATCCATCCAATAATACGTTATCGTTTACATCTCTGAATGTAAGCTTTGCTTGGGTTGATAGAATTTCACGAATTTTATCTTGGTTTTCTACACCCGCCAATTGCACACGGACGCGGTCCTTGCCTTCAATCTGAATATTTGGCTCATTTACGCCTAGTACGTCAACACGGTTCGTTAAGGCATTTACCGTACTTACTAGCGCTTCCTTATCAATGACATCGCCATCCTTTGCTGGCAATACCTCATAAAGGATCTCAAAACCACCTTGAAGATCAAGTCCTAATTTAATGTTTTTTGCGGTGTCTGTACCGTTAATTCCGATTAAGGCTCCGAAGAGAAGCACCACTACGAAAAACACCACGATGCGGCCTTTTTTAACCATAAGTATGTAAATCCTCCTTTATCTAGCTTAAAAAACAAAGCCTGTCCCTTAAGCCCTCCATCACAATTATGAAACAATGCGAATTTCATGTCAATTGCAGTTTTGTGAATACATAGTCACATCGAAAAAGTTTTCAAAAAGAGTTATAATAACTTTTCCAAAACGTCTCTTCCTTCACCTTCAAACCAATTTGGGGCTTTAAAAGCCTCGACAGTTGCATAGTTCATATAATCTCCAACTTTAATAGATAAAATATCGTTAACAATTTGATGTAAAAGCCTCTCTTCTTTTTCTTTTCTCCATGTTTTATTTTTCAGGAACTCCCAAAGTTCATCCTCTTTCACACTGTCATATCCGTACAGTTGGAATTCCTCCAGCTTACTTATTAAAAATGGACGAACTGTTTCACGATACTTGTCATACATGTGAGTCTCTGCTTGATTCACTCGTCATCTCTCCCATTTTTCAACTATGTCTTCCAATCAAATGCGCCAGGACTTCTGAGGAATATAGTTAATACTTGTCATGCTTGGCCACTAAGCGAGCATATAGTTAATTGTAAATGATATCACCTTTTTTGAGAAGGTAGGGAAAACGAATTGTCAAAGCAAACATTCCTAAAAGGAACATTAATTTTAATAATCGCGGGACTCATTACAAGGATATTGGGATTTATTAATAGAATTGTTGTCGCACGGCTTATTGGGGAAGAAGGTGTGGGGCTTTATATGATGGCCATCCCCACTTTTGTACTCACCATTACATTAACCCAAATGGGGCTCCCAGTAGCAATCTCGAAATTAGTAGCTGAAGCAGAGGCACAGGGTGATACAAGAAGAATCAAAAAAATCCTTGTCGTTTCTTTATCGATTACAGGGACATTAAGTATTATCTTTACACCAATGATGATTTTTCTTGCACCTCTTTTATCTGAGACCTTACTAACCGACCAAAGAACATACTATCCTTTGTTAGCCATTTCACCAATTGTACCAATTGTGGCGATTTCGTCTGTTCTCCGCGGCTATTTCCAAGGCCGACAAAATATGAAGCCGCCTGCTTATTCACAGGTTATCGAACAAGTCGTTAGGATTACTTTAGTGTATATATTTACAAAAGCATTTTTACCAATGGGGATCGAATACGCAGCTGCTGGTGCAATGCTTTCGGCTGTTGTTGGAGAACTAATGTCATTACTTTATTTATTCTTTATGTTTAAAATGAAAAAGCGAATTCGGATTCGAAAGAACTTTTTCAATTCTGCTAAGCAAGGAAAAGAAACGTTTAATGATTTGACACGTATTGCAGTCCCAACACTAGGAAGCAGACTAATCGGGTCAATTTCATGGTTTTTTGAACCGATTGTAGTAGCACAAAGTTTAGCGATTGCCGGTGTCGTCACCCATCTTGCTACAAGGCAATATGGGGAGCTTACCGGATTTGCATTACCATTGCTCATGCTTCCATCTTTTATCACAACTTCACTGTCAACAGCTCTCGTACCTTCAATAAGTGAAGCAGCAGCAAAAAAACAATCATTATTAATTGAATACCGCCTTAAACAGGCGTTGCGTTTATCGCTTGTGTCTGGCGGATTGGCCATTGTTGTTTTATATGTGTTTGCTTCACCTGTTATGGAGCTTATGTACGGAAATAGTAAATCCGCCATCTATATAAAGGTTATGGCTCCATTTTTTATCTTTTATTATTTTCAGGGGCCGCTTCAAGCAACACTTCAGGCACTTGATTTAGCGAAAGCTGCGATGATAAACAGTTTTATCGGAAATGCAATTAAAACAGCAGCTATTTTTGTTCTTGCAACTAGACCTTCCCTCGGAATCATGGGGGCAGCACTTGCCATCGTTCTTGGGATGATGCTTGTCACCTTGCTCCATTTTTCGACGATTGTCAAAGTAATCTCCTATAGCTTCTATATCCGAGATTACCTTAAGAGTGGGATTACAATGATCCTCTCGGGAATTGGTGGACACTATTTTTATCAAATGTTCCTGACCGATTGCTCCCTTGCCATCAGGACATTATCAGCAATTAGCATAACATCATTCATTTATATCATCTTCCTGTTTGTATTTAAACTCTTAACTAAAGAGGAAGTGAAAAGAATACCATTTATCGGACCAAAGCTTGCTATACTGTTATAAAACGAAAAGCTTAATGCGCCTGGAGCTAGACACATAAGAAGACTGAAAGGTAACCAATGCGGTTACCTTTTTTCGTCCTTAATATCTACATGCAGTTTTCCATGATGATAGCTGCAATAGGAGATTTTCTTAATATCGCTATGCCCAAGCTTTTTCATCTCAGACCGCAACCAAAATTCCGTTTTATTGATTTGATCTAAATGTCCATTCTGAATTTGCCCATCAAGAATAAGGGGTAAATCAATAGTATAATCGGTTACCGCAGATGATTGATTTTGACTTTTGGCCAGGACGGACAACTCACCTGAAGATTCCAAGATGGCAAATTCCACATCGGCTAAGTTCTTCACATTATTTTCACGCAGCTGCATCATCAGATCATCGAGACTATAACGTTGCTGTCTCATGGCATGTTCATCAATTTTACCCTTATTAATAATAACAGTTGGCTTACCATCAATAATCTCTCTTATTTTCTTACTTTTCAAGGAAAGGAGAGCAAGCGAGTATTGGATTACCATTAACAAAGCCATCGGTACGACGGAATGTAAGATTGGATCTTTAGGGGATTCAATCGCAATGACAGCCATCTCGGCAATCATCATCGATACAATCAAATCCAGCAGGCTAAGCTCACCAATTTCGCGTTTACCCATCAATCGAAAAATCAAAAGAATGATAACGTAAAGTAAAACAGTCCTCCCCATTATGATGAGGTATTCCTCCAAGATGAATCCTCCTTCCATATAAGAAAATTAATGCAAAAGCATATACATGTAGTTTGTACAATTCCAGAAAAAACATCATTCATAGGTTTTTCCATTCCTGATTAGGGGTACATGAAAAGTTTGTACTTTTTATTCTAATTCATTGTGGACATGAATATGCTCGTACTAAGGGTTTTTCGTATGAATATAAGGGGGAGAGAATCGATATGAGAAAAATGGGAGTTGCAATGGTTTATGGTGTCGTAACTATTTTTGTCATTGTTATTGTATCTAGTTTACTTATTTCATTATTACTTCGTTTTACTTCACTTCAAGAAGCTTCAATGTCATGGGTGATTTTGGGTGCTTCATTCCTTGCTCTTTTTGTCGGAGGGTTTGTATCAGGTGGAAAAGGAAAGGAAAAAGGCTGGCTAATTGGTGGAGGAACTGGAGTTTTGTATTCCATCCTTGTGTTAATCGTACAATTCTTGGGCTATGACACTACATTTACAGCAGAACAAACAATGTATCATGTTGGGTTTTTAGTGGCTGCTGTCCTAGGTGGTATTTTCGGTGTGAATATGACTACACCTTCAAGAAGAGAGGTTTAGTTGATGAACTAAAAAAAGAGCGTTCTAGACGCTCTTTTTTTGCTGGGTTTAATTTAGTCCTTATTAACATCACGTATTGCTTGTCTATCGTATGTAAGATTCGCATTCCCTGATTTAATGACTACCTTGTTCTCATCGATTGAATCAATGATTCCGTGTAAACCACCAACAGTAACTACCTTATCACCCTTTGCAAGATTAGATTGCATTTGTACAGTAGCTTTTTGACGCTTTTGTTGTGGACGAATTAGTAGAAAATAGAAAATCGCAAACATCAGAATTAAAGGACCAACTGTTCCTAAAATACCTTCCATTCATTTCACCTCCCGAATATTTTCTCTACTACATTTTCTTTATTTAGAAGTTTTTCGCGTTTGGTTTATTGAAACCGTATCGCTCAAAAAATTCTTCGCGGAAGTCTCCTAGACGATCTTCTCGAATCGCTTGTCTGACCTGCTCCATTAATTTTAACAGAAAATGCAGATTATGATAAGTAGTAAGTCGAATTCCAAATGTTTCACTTGTTTTAATTAGATGACGAATGTAAGCACGACTATAATTTTTACAAGTATAGCAATCACAATTTTCATCCAGAGGTCTAAAATCACGAGCATATTCTGCGTTTTTGACAACTAAACGACCCTCGCTAGTCATAAGTGTTCCATTACGAGCAATTCTAGTTGGAAGAACACAGTCAAACATATCGATACCACGGATTGCTCCATCAATAAGAGAATCTGGTGATCCTACACCCATTAAATATCTAGGCTTATTCGCCGGTAAAAGCGGTGTTGTAAATTCTAGAACTCGATTCATGACATCTTTAGGCTCGCCAACAGATAAACCACCGACCGCATAGCCGGGGAAATCTAAGGATACTAAATCTCGGGCACTTTGTTTGCGAAGCTCCTCATATTCTCCACCTTGAACAATCCCAAATAGACCTTGGTCTTGTGGGCGGCTATGAGCTGTTAGACATCTTTCTGCCCACCGGCTTGTCCTTTCAACTGATTTTTTCATGTATTCGAAGGTAGCTGGGTATGGAGGGCATTCGTCAAATGCCATCATAATATCTGATCCAAGCGCATTTTGAATTTCCATCGATTTTTCAGGAGATAAAAATAACTTATCCCCATTTAAATGATTTCGGAAATGAACACCTTCTTCCTTGATTTCTCGGAATTCACTTAAACTAAATACTTGGAAACCGCCTGAATCGGTAAGTATTGCCCGGTCCCAATTCATGAATTGGTGTAGACCACCAGCTTCTTTAATGATGTCATGACCTGGTCTTAACCAAAGATGGTAGGTATTGCTTAAAATAATTCCAGCCCCCATCTCCTTTACGTCTTCAGGTGACATTGTTTTTACCGTTGCAAGAGTTCCAACAGGCATAAATGCAGGTGTTTCAAATGAACCATGTGGAGTATGTACGATTCCTAATCTTGCACCTGTCTGCTTACAAGTCTTAATATGTTCATATCTTATTGCTGTCACTGATAACTGTCTCCTTTATTATGGGTGTTTGTCACTACCCGAAGTTCCAATTTATTTAATAAGCATTGCATCTCCAAAGCTAAAGAAACGGTAACGCTCTTTTACTGCTTCATTGTAGGCATGAAGGATATGCTCTCGACCTGCTAGCGCGCTTACGAGCATGATAAGTGTGCTCTTAGGTAGATGGAAGTTCGTGATGAGTCCATCAATCGCCTCATATTGATATCCTGGATAAATGAAGATACTTGTCCAACCGCTTGACTCTGCAAATTTTCCATTCTTTTTCACAATAGTTTCAAGCGTTCTAGTCGATGTAGTCCCCACGGAAATGATTTTACCGCCGTTAGCTTTCACATCGTTAAGTAATTTAGCTGTCTCCTCAGTCATTTGATAAAATTCAGAATGCATGTCATGATCCTCAATCGTATCCGAGTTTACCGGGCGGAAGGTACCTAAGCCAACATGCAAGGTAATAAATGCTGTATGTACACCTTTGTCACGAATTTCCTGAAGAAGTTCTTCTGTAAAATGCAGGCCAGCTGTGGGTGCGGCTGCTGAGCCACGGTGCTTAGCATACACTGTTTGGTATCGCTCTTTATCGTCCAATTGCTCGTGTATATATGGAGGTAAGGGCATTTCACCCAGCGCATCTAAAACCTCGAAAAATATACCTTCATAGTGGAAGTCCAATATTCTGCCACCGTGATCGCCGATTTCCGTACAAGTTGCTTTTAAGCGTCCATCTCCAAAGGTTAATTCAGTGCCTTCCTTGACCCGTTTTGCAGGCTTCACAAGTGTCTCCCATGTATCCCCGTCTTTTTGTTTTAAAAGAAGCACCTCTACTTTAGCGCCTGTATCCTCTTTTACACCATAAAGTCGTGCTGGAAGAACACGTGTATCGTTTAAGACTAAGCAGTCTCCTTCATTAAGGTACGAAAGAATGGAGCGGAAATGAGTATGAGTAATTTCGCCCGTCTCCTTATCTACTACCATTAAACGTGAAGCCTCGCGTTTTTCCAATGGAGTTTGTGCAATTAATTCCTCTGGTAAATCAAAATCAAATAAATCTACTTTCATAATCTCACCTTATTCCTAACAGTTTAACGAAACCGACTAAAGACATATAAAATTAATGATAAAACAATGCTAATTACAATCGATGTAACAATCGGAAAATAGAAGGTTGTATTTCCCTTTTTCACTACAATATCCCCTGGCAACTTTCCAATAAAATGCATGATAAATCCAACAATTAATAGGAGAATCCCCATTATCATTAGCATTTTGCCCATGTTTCATTACCTACTCCTTCGGAATCTCAATTTGAAAATGCCGGTAAACAAGGTCTGTTACGACTCGACCACGTGGGGTTCGCTGCAAGAAGCCGATTTGAAGAAGATAAGGCTCGTACACATCTTCAATTGTCAGCGACTCTTCACCAATAGTGGCTGATATGGTCTCAAGACCAACTGGACCACCACGAAACTTCTCAATGATTCCTTTAAGTAATTTATGGTCAATATGGTCAAGTCCTAAACGGTCAACCTGAAGTAATTCTAATGCCGTATTTGCCATAGTTGTCGTGATTGTCCCGTCACCACGTACTTGGGCGAAATCTCTTACCCGCCTTAGCAGACGATTCGCAATCCTCGGTGTCCCTCTTGACCGTCTCGCAATTTCATGTGCAGCCCGGTCTTCAATTTCTACCTCCAGCAATTCTGCTGTCCTCACTACAATATCCGCAAGCTGATTTTCATTGTAGTATTCAAGACGGCTAAGGACCCCAAATCGATCCCGAAGTGGTGCAGACAAGGAACCAGCCCTTGTTGTCGCCCCAACCAGGGTGAAGGGTGGCAAATCAAGTCTGACAGAACGCGCCCCTGCCCCCTTTCCGATCACGATATCTAAACAAAAATCCTCCATTGCAGGATATAAAACTTCCTCGATGGAGCGTTGAAGTCGATGGATTTCATCAATAAAAAGGACATCACCTGGTTCAAGTGCTGTCAAAATAGCTGCTAGATCTCCAGGCCTTTCAATCGCCGGGCCAGAGGTCGTGCGAATATTTACACCCATTTCGTTTGCAATAATGGTGGCAAGCGTCGTTTTCCCCAGCCCTGGAGGTCCATATAATAATACATGGTCCAAGGTTTCCTGCCTCATTTTTGCCGCTTCGATAAAAATCGATAAATTCGATTTTACCTTTTCTTGTCCAATATATTGGGATAAGGTTTGTGGTCTAAGGCTTTGCTCGATCGCTGACTCTTCGTAATTTGCACTACCTGAAACGATTCTGTCCTCCATTCAAGCAACCCCCTTATTTTAATAGCTTTTGTAAAGCCTTTTTAATATATTGATCTGTTGAAAGCTTTTCTTTCCGCAGTTCCGGCAATACTTTATTGATTTCTCTCTCAGCATAGCCTAATACTTTTAACGCTTCTGCCGCTTCATCAAGCTCTGTCTGACTTGTATATATCTCCAACTCATGATCTTCGGAAAATAAATCAGGATGTAATGAAGGCATCAAATCATGAAGTTTTCCTTTTAAATCTAAGATGATTTGTCGTGCCGTCTTTTTCCCAACACCCGGGAACTTTACTAAGAACTTTTCATCCTCATTCTCAATCGCTCTAACAAGTTGTTCAGGCTCTCCAGATGCTAGAATTGCTAGCCCGCCTTTTGGGCCAATCCCTGTGACATTTAATAGTTTCAAAAATAAAGCACGTTCCTCACGCGTCTTAAAGCCATAGAGCGCCAGTATATCCTCTCTTACATGCTGATATGTATAAACGGTTTCCAGATTTTCTTTTTTAAAAACAAATGGGTTAGGTGTATAAATTTGATAGCCTACTCCGTTATTTTCAACAACAACATATTCAGGATTTATATATTCAACCGTACCTTTAATAAATTCAATCAAACATCTTCTCTCCCCTGCTTTGCTGTACATCATTTTATCATATTCGTCCAAAAAAGACTAAAATAAAAAGAGACTAGAAGCTTTCCTAGTCTCTCAAATACTAATGTATTATGGGGAGGATGTATATGTCTTATAGGTTTCAATCACATTAATATATTCGTCCTTTGTGCCAACCTTGATTCCTTTTCGTAATAAATCATGCTGGTAACTTTCAAGCTTTTCAACATCGATTTGGAAGAAAGACTGTATGACATTATCAGATTCATCTGGTTTTCCGTTAAAAATTGATAAAATTCCATCATTGGTTAAGCCAAAATAACCATTTGATTTTAGTAACGGCGAAATATCATCGATACGCTGTTGAAAAACAACCTGATCTTCATCTTGATGAACGAGGTTCCAATCTTCGTAAGTGGCCCAAAAATCCTCCATCGATAGGATTGTCTCTTTCAGTATTTCTTCACTTACCTCACCATCAACATAAACGCGTTCAAGAATGACCGTGACTTCTAAAGGACCATTCACTTCATGAACTGTCTCATTATTTTCCTCTGTTAACTCTGCACTGCTTCCTGAAAAGCTTGGCAATATAAATACAACCGCTAGACAAACGATTACTTTTACGATCGTTCTCATTTGGCATCACCTCTTACAATTAGTTGCCATCTACATTAGAATTTTTTAAAATTGCAATTACCGCCCTACACTCACTAGTGTGACCAAAATTAACAGGTTTAACCAAAATTTTTACTTTCATTAGAAAAGGATGCCCCTAGGGACATCCTTTAACCTCTGCTGAATAAAGTTAACCCCTATTATGATTTGTAAATGGGGCTTTAATTGTGTTGCCAATGTTGTCGAAGAGGTCTTTAATGTCAGCATCGATGGTTTCGCGTCTGTTTCCATTGCGAATATTATTATCGATGTCACGAACTCGGGTAAAAGTACCTTCATCTGTAACAACATTTACATTTCGATTCCCAGCTAGGGGTGCAACTGCTTTTTCGACTGCATTTTGTACATTATTACGGTTGTTATTGTCATTTGTATCAACAGCAATCAGGACATTATCATCTGTCACGATTACACGAGCATCTTCGACATTTTTAACCTTCTCCGCACGTTCGGAAATTTTACGAACTAAATTTCCATTGTCATTGTAATAACCATACGTTTGGACCTTATGGTTATTGTCGTTAAGATGGCTGTGATAATTTTGATCGGCATATCCATGTTTATTATATCCAATTGTATTTGGATTACCATCATTATAAGGGTTTATTGTTCGGCCATCGCGATTATTCATAATGCCAGTTCGGCGTTGTTCATCGCGATAATTCATAATTCCCGGACGATTCTTTCTTGTTTTATCGTTGTCCATACTATAAGAGTTGTTATTTCTGTCGTTCCGGTTGTTCATGATGCCGGTTTTGTTATTTCTGTCGTTTCTGTTGTTCATAACGCCAGTGCGATCGTTCCTATTGAAATTGTTCCCATTGCGGTCCATGATCTCTGTTAGTGGACCATCGTTGTCACGGAGTTGATATCCATTTCCGTTGCGAACATTTCGGTCACGATCATCTTCGTTTGAGTAATACCCAATTGGTCTGGCATTATCATTACTATTTGTTGATGCCCCTTGGTCGGTATTACAAGCTGTTAGTCCCCCAAGCAGCAATGCTGCAGTCGAAACTGAATAAAGTATTTTCCTCAATACAATAACCCCCTTTGACCTTTGAACATAAATTTATGTTCATCTTTAGGTTGTCTTATCAAAGGGGGATTATTTCTGTTAGTTATTTGCAGGATATTAAAATTTTGGGCAAACATTTTTTTATTATTATTCCTAGGAACTACAAAAAATAAAAGGACGAATTTCTGATTCGCCCTTGCAAAAGTTTTTTAAAGTTTATTTAATCTAGATCATCATCGACATCAGGCATATTAAACATTGGGTTAAACGCCATTTGTTGATTTGGATTCATTCCGAATGGTACACCTTGTTGTCCTGGGAACCCCCCTTGAAATTGGGGTTGGAATTGTCCAGGAAAGCCAGGTTGCCCCATCGGAAAGTTTTGCTGAGGAAATTGCCCTGCAAATCCCGGCTGCCCCATCGGAAAGCCTTGTTGAGGAAATTGCCCTGCAAATCCTGGTTGCCCCATCGGATAGCCTTGTTGAGGAAATTGCCCACCTTCAAACGGCGGCTTTGGTCCTCCACAGCCACAATCTTTTTTGTTATAGAACTGTGATGGCATCATTTGTTGATTCATAGGACCTGCATAACCTGGTCCAGGATTACCAAATGGATTAGTAGTCATCGCTGGACTTACAGCTTGTGGTGCAGCTTGCATTGGCATACCTGGAGCAAACGGCGTTGGTCCTTGACCCATGCCCGGAAACCCTCCATTAAAGCCCATCCCAGGCATTACTGGTGAAACTGGCACACATGGACCTGGCCCCATCGGGAATGGTGGTGCTTGCATTGGTGCCATCTGTGGCATCATTTGTGGCATTTCTGGTACATCTTCAAATTCATCCTCCACTCCTGCTACCATTTGCGGCATTTGTGCCTGCATAATATTAAAATTGTTAATATCAATTTCAAATGGATTTGGTTGTGGCATTGGTACTGGTGCTGGTGCTGGTGCCATTTGTACAGGTGCCACTTCTTCCTTAACTTGCTCTTTCACACCTTCTGTACGTGGGGATCCACCCATCGGATTAAAAGGTCCTTGTGGTGGAAAACCTCCCTGAAAACCTGGAACATAATTAAATCCAGATCCAGGCATTACCGGTGTCATTGGTACGCAATGATTAAACATTGCAGGCTGTTGAATTGGCATTTGTGGCATTTGTGGCATCTGTGCCATCGGTTGAGATTGAGGCATTTGCGACATCGCTGCTTCATAATCCTCCTCTGGTCCAAAATCATCTTCCACGGGTGCCATCATTCCTGGTAAAACATTCTGTGGTGCTGTTGGAAGTTGTGGCATACCAACATCCATTAAATTATAATTATTGATATCAATTTCAAGCGGCTGATATTGCGGCATCTGTGGCATAACAGGCATTGGTGGCGGAGGTGCTGGCGCCTGTGGCATAACAAATATTTGCGGCATTTGAGGTATATATGGACCGGTCTCCACTCCCTTTACTTCCTCTTTTACCTCTGGTACCTCTTCTTCTACTTCCATTACTGGAAATGGCTGCGGAGTAATATTAGCAAATGGATGCTGAATTTGTTCCTCCTTTTTAGGTGCTACGTGAATTTGTGCTTCTTTTTTGGCTCCGCCAATTTGAGCTTCTTTTTTTACATGAACAGTTCCTGTTGGTACTTTAATTTTCATACCAGGCATAAGCATATCCGGATTGCTTAATTGGGTATTTACAGCTTTTAGTTCCCCGAAGTCTACACCATATTTTTTCGCAATTTCCCATAAGGTGTCTCCTTTTTGAACGATATGGATCTTCACGCGTTTTTCCCCTCCTATACATAAGTCCATACATACTATGACAAATTAGGCAAATTGCCACTATTTCTCATCACAACTTATGCGTAGGCTACACAAATTATGTGTATTATGAAGGGTGGTCAAGTTTAAAAAAATAAGACTCAACCAAAAGGTCAAGTCTCAAATGCGATAATATGGATAGCTACCTAACACGGTAACACCACTTCCCAGTGCCTCTAGTTCAGCAATCGCGCTTGGGATTAGAATATCATCCATTTTTTGTTCAATATCAATTAAAAAGAAGTAATTACCAAGACCTGTTTTCATGGGTCTTGATTCAATTTTTGATAAATTTAATTTTCTCCATGCAAATACAGATAATACTTGATGCAATGCTCCTGCCTGGTCTGATGGCAAAGTAACCATTAAAGTTGTTTTATTGCCTGAATTGTCCTTCATGATATCTAAATCTAACATCTCTTTATGAAGAACAACAAACCGAGTATGATTATTGTCAAAATCGTGGATATCATGTCTCACGATTGTTAAACCATATTCCTTAGCTGCAAATGAATTTGCAATCGCGGCTACCTTTTGATCAGGATGCTCACTTACAAATTTCGCAGCTGCACCCGTAGAGCTAATTTCAATCGGTTGTATACTTGGAAAACTATTGTATAAAAATTTATGACATTGTGCGATCGCATGAGGATGTGAATAAATTCCGTCAACATTTTCCCATTCAATTGTATTGTCGGGGTGCACCATTAAATGTTGCTTAATCGGAATAATCACTTCGCCAACTATTTTCAACTGTTTTTCATGAATTAAATAGTCAATGGTTAAATTTACAGTTCCTTCTATTGTATTTTCAATTGGAACAACAGCTACATCGACTTCCCGATTTTCCACTGCATCAATACATGCCGGGATAGTTCGATACGGAATATTTTTCTTACTAGGAAATAGTGCCGTTACCGCTTGTTCTGTGAATGTTGCGTTTGGTCCCAAAAATCCTACATTCGTTATATTCATCTGTGTCTCCCCCTATGCTCCTGTTCCAAGAATTTCAACTTTATCTACGAATTCGAGTTTTCGAAGTTTAGCAAGGAGGTCAGTTACTTCACAATAAATGCCTGACGTATTTAAAGAAAGTGTTACATTCGCTTTTCCCCTAAGCGGAATTGTTTGGTGAATTGTTAACACATTACAACCAGTATCGGCTACTGTTCTTAGCAATTGTGATAGTGTACCAGATCGGTCTTCCAAATGAAAAAATAATGAGATAATTTTTTCTTTCACAGTCGTGTGGAAAGGAAAGACAGTGTCTTTGTATTTGTAATAGGCACTTCTGCTTAAGTCTACTTTTTGTGTAGCTTCAGCAATTGATTGTGCTTCTCCACTGTCTAATAGTTCCTTGGCGTCTAAGGTTTTTCGAACCGCTTCTGGAAGTACATCCTCACGAACAAGATAGAATTTGCCATCCATGTATGCTGCTCCCCCCAACTTCTCCATCTCTTTATTCTATAAATTCAAACTCATATTCAAGTAATTTAACGATATCCCCATGTTTTGCACCTTTTTCACGAAGCGCATCATCGATTCCCATTCCTCTTATTTGGCGTGCAAATCGTTTTACAGACTCATCTCTATTAAAGTCAGTCATTTTAAAGAGTTTTTCAACTCGTTCCCCAGAAATCACAAATGAGCCATCACTTTCACGTGAAATCACAAAGTCCACTTCTTCTTTTTCGTGACGATACATCACGCGGTGAGTGCTTGTATCTTCCTCCACCTCAAGCGGAAATTCTGGAGTCGTTTCAAGCAAGTCGGCAATGGTAAATAATAAGTCACGAAGACCTTGTCTTGTAATTGCCGAAATCGGAAAAATTTTCACATCATCCTGAAGCTTTTCTTTAAATATTTTTAAATTTTCTTCCGCTTCAGGAATATCCATTTTATTCGCTACAATGATTTGCGGACGTTCAGTCAACCTTAGGTTGTATTCCTTTAATTCCTGATTTATCGTTTGATAGTCTTCGTAAGGATCGCGCCCTTCCATCGCAGACATATCAATGACATGAACAATAACTCTGGTTCGTTCAATATGTCGTAAAAATTGATGTCCAAGACCAACACCTTGGTGTGCACCTTCAATTAGACCGGGAAGATCGGCCATCACAAAGCTGCGTCCATCTTCAGTTTCCACAACTCCAAGATTTGGAACAATCGTTGTAAAATGATATTCTGCAATTTTCGGTTTTGCTGCTGAAACAACAGATAATAGGGTTGATTTTCCTACGCTAGGAAAACCAACTAAACCAACGTCAGCTAAAACTTTTAGTTCAAGTTTTACGTTTCGCTCTTGTCCAGGCTCACCATTTTCAGCAATTTCTGGTGCCGGATTGGCAGGAGTCGCAAATCGTGAATTACCTCTTCCGCCACGGCCGCCTTTTGCAATGACTGCTCTTTGCCCATGCTGTGTTAAATCTGCAATCACCACACCTGTATCGTCATCTGTTACGACAGTTCCAGGCGGTACCTTTACAATCATTGAATCAGCATTTTTCCCATGCTGATTTTTAGACATTCCGTGTTCTCCACGTTTTGCCTTAAAATGACGTTGGTAACGGAAATCCATTAAGGTTCTTAGTCCTTCTTCGACTTCAAAAATTACGTCCGCACCTTTTCCGCCGTCTCCTCCCGCTGGTCCGCCCATTGGAACATATTTTTCACGACGGTATGCAACCATTCCATTACCGCCGTCTCCACCTTTTACATACACTTTGACTTGATCAACAAACATGTTTTACCTCCGGTTAATTATGCGTCTTTATCATTATGCAATATGTAGTGTTAAACTTACTTCTTCTTTATGTACTTTATATTCCGTTATTTTAGGGAGCTGTTCTGCTTGACTCATTGTATGTAGCCAATTTGTAAGGTTTTCCCTATTTTTTAGTATTCCACTAAAATCAAAAAAGAATCGGGTTTCCTCTGATGAACAATCGATTGTGAGAGATAAATGATTTTCCCCCAGGTCGTCCACTTCTTCATCAAGTATGGCAAAAAATTGTGTGGACCATTCCGTTAAATTCAAATCGTGGTTTGATAAATTTCGAATATCCCCGACGAGATCATAGTCTAATTGATATTTATGTGGCTCCCAATTAAAGGTCATGATAAGTGCAGCAAAGGATGGAATTTGTAAATTTGTGAGATGTGTTTCGTTTTGAGCGTCTATTACAATTTCTTCGATTATCGTATTAACCCGGTCTATCTTATTTAATGAAATATTCCCTTTGATCAGTTGTATTTTATTTAACCAATCATGTCGCGTATGTTTTAATACATCAACTGTACTCCAATTTTTATTCATAACATTTCCCCTAAAATTCAAATGCCGCCAAGGACAACATGAATGAATTCAATCTTGTCTAAAAATTATATCAAACTTTGAAAAATAACACTACATTCTAATCGTACGATTCCCAATAAAAAATAAAACTCTAACCATGTGGTTAGAGTTTTATTACGATTACGCTTCTTGCGCAGCTGGGTATACACTTACTTGTTTGCGGTCACGGCCTAAACGCTCAAATTTAACAACTCCGTCAACTTTTGCGTATAGAGTGTCGTCACCACCACGGCCAACGTTTACTCCAGGGTAGATTTTAGTACCGCGTTGACGGTATAAAATGGATCCACCAGAAACAAATTGACCATCAGCACGTTTTGCACCAAGACGCTTCGCGATTGAATCACGACCGTTCTTAGTACTACCTACTCCTTTTTTAGAAGCGAAGAATTGCAAGTCTAATCTTACGAACATTATATTTCACCGCCTATATAATAAAGTTTTTATGATTGAATTTTCATATACTGTCCATAATCAAGTTCAATCGTTTGGAGTGATACAAGCATTCCCTCTAAAAGAAGCTGTACCTTATCCTCTATTGTCACATCCTCAAGATGAGGAATCTGACAGCGGAGGAATCCATTTTTTTCTTGCTCCAATATCGGCTCTACTTTACATAAAGCATATATGGAATTAATGGTACCAAAAGCAACTGCTGAGGCACCCGCACAAACGATATCCTTACCAGAATCGTCATATTCAGCATGTCCACTCATTGTAAATGAGTCGATTCTACCAGAACTATTTCGGTTAATAGTTATCTTTATCATGATAGAAAGCCTTATGCGTTGATTTTTTCGATTGTAACTTTAGTGTAAGGTTGACGATGACCTTGTTTTTTACGGTAGTTCTTTTTAGCCTTATATTTGAAAACAATGATCTTCTTAGCGCGACCTTGTTTTTCAACTTTAGCAGTAACAGTTGCACCTTCAACAGTTGGGCTGCCAACTTTTACGTTGTCGCCACCTACGAATAAAACCTTGTCAAAAGTAACTGTTCCACTTTGTTCTACGTCAAGCTTTTCAACATAGATTTCTTGGCCTTCTTGAACTTTGATTTGCTTACCGCCAGTTTCAATAATTGCGTACATAATTGCACCTCCTATAATTTGGACTAAGACTCGCCACTACACAGGCGCTCCATTACTGGAAACTTACATACCTGGAATGTGCGGTTGTAGCATTGGGTGCTACAAACAATAACATGAAAATATTATCACAAAGACACAGTGGAGTCAATATGAATTATCAGTACTGAACTACAATAAATGATTTAGTCTTGCTTTTATTTCGGCTTCACTGCCCATTTGTCTAATCGTGTAACCATGTCGTGATGAAACTGCTTCAGTTATGTAGATTTTCATAGACAAAGCTTCCTCTAATCTTTTTTTGTGCTCCTTCTGTTCTCCCAGGAAAATAGTTATTACTTCTTCAGTCGCTTCAATCCAGACAGCATCATGGTCCATTCCTTGATGCTCCCATAGTTCCCGCTCGAGCTTAAAAACAACCGTTTCAGCAGAATCAATCCTTCCGGTTCCTAAACAGGTTGGACAATTTGTCTGTAAAATAGCGGAGAGATCCTTTCGTGTCTTCTTACGAGTAATTTCTAAAATACCGAGTGAGGTAAATCCGTGAATTGTCACCCGATTTCTGTCTTCCTTCGCTCCCCGGCGTAAAGCTTGGATCACTTTTTGACGTTCATCATTAAGCTTCATGTCGATAAAATCAATCAAGATAATCCCGCCAATATCACGGAGCATTAGTTGATTTGCAATTTCTTTTGCCGCAGCTATATTTGTTTTCAATACAGTGTCTCGCAAATTTTCTTTCCCTTGGAATTTACCAGTATTTACATCAATTATTGTCAAAGCTTCCGTTTGTTCAATTATCAGGTAGGCACCATTGTCAAGCCACACTATTTGCTTAAGACCTCGTTCAATTTCTTTCTCAATTCCATAGTAGGAAAATATATTTTCTTTTCGGCGATAAAAGCTTACCTTTTCTTCACCTAATTGTGCCTTTAACTGACGAAATTCTTCCGCATCATCAATCACAATTTCCTGAATTGTTTCAAACCGATGCTCAAGGAGGATTTTATCAACAAGGGTATTGGCATCAATTAGAAGGCTTGGCGGCTTGAGGTCTTTTTGTTGGTCTTGGAGGGATTTGTAACGACTTCGTCCAAATTCAAGCTCTTTCAGTATCCTTGTTTCATCTTGATTTTCACATGCGGTTCGGACGATTAAACCCTCTTGGTGTTGAAGGTATGTTTGTCCAAATCTGCGCCATCGAGTCCTCTCTTCCTCTTCTTTCATTTTCCTTGAGACCGCTACATAGTTGCCAAACGGCAAATAGACAAGGGAAGCTCCAGGAAATTCAATTAGACCAGTTAATTTAGGGCCTTTCCGCTCTGCCCCTTCTTTCATTACCTGGACAATGATTTCCTCACCTTGTCTAACAAAATGCGATATGCTTTTTTCTTTATCACTTGAGGGGGATAGATGGTAGGCAGCAAGCTGTTCTCGTCCAATATACCCGTTCCTGCCTATGCCAATATCAACAAAAGCCGCCTGCATCCCCGGAAGGACATCAATCACACGCCCCTTATAAATATTTCCAACGATTTCTTTATGTTTAGGTTGTTGGATATTTAATTCAACAACTTTATTTCCCTCGACTACTGCTACACGCTTTTCAGTTGTTTTTACATTCATAATTATTGTTTTCAAAGTCTTAATCCTCGCTTTGACATTACGCTTTTCTATTTTTAATGTAACCTATCTAGCAACGTCAATACAAGTAGAGAAGCTCACCAATCGGTTGCGTAATTTTTTTATCATTAAAATAAGCATGTAAAAGCTCATTCTCATCTAATGGCAGCTGGTTTTCTCCATCCTTTTGGATCACAATCGGATGCTTATATCCCCGTTGAAACATCGATAAAACGGAATATACCATCTCCGTTTCATCCACCACCAAAGGCTTCAGTTTCGTAAACGTATCTTGCTTCCCATAATAACGCTCCAATAAGAACCTCATAAAGACGTAATGACGCTTCTTCCATTCCATAATAATTGAAAATATCAAGAAGGATAAAATGACCCAAAGATTAAGATTAGTAGGTGCATAGACTAGAATTACAATTAAAATGATCATTGTAACCAGGGTAGATACTATTAGCATCCGTTTATGAGCTTCAAAAAAGGAATGCCTATAAGAGAAAAATAAATAGACAAGTTTCCCTCCATCTAGCGGCCATATCGGAAGGAGATTAAAGAAAAAGATGACAGCATTATGATAAAAAAAGAGATCAAAGGTCTTTTCAGAAATAACAGAACCAGCTGTTAACAAATATGCAACGACTACCATCCAAATATGTTGAAGGGGTCCTGCTAATATAACAAGGAGTTCCTCCTTTAATGGACGATTTCCGTGCTCATCCATTTCCGCTACTCCACCAAATGGAAGGAGTTGAATTTTTTTAATTCTCCATGAAAAAAAATGGGCACATGCGGCATGTCCCATTTCATGGACCAATATGATAATAAATAGCATCAATAGCTCTCTAAAGTTGGCAGTAATGACCGCCACTCCGACGATGAGCCAAAGCAAAGGATGCACTTCAATTTTTCTGAGAAGTTTTAAATAATTATTCAAATTTTATCACCTGTATCGGATCAATAAATGTTTCACCTTGCTTAATTGCAAAATAATACGTTCCTTTGCTGTCACCTTCTGGTTCCTGAACCTTTCCGACTTCTTGGCCAGTTTCCACATAATCATATAGCATGACATCAACAGTACCTAAATTCCCATACCAAGTTTCAGAGCCATCACTATGCTGGATCACAACGGTTTTACCAAGATCACCTTTAACTGCCAAGTCAA
Source organism: Bacillus sp. REN16 (assembly GCF_020731355.1). GTDB lineage: Bacteria > Bacillota > Bacilli > Bacillales > Bacillaceae_L > Ferdinandcohnia. Next base: position 166,157 of record NZ_JAJFZK010000004.1, on the reverse strand, counting down.
TCACTTTTCCCGCATTCATTGCTTCTACTACTTTACTATCCGTTTCAACAATAATTCCTTGGCCATTAGCTTCAAAGGTTTCAGTCACTTTACCCACTGCTGGAATTGCGTATTTACCAGGAGCCGGGGTATCAACTTTTTCTTTATTTTGATTAATAGGGATCAATGCAAGCGGACTGCCAAACGTATCTGTATACCATTCAGTTACGGCAGCAAATTGAAATTCCGTTTCCATCGTGCTCGATACGTAATGCCGAACTTTTTCAAATGTCGGAGATTGATTTTTAAATACAATGCCGATCGATAAAACAAGAATAGCCGAAAGTAACACTTTAAAAAGAAAAACTTCCTTTCGAAACAGAGGATGCCCTCCTTCACCTGGCCCTCCACCATCAATGGATGTGTATGTACTGCCTCCGTATCGTTCCTCATCACTAGCTAAAAAGGGAGGAGCGGCTTTTTTAGGGGAACCTGAGGTGGAGTATCTCGCACGTTTTCTCTTTTCAATCCGCCGTCTAATTTCGTTTGCTCGATTACTCATATTTTCACATCATTCCTTGTCCATATTATTTGTACAAGTTTATGATTGATGGACCTTGGTTATGACAGATTGAACCTTTTTATCTAGCAAATTTAAGCTTCATTACTATGAACGGTCAACCTGTATGTGGATGTGGGGACAACTTCTAAAAATCACTAAAAAAGAAGGATGAGATTTCCCACCCTTCTTCCTGCTCCATTATTTTTGATTAATTCTTTCCTGGCTTATCCGGTTTACCTGGTTTTTCTGGCTTTCCTGGTTTATCCGGCTTACCTGGTTTGCCCGGTTTACCTTTTCCAGGCTTGCCATCATCTTCTTGCACGTTGATGATTAGCTTACCTGTTGCTAATTGTCTAGCTTCGTTACCGTACTCGTCTCTTACAATCACCTCAATTTCAGCACCATCCGCAACTACACTAGATACTGCTGTCCAGTATCCTTCATAGACACCCGCCGAAACTTCTTGCAATGGAAGTTCAGTCACATTGCTAAGACCTGCTGTATTTGTTAACGGTAAGCGTATCGCGTAGGTTGCATTCAATCCTGGGTCACTTGTGAATTCAATCTTCACACTTTCGCCTGATTGCAAATGAACATCTTCAGTAGGTTTTAGATCAGCTATTGTTATCTCACCAAATTTAGCAAATACAGTAATCTGGTGATTAGTCGAATTCCCTGCTTTGTCAGTGGCGACTGCTTCAATCTTATTTTCACCATTTTCAACAAGAATCCGCTTTGTAAAGCTGCCATCTGTAATCGTCGCACTCTCACCGTTAACAGTAACAGTGTCGATATTCTCGTCATGTACAGTTCCTGTTACAGTAATCGCTTCTTTATTTGTCTTAAAGCCATCTTCCGGACTAGTTATGGCAAGTTCCGGTGCTGTTTGATCAAGTACTACTACAACGGCTTCGGATTCGTCCGTAACACCAGTATCAGTTGATGCCTTAGCTGTTAATGAGTTTTCACCAACCTGTAAGTCAATGTCCACTGAATACGTCCCTTCAGCAGTTGCAGCAGTTGTCGCTACTTCCTCACCATTATTTAGGACGTGAACAGTTGTTGTAGGGGCAGCCTTTCCTTCAACTGTTACGGTGGTTTCATTTGTAAATAATCCTGTGGCTGGTGAAGTAATAGTAGGCGCTGTTACTTCATAATTGACAGTAGCCCGAATCATATAGTTGCCTTCTTCTTCAGGTGCTAATGACCATCCGCCACCAACAAACTGCCAGCTGCGCCCTGAAAATTCACCGTCTTCGTCAGTTCCAAGTCCAGGAGCATTAGGATTCGGATCTGCTTGAATGTATACCATATAGAAGTCTCCTTCTACAATGATTCCTTCAGCAGCAAGGTCAATATTTGTCCATTCACCTGTTCGAAGGGCTGTTACGTCAATTGGTCCTGCTAGTTTCTTACCTGGAGCACCGTCTGTTCCCGTTGCATCCCATACTTCTACTTTGAAATTTGTACCTCCAGGGGTCGGCCAAGAAGTATCCCAGAAACGGAAGAGTCCACCTGTCACAAGTGCTGTATCGTGACCCTCAGGTAAAGACATTTTCACAGCCCAGCCATTTCCAGCATCATAGAATGCACGAGCATTTTCCGCAGTACCGTCATCATACCCAATTTCCCCAGGGTATCCGATGAATGGCCTTAATTCAACGTTTTGTTCTAAGGTTCCGTCTCCTTCAAGGACAACTTCAAATGATTCACTGTAATAAGAAGGTGCCATTACTCGAACAGTATAGGTACCTTCATAAGCAGTTAGTGAATATTGACCATTTTCATCTGTCTCAACAGGAGCTACGTTAGCATCTTCTACAAGTAACATAGTTGCACCTGAAACTGGTTCACCAGTTGCAGCATTTGTTACCGTTCCTGAGATCGTCCCTTTTGCTTTTTCTTCTAAGACAAAGTTTGCTACGGCCTCACCATCAGCTTCAACTGTTACCGTTTGTTGTGCCGGGTGATATCCATAGCTTTCAGCAACAACTGTAAAGTCTCCTGTTCCATGGATTAATTCAAATGCACCGTTTGCAGGATTAGTCGTAACAGATCTGCCGGATTCAATAACACTTACTTGAGCGTATAATGGTAATGCTTGCGGGTTAACTTTATCAACATCGACTTCCTTCATGTCATGTTGTGAACCCTCTGGCTTAATTTTTGCTGGGTCTACTTTTTCCCCTTCTTTAAGAGCAACAGAGTCATCACCTTTAGTTGGCATAACTCCTAATTTGGCTTTACTTCCTTCTGTCAATGGCTCATCTGATAGACGAACATCATCAATATACCATCCATCACGAACTACACTTCCATCTGTTGTTACGTTAAATCCAATATATATTCTTTGACCTGCATACTCCGATAAATCAACTTGCGCAGACTGCCAGCCTGAAGAAACATCCGTGATACGTCGCAGCTGCGTCCAGTTCTCCATATCGGTCGAAACAAACACATGACCAAAATCCCAGTTACGTTCAAGATTATACCAATTCATGTATTGCAGGTATGCAGCACCCTCTGCTGGTAAATCAATTGGAGGCATTACAAGCGTCATATTCGCTCGACTATTATACGTTCCTGCTAAATTGGTAGCATAAACGTTCTCTCCTGAGTAAGCACCATTTGGACCACTTGTTGGAGCACCCCATTGCCATGTGTCCTCGGCGCCAAAAGAGAACCAACCGATTGGAGCAGATTCAAAGTCTTGGGAATAACCAACTGAAATTCCCGGTTCTACAGAAACTTCATAAACATCTGTTGTTATATCGTTTTGACCAAAATCAACAATTTTCCAACGATATGAAACAGTTGGCACCGATATTTCTTGCCCTGGAATGACTGCCTCGTATGCTCCTTCATTGTAAGTACCGGATGTTTGAGTAGTGGCTACATTTGTCCAGTCGCCAGCTTCATTTTCATATTGAAGCACTACCGATGTAATACTTACATTGTCTTTAACAGAAATACTTAGTGGTAAATCCATACCTGCATATGTTTCACCCGGTGCAGTGTGCTCAAATGTTGGAGCTGCATCATCTACACCATCTTTTGCAACCTGACCTTTAATTTTTCCCAGCCCGGAAGCAACAGAGGATACAGCTAAATATGCGTTTACCAATCCATAACCGTAACCAAAGTTTGGTGATTCCGGAAATGTACCGTCCGTTAAAGGAGTTGCAGTTGTTGTGATAATTTCTTCAATTTGTTCAATTGTTAATGATGCATTTGCTTGTTTTAATAAGGCTACAACTGCGGAAATATGAGGTCCAGCCATTGAAGTTCCATTCCATCCTCCTTCATAGCCGCTCCCTGGTACTGATGACCGAATATTCACTCCCGGTGCTGAAATATCCGGTTTCATATCGCCTGGATATGGTGATGGGCCTTGTAACGAAAAGCTTCCCAAACGATCATTGATATCCGTTGCTCCTGTTGCGAAAGATTCTGGGTAATTCGCTGGATTAGCAATTGACCCAGGGCCACCAGGATTAGTTAATGTTGTATTACCAGCTGAAAACTCCGGGAAAATATCAGCGGCTCTCCAGTTTTGAACCATTGGACGATACCATTCATCTAATCCTGGTCCGCCACCCCATGAGTTGTTGACAACGTCTGGCGCCATATCTGGATTACCTCCTGGAGCAATAATCCACTCTCCAGCTTCTAGAAGATCCAAATCTGATCCACCAGCAGATGTAAATGCCTTTACAGCAATCCACTTCGCACCTGGAGCAACCCCAATTTGGTTCCCTCCATTTGGTTCAGCCCCAACCATGGTACCTGTAACATGCGTTCCGTGGCCAATATCATCATATGGTGCAGATTGGCCAGCCGTTGCATCAAACCAGCTATATTGATGGTTCGGATTAGTAGGACTTGCAGGATTATAGCCTCGGTACTGTTCCACAAGTGCCGGATGGTTCCATTGAACACCCGTATCAATACTCGCAACTACTGTTCCTGAACCATCAATTCCCATTTCCCATACTTGTGGAGCAGCAACACGATCAATATTCCACTCAATGTTTTGTGGGCTTGCCTTTGACTCTACAGCCACTGACTTCTCCGCTTTAACAGGTGCATGCAATTGACGAATTTCATTTGGTAACACCTTTTCAACCTCAGGGAATGAAGCGATTTTTTCCATTACTTCCTTAGTCGCAGTAACCCCCATTCCGTTCACGATGAAGAAGGATTTTATATCTTTTGCATTTCCTGCCGCTTCTTCTTTTTCAAGGTATTCCTTAATATTGCCTTGTGTTTCGATTGCAGTTGTTCGAAGTTCTGAAACGATAGCATTTCGCTTAATGGATTTCGTGTTTGCTGCCGTAGCTTTTTGTAAACTAGCTTTTTTAGCCGCTTCATTTGCTACTGCCTTTGAATCCACTTGTTCCTTGAATTTAACAAGAAATGTAACCATTTTTTCATTCGCATACTGGTCCTGCAAGCTCTTCGAAATTTTAGTTGAAGCTACCCCTTTTTTACTTCCCAGATAGGATGTTGAAGAATCCTTTGTTTGTGCAGATGCCTCCAACGTAACACCAGGCACGAGTAAAAGCGCACACATTAACACACTTGCTACCTTCGTTAACCTACGTTTCCCGTTCCTCCTCATCAGGTTTCCTCCCTTATAATTTTTTGTAATTACGTAAGCAACCTCCTTTTCTTGAATTCCTGTCCTTTCGAATGCTTTGGGTTGTTAAAGTCCCCCCATTTTTCTCTAGATCGAAATTGCGATTTTCCAGTAGAAACCGCATTATGTAGATGAACAGGTATACATTAAATGTAGTAGCTATTTAAAAGTGGAAAAAGTGTCGAAAAACAGGATAATATTTTGAATATTAGGAATTTGGTAATTTTTACCTATTTTGTAAAATGCAAACTAGGAGGTTAGAACGAAGTAATATATATTCGGTAGAAGTTTATTTTTATAGGGGTTATTCAAAGAAAATGAGGTTTTACCTATATTATTCACGCGTAATTCCCACAAAACTTTTTCTAGGTAGAATAGCATAATTGTTACAAGTTCAATATTTATTATTAAAAAATGATTATTTTTTCCTTACATCATTTTCAATAATTATAAGAGCAAGCCCGTTTTGGTAAATTATTCCTTACCTTTTATTTCTAATAATAGGTAAAGACCCCCGCCAACAAGACTCTTTTTAAGAAAAATCAGGACCTAATCCTCATGGTTAATGTAAGTTTTTCTAATAACTAGCTAGATTCATTTCCAGGCAAAAGAAAAAACCACCCGATTAAATAGGTGGTTTAACGGACACCAAAGAATTTCTTAATCTTTGAGAACATACCTGTTTGGTCGTTTTCAAGAGATTGTAGAGGAATGGATTCTCCTAAAATTCTTCGTGCGATATTTCGATAGGCGATCGCTGTTTTGCTGCTTGAATTTAATGCGATTGGTTCACCACTATTGGAAGCTTTAATGACTGCATCATCATCTGCCACAATTCCAATTAAATCAATGGATAGATGTGTAACAATTTCATCGATATCGAGCATTTCGCCTGTCTTCATCATATGATTTCGAATCCGATTCACGATGAGACGTGGCGGCTCAATTTCCTCTTTTTCTAGTAATCCGATAATCCGGTCAGCATCACGAACTGCTGAAACTTCTGGTGTTGTAACAACTATTGCTTTGTCTGCGCCAGCAACAGCATTTTGAAAACCTTGTTCAATACCGGCAGGACAGTCGATAACAATATAATCAAAATTTTGTTTTAACTCTTCGACCAATATCTTCATTTGGCTAGGCTCTACTGCTGTCTTATCACTTGTTTGGGCAGCTGGCAGTAAATAGAGATGGTCATCGAATCTTTTATCCTTTACTAAAGCTTGTTTAAGCTTACAACGACCTTGAACAACGTCTACTAAATCATAGATGATGCGGTTCTCTAAACCCATGACAACATCTAAATTTCGCAGGCCAATATCTGTATCTATTAAACACACACGTTTCCCTAGCACAGCCAAGGAAGTGCCTACATTAGCAGACGTAGTCGTCTTTCCGACTCCACCTTTTCCTGATGTAATAACTATAGCCTCTCCCACAGCTAGATTCCCCCTTCTAACCTTGTTAAGTTAGGTCTTAAATGAGTTAACTGTTGCAATCTGTCTACTACAATTGTCTCATTGTCGTCCACATATGCACATTCCATTATGTTGGTTTCTGTTTGAGCGAAGTCAGGTGCTCTGTTCATTATATCAGCAATTCGAAGCTGAGTTGGCTTCATGACTGACGCTGCAATGATTGCATCCTGATTACCATTGAATCCTGCATGTGCAATTCCGCGCAAAGAACCCATAATAAAAATATTACCGCCTGCTATAACAGTTGCCCCGGGATTCACATCCCCGACAAGCACTAGGTCTCCATCTACTTTAAGGACTTGTCCAGAACGAATCACCTTTGCAACTGAAACAATCTCATTCTTCTTCTTCAATTCTTCGGCTTCTTGTTTTGTAATCACATTACTGTCAATTACATCCACAACCAAATGCTTTTTATTGCGAATGATAGAACGTATTTCTTCTTCTTGATCTTGCGTTAGAAAACGATTGCCAGTTTTCACTTTAACAGGAACGAACGGAACATCATCTTTCGTTTTACGATTCAAGGATAGCATAATCTCTAAATCTGAAATCAGTTCTTCAAATGAACATGAATCATCGAGATGCAACGTAAGTCCGTCTTTTGTCCCTTTTATAGTAACATACTGCTGTTTTTGTCCTTTCACGACGTTCACCTCAACGATAATATACTTCAACAAAAGACTCCATTTTTCCTGTTAAATCTCAAAGTTTTTTTGAAAGAACCAATTTACTCTTCTATATGTAGCTTTCCTAGTAATTTCTTAAATGGGTAAGCAAATACTAGGATAAATATACTATTTAATAGGATTGTCGGCAAAATACGGATTTGCAGAAATTGTTCAACTGAAAGAGAAGCTGAACCGATTGCTAAATTTACCGCATATACACAGAATTCCAAAGCTGCTATCCCAACCAGACTTAAAAAAGAAATGACAAAGATATTGGTTTGAAGAATCCGACTTGCCCAGGAAATAAGATAAGCCATAAGTGTATATAAAAACAAATAAACTCCTAGTATTTCAGTATAAACAATATCATAAAGCAAACCAAAAATAGCCGCATATATAAGCCCAATTGGTTTATTAAAATAGACTGTAATAAAACCAATCAAAACAAATAAAAACCGAGGAACGTAGACATTTTCCTGATGAAAAATGTCTGCTGGCACTAAATCAATAAAGCTGCTTTCAAATAAAAAAACAAAGGACAAAATAAAAGGAAGGACGAAACGCCTCACGATTCCTCCTCCTCTTCATTTGGAACAATCATCGTTCTTTCAACAATTATAACATGATCAATTTCATAAAAATCAGCTGCTGGCTTAATATAGGCAGTCTTCGTTAACCCATAATCATCAGGTACAACGTCCATGACCTCACCAATATACAGCTCACTCGGAAAAATTCCACCAAGTCCAGAAGTAAGTACCTTTTGATCTTTTTCTATTTTTGCATCTGGTGTATTGATTTTAAATAGAAGCGCTTCTTTTTCTTCGTCATACCCCTCAATTAACCCCATAATTTTTGTATCTCCTTGAATATAAGCTGAGATACGATTGATACGATTTGGGGAGCTTAATAATTGGATGGTCGATGTAAATTCATTTGCATGTTTTATTTTACCAATTAAACCCTTTGAGGTAATCACAGCCATGTCAACCTTCACTCCATGCCGTGTTCCTCTATTAACCGTTATAATTTCATGCCATTGATCAGGGTTACGCCCTATTACCGTAGCCTGTATTTTATTAAAATGATCGAGTGATTCCGTTTTTTTCAAAACATCACGCAATTTATCATTTTCTTTTTCTAATTCCTGTACTTTTGCTTCGATTTGACCATAGGAATCAAGCTTTTCCTTTAAAAGCTGATTCTCTTCAAAAGTATGTTGAATATGATTGACATTATCAAAAAATCCAGCAATAGCTTGAGAGGGTTGATGAAATATACTTTGAACCCAACCAACTGAATCCTTTAAAAACTGTTCAGGCCATGATAATTTGTCACGCTCTTTTAAGGAAAATCCAATCAATGCCACTAGAACGATGATACAAACAAGTAAAATAATTAATCGCTTATTAAGAAAAAATTGTGGCATGTGTTACACCCTCTAACTAAACTAAAATTTCAACACATAAAGTGGGGAAATCAATTCCCCACTATCATCATGTTCTTCTTTATCGTAAATCCTTTGATTTCCCTTTAAATAAATGAATATGGTCAAGGGCTTTACCTGTACCAATAGCTACACAATCTAATGGATTTTCAGCAATAAGAACAGGCATACTTGTTTCCTCACTAATCACTTTATCCAAATTGCGTAAAAGAGCTCCCCCACCAGCTAAAACGATTCCGCGATCCATTATATCTGCTGCTAGCTCAGGCGGTGTCTTTTCAAGCGTATTTTTAACCGCATCGACAATCGCATACACAGTGTCATGCAGAGCGCCCGAAATTTCTTCGGCCGTAATCTCAATTGTTTTTGGCAATCCAGTTAATAAATCTCTTCCACGGATTTCCATGTTCTCTACACCCTCAGGAGCACCGGCTGAACCAATCTCTACTTTGATTGCTTCCGCTGTGCGATCCCCAATCATGAGGTTATAGGTTTTACGAATATATTGAATAATTGCATCATCCATTTCATCTCCGGCAATACGAATTGACTGACTTGTAACAATTCCACCTAAAGAGATAATGGCAACTTCAGTTGTTCCGCCACCGATATCAACAATCATGCTGCCAGTTGGTTCCCATACCGGAAGATTTGCACCAATAGCCGCTGCAAATGGCTCTTCGATTGGATATGCATCTCTTGCACCAGCTTGCCTTGTAGCATCAATCACCGCACGTTGTTCGACCGCAGTAATCCCCGATGGGACACAAACCATAATATATGGCTTTCTTGAAAAGAAGTTTTTCGTTTTAACTGCTGAATTGATGTAATATTTCATCATTGTCGCAGTTGTTTCATAGTCAGCAATGACACCATCCTTCATCGGACGAAGTGCAACAACATTGCCAGGTGTACGCCCAATCATGTTTTTAGCATCGTTTCCTACTGCTACAATCTGCTTTGTGTCTGTTTGCATCGCAACTACAGATGGCTCTCTAACTGCAATGCCTTTTCCCTTAATAAAAACAAGTGTATTTGCCGTCCCTAAATCTATACCAAGGTCTCTTGTACCTATTCCAAACATAATATGTATCTTCCTTTCTGATACGCGAATAAAAATGGGTTAACATGCTAAAAACTCATAACCAATATTATATCGTACTAAATTAAAAATTAATAGAGGATGTTCAAAAAGTCGGTCGAAAATGACACCGTCTTTTGAACACACATTTTAACAGTCACACATACCCTTTTTCTTTTAGACTGACATATTTCTGTTCACCGATGATTAAATGGTCCAAAAGCTCTATGCCGATTATCCTGCCACATTCAACTAGCCGCTTTGTGACCTCAATATCTTCCCGGCTCGGTGCCGGGTCACCTGAAGGATGATTATGGATGCAAATGATGGATGCCGCTGATCTTCGAAAAGCCTCCTTATACACCTCACGCGGATGAACGATCGAAGCATTAAGACTTCCGATAAAAATCGTTTGACGGTGTATCACCTGATTTTTCGTATTCAGGTAAAGACAAACAAAATGTTCCTGTGATAAAAATCGCATATCCTCCATCACATATTTAGCCCCATCCTCTGGGGATCTGATCACATATCGATCTTCATATTGAAGTTTTCCAATTCTGCGACCTAGCTCAATCGCCGCCATGATTTGTACGGCTTTCGCTGTTCCGATCCCTTTAATGGAAGTGATTTCTTCGACAGATGCATCCTTTAATAATCTTAGTCCTTCAAAATGATGCAATAAGCGGTTTGAAAGCTGAATGACGGATTCTTCCTTTGATCCTGTTCGTAAAAGAATGGCTAAAAGCTCATGATTTGAAAGGCTGTCAGGACCGTCTGAAACCAATCGTTCCCGCGGCCTTTCCTCTTGAGGATAATCTCGAATCATAAGTGCTGATTTCAAAAAGGTTCCTCCTATCCATTGTACTAGATACTTGGACCCTACTCGGAAAAAATACTGGCTACTATGTCATTTAGCCTATAATTGCGCTGTTTATTAGTTGCATTCTTTTCTGCGTAAATGAATCCATTTTTAGCTGTGAAATCCCAGCTCTCTAAGTTCACGAAGAGTTCGTGATACAGGCAAGCCAACGACAGAAAAATAGTCGCCTTTAATATGTTTTACGAGTGCAGATCCAAGTCCTTGAATTCCATATGAACCTGCTTTATCCTTTGGTTCGCCTGAAGCAACATATGCTTGAATTTCCTCATCAGTTAAATCCCAAAACGTTACTTCTGTTCTTTCAAAGAACATCTTTTTGGTGTCCTTAAAAAGAATCGCAACTCCTGTTACGACTTCATGTGTTTGATTTGATAATTTTTTTAAAACGTGTATCGATTCCTGTTCGCTTTTAGGTTTACCTAAAAATTGGTTTTGAAACACAACAGCTGTATCAGCTGCAAGGATACAGGAATCTGGGAATTGCTTGGCAATTGCCTTTGCTTTATTAAAGGCAATCGTCATGACCTTTTCTTCAGGAGTGAGAGTTTCGTCAATGGTTTCATCAATATTACTGACGGAAACATCGAAGGAAAGTTTCACATTTCTAAGAAGTTCTTTTCGTCGTGGAGAACCTGAGGCTAAAACGAGGTGTTGCATGTTTATTCACCCTTTATCATTTTTTTCAGAATGGAAGATACCTGTTTATCCTAACAAACAAATCAACACTCTACAATTATGTAAAATCCAATTTTCCAGATAATTTATTGTTTGAGAAAATTTGTCCCTTTATGTAAAAGCTATGGAAATCAAGACATAGAAAAAGAAAGGAGTAAAGATCCCCTTTCTATTTTCACTAAAAAATTGAATTTTGTCTAGCTTAACTCAGAAATCCACACTGAATAAGCTTGGTATGCATTTAATAATGATTGCTGTGATTGCCATAGAGATTTTTGGCCGCCTCCATTTTTAAATTCTTGCAGTTGTGTAAAGGCGGATTGTACATTTGTATGGAATTCTTTCATTTGTGCATGCAGGCTGTCAGTCTTTACATCTTTTACTGTTGCTATTTGTTTGGTTAGATTATCCCATTGTCCATTATCAATTTCACCGTTTTCGAAAGCCTGAGAAGAAAGTGCCACTAATTCCTTATATACTGGAAGAGCTGCGTTAATAGCTTCCGCATCTGCCTTTCCTGCATTCGTATAGGACCCACCAGGTAATTCAAATGTTTTTGCAAAAAATTCAGGGAAGGCTTCTTCATATTTTGTCTTAATCCCGCTTACCGATCCTTGTTCAGATCCAATACCGGCAATTACGAAAAAAGCTCCATCAACTTCAACAGCAGTCGCGGCAAAACCCTTGCCTTTAATTTCGCTGACAGTTGTATTCGCAGATTCAGCAGTTGAAAACTTCCCACCTTGGACTACACCGGTAGCCAGTGTTTCTAAATCAATTGCTGTTTGGCCACTCACAGGCGTGTCCTCCTGTTTCCCAGTAGAAGGCGGGGTATTATCAGTAACCTCGGCTGGCGTCTCGTTTTCCGCAGGTCCTGCATTTACATCATCCACTATTTTTAAAATCATGAATCCAAAACCAACTCCAAGGATAACTGCTAAAACAAAAGAAACGGCAAATTGTTTAACAGGAAAAAAGTGAAATCCTTTTTTATTTTTTGGTTTATACGGTATTTTACTAGGACCTTTTGATAGTCGTAAATCTTCGATCGGGATTACTGGAATCTCTTTTTCCTTTGAAGAATGATTTTTCAAGTTTTCATCTGGCAGAACCCAGCTAAAATCATCCTCCTCTTCCTCTTGTGCCGCGGCAACCTCATCATTCTCTATAATAATAAGAGGTTTTTCCGATTCGACAAATTCATGGGTTTCTTTCTCTTCTTTTTTAACTTTTGACTCCTTACCATTGATTTTAATAGAAATCCGATTGTGCTTATCCATTTCTTCACCACCTATTTAAGGAAAAGCTCTATTTTTGTCAATCCTACCATACCTCAAAAAAAAAAGAACAAGACATTTGTCGTCTTGTTACTAGAGGTTTTCGTCAAATTCCTACAAGCATTAACATTTAGAAATTTTGGGCATCAAAAAAACCCACTAAATAGTGGGCTTTATCCTTCAACATTCATTGATAATTCAACAAATACACTTGGTCCTAGATCTTGGGCTTTAATAATATCATCTACGGATAAATGAGTTCCAGCTGGAATTAGTATATTTCCTTCATTGTCCAGAATGTCTTTCTTCACAACTTTACCGTAAAGTAGGTCAACTTGTTTTAAACGTAATGCCTTTGATTCAGACTCTTCGTGCTTATCGATTGACGCATTAATTTCATCAAATGGACCTTGTTCATCTGTTGATGCAGGGAGTAGTTCTTCGATGATTTCATTTGATTGAGTTTCAGTAGACTCCGGTTGTGGATTTTCTAATGACTCTACTGAATCAAGGAATTTAGATGAAGCATTTTCTTCAACAATGATAATGTCTTTTCCATATGTAAGGACAGAATCAGAAGGTAAAGCAACCTCATTGCCAGAAACATTTAATAATGTTCCTAATAGATTTCCGGATTCATCATCAACATAATATTCAAGGACTTCCCCTAATAATTGCCCTTTTCTTGTCATTACTTTTGTATTTGTAATTTTAATTTTCTTATTAACAAGTGTATTCGCAATCGGAATTTCATTTAAATCAATTACGGCGCTTTCACTTTCAATGGTAACCGCGTATTCTCCGATTCCAACCACTCTTTTGAACGGAATGGCTTTTACACTTACCTGCCAATCTTCATGTTCAATTGTCAGGAAGTCGACTGAGCCTTTCTCAGGGTTAATAACTAAAGATTTTACTTTTCCGATTTCTACACCATCTATAATACTTATGATTGGTAACCCAACGATTTCAACACTTTTTTTCATAAATCATTCACCACACCTATTCATGTTTAAAACGGCTTTTTCATTTTATTCTACCATGCTTTTCGTTATTTTTCGTCATATTTTGCAATATTCTTCTAACAAAAAGTTAATTTCCTGTAAAATAACAGGATATTCCTTGAATCTGTTCATATTTTTGGAAATTAATGAAGATAGTTCCTCGTATTGTTTCGTTTCTATATAATGATCAATTAATAAGCTGACAAAAGTATAATAATCATGATCAGACATTCCGGGATGAAGGTGATCTACTATCAATTTTTCATATTGTGTACTTGATAATTGATTCTTAGAGAGATTGATTTGAGACACCATAGAATTGAAAAGTAATTGTTTCGTTACATCTTTTTCTTCTTGAATATCAATTACTTCAGGTTCTTGATTATGAAGATTTACATCGTTCTCATTAATTTCGAGTAATTCGTTTTTCATTTCGGAATCCGATGGACTATTATTTGGTATGATTTCATCTTCCGAATATTCTTCTATTTTTGTATCTTCAATAACTTCCATTACCTCATCATTTGTTTCATCTGCAATATCGATTAATTCTTCCTCTTGATGATCGTTAGCTACTTGTAAACTATCAATATTGATTTCCTCAAGTTCAGGTTGCGAATAGGTATATAAGTCCTTAACTTCTATTTCTTCAAGCTCATCTATATTATCATTATTGACAGTTGTTTCGACAACAGCTTCGTCGGCTTCTTCGCTTTTTTGATTAGCTGTCTCTAACTCCAATTCTAATTCCTTCAGTAAATCATCGAGGTTATTATTATTACTTATTTGAACTTCCTTTTTATCTTCGATTTCCTCATACACGATCTCATTGTTCAGTTCATTTTGTACTTCTGAAACTTCTTCCAATTCAAACCGTTCATCTATTGTTTCATCAAGGAAATCCGTATTTTCTAATTGATTTTCATCTGTTTGCTCCGGAATAGATAAGGAAGCAGACGGTTCGAAAGTAGGAAGAATAAGCTCTTCCTTATGTACCACCTGACTACGCATTTCTTCCTCTATACCATCTTCAAGTTCAAACTTAATCACTTTATTCTCTGAACCCAATTCATATTCGTTTTTTTCAAATAGCTTATTACCGAATCGGGTGGCTAAAATATATGTAACCCCTATTGCTAGCAGTATTAACACAATCCCAGTTTGCCATACGCTCATTACTGTCCTTGCCGCTAAACCTATAATAAATACAATAAAAGCACTTATTAGAATAATAATTTTTCCCTTCTTCGTAAAACCAAAGGGAATAAAATAGATAATAGGCAGAATTAGAAGAAGCGAAATAATTGCAAATAGTAGCGATTCCAAGCTGTTATCACATCCATCTATAATTTCTTAAAAAAACGAGACAAATCATGCCTCGTACATATAGGTTTATTAATCATTGACTATCTTTGCTTTCATTTTCTAAACCAGTAGCCAACGGATTTTTTTTATTTCCTGGGGGTGGTACCGTTAGTCTAGGTGCCTCTTCAGCAAGATCCTTATATTTTGGCATGTAGAATGAAGATATTGTCACATTGTACACTAGCGGTGCAGGAACTTGTTCGATTGAAGTCAGCTCCGATGTACCCGTAAAGCTTAATGCATCAACCTTCGTTATTCTTGTTTGATGTTCGACAACCGACAAGAATTTCTCCAATTCACTATAATTTGGAGATTCAACACTCAATGTAACCGTTACTAGACTTAAACCATCTACTAGTTCAGGATCGAATGTATTCTCTTCCTCAGGTTGTTCAGCCTGCGTGGTCTTGTCTGGAGCAACCTCTACCGTTTCAGTTGTATCGTTAGGTTCTGTTACTTCTTCCTGTCCCTCAGTTTGAGATTCTTCATCTAAAATAAATTCATTTTCACTATAGGACATGTTGGTAACTTTACTTTCAGATAAGGTTTCGGCACGTTCTATATCCAAAATGATTTGTTCCACTAATGGGATTACCGGTATTTTCTTTTGAATCTCAGTCGAGCTAACAATAGCTTCCTCAGTAGTACTTTTTTCAGAAACCAACTCTAACAGTCTTTGTTCCGTTTTCAAACTATTCTCTAGCTGAGAGATTTTTTGATTGACCGGTGTTACTAGTAAAAAATAGGCTAAATAAGATAAGCCAAGTAAGACAACAGTTGAAAGGATTAAAAGAGTAAGCTGTTTTCGTGAGAAATGGAGAGTCATATTAGTCACCCTCCTTTTCTATCGTATTAAATGCAGCCTTGTTAATAATTAATTCAAATTGTGCATAATATCTTGGTAAAATGTTATCATTTGCATCTGTTTTAGTCGCATTATTAGGTAACGTTACATTGCCTTCAGTATTAGTAGGGTTCGACTCATTATTTGTTTCATTCCCTTGTCCTACATCCTCTTCATTAACCTCTTCAGTTAGCGGACTAGTTGATACAGTAAACAGCTTGACTGATTCAAAGTTAGGAGATTCATTAAGCAATGCTAAATAATGTGCAACCTCGGTATTCGTATCAAACTGGACTTCAAAAGAAATAACACCGGTATCTGAATAGGTAAAGGATTGAACAAATCCTCGTTCCGGTAATAATTTCGTTAGGTGATTTAAGATCGGAACTGTTTCAACAAAATAAGCATCCGCCCATTCTGCTGTTCTTTCTAGCTGTAGAACACTATTTGAATTATTTGAAACTGCACCTTCTTCTTCGGCAGCAACTCTGGCTGCTTGAACTGTTACAAGTTGATTGTTAAGATCCTTTTCAAGTGCATGAGCTTTATTTAGTTGTAAAAAAACAAAAAGAAAGCCAACTAAGGCAACAATCACGATAAGTATGACAAGAAATAAATTAGCTCTATTTCTATATTCTTTTCTAGGAAGTAAATTAATATCTACTAGCATTATTGCACCTCTTTAAGAGCCAATCCTAATGGTAAATAATAATGGGCAGGAAGCTGTTCAAATTTATCAATGGTTTGAACCGGTATTTCATATCTTTGCTTTAGTGTTGTCCTAATGCCTGAAAGATATGGATGGTCACCGCTCATTAATATATTGGTAATCCTTTCCTTCCCCTGAGTCATATTAAAGCTATAAAAATTCATCACATGCTCTATCTCTTTGATTAATTCATCCATTAGAACTTCTATTTTACTTCGATGACTATTCCATCGTATATCCGCTAATGTATGAGAATTATTTTGTTGAATATCCCAATCTTCTATGGATGTTTCTAACGTAATATGTCTCATAAACAAAGGTACATCTTGATGAAAAATACTCAAATTAACAGATTGTAGATCAAACTGTATAAGCAATGAATGACCTTCCTCTTTTGTTTTATCGCAAAAATGAAAGAGACGATACATACATAGTGGTGTAATATCAGCTGCTACTGGCTTTAAATCTACCTCTTCTAATAACGAAGAATACTCGGACGCAACGTCCTCAGGTGCAGCAATAATGAGTACTTCTTTTCGGGTTTCATCCTCTGTAAGCTTTTTGAAATCAATAACAGGTTCCTCAAAAGGAAGATGGATGGTTGTGCCAAGTTCCAAATAGATATATCCTAAAATCTCATCATCTTTTACTTCATTTGGGATTGTTATTTTGCGAATCACCACGAAAGGGTCTGGAATCACAAATTGAACATGATTTTTTTTTATTCCCCAATCTGACACACACTCATCTAAAATTAAAAGTAGTGTATCCCTTTCAATTATTCTTCCTTCTTGAATAATACCAGGGGGTAAATATTTTTCACGAAACTTTTGAACGGTAATAGGGTTTGTTTGCTTCACACCCACATATCTGATCGCATGATCTTTAATAATAATATTTGCCATTTTGTTTGATGAAAATAGTGTAAAAGCCATTATGTATCCCCTTTAAATCAATGTACGAATAGTTCAATATACCACGAGATAATGTCTTGTCCAAAAAAGTATGCAAGGAGGGTCCCAATGACGATGGATGGACCAAAAGGCATGGGTTTCCCTTTCTTTACTTTACCAATGACCATTCCACAAAGTCCAATCACAGTACCAAAGATGGTTGCTAAGAAAAACGATAACAGAACAAGTTTCCAGCCCAATACAAGTCCAAGAACTGCATAAAGCTTAATATCTCCACCGCCCATGCCTCCTCTACTGATAATAGCGATTAGATAAAGGAGAAGAAATCCGACGATACTCCCGGCTAGCATGTCCCACCACGGTTCAAGTGGAATGAAAATACGTTCAATGATGAAAACCGGTGCAAAGAACAGAAGCACTTTATCTGGGATAATCATGTATGTAAGATCTGAAACAAAGATGATCATTAATAAGGAAATTAACGTCCAAGCGATAATCAATTCTTTTGACCATCCCACCAACAATGGTGAAATCGTAAAAAGAATTGCGGTTACTAATTCAAAAGATGCATAAATAGGTGAAATGCGTGTTTTACAATTTCGGCATTTGCCACCTTGGAGTATGTATGAAAATACCGGTATTAATTCAATTGCCGTCAGCTGATGCTTACAAGTCGGGCATGCTGAACGTGGGCGAACGATTGATTCACCGGCTGGGATTCGTAGGCCGACTACATTGAAGAAGGAGCCTAGCAAAAGCCCAACGATAAATATATATAAATAAATCGTTATTATCATTTCTATCTCCTTGAAATTAAAAGTATATAGATGAAATAACGAGATAATTCATCTATATACTTTATTAATCTACTTCATCAATTAATTATTTTTAACATCCGCTCTATCCAAATCGTTTATATTTATCGCGTCTAAATAAGTTCTCGCTGGATCATGTCGTGATACAAGAGTTACTTTATAAACAGTACCTGATCCAGCGGGTTTATGAATAGCAACTAAAGTTGTTTTTGGATTATATGTTGAACTTTTATTACTAGGATCCTTAATCTCATCCATGAAACCATTATTAATAAGTTCTTCAAGTGTTATATTTGTTGGTGTTGCCTCGGCAGCAGAAATTGACTGATTTTGAGATGAAACATATAACTTAGCCGCATTAACTATCGCTTCAGCATTCGAAACATGAGCATCTTTGTTTGAATTATCCAATATTTTTCCAATACTCGGTATTGCAATCGCCGCAATAATCCCTAGAATTACGATTACTGCTAATAACTCAATTAACGTCAAACCTTTTTGATTTTTTAAATACTTTTTCAGCATTTATTTTTCCTCTCCTTTTTACACGGAACTAGTCCATTTATACTATTCATTATAATTGCAAACCATGTAGAATACACTACTTATTTGTTGGAAACAAACGAAATTTTGAGCGATTTTTGTAGAAAAAGATAAAATACCATTTAAATTATTGAATTTGGTTAAATATATCAAACATTGGTACAAGAATAGCTGTGACAATAGTCCCTACTATACTACTTAAGAATACTATCATAAGTGGTTCAATTAGTGATTTTAATTGATCCGTTGTGTTCTCTACATCATCTTCATAGAAATTCGCTACCTTACCTAGCATCTCATCCAAAGATCCTGTCGTTTCACCAATTGCGATCATATGAGTAATGAGTGGCGGAAATGCCCAATGCTTTTTCATTGGCTCTGTCATGGACTTACCTTGTTCTAGTGATTTCCTTGATTGTTTGATAACATCTGCAATCACTTCATTTTCAACAATTGTTTCCACAACTGCAAGCGCCTGTAATATCGGAACAGAACTGCTTAACATAGAAGCTAATGTTCTTGTCATTCGAGCAAGGGCCGCTTTTTGCATTAGTGTTCCAAAAATCGGCATTTTTAATAATACAAAATCAAGATAATACCTAGTTTCTTTTCTTTGTTTTATAATCGTGAAGAGCAGAAAAATAAAAATAAAGATCAAAATGACAAGCCACCAAAATTGCTGCATAAATTCACTTGCATTTAAGACAAATTTGGTAATAGCCGGCAGCTCAGCTCCAAAGTCTGCAAACATATCGACAAAAGTTGGTACAACAGAAACTAATAAAAAGATAACGACAGCTACTGCAACAACCCCAATAACCGCAGGGTATGCCATTGCCGACTTTACTTTTTGTCTTGTTTTATTTTGCTTCTCATAATAATCTGCAAGGTTTTCCAGAGTGTCATCAAGATTTCCTCCAACCTCACCAACCCGTACCATATTTGTAAAAAGTGTTGTAAAAATTCGTTTATGCTTTGCTGTTGCTGCCGATAAGGAAATACCCTCCCTTAGGTCTTCTTCTACCTCAAGTAAAGCATTTTTTAAAGGCTTACTGCTTGTTTGATTCGCCAAAATATTCATCGTATCAACAATCGTAACCCCAGCTTTGATAAGTGTAGCAAATTGCCTTAAAAAGATAACGAAATCTTTATATTTTACTGGACTTCCAATTGCAATTTCTTTTGTTAGTAAGGTTTCAGGAATTTCATTTATATTCGTAACTCGGATTCCTTTTTGCCTTAGATTTGCTACTGCATCTGTCTTAGACGTTCCAGATATTGTGCCGGATTTTTTTCCATATTTGTCTCGTCCCTCATACTTATATCTAGGCATTATTCATGGTCTCCTGTAAGAAAGGTTGGGCAACATCCTTTGAAATAGTCCCGGCACGGACTAAATCTATTAGGTTACTATCCAGTGTGTGCATTCCTTCAGCACGGCTTGTCTGCATTACATTTTTAATTTGATGAGTCTTTTCATTGCGAATTAAATTGGCAACTGCTGAGTTATTAATCAGAATTTCGGTTGCTGCTCTCCTGCCCTTTCGATTAGCTGTTGGAAAAAGCCTTTGCGAAATCACACTTACAAGCACATTAGCAAGTTGAATTCTAATTTGCGGTTGCTGTGAAGATGGAAACACATCTATAATCCGTTCAATCGTTGATGGTGCACTAACTGTGTGTAATGTACCAAGCACAAGATGACCCGTTTCAGCTGCTGTAATGGCTGTGTGAATGGTTTCTAAATCTCGCATTTCACCTACAAGGATCACATCAGGGTCCTGCCTAAGTGCTGCACGAAGTCCGTTCGCAAAATTAAGTGTATCACTTCCAATTTCTCGCTGCTCAATGATACTAGCGCCATGCTTATGCAGGTATTCAATTGGGTCTTCAAGAGTGACTACATGTTTACTCATTGTTTGATTAATAAATTGAATCATGGATGCAAGTGTTGTCGATTTCCCGCTTCCGGTCGGCCCTGTAACGAGAACAAGACCTTGGGGTTTTTGACAAATTTTCTTTAATACCTGCGGAAGTTCAAGTTCCTCAAATGTTGGAATTGCGGTAGGTATCACGCGAAATGCAATTGCGAGAGTTGTTCTCTGTTTATATAAATTTACACGAAACCGTGAGACACCCTGGATTCCATATGAGAAATCAAGTTCTCCTTTTTCTTTGAAATACAACCACATATCTTCTGGTACAATTGCCTTAGCAATCGAGTCAATCATGTTTGGCAAAATCATTTCCTTGCCATATCTCTTTAAATCCCCATTAATTCGAAAGATAGGGGGAACACCGGCTGTGATATGAATATCAGAAGCTTTTAATTCATGTGCTGAAAGTAATATTTGGTTTATTTTTTCTTTCATACTGTTCTCCACCTATTCAGCAGTTGCTACGCGAAGTATTTCCTCGGTTGTCGTAATCCCTTGCTTTACCTTTAATAGACCATCATCAATCAGGAAGATGGTTCCATCTTTTATTGCGACCTCTCGAAGGCTTGAGTATGGCTCTTTATTCATAATCATTCGTCTCATCTCATTATTAAGAACTAATAGCTCATGAATGGCTACTCTTCCTTTATAACCTGTCATATTACATGTTCCACAACCTCTGCCTCGATTCACTTTATCGATGGTAATGCCTCGTCTCCCGAAAATTTCAAGTTCTCGAACGGTAGGTTCATGTAACTGACCACAGTCTCGGCATACACGGCGAACTAAGCGTTGGGAAACGACTCCTGATAAAGATGACGCAACAAGGAATGGTTCAACCCCCATATCGATCAAACGTGTGATTGTTCCAAGCGAATCATTGGTATGAAGTGTACTTAATACTAAATGCCCAGTTAGTGATGCTCTTACAGCAACATCCGCCGTCTCACTGTCACGAATTTCTCCGACCATAATAATATTGGGATCTTGCCGTAAAATTGCACGAAGTCCTTTGGCAAAAGTCATACCGACATTTGGGTTTACCTGAATTTGATTAATGCCTTCTAGTTGGTACTCCACTGGATCTTCAACGGTAATAATATTTACATCCTCTGAATTTAGCTGATTCAAGGCAGCATAAAGGGTGGACGATTTCCCTGAACCTGTTGGACCCGTTATTAAAACGATTCCAGTCGGTTGTTGAATTAATTTCTTAAACCGTTCTAAGTTAACTTTATTGAATCCTAATTGTGAAATATTATTAAGCGAACTACTCATATCCAACACACGCAGTACAATTTTTTCACCGAATACCGTTGGTAAAGTAGAAACACGTAAATCAATATGATGTGCTTCCAAACTTACTTTAATCCGTCCATCCTGAGGGATACGACTTTCCGTAATATCTAAGTTTGCCATAATTTTAATACGTGCTGTTAGGACACTTTGCATACTGCGCGGTAAGGTTCTTTCTGTACGCAGCACCCCATCTACTCGATAACGCAGAATTACCTTTGTTTCATGAGGATCGATATGAATATCACTTGCACGCTGTTGAACTGCATTTTGTAAAATTTGATTTACTAATTTAACGACTGGTGCGTCCTCATTTGTTATCTTTTCCTCTTGTATTTCAGTTGGTGTCTCATCTAGAAACTCTTTGATCCCATCGTCTAAGTCATAAAACTTATTGATTGCACGTAAAATCTCATCTTTTGAAGCAATGGCAGGTTCGATGTGAAAGCCTGTCCTCAGACGTAAATCTTCGATTGCATAAAAGTCCATCGGGTCAGCCATTGCCACATAGAGCCTGTCCCCTTCTTTTCTAAGGGCAATCAACAAATACCTTCTAGCCATTTCCCTAGGTATTAGTGATATTAAAGATGCGTCAATAGGATATCGGAATAAGCTGACATGCGGAATTCCTAATTGAAATTCTAAAACCTCAATTAATTGTTGTTCTGTAATAAATCCTTTTTGAAGTAAGATATCACCCAGCTTCTGTGATTCCGTCTTATCCTTTAGGGCCTGTTGTAGCTGGTCTTCCGAAATAAGACCAGATTCTACCAATAAATTTCCTAGCCGTTTTCGAGTTATACGCATGGAGTTTCCCCTTTCCTAAGACTTTTGTAAATGCAATGGATCAGGATCTTCCCAAAGGTCCGTATCTGAGTTATCATTACCATTTTCATCTGTATCGTTACCTGACTGATCATTTTCTCCATTTTTCCCTTCTGAATCATTCGTAGGAGGATTTTGGTTCGAATCAGGATTTGATATATCTTGCTCTTGTCCGGTAGGGTTTTGTTGTTCCTCTTCTGGGACTACAATACTCTGCACTTCGATTTTCGGAATTGGCGGATAGTAGTCTTGTGCGACAAGCACGCTTTGGTCAAGCTGCCCTTGTTTTTTGACGATCCGATATATTTTACCTACCTGGCCGGGAGTCCCTTTTTGTTTGACAACAACTTGTCCTTTCTTTAGGGTACTATCAAATTGCTTAATTATTTTCGGTTTAAACGATTCTTCATCTCTTATTGAAATACTAATGGTTTGCGGCATTTGGGCACCTGTAAGTTGAACCTCGAAACCTTTGTCTGTTAAAGAAAAGACAAATCTATATTCATAAGGGTTCGTATTATAAATAATAAAATCCTTCTTTTCTTTTTCAATCATGGCTTCATTTCCGAAAGTTGCATAAGGTGGCAGGATATCGCTTATATGACGCTCAACGATATCAAAATTAGTTGGCAGAACGGTTGAATATATCCCAGTTGCTATCATGCTTAATGTTTCATTTGAAAATTTATTTAATACATCATTCTCTTTCAGAAATGTATATAAGGATAATGGGGTATTAGCTGGAACATTGATGTTCCCAAACTCTTTAACCCATTTTATGAGTTCACTTTCATCTCTTATATTACTTACAAGAGCTTGTGCTACAACATTTCCTTCATCAACCTTTATAAACTGTGCGAGGTTGAATACTACTTCTCCTGGATGTAAGGTTACCGCTGGTTGTAACAAATCATTTTTAAACTCTTCAGATTTAAGATCCTGTGTATCTGTCTGATTAAATTCATTGATCATAGTTTCAAATTCTTCATCTTTGATATCCGCAAGTAGTGGATTCTGCTTACCATCAATAGCGGAACTTACACTTTTAAGAATATCAAAGCTATACACTTGTCGCTTTTGCAGTACAACATTTTCATCTTCTTTTACAATTGAGATTTGCCCCATTTCATACCAGGTTTCAACCTCTGTTAATAAGGCTGCTTTTGCACCCTCTTCTGTAAGACCTGAAACATCTACGGGACCTATCATTGTGCCTTGTTTAAAAGAGTTTCCTCCAAAAAATGCATGATATGTTGTCGCACCGATTGTCGAAAAAAGCGATATAAATAACACGCAGATTAAGAGTAGACTAAAAACTTTAACCATCTTTATCTTTAGCATGTTTGTCCCCCTTGCTTACACTTCTTAGTTCTGCTTAAAAATGATCTATTTCTATTAGGTTGTAGTGTCCCCAGTTCAATCACATGATTTTCCATAATAGGAATAAAACTGACTAGTAATTTATTCCTATATTTCATCTTACATTCTATATGAAAATATGAAAATACAAAAGACGAATTTTCGTATATTTTGTTGTTATTTGTGACATTTTTTATCCTTTGAAAATGAAATATAAAATCTAATGTCGTATTTGTAAAATAATGTCGTATAATAGTGGAAAATAGGTAATTGGTAACGAATTAATAATTTTTACATCATAAAGGTTGTGATTGTAATTGGGCAGGCTCTTAAATAAATCAATTTTCACAGAAAAGGGAATTAGCTTAATTGAAATTCTTATATCAATTGTACTTCTATCCATTATTGTAGTTTCTTTTTTAACAATGTTTGTTCAATCCGCAAAAACAAATAAAATTTCCGAGGATACATTAGTTGCTACATACCTTGCCCAAGATACAATGGAATGTATATATAATAGCAGCAAAACTTCAAGCTTTAATAGCGTGAAAGTAAAGGGAGACTGCACCCCAAAGAATGACGGATACGATACAACAATTTCAATAGTCAAAGAAGAAGACTTGTATAAAGTGCTTGTAGTTGTATTGAATCAGTCCACCGGACGTAAGGAAGCCCAAATGGAAACATTATTATCTTGGAAACAGTAGAGGGTGTGAAATAATTGGTAAGAAATAATAAAGGTGTTACATTAATCGAATTATTAGCTGTACTCGCGCTTTTAACTTTGATTCTTACTTTGGCTACTTCCGTCCATCTATTTGGTCAAAGACAAACATCAAATCAAACCTCTCAGATTGAAAACCAGGCAAATGTTAGATTAGCGATTAATATTCTTACAAGAGAAATACGTAAAGCCAATAGTGTTGAAGTATCTAATAATGTTTTAAATATTGACGGTACAATTTATAAATTAGAAAATAACGCCATTACAAAGAAAGGATCTGCCTTAGTTTCATCAATTAAAGATCTGCAAGTTATTAAAAATAAGAATAAAATTCAAATAGATATCACATCTATTTCTGATAAGAATGATCAGGAAGTAACCTTATCTACCAAAATTTATATACGGGAGTAGGTGGAACAGTGAGAATACCGGGGAATCTTCGCAATTATGTTCAAAATGAAAAGGGTATAGCTTTGTATGTGGTACTAATGGTTCTTGTTATCATTTCTGTTTTGGGACTAGGAATCATGGGACTGACACTAAATAATGCAAAAATGAGTTCTAACGAACATAATCAACAATCAGCCTATTATATTGCAGAAGCAGGTGCAACGAAGGCTTTGAATGAAATAAGCAAACAAGCAACATGTCCCCCAAATTTAAATAAATGGGATAACAAAACATACACATTTGAAAAATCTTTTGGAGAAATTCCAAATGCAACAATTAAAATCGGGGCACCTAGCAAGGTTACTGATGTTTATACCTATAATTTGACCTCCACCGGAGAGATTGGAAGAAATAAGAGGTCTGTAAAAAATACATTTTCATTGAATTGCGGAAGTAACAACCAGGACCAAGATGAAGAAAGTAATGTCCCAATTGAGATTTTAAATGATGTTGCAGTTTTTTCAAATGGAGTAATGGAAATGATTACAGGGGTCGGGGCTACTGATAGCATAGGTACTAACGCTAACTCAATTACTATTGGATATGGAATGGAAAATTTTAAAGGGACTATTAAAGCGCCCAATGCCCAAAAAAGTATGGTAAATATGCCATATGGCATGCCAAATTTCAAGCCTACCTTCACTCGAATTGAAAAGAGGAACTATATTTTACCTCCTTTTCCGGAATTTGAGCGTGGACTTCCAAATGAAGGTACTATCCATTTGTCGGGGGGAGCTTCCAATGACAAAAAAATTATTTTAAATAAGAATTTATATTTTAATGAAATTAAATTAGAAAGTGGCAGGACACTTACGATAGATTTGAATGGTCAAGATCGAACCATTCAAGTTAAAAACCTTAATGTCTCTCAAGGTTTTATTAAAATAATTGGCACTCAAAATAATTCGAAAAAATTAACCTTAAAGATTGAAGAAAATTTTTCAGTGACAGGTAGCAGTACAGTAAACACAAATGCGAATAGTAAAGACCTTAACATTTTCTACAAAGGCTCAAAAGAACTCAACTTTGGTGGCAGTGTTAAAATTTATGGATCTTTATATGCAAAAAGTGCCAACATGGTATTAACCGGTAGCGGCGCAATTAATAGTCATATTATTATGGGGGGAAACAAATTAACCATTGAAGGTGGATCAAGCAATAATAGTAAACTAATTTTAGCTCCTAATGCACATGTATTATTAACAGGAGGCGGAAAAGTGTATGGTTCAATTATTAGTAATACATTCCGTTCTGATGGTGGAGCATCAATAGAATTTGAAAAGTTTGAAGATGATGAATTAATCCCTTATTATCCACCAACAGAAAATAATGAGCCTGGTGATTCAAAACCTATTATTGAACCAGGACCAATTAGGGAACAAGGATGAAAAAACCTGTCATGATTTTATTAAGCTTATATCAACAGTTAAAACCCAAGAATGTTTGTTTCCTCGACATTCTTGGGTTTTTGGTTATTGGCATTAATTAAATTCTTGTATGTTTAAGATAGGATCGTACTTCTGAAATAAAATAAAGTGAGCCAGTGATAACTAAAGCAGCATTTTCTTCTAATGAAACACGTGCTAGTCCCTTGTTCACTGCTTCCCGCCAATCATCCACTGTATGTATAAATTCTTCCTCAGATGAATTTTCATAAAGCTCACTGGTACTTGCAGCTCTTGGGTAGTCAAAGCTCGTAAACGTTAATGTTTTGGCGATATTTTCGAGTTTTCCGATCATCGTGTCTAATTTTTTGTCGCTTAATGCACTTAAAATAATGTGGATGTCTTTACCCTTTAAGTGAACCTCGATTGTCCTAATAAGGCTGTTAATGCCTTCAGGGTTATGGGCGCCGTCTAGAATGACCAGTGGCTCCTTCGAAATCTCCTCAAATCGACCAATCCATTTTGTTTTCTCCAAACCTGTTGAAAGCTCACTACCTTTTATTTGTAAAAGACCGCTATTTTGTAATAAGTGAACGGCCATTACTGCTAGGCTTGCGTTTCGCACCTGATGAGCGCCTTTCATAGAGATTTGTAAATTTTGAAAGGTTGTAGTTTGCGTTTTTAATGAAAAAGCTTCACCATCATTTGATTGATGATCAAGGATAAAGAAATCTAGGCCTAGTTGATAAAATAGACTATTTTCCTCTTTTGCCTTTGTACTAATCACTTCGATTGCTTTTTGCTGCTCGACTGCTGTGACAACAGGGACATTCCATTTGATAATTCCCGCTTTTTCTGCGGCAATTTCTTCAATAGTATCTCCTAAAATATTCATGTGGTCAAAACCAATGCTCGTGATTACGGATATAAGAGGAGTAATGACATTAGTTGAATCAAGTCTTCCACCTAATCCTACTTCCATAATTACGAAGTCGATGTCGGATGCTTGTCCGAAATAATAGAGGGCCATTGCTGTGATGACTTCAAATTCTGTTGGACCGCCAAGTTCTGTCTCCTCTAATTCTTCTGCCAATGGTTTTATTACCTGTAAGAGGGAGACAATTTCATCATTTGAAATCGGTTTTCCATTTACACTGATCCGTTCATTAAAGGTCTCAATATATGGTGAAGTGAAGGTTCCGACTTTATAACCTGCTTCTTGTAAAATATTTCGGATATAACTAACTGTTGATCCTTTTCCGTTAGTCCCCGCCACATGAATTGCTTGAATTTTTCTCTCAGGGTGATTAAGCTGCTCCATCATCCATTCCATTCTGGCAAGCCCTGGCTTCATTCCAAGTCTTAATCTACCATGAATCCAAGATAGGGCCTCTTCATACGTCTGTATCATATGCGTTCCTCCACATATTATTTTGAAAATGAAGGAAAGACGAATCTATGATAGATTCGCCTTTTATTCCTTTAACCTCTTAATTCTGCAATACGCTCACGAACTGTTTCGCGTTTTTCAAGATAGTCTTGTTCTTTAGCTCGTTCTTCGTTGATTACTTTTTGAGGTGCTTTCTTAACGAAACCTTCGTTGCCTAGTTTCTTCTGAACGCGTTCAACCTCTTTATCAAGTTTATCAAGTTCTTTTTCTAGTCGTTTAATTTCTTCATCGATATTAATGAGCCCTTCAAGTGGAAGGAATAATTCTGCGCCTGTTACAACAGATGTCATCGCCTTCTCAGGTGAAGTAATCTCAGTTGCAATCACAAGCTCACTTGGATTACAGAATCTCTCAAGGTAGGAACGATTCTTCTCTAATTGTGCTAGAACTGTTTCATCCTTTGCTTTAATGTGAAGTTTAATCTGCTTACTCATTGGTGTATTCACTTCTGCACGGATATTACGAACAGAGCGAATAATATCAACTAATAGTCGCATTTCCCCGGCTGCTTGGTTATCTGAAAGCCCAGGGTTTACTTCTGGCCAGTTTGCAACCGTAATCGATTCGCCATTATGCGGCAGATTCTGCCATATTTCCTCGGTAATGAATGGCATGAATGGATGCAAGAGTCTCATTGTGTTATCTAAAACATATGCAAGAATTGATCTTGTTGTTTTCTTTGCTTGCTCGTCTTCACCGTATAAAGGAAGCTTCGCCATTTCAATATACCAATCACAGAAGTCATCCCAAATGAAGTTATATAATACTCTGCCAACTTCGCCGAATTCATATTTATCAGCAAGCTTCGTAACTGATTCGATTGTTTCATTTAGGCGAGTTAAGATCCATTTATCAGCAACAGATTTTTCACCGCTGAAATCGATGTCTTCATACTGAAGATTATCCATATTCATTAATGCAAAACGTGATGCATTCCAAATCTTATTTGCAAAGTTCCATGTTGCTTCAACCTTCTCCATGCTAAAGCGCAAGTCTTGGCCTGGTGAACTTCCTGTTGATAAGAAGTATCGTAATGAATCGGCACCATATTTCGCGATGACATCCATTGGGTCCACACCATTTCCGAGTGACTTACTCATTTTTCGACCTTCTGCATCACGTACGAGACCATGGATCAGAACGTCTTTAAATGGACGTTTTCCTGTAAATTCCAGCCCTTGGAAAATCATTCTTGATACCCAGAAGAAGATGATATCATAGCCTGTTACAAGAGCAGCTGTTGGGTAGTAGCGATTAAAATCAGCTGCATCCTTATCTGGCCAGCCCATTGTTGAAAATGGCCATAATGCAGAACTAAACCATGTATCTAAGACATCATTGTCCTGCTCCCAGTTTTCAATATCTGCTGGTGGTTCATGATCAACATAAACCTCACCTGTTTCTTTATGGTACCAAGCTGGGATTCTGTGTCCCCACCATAATTGTCGAGAAATACACCAGTCACGAATGTTTTCCATCCAATGCAGATATGTCTTTTCAAAACGGTCAGGAACAAAATGTACCTTATCTTCCTGAGCTTGAAGCTTAATCGCTTCATCTGCTAAAGGCTGCATTTTTACAAACCATTGTGTTGATAAATATGGTTCAACAACTGCCCCGCTGCGCTCGCTGTGGCCAACTGAATGAAGGTGGTCTTCAATTTCAAAAAGCACGCCTTCTTCTTGAAGATCCTTGACAATTTGCTTTCTGCATTCAAAGCGGTCCATACCTTGGTATTTACCAGCTTTCGCATTCATCGTTCCATCCTCATTCATTACTAGAACGCGTTCAAGATTGTGGCGATTTCCTACCTCAAAGTCATTTGGGTCATGTGCCGGTGTAATTTTAACTGCGCCTGAACCAAATTCCATATCAACATAATCATCACCAACAATCGGAATTTCTCTTCCTACGATTGGGAGAATGACTGTTTTACCGATTAGGTGTTTAAAGCGCTCATCCTCCGGGTGAACAGCAATTGCAGTATCGCCAAGCATTGTTTCTGGACGAGTGGTTGCAATTTCAATAGACCCGCTTCCATCCGCTAATGGATAGCGCATATGGTAAAATGCACCTTGAACATCCTTATAAATTACCTCAATGTCAGAAAGGGCTGTTTTTGTTGCAGGGTCCCAGTTAATAATGTATTCACCACGATAAATTAGACCTTTTTTATAAAGAGTTACGAATACTTCACGAACCGCTTTTGAAAGTCCTTCATCAAGTGTGAATCGCTCTCTTGAGTAATCTAAACCAAGTCCAAGCTTAGACCATTGTTCACGAATATGGCTCGCATACTCTTCCTTCCACTTCCATGTTTCCTCTACAAATTTTTCACGGCCCAGGTCGTAGCGAGTTTTTCCTTCCTCACGCAGCTTACCCTCAACCTTAGCCTGTGTTGCGATTCCTGCATGGTCCATTCCAGGCAGCCAGAGAACATCATAGCCTTGCATTCTTTTGATGCGGGTAAGGATATCCTGTAAGGTTGTATCCCATGCATGACCAAGGTGAAGTCTCCCTGTTACGTTTGGGGGTGGTATCACAATTGTATATGGTTTTTTATCGGCATCATCTTTTGCTTCAAAAAATTTACCATCCAACCAATATTGATAGCGGCCCGCTTCAATCGTTTGCGGATCATACTTTGTTGATAACGTCGTTTCATTTCCTTCCATCATGTATACCTCCTAGTAAAAATATCCAAAATTCAATCAAATGCGCCTTGGCGTATTTGCCGCCCAGATTTTTTTCGAGCAAGCTCGAAAAGTTTCCATTAAAAATCTGTGGCATCCGCCGGAGGCTTATTTATTCAGCCCTGGCTGAATAAATAAAAAACTCCACTCATCCCTATTAAAAGGACGAATGGAGTATATTCGCGGTACCACCTTTTTTCATAGATAAATAAAGATTATCTATGCTCTCAAGAAAAGATAACGGCTTTTCACCGGCTTTTACTACTGGGCTTCATAAAAGCTACTTAAGGGCGACCTTCCATCGTAACATTCCTAAGAAATCTCTCAGCTAATGATTTCTCTCTCTGAAGGGGTTTTCGATGTACTCTTCCCTCTCATCGTATGTAAGCATTAATGATGTTTAAAAGTCGCCAAATGATAAGCTTCGAATCTCTGCGTCACTCGGTCTCTCCGGTCCTCACGTATAAAAGGCATACGCTCCGGTCCTCAAGACTCTCGTTCCTTGACCTCCTCGCTTCTGATTCGTCGACTTTAAAACTTTTATTTTTATTACTATAAGATTCTACTACTAATGTTTTGAAATTTCAATAGGTATGTGAATAAGGGTAGCCAAGTTTTTACTACTTTATTCACTTTTGTACGTTTTGTTACAAACATTTAAGGGAACTATTCTGCTTTTCCAAGCATATTTTAATTATAGGATTCCATGAAGGGAGAGATCAGCATGAGAAACCGTCGATTTCGAAAATACTCTTATCCTCATTGGCTGCGGCAATGTCGAGATGTTTGTCACCAATTTATTATCCCCATCACGATTGTTCAAGCAGTTCGAACGATATTTCTGCCGACATCGTTTGATGTACTATTTTTAGCCATCTTAATTTTACTTGCCGTTGCATTTCACCTCGATATGATCTAAAAAATCCCATACATTATTCCGTATGGGATTCTTCTTCTTCTTCCTGCTCTTTTCTTTTTTGTTCTGCCTCCAAAAGTTTTACTGAAACAAATTCAATGTTTTTCGTAAGCCAATAAGCCCTTTGTAAAACTTGGACATGCTCCCGCTCTGATTTCTTCCGTTTTTGATCGGCATAATTTCGAACACATCGATAAATGGGGTCTGGAAATGTTAAATGACTTAAAAACAGGTAAAACTCCTCTTCACGTAATGGAAAACGGCTTTGATAGGATGCAAACCACTCGAGGCAATCCGTACAAAGGGTTGGGTAGGTTTTTAAGATTCGAAAATAGAGACTCACCAAATCATTTGTCGGATTTGCATAGCCTGCCCTTTCAAAATTTGAGAGATACCCTTTTCCACTTTCATCATATAAAAAATGGCTATCTGATAAATTATTTAATGTTAAGGTTGTGCGGTAAGACTTCTTCTCCATCATTAATTCATGCCATTTATCGAGCTGGTTTCTTGCAAATGATGAAGCCAAACTGACTTCATAAAAATACGTACAGAATTGGAGTTCGAATGGTGACATATACCATTTTGCCTCAGCTTCTTCAACAAAGCGCTCCAGAATCTGGTTGCGCTCTTCCCATTTTTTGATGATTGTTTCATAATGTCCAGTTATCTCATTTTCATTGTCAATTTTTTGTTTTCTTGCAGTCGTAAGATGAATCCTCGCGATCTCGTTAAAAAAGGCATGATAGTGGTCCCCACGGTGATCCGGAATATCGCTGTGCAACCATGGCATCAGGTAATAGAATTTTTGATTATCATAGACAAGGTATTTTCCTTCGATGGTTGGATATATGGGTACTGCTCTTGTGTAGCCCTGTTGAAATAATTGTTGGAGGAAAGTGGGGAAGGACGGATTGATTTTGTTTGAAATGGATTTTAGAGCATAAATACCTTTGTTTGTCATGACTTTTGTGACTTTTCCAATCTGTTCAAATGATGTTGGCTGAAGGTTATATTTATTTAGGATGGGCCCGATCTTACTTCCTTCTTGATTATTCATTGGGCCGTCACTCACTTTCCTAACAATTTTTTTAATGTTCCATAAAAAGATAACAGGGCGAGGTTTTCCTCCCCGCCCTATCGGTTATCTTTACGTATGTGCCTGGACAGGGATGTATAATAGCTGTCCTTCCGAGACGGAATCAGTATTCAGTGAATTGACACGTACTAGCTGTTGTACGCTAATTTCGTAGCGTTGTGAAATTTTTTCTAATGAATCGCCATGCTGTACGATGCAGATTTTCATGGTCGAATGGTCATCCACTTCATCTCTGCCAAATATTTTGGTTAATAATAAATCATTTTCATTTCGTTTAATTTGTTCTTCTTCATTTTGTTCGTGTCTTTGATCTTGAACCGCTTCTTTTTCCTGTATAGCAGTCGTACTTTTCTTTTTTGGTTGATCAGAACCAAAGGTTAATTGATTATCATGTCTTGCTTTCACTTCGATTGAAGGAGTTAAAACAACGTGAACCTCTTCCTCTTCCTCAATCGCTTCGATAACTTCAACTTCCTCTTGTTCTAAATAGACCTCTTTTCTAGCCTCGACTTCAAAAGGAACAAATAAATCAGAATCCTCTTCTTCATCTTGCTGTTCACTTACCGCAATAACTTCTTGCTCCTCATTATGTAGCACCACTTCTTCTTTATTTTGCAGCACTACTTCTTCGTCTTCACGTGTTTCTTCTGCAACTACTTGATTTTCTTCTGGTTCTTCTTGTTTTTCTTTAGCAACTACTGGGCTTTTTTCTGGTTCTTCTCGTTTTTCTTCTGCAACTACTGGACTTTCTTCTGGTTCTTCTCGTTTTTCCTCTGCGACTACTTGAACTTCTTCAACTTCATCGCGTTCTTCTGCGGACACTTGAATTACTTCTTCGCGTTGTTCTTCCGCAACTGCATCTTGGGTTTCTTTCTTTTCAAAAGAACTGCTTCTCACAAGTTCAAGTTCTTCTTCAGCAGGCTGCTCATTCACAATAGGTGTTTGTTCTTCTTGTTTAACAGCCTCTGGCACACTTTCCTCTTTTGGTGTTTGCGTAATGCCGTGGATCCCACTAATGGCTAAATCAGCAACGATTTGCAGACAGCCACGCTTTGGAATTTCATAGTCAAATGTTTCAATCAAAACATACACATCATCTAAGCTTTGAACACGATCTTGTGGAATCGTAATATCAACAGGGAAGCGATGGTTTAGTTCACTAATTCCATCTTCACGTGTAATTACTTCATTTACTAGTCGAACCGAGGCAAAGTCACGTTCTCCCTCTTCCTCATTGATTTCATCTATTCGATATTCACCTGTTAGCTGCAATGCACCGCGAATGGACACATATTGGTCATGCTCTTGAATGACAATATCCGGGTCAAGCGATATTGAGATGAGCTCTGAGACTTCCTGTCCCTTTTGAAACCAGACTGATTCCTCTACTGAAAATCGTAAGTTTTCAGATGACATCAGCTACTCCTCCTTTCAGTCTCCTTCAATACAGATTTACTATGACATTACAATTTTTATGATAAATCACTAGCATTTATGATAAGTTATTAAAATAAAAAAGCAGACCCAGTGAATTATCTGAGTCTGCCATTGCATATTTTTTGTTAACCTTTAAGTTTTGAAAATGCTTTTTCAGCCGCTTGAATTGTTTTTTCAATATCCTCTTCTGAATGAGCGGTTGAAAGGAAAAGTCCTTCGAATTGAGATGGCGGAAGGAATACTCCCTCATTTGCCATTTCACGGTAATACGATGCAAAATACTCTAAATTTGATGATTTTGCAACATCATAATTAACTACCTTTTCATTTGTAAAGAAGAAGCCAATCATTGAGCCAGCACGATTAATACAATGTGGGATATCATATTTTTCAGCTGCCTTTGTAAATCCTTCTTCAAGTCGATCAGCTTTCTTTTTAAATTCAGTGTAGTCTTCCGGTGTTAGCTGTGATAAAGTCTCATAGCCTGCAGTCATCGCTAATGGGTTACCTGAAAGTGTTCCCGCTTGGTAAATTGGGCCTGCCGGTGCGATTTGTTCCATGATGTCTGCACGACCACCATATGCACCTACTGGAAGACCTCCTCCAATTACTTTACCAAGACAAGTGATATCAGGAGTGACACCAAAATAACCTTGTGCACAATTGTAATCAACGCGGAATCCAGTCATAACCTCATCAAAAATTAACAATGCACCATTTTGAGTCGTAATCTCACGAAGACCTTCAAGGAATCCAGGCTGTGGAGGAACTACCCCCATATTTCCTGCTACTGGTTCAACAATCACACCAGCTATGTCTTCCCCAAATTGTTCAAATGCATATTTAACTGCCTCTAAATCGTTATATGGGACAGTTATTGTATTTTTCGCAATGCCTTCAGGTACTCCAGGGCTATCAGGCAGACCAAGAGTTGCGACTCCAGAGCCTGCTTTAATCAATAATGAATCCCCATGTCCATGATAACAACCTTCAAATTTCAAGATTTTATTACGGCCAGTATAACCTCTAGCTAAACGCAAGGCACTCATCGTTGCTTCCGTTCCAGAGTTCACCATCCGAACAATTTCAATTGATGGGACCCTTTCAATGACAAGTTTCGCTAGCTTATTTTCAGATAAAGTTGGAGCACCAAAGCTTGTTCCCATTTCTGTTGCTTTCTTTAGTGCTTCAACAACTTGATCATCTGCATGGCCATGAATTAATGGTCCCCATGATAGTACGTAATCTATGTATTCATTTCCATCGATATCATATATTTTGGAGCCTTTTCCGCGCTCCATGAAGATAGGATCCATATTTACAGATTTGAAAGCACGAACCGGGCTATTTACCCCACCTGGCATAAGGTGAATGCTTTCTGAAAATGCCGCTTTTGACTTTTCATAACTTCTCATGTTCGTAACCCCTTTCTTTTATGGGGCCTGACCCCCGATGCGTTAATGCGTCAGTGAGAGACAGGCACTAATTATTTTCTTGTAACCAACGAGCTACATCTTTTGAATGATACGTAATGATTAAATCCGTTCCTGCACGTTTCATTCCGGTTAGCATTTCCATCACAATTTCTTTTTCATTTATCCATCCATTTTGAGCTGCTGCTTTAATCATCGAATACTCACCACTAACATTATAGGCAACAACTGGAACATTAAAATTATTTTTAACATCACGAACGATATCCAGGTATGATAATGCTGGCTTTACAATGATGAAATCTGCCCCTTCTTCAAGATCAGATTCAGCTTCACGAATTGCTTCTAGGCGGTTTGCATAATCCATTTGGTAGGTTTTACGATCTCCAAAGGATGGTGCACTCCCAGCTGCATCGCGGAAT
The DNA here is from genome assembly GCF_020731355.1 of Bacillus sp. REN16. Lineage (GTDB taxonomy): Bacteria > Bacillota > Bacilli > Bacillales > Bacillaceae_L > Ferdinandcohnia. The sequence continues at coordinate 129,845 of NZ_JAJFZK010000004.1, read as the reverse complement.
GGACCGTAAAATGAAGAAGAATATTTAACCGCATAAGACATAATCGGCACATTTTCAAAGCCTGCTTCATCCAGACCGTGGCGAATCGCTGTCACAAAGCCATCCATCATATTAGATGGTGCAATGATATCAGCACCTGCTTGTGCCTGGCTAATAGCCGTTTTTGCTAATAATTCAAGTGATGGATCATTGAGTACTTGCCCATTCTCAATTACTCCGCAGTGGCCGTGTGATGTATATTCACATAAACAAGTATCTGCAATCACGATTAATTCCGGATATTTTTCCTTCGTTAGTCGAGTCGCTTCCTGAACAATACCGTGATTATGATAAGCCCCAGTTCCGACCTCATCTTTTTCATGAGGTACACCAAATAAAAGAACAGATTTAATTCCTAACTCCACAACTTCATCAAGTTCTTGTTCAAGTAAATCCAATGAAATATTATAGACACCTGGCATGGAGGAAACTTCTATTTTTTTGTTTTCCCCTTCCACAATGAATAATGGATAAATTAAATCATCAATATGTAAATGTGTTTCGCGTACTAATGCTCTCATGTTTGCTGATTGGCGTAATCTTCGATGTCTTGCAAATTGTAATTTCTCCATCTCTTATTCTCCTCCTTCTTGTTTTTGTAAAAAATCAATGATTTCAGCAAGTAAAAAGTCACTTGTGTAATTATTAGGACAAATATGAATGGGAATCTGTAACTGCTTTGCTGCTTTGCTTGTTTCCGGTCCAATACAAGCAAATGTAACATGCTTTGTCCATTCTTCCCATTCGGTTTGCTCCACCATTTTATAGAATTGCTTCACTGTTGATGGGCTGGTAAAGGTGATAACATCAATTTGTTTTTCTTTTAACAGATGGATTAGACGTTCCCTTTCACTAGAATCTCCAACAGTCTCATAGACAATTAAATCAGTAGCAAAAGCACCGTGATTTGTAAGTTCATCGACTAAGTAAGATCGCGATAAGTTTCCACGTGCTAATAAAAAACGGACACCCTTCTTCACATATGGTCTTAAACTTTCGAATAAACCTTCTGCGATAAATTCATCCGGAACCAACTCCGGCTTATACCCCTTCGCTAACAAGGCCGTCTCTGTCTTTGTGCCTACTACTGCTATTTTGGGCATCAGAATTTTTCTGCTTACTTTTTCCACTACTAGATCATACAAATCAAAGAAGGAGTCAACGCCATTTTTACTTGTAAAAATCAGCCAATCATAAGTATGTAAACACTTTATTGTCTCTTCAATGAAAGTCGTGATTTTAGATCTTTGAAACGTCAGTAATGGAATTTCAATGGGAGTCCCGCCAGCAGCCAAGATTTTCTTTGAAAATTCAGCAGCTTGCTTTTTACCTCTTGTATTTAAAATTGTTTTCCCCAAAAGAGGTTGTTCGCCTTCCATTACTTGTTAAGCTCCTCTTTCACCTTATCAATTAACTCTTTCGCACCAAGGTCTGTTAGTTTTTTTGCTGCCACATGTCCCACTTCAATTGGATTTTTACCATAGACTTGTTCTTTGTATATGGTTTTCCCATCTGGTGAACCTACCAATGCCGTTAAGGCAATTTCATTATCATCTGACATCGTTGCATAAGCCGCTATTGGAATTTGGCAGCCCCCTTCCATTTTATGAAGGAAAGCACGCTCAGCGTTCACCGTGTTTTGTGTATATTGATCATTTAACTTTGATAATGCAAGCAAGATTTCAGCATCATCTTCACGACATTCAATGGCAAGAGCCCCTTGTCCAACTGCTGGTAAACATACTTCTGGTTCTACAAATTCCGACACTACATCATCAGACCACCCCATACGTTTTAAGCCGGCAGCAGCCAATACGATGGCATCGTAGTCTTCATTTTCTAACTTTGCAAGTCTTGTATCGATATTACCACGAATCCATTTAATTTCGATATCTTCCCTTTTTGCAAGGAGCTGTGCACTTCTTCGCAAGCTGCTTGTTCCAACAATAGCTCCACTCGGAAGCTTATCGAAGGATACATCTCCCTTTGAGATGATGACATCACGGTGGTCTTCACGCTTTGGAACACATCCGATGATAAGGCCTGCTGGTAACTCCGCTGGCATATCCTTCATACTGTGGACAGCCATATCAATTTCCTTATCATATAAGGCTTGTTCAATTTCCTTTACAAAAAGGCCTTTCCCACCAACCTTTGATAAAGTAACATCAAGAATTTTATCACCTTTTGTGACAATTTCCTTTACTTCAAACTCATTGGGTACACCTAAATTTTTTAGTTGCCTGATTACCCAGTTTGTTTGAGTAATCGCCAATTTACTTCTTCTGGAACCAACTATTATTTTTCTCATAAATGCTCCTCCTGTCTATGTATGCCAAAAATGAAAATTCGATAGGCTTCCGAATAAAAAGAAATTAACAAGTAAAAGTAAAAATGCTCCTATATTCCAGTAGGCAAGTGTTTTCCCCTGGAGCTTTTGGACAACCCGTTTATAAAGATACCAAGAGTAGATGACTAAAACAAAAAAGGAACCTAATACCTTGGCATCGTAGAAATAAAAATTCTCAACCTTAATAGATGCCCAGAGCACCCCCAAAATAAGCGCTAATAAAAGCATTGGCACCCCAATCAAAATCAATACATAAGACATATGGTCAAGTTTTGATAAATCATCAAGACGAAGAAGTCGCTTCCCCCATTTTTTCTGTTTTAACAAATTGTATTGAATCAAATATAGGATTGAAAAAACAAAAGATATCGTAAATGCCCCATACGAAAGAATCGCCATCGTGATATGAATCATAAGCAATTCAGAAATAAGCTGACTTTCCACTGCGCTTGAACCATGTTGACCAGGGGCAAATGTATGTAAGGCCATAATGAAAAATCCTAATAAATTTGTAAAAAAAACAATGAAATCCACTCTCAAAAATTTATTTAATAGTAACGAAAGTGTAATCAATACCCATGCATAAAAATAGAGTCCTTCAACCATGGACAATATCGGTAACCTGCCAGTATTCAGCAAGCGTGTAAATAGAAAAATCGATTGAATGATCCACACAAATGCAAGTAACCAGAAGGCAACCTTGTTTACCTTCCGGTTATTATGAAGAAAGTCTATAAAATAAAGGAGGACACTTATGGCATAGAGAATTACAGTAAACTCATGTAATCTCGTTACATTCATCTCTAGCATATGGATTTACCTCTCATTATGATTGTAGAGAAGGTTGCTGTTTAGGTTTAGTGACCGCTGCCCGGTTCAAACTTTTCGTTGTTTCTTGCTGCAACACTTGCTCAGAAAAAACGGCATCCTCAATATTAAAAATCTTCATAAATAATGCGAGAGATTCCTGTGCATTTGGCTGGGCAGCAAGTTCTTTTGCTTGTAAAATCGGGTCCTTTAATAGCTGATTAATGATACTCTTTGTATGTTTGTTTAAGACTTTTCTCTCGCGTTCAGAAAGATTAGGCATTTTTCGTTCAATGCTTTCCATTGTTTCTGCTTGTATCGCTAATGCCTTGTCTCTTAGTGCAGAGATAACTGGAACGACACCTAAAGTGTTTAACCAATTCTTGAATTCAACAATCTCACTTTCAATCATGAGTTCAATTTCTTCCGCTGCAACTTTACGTTCCTGAAGATTAGCTTCCACGATTCCTTCTAAATCATCGATATCATATAAAAAGACGCTTTCTAATTCGGTAAGCTCTGGGTCTAAATCTCTTGGTACAGCAATATCAACCATAAATAAAGGACGACCCTTTCTCATTCGCTCGACATCTTGCATCATTTCTTTTGTGACGACATAGCCTTTTGCACCTGTGGAACTAATTAAGATGTCAGCATCAACTAAAGCACATTGAAGTTCTTCGATTGCTTTTGCTTCCCCTTGGAATTTGTCTGCAAGGCTTTGTGCTTTTTCGAAGGTACGATTCATAACTGTTACTTTCCCCACACCTGAACCATGAAGATTTTGCACAGCTAATTCGCCCATTTTTCCAGCACCCAAAATAAGCACCTTTTTATTCGAAAGATCTCCAAAAATCTTCTTCGCAAGTTCGACGGCAGCATAGCTCACAGAAACAGCATTTGAACCGATTTCCGTTTCAGAATGTGCACGTTTCGCTAATGTAATCGATTGTTTAAAGAGGTGGTTAAAAACAGTTCCTGATGTACCTTTTTCTTGTGCAGATAAAAAGCTTGAACGTACTTGTCCAAGGATTTGGGTTTCACCTACAACCATCGAATTCAACCCGCATGTCACATGAAAAAGGTGTTCGACTGCACCATCATTTTCAAAGATATTCAAATAAGGAGTAAATTCTTCTTTGTCAATTCCAAACCATTGTGAAAGGAATTCTTTAATATAATAACGTCCTGTATGCAGTTGGTCGACAACAGCATATATTTCTGTCCGGTTACATGTTGAAACAATAATATTTTCTAAAATACTTTTTTTCCCTTTTAATTCATTCATTGCCTGTACAATGCTCTCTGAATCAAAGGTTAATTTTTCACGAATTTCAACAGGGGCTGTTTTATAATTTAGTCCGACCATAATTGTATGCATAATCTCTCACCCCAACTTTTACATAATAAAATGGATCTCATCTAAAAAACTACAACTATTATACCATGTACGACGCTTAGGATTGTCGAAAAATGTGTGAACAGTTTTTGACAACCTATGCTAAAATTAGAAAAGCGCAAGTGCCTGTTCAGCCCCGACCTCGAGAGGCTAGGCGCTGGAGCTAGACATCACTGGTAACATTAACAAAAAAGCATGTTCAAATCAAGTAACTAGCATGGGGGACTATATGAAAAAAAATAATCTCTTTTCTGGTATCATCCTTGTTGGGATTGGTTGCTATCTTTTGCTCCAACAATTAGGTGTACCAGTATTTACCAACTTCTATTCGTGGCAAACACTCGTCATCCTTGTCGGGATTGCTTTTCTTTTTCAAGCGTATATTGAAAACAATCATAGCAGTATCCTGCCTGGTGTTATTCTGGTTGGTTTTGGCTTCCATTTTCATGGTATGAATCAACTTGGAGTTTGGCCGAAACAGCCAGGTACTCTCTTGTTTATCATTGGTCTGGGAATGCTGTTTACATATTTTAAGACAAAAAATGGACTATTCCATAGTGCCGTTCTAATAGCTGTTTCGCTATTGTTCCTTAATTATGGCCGATTTATTAACTGGTTGGGATTTTTGGAAGGCGGTTTGTCATTCATAATCGACTTTTGGCCCCTTCTCCTTGTCGGAATCGGCTTTTATTTATTATTCATTAAGAAAAAGTAAATTATACCAATACAATCATACCCACGAAACGGAAATTTTCGTGGGTGTTTTATTACAAAACAAATACCCCAAAGCATGCCCTTGAGGTACTGTTTTTACTATAAAATGGAGTTTAGAAAGTCTCTCGTTCGTTGTTCTTTTGGATTTTCAAAAATGTCCTTCGGATGTCCGACCTCAACTATTTTTCCATCATGCATATATACGACGCGGTCTGCAACTTCCCTGGCAAAACCCATTTCATGAGTAACGACAATCATTGTCATACCCTCATTTGCTAATTGCTTCATTGTATTGAGTACCTCTCCAACCAATTCTGGATCAAGGGCCGAGGTGGGCTCATCAAATAACATAATTTCAGGTTGCATTGCCAAAGCCCGGGCTATGGCAACACGTTGCTTTTGCCCACCCGATAATTTAGACGGATACACATTTAATTTGTCAGCCAGCCCTACCTTCCCAAGTAATTCTTTAGCATGATCAATAGCTTCTTGTTTTGGAATCTTTTTAACCTGAGTTGGAGCCTCTATCACATTTTCGAGAACTGTCATATGAGGAAAGAGATTAAAATGCTGAAATACCATTCCTACTCTTTGTCGAATTTCAGTTAGATTATGACTTTTGGAGTCTATTTTTTCAGCTTTAATCATGATTTCGCCACTTTCTTTTAATTCTAGAAAGTTTAAACAGCGTAATAATGTACTCTTACCCGATCCGCTTGCTCCAATTAAACAAACAACTTCACTCTCTATTACTGCCATATTAATATCTTTTAACACATGTAAGTCACCGAATGATTTATTTAAATGCACAACCTTTATCATTTCTTTCTTTTCCATGTCATTTCACCATCCTTATTTGTCGCTAGCAGCCAATTTTTTCTCAAGCATTCCAACTAAAATTGTAAAGATGAGCACGAGGATTAAATAATAAATCGCAACGATGAGCAAATACGTCATGTAGTCAAAGTTATTAGATCCTAATGTTGTCGAAACGTTGAAAAGCTCATTTAAGCCGATAAATGCTGCAAGTGATGAATCCTTCAAACCGATGATAAATTGATTTCCAAGAGGGGGTATTGCTCTTCGAAACGCTTGGGGAAGGATGATTCTTCTGATTGTTAAGACCCTGCTCATTCCTAAAGACTGTCCAGCCTCCATTTGACCGCTGTCAATTGATTGGATTGCTCCACGGAAAATTTCCGCAATATATGCTCCATTATGGAAGGCCAACCCTAATGTGACAGACCAGAACATGGAGATATTTAAAGCCGATAAACCAAAATAAAAGACAAAAATTTGTACAACTAATGGGGTCCCTCTTACTAGATATATATAAAGATCTGCTATTTTTACTAAAATGGTTTTTCCTGAGATTTTTAAAAATGCAAAAAGCAACCCAATAAAAACGGCAATCAAAATGGCAACAATGGTTACTTGCAGGGTAAGGAGCATTCCTTTTAAAAACACAGGATAGGATTCTATTAACTGCTCGAAAATATGACTAAATTCAGGCATTTCACTCAACTCCCTCTTCAACATTTCCCTTTAGAAAAAGAAACGAATGCGTAGGAAAAACACATTCGTTTCGATGATGTTTTTATTCTTCTGGATTTGTCGTGATATCTTCTTTGAAGTATTTTTCGCTTATTTTCTTCAGTGTTCCATCTTTTCTTAGCTTTTCTAATGCCTCATTGACTTTTTTCAATAACTCTTCATTATCCTTTGCTACTGCAATTGCTTGCTCACTCAAACCAAGAATATCTTTACCAACAATCTCTACACCGTTCCCGATTGCTTCTTTTCCCGTTAAGAAGTCTGTAATAACCGCATCATGCTTTCCAATCGCCAAAGCTTCTAAAGCTGTTACATCACTGTCATATTGAATAACATTCTTTGTTACTTCTTCTGCCGTTTTTGCATATGTAGAGCCCTTTGATACGGCAACTTCTAAATCCTTCAAATCTTCTAAGCTCCCGATATTACTATCCGGTCTTACAAATATTTGTGGACCTGAATAATAATAAGGTGTTGAGAAGTTAACATGCTCTGCACGCTCGTCTGTAATTGTATGACTTGCTACTGCGGCATCAAATCTGCCTGTTTTCACACCCTCTACAATACTGTTAAATTTAAATCTCTTTTGTTCAGGCTCTAAGCCTAATTCCTTAGCGATTGCTTCTGCCACTTCAATATCAAAGCCCGTCATAACTCCGTTTCCATCTGTAACACTAAACGGATTGTACTCACCTGATGAAGCAAACGTAAATTTTCCTTCCTCCACTAATTTCATCCCGCTTGAAGAGGATTTTTCACTGCCACAAGCACTCAAGACACCGATCACCAGAAGCAAACTGAAAAATAATACAAACCCCTTTTTCACTGTCATTTTCCCCCTTTTTATTCCTTCTGAAAATCTTGCCGAATTTCTCCTAGTAGAGAATACCTAACATTCCTTATATCTTTATTAGTCCAAACCCCTTCATATAACCAAATCGGTAAAATCACCCTTAAATCCCTTTGTTTCTTTATAATTCTTTAAAATGTGCATCGACACGGTTTCTGCTCAAAAAAACAGCTAAAGCAAAAATGCCTTAGCTGTTTTCCTATTTCATATATGATTGTAAAACGGTCCAGGCCTCTTCCTTTCCTAGACCCGTTTCTGATGAAAATTTAATGAGGTGATCGTCTGGCTCAAGCTCCAGTGTCTCGCGAACCACCTTTAGATGTTTATCCCATTTTCCTTTTGGGATTTTATCTGCTTTAGTCGCAATTACGATGACTGGTATATCGTAATGCTTTGCAAAATCATACATCAGTACATCATCACTTGATGGCGGGTGGCGTAAATCAACTATGAGAACAACTGCTTTAAGTGGTTCACGTGTTGTTAAGTACGTTTCAATCATTTTCCCCCATGCAGCTCTTTCTGATTTTGATACCTTGGCATATCCATAACCTGGAACATCTACAAAATATAGGAGTTCATTAATTAGGAAAAAATTTAACGTTTGGGTTTTGCCAGGCTTTGATGACGTACGAGCCAGAGCTTTACGATTAAGCATTTTATTTATAAAAGAGGATTTGCCAACATTCGAACGTCCTGCCATTGCAAATTCAGGTAAATCTCCTTCAGGATATTGATCCGGTCTTACTGCACTTATAACGATATCTGCACTTGTTACTTTCATTTTTTCTCCTCGATTAACGCATGTTTTAAGACTTCATCTAAATGTGAAACCGGAACAAATTCCACATCTTCTCTCACACTTTCAGGGATATCCTCAAGATCCTTTTCGTTTTCTTTTGGAAATAGGATTTTTGTTAACCCTGCACGATGAGCACTAAGTGATTTTTCTTTCAAACCGCCAATTGGTAAAACACGTCCTCTTAGCGTAATTTCACCAGTCATTCCGACTTCCTTACGTACAGCCCTTCCGGTTAAAGCCGATATAAGCGCAGTTGCAATTGTAATACCCGCTGAAGGCCCATCCTTAGGCACAGCACCCTCTGGGACGTGGAGATGAATATCATTTTTCTCATTAAAATCCGGATCAATATTTAATTCTTCCGCTTTAGATCGGATATAACTAAATGCTGCTTGTGCAGATTCCTTCATAACGTCCCCAAGCTTACCGGTCAGGACAAGCTTTCCTTTACCCGGTGCTATGGAAACCTCGATTGAGAGTGTATCACCGCCAAATACGGTATATGCAAGTCCTGTTGCTACACCCACTTGGTCCTCGATTTCAGCTTGACCATAGCGAAATACCTGTTTGCCTAAAAATTCAACAACATTTTTATCCGTTATGACAACTCGTTTCTTTTCACCTGACACAATAATTTTCGCAACCTTACGACAGACTTTCGCAATCTGGCGTTCGAGTCCGCGAACACCTGCTTCTCTTGTATAATAACGAATAATGTTTAGCAGAGCATCTTCACGAATTTGTAGTTTTCCTTTCGTTAATCCATGCTCTTCAAGCTGCTTTGGCAATAAATGATCTTTGGCAATATGAACCTTTTCAAGCTCCGTATAACCTGCGATCGTGATAATTTCCATACGATCACGAAGCGGTCCAGGAATTGTAGCTAAATTATTTGCCGTCGCGATAAACATAACCTTCGATAAATCATATGGCTCCTCAATGAAATGGTCACTGAAGTTAAAGTTTTGTTCAGGATCCAATACTTCAAGCATCGCTGATGAAGGATCTCCTCTAAAATCATTTGACATCTTATCAATTTCATCTAATAAGAACACTGGATTGATCGTTCCTGCCTTTTTCATCCCTTGAATAATGCGACCAGGCATTGCACCGACATATGTTCTGCGATGTCCTCTAATTTCAGATTCATCACGAACACCTCCAAGCGAAATTCGTACGAAATTTCGTCCAAGTGATTTGGCCACTGATTTAGCCAAAGAGGTTTTACCGACTCCTGGAGGCCCAGCCAAACATAAAATGGGTCCTTTCAATGAATTTGTTAACTGTTGAACAGCTAGGTATTCAAGGACTCTTTCTTTGACTTTATCCAGTCCAAAATGGTCTGTCTCCAGTATTTCTTCCGCACGATGAATATCGAGGCGGTCTTCTGTGGCTTTTGTCCACGGCAGTGCTAACAGCCATTCAATATAATTCCGAATCACTGCACTTTCTGCAGATGTTTGCGGAATTTTTTCGTAACGGTCTAGTTCCTTTAATGCGACTTGCTTTATATGCTCAGGCATTCCTGCTGCTTCTATTTTTTCTTTAAGAGACGTTACTTCACCCGTTTTACCTTCTTTGTCCCCTAATTCCTTTTGGATTGCCTTCATTTGTTCACGCAGATAGTATTCCTTTTGGGTTCTTTCCATCGAGCGCTTCACACGCTGACCAATTTTCTTTTCGAGACTTAAGACTTCTTTTTCATTATTGATGATCGTAATCACTTTATTCATTCTGTCACGAACATCGATTGTTTCCAAGATATCCTGTTTTTCTTGAAGTTTAAGAGGAATATGAGAAGCAATAATATCTGCCATTCTCCCCGGTTCTTCAATATCTGTTACAGAAGTATATGTTTCGGCTGAAATTTTCTTTGAAAGCTTTATGTATTGTTCGAAATACTCAAGCATCATGCGCATGAGTGCTTCTGCTTCAACATCCTTTGTCTCGTCTTCTTCAAATGTCTTTACTTTTACTGAATAATAGCTATCTTTGTCATAGACTTCCTTAATTTCTGCACGGTAAAGTCCTTCAACTAATACACGTATTGTCCCGTTTGGAAGCTTTAGCATTTGTTTTACTTGCGTTAATGTTCCTATGTTATAAATATCATCCTTTGTAGGATCGTCAATTGCGACATCTTTTTGGGTAGTTAAAAAAATGATATGGTCTTCTACCATCGCTTTTTCCAATGCTTGCACCGATTTGTCACGGCCAACATCCAGGTGCAACACCATTGTAGGATAGACGAGTAATCCGCGAAGTGGTAAAAGAGGAACAATGATTTCTTTTTTTCTTGTCATTGTTAAACACCTCAAAATTGAATATAGTTCTTAAATGTAAATTTTATCTTATTTGAAAGCTAGTGTCTATTTATAAGAAAAGCGCAAGCGCCTTGCTCAGCCCCGACAAGCACAAGACGAGCGCTGACAGAAGGCGTTTTTTGCCTTCAGAAGCGATTGGCTTGTGACCTCGAGGGGCTAGGCGCTGGAGCCAGACATTAAAAACTATGTACATTAAAAAAAAAGACTTCGACGCTCCTTTTTAGTATGTCGAAGTCTTCTTATTTTAAACTGATTCTGTCTTTGAATACGTCGTCGTGGCCGGAATGATTGATTGCTTGGATTGCTTTTGGCGTTCTGGTGTTTCAATCGCAATCTCAAACACTTGTTCAAGGTTTGTCACAGGAATAATTTCAATTCCTTCAATTTCCTTTAAGATGGATTGCATGTTCTCTTCTGGAATGATGACCTTGTTTGCTCCGGCTTGTTTCGCTGCCTTTATTTTCGGTACAACTCCACCGATAGGTTTTACATTCCCGTGAATACTGATTTCTCCTGTCATTGCAACCTTATGATCAACTGGGAACTTATGAATTGCCGAATAGATACCTGTTGCCATTGCTATTCCAGCAGATGGTCCGTCAATTGGAATTCCACCTGGAAAGTTAACATGGATGTCATAATCATGTGCTGGCACGCCCATTGAACGAAGGACCGTAATCACATTTTCAATCGAGCCCTTCGCCATACTTTTTCTTCGAATGGACTTTCCGCGGTCCCCAATACTTTCTTCTTCCACAATACCTGTGATGTTAATGGTTCCTTTATCTTTTGCGGCGGGAATGACTGTTACCTCAATTTCTAACAGTGCACCCGTATTGGGTCCATATACGGCTAGTCCGTTAACAAGTCCTACTCTTGCGCTTGGATAAATCTTTTTATCATATCGAGGAGTTAACTGGCTGGAATGGAGCACCCATTCAATATCCTCATCCTTAATAAAATCCCGGTCCTCGGAAATCGCAATACCTGCTGCGATTTGAACCATGTTAACGACTTCACGTCCATTGCGTGCATAGGAGGCAAGTGTAGCAACACCTTTTTCTGTTGCTTCCATTCTCACTTTTTCAAGCGCTTTTCTTGTCACAACGGCTAACTCATCTTGATCCAATTCACGGAAAAATACTTCAAGACAACGCGAACGAATTGCTGGTGGGAGCTCATTTGGCGTTCTCGTTGTTGCACCAATCATTCGAAAATCAGCTGGTAATCCATTTTTAAAAATATCATGTATATGTGTAGGGATTTGCGTATTTTCCTCACTGTAATACGCACTTTCAAGAAATACCTTACGATCCTCCAATACCTTAAGCATTTTATTCATTTGTATCGGATGAAGCTCTCCAATTTCATCAATGAATAATACTCCGCCATGCGCATGAGTAACTGCACCGGGCTTAGGCTGTGGTATACCCGCTTGCCCCATTGCACCTGCCCCTTGATAAATCGGATCATGAACAGAGCCGATTAATGGGTCTGCAATTCCACGTTCATCAAATCTTGCCGTTGTTGCATCTAATTCTACAAAGACAGCTGATTGCTTAAAAGGGGATTTTGAATTGCGTTTTGCTTCCTCCATCACTAGACGGGCTGCAGCTGTCTTACCTACTCCAGGTGGTCCATAAATAATGACATGCTGAGGATTTGGTCCACATAATGCGGCCTTTAATGACTTGATGCCATCCTCTTGGCCAACGATATCTGAAAAACTAGTTGGTCGTACTCTCTCGGCTAGAGGTTCTGTTAAGGAAATGGACCTCATTTTCCGGAGTTGCTCCATTTCTTTTCTAGATTCTTTATCTATAGATACCTTTTGAGTTCGCTGGTTTTTAAGGAGATTCCAAAAATAAAGCCCGATGATCACTCCAAAGAAAAGCTGTACGAATAAAACAATACCTGTCCAACTCATATTATTCCTCCTGCTCGCAAAGATAGACTACTATCTGCTATTATCTCCTGAGTAAAGGTGGAATAAACCAATTTTGACGGATTTTTCGTACTAAGATCAAAGACTAAGAACGTAACTTGCTGTTGACCTGCACATGCGGACATAAAAAATCCCGAGATCCAACATGACCTCGGGATTTTCCTATTATGCGGAGATTTCCGTATTTTCTACGATTGTTCCATCATCCAAAAGAAGCTTTGGTGATGTGTTTTTTGAAACTGTTTCTGCTGTAATAATACATTTTTTAATATCATCTCTTGATGGAAGATCAAACATCACATCTAGCATGATACCTTCAATAATGGAGCGTAAACCACGTGCTCCCGTTTTACGTTCAATTGCTTTTTTCGCAATTTCAATTAGGGCATCATCTTCGAAATCCAGCTCTACCTCATCTAACTCAAGCATTTTTTGATATTGCTTCACTAGGGCATTCTTAGGTTTGGTTAGAATTTCTACTAACGCGTCCTCATCTAATGGCTGAAGACTTGCAATAACTGGAAGACGACCAATAAATTCAGGGATTAATCCGAATTTTAATAAATCTTCTGGCAGTGACTTAGAAAGTAATGATTTTTGGTCTAATTCTTCTTCCACAATGTTAGAGCCAAATCCAATTACTTTTTTACCAAGACGACGCTTAATGATTTGTTCAATTCCGTCAAATGCTCCACCACAAATAAACAAGATATTTGTTGTATCAATTTGAATAAATTCTTGATGTGGATGCTTTCTTCCACCCTGTGGAGGTACACTTGCCACGGTTCCTTCAAGAATTTTTAAAAGTGCCTGCTGAACACCTTCACCGGAAACATCTCTTGTAATCGATGGATTTTCTGATTTACGTGCTACCTTATCGATTTCATCAATATAAATGATACCTTTTTCCGCTTTTTCAACATCATAATCAGCAGCTTGGATTAGCTTTAGAAGAATGTTTTCTACATCCTCACCAACATATCCAGCCTCTGTTAAAGAAGTCGCATCCGCAATGGCAAATGGCACATTTAAAATACGAGCCAATGTTTGAGCAAGTAATGTTTTACCACTACCAGTTGGCCCAATCATACAAATATTACTTTTAGATAATTCAACATCATCAATTTTGCTGTTTGAATTAATCCGCTTGTAGTGGTTATACACAGCGACAGCGAGGGATTTCTTTGCTGAGTCTTGACCAATTACATATTCATCTAGAATTTCTCTAATTTCCTTTGGTTTCGGTACATCTTTAAATTCTACTTCTTCCTCCGTACCTAATTCCTCTTCAACGATTTCAGTACATAGTTCGATACATTCATCGCATATATAAACGCCAGGTCCTGCGACTAATTTACGAACCTGATCTTGCGTTTTACCACAAAAAGAACATTTTAGTTGTCCTTTTTCATCATTAAATTTAAACATCATGTCACCCCTTATTGTTTCTTCTCTCTACATTAAACCAACTTTCTATTTACTTAGTCAGTTTGGTTTGAACTTTGGCCCCATACCATTCGTTCGAAAATTTCTAAATCGTTATGTATTGCACATTGTACCATATTTCTTGTTCAGATAGGTAATAATAACTCTCTTGCTCATTATGTAAGTATGTCCGGTTGGAAAAGAAAACGCCTAGTGAAACGTGTGCTACCTTCGCCCTCCTTTTAAGTGTTCCCAGTTTTGTTAGAATAAAACTACTACCAAATGCTTATTGTATGTACGACTTCCATGTTTTGGGTATAAAACAAGGCACGATCATATCGCGCCTTGATATTCCCTTATTTATTATTATGCAACACTTTTGCTATTTTCCACAAGAAAATCGATTGCTTTTCTTATTTTTAAATCTTCTTTTACGCCGTCAATGCCACCGATCATTTGTGTAATTTGATCTGCTGGCACTCCGTACATTGTAGACATGTTTTCAAGTTCTGCATTAATTTCTTCTTCAGAAACCTCGATGTTTTCAGCCTTAGCAATTGCTTCCAATGTTAAGTTAACACGTACGCGCTTGCCAGCATCTTCCTTCATTTGTTCACGTAATGCATTTTCATCTTGACCTGAGAATTGGAAGTAAAGGTCAAGATTCATACCTTGCATTTGTAAACGTTGTTCGAATTCACGAAGCATACGGTCTAATTCGGTATCAATCATCGCTTCTGGAATATCGATTTCCGCATTTTCAGATGCTTTTTCGATTAAAGTATCTTTAAGGCTATTTTCAGCATCACGCTTTTTGGTTTCTTCTAAGCGAGTTCTTGTTTTAGCTTTTAACTCATCTAATGTTTCAACTTCATCGTCTACATCTTTTGCAAACTCATCATCTAATTCAGGAAGCTCTTTTCCTTTGATTTCGTGAATTTTCACTTTGAACGTAGCTGGCTTACCTGCTAGATTTTCAGCATGGTATTCTTCCGGGAATGTTACTTCCACATCTTTTTCAGCTCCAGCAGCTACACCAACTAATTGCTCCTCGAAACCAGGGATGAATGAGCCTGAACCAATTTCTAATGAGTAGTTTTCAGCTTTTCCGCCTTCGAATGCTTCTCCATCAACGAAACCTTCGAAGTCAAGAACAACTGTGTCACCCTCTTCAATATTACCTTCTTCTTTAACAACAAGTTCAGCATTGCGCTCTTGTAATTGCTTGATTTCTTCATCAACTTCTTCGTCAGTTACAGTGTCATCAAGTTTTTCAACTTCAAGGCCTTTGTAGTCGCCAAGCTTAACTTCTGGCTTAACAGTTACTTTAGCAGTGAAAATAAGGTTTTTACCTTTTTCGATTTGCTCAACGTCAACTTCTGGACGGTCAACTGGCTCAATTCCAGTTTCTTTAATTGCACTTTCATATGCATCTGGAAGAAGAATATCTAAAGCATCTTGGTATAATGATTCAACACCAAAACGTTTTTCAAACATTCCACGAGGCATTTTACCTTTACGGAATCCAGGTACGTTTACTTGCTTAACTACCTTTTTAAATGCATCGTCAAGCCCTTGGTTAAATGTTTCAGCGTCAACCTCAATGGTTAAGACACCTTGGTTTCCTTCTAATTTTTCCCACTTTGCGGACATAATTCTTTCCCTCCAACTATCTATTTACTAACTATTTTTTCCGATATGTAAATTGGATCACTATTACCATATGTCGGTAACCTAGTATTTTACAACCATTACATTATAACATAGAATAGGCACCTTTCAACATATAGAATTATGATTATATTGTTAGAAAGTTTACCCAACTGCACTCTATTATAAAATAACGAGTTTCTATTATTTTATTCCATATAAGAAAAACCCTCTATTTGTTCTATTTTTTCAAGAGTCTGCTTAAGTTCAAACAAACTTACACCATAAATTTGCTCTAGTGTGCGATTTTCAATCTCCATTCCGTGCAATTCTGCGCTATATAAATGTAGGGCTGCTGCATACATGGAAGGATCCTCCTCCTCTAATGTGAAAGGATAAAGAACGAAGAGATGTTGAAGCCATATCTCTTTTGCTGTTTCGAAAAGAGTAGGATTCTCATTTTGCAATTGCTCTTCCAAAATAGTTAGAACCTGAATTGTAAAAGGAGACATTGATGGGTCAACAAGATCACGGGGGTTCACCATTATTGTTGCCCCTAATTTCTCCACCTCCATCTCAAGATCTACCTGGTTTGTAACAAGCAGCTGAATGATAATAGTTTTTACAATCGGATGATTCTCCGGTATTGATAAAAACGGAACAAGAAGATCGATGTATTTTCGAATATTTAGTTCCTTCAGAGATTGAATAATGGCTATTTGGTTTCCAATATTTCCTTCATTATATAAGGAGTTTTGAAGCTGATTTTTTATTTCTTCATTTAAGTTTTCAGCCTGTTCGTGCCGCTCTCCACCCAGCATTCGTTTGCTTAGCTCCAGCAACTGAAACAGATTATCATAATACTCGGGAGGGACTGCATCTTCGTCAAGCACTGCCTCGATTGTTGTTTTCACTTCATCATATTGTCCGAGCTGGATAAGGATTGTCACATAAATTTGCAGCACATGAAAATAATCCCCAACATCCTCTTTTAACATAACTAAACAATTCTCTTTTGCTTGCTCTAATTCTCCCATTTCAAAAAGGCAAATGACGATTCCCAGTTCTATTTCATGGTTGCCTCGTTCAAACTCCTGAGCCTGTGTCAAAAAAGTTAGAGCTTCACTGAATTTTTTATTCGTTAAAGCTTCAAGTCCTTTTTCCATCAATCTTTCTTTAAGTTTAGGAAAAAGAATAATTTTATCTTGTTTTTGATCTTTTTTTTGTTTATCCATAGAGTTTTCTGACCCCAAATTCGATTTTCTACTTGAGTTATAAGTTTACCAATGTAGAAATGAGAAAACAATAGCGTGTCTCTTAAACGAAAAAAATATAGACAAAGCCGGAAATAGCTTTGTCTACAATTTTAGTTCGCTGTTTTAAGTTCGTGCTCTGTTATTTGTTGCTCATAAGATAATGTTTTATCTATCTCATCCCAGCCATTAATGAGCATTTCCTTCCAATAGGAATCGATTGAGAATTCTATTTTAAATCCTTTTGAATCAACAATTGTTTGTTCCTCTAAAGAAATTGTGCATTCAAAACTAGCATCATTAGCTTCTTTTAATAGATACTCAATTACCTTTTTCTCTAAAACGATTGGAAGCATTCCGTTCTTTAAACAGTTATTATAGAAAATATCTGCAAAAGAAGGAGCAAGGATTGCTTTAAATCCATAGTCATTCAATGCCCATGGTGCATGTTCACGTGATGATCCGCAACCAAAATTTTCATTCGCAACGAGAATGGATGCACCCTCGTTTTCCTTACGGTTTAATTCAAAATTTGGATTTGGGCTTCCATCCGCCTCAAAGCGCCAATCGAAAAAGGCATATTTTCCAAACCCAGTTCTTTCAATACTCTTTAAAAATTGCTTTGGAATAATTTGGTCTGTATCCACATTATTTCGATCCATTCCTGCAACTTTACCTTGATGTGTGATAAATGGTTCCATGATTATGCCTCCTCTCCTGCTGCTACTTTTTGAATTTTTCGTACATCAACGAATTTCCCATAAATCGCAGCCGCCGCTGCCATTGCTGGACTGACCAAGTGAGTACGAGCGCCCTTTCCTTGTCGTCCCTCAAAGTTACGATTTGATGTAGAAGCACATCTTTCACCAGCAGGTACAACGTCAGGGTTCATACTTAAGCACATACTGCATCCTGCATCACGCCACTCAAAGCCTGCTTCACGGAATACATCCGCAAGACCTTCTTTTTCTGCTTGTATCTTAACTTGTTGAGAGCCCGGAACGACTAAAGCACGTACGTTAGGAGATACTTTTTGTCCACGAATGATGTCGGCAGCTTCCCGTAGATCACCAATTCGTGAATTTGTACAAGAACCAATAAAGACATGCTGAATTTCAATTTCGTTAATAGGCGTTCCTGGAGCAAGTTCCATATATTCATAGGCACGCTCTGCAGATTTTTTATCAACTTCCCTTTTGAAATCCTCTGGGAATGGAACAGTATCCTCAATCGTTACACTCATAGATGGGTTTGTTCCCCATGTAACAGTTGGTAAAATTTCATCCGCATGAATTTCTAGAACTGCATCGAAAACGGCACCTTCATCAGTTGCAAGCTGCTTCCATTTTTCAACAGAGGCATCAAAATCAGCTCCAGCCGGACTATGTTTTCTTCCTTTTAAATAGGAGAATGTCGTTTCATCTGGGCTAATTAAACCAGCTTTTGCTCCACCTTCAATGGACATATTGCAAATTGTCATTCTTTCTTCCATAGACATGCTTCGAATAGCTTCACCAGTATATTCAATGACATGGCCTGTTCCAAAATCAATGCCAAATTTGTGGATAATTGATAGAATAACATCCTTTGCATAAACACCAGGTGATAGAGTTCCAACTACATTTACCTGCATGGTTTTCGGCTTTTGTTGCCATAATGTTTGTGTTGCAAGAACATGTTCAACCTCACTTGTCCCAATTCCAAACGCTATCGCTCCAAATGCACCATGTGTAGATGTATGACTATCTCCACATACAATAGTTTTTCCTGGTTGAGTTAATCCCAGTTCAGGTCCAATTACGTGAACAATCCCTTGTTCAGGGCTATATAGGTCTGCAAGAGGAACGTTAAATTCCTTACAGTTTTTTTCTAAAGCACTCATCTGTTTAGCCGCAATTTCATCCTTTGTTTGGAAGCGATCACTCGTTGTAGGTACGTTATGGTCCATAGTTGCAAAGGTCAAATCTGGTCTTCTAACTTTTCTATTCTTTAAACGTAATCCTTCAAAGGCCTGCGGAGAAGTTACTTCATGGACTAGATGTAAGTCAATGTAGAGTAGGCTTGGTTTCCCCTCTTCATGATTGATAATGTGTTGATCCCATATTTTTTCGATAATTGTTTTCGGTGCCATTAGTATCTTCATCCTCCTTTTTCACTTTTTTTGAAAAGACAAGCTCGGTATAAACCGAGCTCTCTAGTGGGTGTTGCTATGCAGCTTTTTAAAAAAGGTCTTAAGCATAAGCAGACATAATATTAGAAATCGCCCCGTCTTCAACTAAGGCCTCTTTAATTTTTTCCACCATTTCAGTTGTTGAAATTGCTCTTTGTTGTGTATCTGCAATATCTGCAGTCCGGTACCCAGATGCTAATACTTCATCTACCGCTTTTTCCACAGCGTTTGCTTCTTCTTCTAAACCGAATGATAAACGCAATAGCATTGCAGCCGATAAAACGGTAGCGATTGGATTCGCAATATCCTTACCAGCTATATCAGGTGCAGAACCGTGAATTGGTTCATAAAGACTTGGTCCATTAGTAGATAAACTTGCTGAAGGCAGCATTCCAAGCGATCCCGTTAGCATTGAAGCTTCATCGCTTAAAATATCACCAAACATATTCTCAGTTACGACAACATCAAATTGTCTAGGATTTCGAATAAGTTGCATTGCAGCGTTATCCACAAGCATATGCTCTAACGTTACATCTGGATAATCTACTGCTACTTCTTCAGCAACCTCACGCCACATTCTGCTAGATTCCAATACATTTGCTTTATCAACAGAAGTTACTTTCTTCTTTCTTGACATCGCCATTTCAAATGCTTTTTCTATGATCCGCTTCATTTCAGATCGCTTGTAGGATAGAGTATCAACAGCTGCTTCCTCTCCATCTTCAATTGTTCTTCCACTTGGCTTTCCAAAGTAAAGACCACCTGTGAGTTCTCTAACAATGACAAAATCTGCATTTTCGATGACTTCTTGTTTAAGTGGAGACGCATCTAGCAAGCTATTAAAACAAGTTACAGGCCTTACATTGGCATATAGATTCAATGCTTTTCGAATTTGTAATAATCCTTTTTCAGGGCGGAGATGCGGAGGATTTGAATCCCATTTAGGTCCTCCGACAGCTCCTAGTAATACTGCATCACTTTGTTTACATACTTCCAGTGTTTCCGCTGGGAGAGGAGTTCCTTCAGTGTCTATGGCTACACCACCTATTAAAGCGTGTTGAAATGTAAACTCATGATTGTATTGTGCTGCTACAGCCTTCAACACTTCTATTGCCCCTTTAGTCACTTCTTTTCCTACGCCATCACCACGAAGTACGGCAATACTTTTCTTCATCCTGACTCCTCCTCTTTATGTCTTTTCAACACTGAAAATAGTAGTTATTTTTATACCCCAACTTTTTCAAGTAATTTCTTATTCTTTTCAACGGCTAATAGTCTATTTACTGCATTAACATATGCTTTAGCAGATGCTTCTAACACGTCCTGTGCCGAACCTCTTCCGCTGCTTTCTGCATTGTTATTTTTCACCTTAACAAAAACTTCAGCAAGAGCATCTCGCCCTGCACCAACAGATTGGATTCGGTAATCATCTAAAGTAATTGAAATACCAAAAGCACGCTCAAGTGTGTTATAAAGTGCTTCAACACTTCCTGATCCTGTGGCAGCTTCTTGGATTTGGTTGCCTTCTCGGTCTGTTAAAGTAATGGTTGCAGTCGGGATTTGGTTTGTACCGTATTGTACCTGCATGGAGGTCAATTGATACATATCCTCTACATTTGCTACCTTTTCATTGACTAATAATGTTACTAAATCATCATCGGTGATTTCTTTCTTTTTATCCGCTAAGTCTTTAAATAACTTGAATACACGATTAACTTCCGCGTCATCCAATGTATATCCTAACTCAAGTATACGATTGCGGAATGCGTGCCTGCCAGAATGCTTTCCAAGTACCATTGAATTAGATTTAACCCCTACTAATTCCGGAGTGATAATTTCATACGTCGTTTTTTCCTTAAGCACACCATCTTGGTGAATACCCGATTCATGTGCATACGCATTTTTTCCGATTACTGCTTTGTTAGGAGGAACAATCATACCCGTTAATTTACTGACTAAATCACTTGTACGCTTAATTTCATCCAGCTTTAATCGTGTATTTGCTTGGTAGTAATCTTGACGAATATGCAAAGCAACTGCCACTTCTTCTAGTGATGCATTACCCGCTCTCTCACCAATCCCATTAATCGTACCTTCCACCTGTAAAACACCACGCTCAACAGCTGATAATGAATTGGAGACAGCCATACCAAGATCATCGTGACAGTGAGTAGATAGTATTACTTTGTCAATATTCGGTACGTTATTTAGGATATAAGTAAACATTTTTCCATATTCTTCCGGAGTACCATAACCTACTGTATCTGGAAGATTAATAACATTTGCTCCTGCATCAATCACTTCTTTTATGATTTTTGCTAAGAAGTCTAATTCAGTTCGGCTCGCATCCTCAGCAGACCATTGGATAATTGGGAAGAATTTGGATGCATATTTCACACTATCTACTGCTGTTTGAATGACCTGGTCTTGAGTCTGTCTTAGCTTATATTTTCTATGAATAGGGGATGTAGCAAGAAAGGTGTGGAGACGAGGCTCCGCTCCACCCTGTAATGCTCCCCAAGCAGCATCGATATCACTTTGTACTGCTCTTGCTAAACCCGTAACAGAAACATTTTTGATGGTTTCAGCAATTTGTTTAACTGACTGAAAATCACCATCAGAGGCAGCTGGGAATCCGGCCTCCATGACATCCACATTGAGTCGTTCCAGCTGCTTTGCTATTTCAAGTTTTTCATGTAGGTTTAAATTAACTCCAGCAGACTGTTCTCCATCTCTTAATGTCGTGTCAAAAATATTAATTTTCCGCACGGGAACCCACCACTTCTTTCACTTGTCTTTGTTTAACAAATGGCATCATTGCACGAAGTTTTTTACCCACTACTTCGATTTGGTGTTCAGCTTCAAGTTTGTTAATTGCATTAAATTCTGGACGATTAGCTTGGTTTTCTAGTATCCAGCCTTTAGCAAATTTACCAGTTTGAATGTCTTTTAATACTTCCTTCATTTCTGCTTTCACACTGTCAGTAACAATACGTGGTCCAGTTACGAAATCTCCCCACTGAGCTGTGTCGGAGATAGAATATCTCATTCCTGCTAAACCTTCTTCGTACATTAAATCAACGATTAGTTTTAATTCATGTAAACACTCAAAGTATGCAACTTCTGGCTGGTATCCAGCTTCTACTAATGTTTCGAATCCTGCTTTAACTAATGCAGAAGTACCGCCGCATAATACTGCTTGCTCACCGAATAGGTCTGTTTCAGTTTCTTCTTTAAATGTAGTTTCTAGAACACCCGCTCTAGCTGCTCCAATACCTTTTGCATATGCGAGTGCTACTTCTTTTGCATTTCCAGTTACGTCTTGCTCAATCGCGAATAATGCTGGAACTCCTGCACCTTCAGTATATGTGCGGCGTACTAGATGTCCTGGCCCTTTTGGAGCTACTAGGAATACATCTACGAAGCTTGGAGGAACGATTTGGCTAAAATGAATGTTAAAGCCATGTGCAAATACTAATGCATTTCCTGGTTTTAAACCTGGCTCAATTTCTTCTTTATAAACCTTTGGTTGATTTTCATCTGGAAGTAATACCATTACAACGTCCGCTTGCTCAGCAGCTTCACTAACTGAATATACTGGAAGTCCGTCATTTTTTGCTTGTTCATACGATTTTCCTTGACGTAGACCAACAATTACTTCAATACCACTTTCACGTAAGTTAAGTGCATGTGCATGCCCTTGTGAACCATAACCAATGATAGCAACCTTCTTATTTTGTAAAGCAAACTCATTAACATCTCCGTTATAATATACCTTTGTCATTTTAAAATCTCCCCTTATTAGAATTAAATTATATATAGTAATGTGATTAAACCCTTAAACAATAGAATAATTCTTTGCATTTGAAGCTGTTTTTTGGTTACCTCTTGTGAAAGCTGTTGTGCCAGTACGAGCAACTTCTTTGATACCGTATGGCTTTAAGAGGTCAATTAAAACTTCTATTTTTTCTGATTCGCCTGTTACTTGAATAACTAGGCTATCCCTACTTACATCAATAATAGATGCACGGAAAGGATCTATTAAGCTATAAATCTCATTTCTATTTGATGGACTGGATGCTACTTTAATAAGAGCTAACTCTCTTGCCACAATGGCTTGGTTTGTAATATCCATGACCTTAATAACATCGATTTGCTTGTTTAACTGTTTTGTAATTTGTTCAACAACGGTTTCTTCATCAAGATGAATGACAAATGTCATCCGAGAGAGCCCCTCAGTTTCAGAATGTCCCACTGTGATGCTTTCAATATTGTAATGACGTTTTGTTAACAGGCCAGTGATTCGATTAAGTACACCCGCGCGGTTATTTACTAATAATGTAATGATTCTTTTCACAGCTTAACACCTACCATTTCATGATGACCCTTTCCTGTTGCAACCATTGGGTACACATTTTCGAAAGGCGTCACACTAAAGTCCATAAGAACTGGTCCCTCAAATTCAAGAGCATCTTTCAACACTTGTTCTGCTTCTTTGTCACTTGAAGCTTTCATTCCCTTAATTCCATAAGCATCAGCTAATTTCATAAAATCTGGCTGATTAGGGATTAAGGAATGTGAGTATCTTTCATTATAGAAAAGTTCTTGCCATTGTCTGACCATTCCTAAAGCTTTGTTATTAAGGATGATAATTTTAATTGGCAGATTTAGTTCCTGAATGACTGAAAGCTCTTGGGATG
Source organism: Bacillus sp. REN16 (assembly GCF_020731355.1). GTDB lineage: Bacteria > Bacillota > Bacilli > Bacillales > Bacillaceae_L > Ferdinandcohnia. The sequence continues at coordinate 105,863 of NZ_JAJFZK010000004.1, read as the reverse complement.
TCATCTGGAACCCGCCATCTCCAAGAATGGCAACAACAGTTGAAGATTTTTCAGCAAGCTGTGCTCCTATACTTGATGGTAATCCAAAGCCCATTGTCCCTAAACCACCAGAGGTTACCCAACGATTAGGCTTCGTAAAATGATAGTATTGAGCCGCCCACATTTGGTGCTGACCTACGTCTGTTGTTACAATCGCTTCGCCTTTTGTATATTTATAAATAAGTTCAATTAATTTTTGTGGCTTTAGTTCATCTTCTGATGGTTTGTAAACAAGTGGATATTCTGCCTTCCATCCCGCTAGTTTATCTCTCCATTCCTGAGATTCCCCAGGCTTACCATTTTGGTGAACTAAGCTTTTAAGAACTTCCTTTGCATCCCCAACAACAGGAATTTTGGTTGGTACGTTTTTCCCAATTTCCGCAGGATCAATATCGATATGTGCAACAGTTGCGTTTGGAGCAAAATGTTGCAGATTTCCCGTAACCCGGTCATCAAATCTAGCTCCAATACTGATCAAGAGGTCACATTCGTGTAAAGCCATGTTAGCTGTGTATGTTCCATGCATTCCTGCCATTCCAAGATAAAGCGGATGATCGGCCGGGAATCCGCCTAAACCTAAAAGTGTATGGGTTAAAGGGATCTGCTGTTGTTCTACATATTCTCTTAACTCTTTAGCTGCTTTTGCAAATATAACCCCAGCTCCTGCTAGAATAACTGGTTTCTTCGCTTGGCTAACTGCTTCTACTAGCTTACGAATTTGTAAGTGGTTTGGCTGAATTGTTGGCTGATAACCAGGCAAATGAATTTCTTGATCGTAGTCAAATTCTGCTTCATGTACTGTCATGTCTTTTGGAATATCAATTAATACAGGCCCTGGTCTTCCAGAAGTAGCGATATAAAATGCTTCCTTAATTATCTTTGGTAGGTCCTTCACATCCCTAACCTGATAGCTATGTTTTGTGATTGGCATTGTGATTCCGAGCACATCTGCTTCTTGGAATGCATCAGAACCAATTACTGATGATGCAACCTGACCTGTAAATACAACAAGTGGAATTGAATCAATCATAGCATCCGCTAATCCAGTGACTATATTTGTAGCTCCTGGTCCGGAAGTAGCGATGACGACTCCTGGTTTTCCTGAAATTCTCGCATACCCTTCAGCTGCATGTATTCCACCTTGTTCATGTCTAGATAAGACATGAAAAATACCTGAATCATATAAACTATCATAAATGTTAAGTACAGCACCGCCAGGATATCCAAAAATGACTTCTACATTTTCCCGCTTTAATGCTTCAATTAGCATTTGGGAACCGTTCATTTTTGAGGAAGTTTTGGTTTGTTCTTCCACTTTTGCATTTAAGCCCATTTTTTCTTACATCCCTTCCTTATTGTAAATAAATGTTTTAATAAAAACAGAAAATGCCAGTCCACCCACTAGACCAATTTCTTGGTCGAAGGGGTGAAAAGGCATTTATCACTTTCCACGGTACCACCCTTGTTCGCGATCAAAAACGATCGCCTTGAGGAACAACGTTTGTTGTTCATTTTGATAACGGGTGAGTTGTAAAGCACCCGGTTAGCCCTACTTTAATAATATTTCAAGCTAACACTCTGAGGTGAGTTCATCTAACGGGATAACACCGGCTTCCACCATTTCCGGCTCTCTGTTGATATCGTAACGTAAGATTACTTATCCTCTTCAACGTTTATGAATATTGAAAATTTTCAAGTTACATCTTTACAAGTTTCATGCTGGCATTTTTGCTTTAATACCTAAAAACTTAAACGCTTTACACTATTGAAAACTAAGGTATAAAAAATAATCCAAATCCATGAACTCTTATCATTTTGAGAATGATGAAGGTCTTTATTTAGGACTGTCTTATACCGTCAATTAAATTACTAAGTTTTCATTTATTTGTGAAAATATTTTATATTAGAGCCTATATTACTCTCATTTTTTATCAGAGTCAACACCATTTTAAAGAATTGTTAGATTATTTTGATTTACTGTAAAACCTGTATCCGCTTACACCTTTGAAACTATGCGGTTTCTAATATAAAAGAATTTCTTGAAAAATTTGTGAACGAGAAATTATGTGATGGTGGAGGTTAAAATCTAAAATGGGAGATCAAGAAAAATGCTATAAAAATAAAAAAAACACTTCGATTCATTTTTATGAAAGGAAGTGTTTGTGATTGAATATGTAAAATGGCGTCCCAGGAGAGATTCGAACTCCCGACCGTACGCTTAGAAGGCGTATGCTCTATCCGGCTGAGCTACTGGGACATAGTTATAAAGTTTTATTTAGTTCAGTAAGCCAATACTTAGTTTGCACTATCCTGTTCCTTCCTCTTCTAGAAAACCCGAGGATGATTCATGCGTCGGAACAAAGCTACATCGATGCAATTCAAGATGTTTACGCTTGGCTGAGCTACTGGGAAATAGTTATTTTTTATCGTTAACTCATTAGCGACATTTTTTATTATAGTCATATAGGAAACTAATGTCAACACTTTTTGAAGAAAAATTTTCTAAAGGGAGTAAATTTTACTCCCTCTGCTATTGTATCATAGATTTACCTTCGTTGATAACTCTTCAATTTCATTTCCTTTACTATCATAAAAAACAACGCTTACTTGTTTATCGACGATATCTAAAATAACATAGGTCTTTTCCTTGCGCATTCTTGGCAATCGAAAACTTCCGGGATTTATGAACAAAATATCATCAATCATTTCTGCACCTGCAATATGCGAATGACCAAAACATGCAATGGATGCTCCTGCCTCTTGTGCACGATATTTTAAATTCATTAAGCTCATCTTCACATTGTACAAATGACCATGGGTAAGATAGACCTTTACTCCATTCAAAAGAACGATCATGTCATTAGGAAAATTCGAGTCAAAATCACAATTTCCTCTCACCGCTGAAAACCCGCTCATTTCTTCAGATTGTGAAGAAAGTTCAGAATCCCCGAGATGTAGCATAAATTCCACATCATTTTTATGTCGTTCCTTTATCTCGGTTAATTCCTCTGTTAGACCATGACTGTCGCTAATAATTAATACCTTCATCTTTGAAACTCCTCACGATCCCTAAGAAGCTTTTCCAACTTTCTGAGTGCATTCCCACGATGACTAATCATATTTTTCTCGTCATTTGACAGCTCAGCCAAAGTTTTACCTTTTTCAGGCACAAAGAAGATAGGATCATAGCCGAATCCATTTTCACCAACCGGATTTTCAGTAATGACCCCTTCACAAGTTCCCTCCACTATTTCTGTTTCTTCACCGGGTATGGCTAACGCTAATGCGCAGTGGAATCTTGCAGTCCTTTTTTCATTTGGAACACCTGTAAGCTCTTCTATAACTTTATTAAGGTTATCAGTATCGTTTTTATGTTCGCCCGCATATCTAGCAGAATAAACACCAGGTCGACCATCAAGATAGTCAATTGCAAGACCCGAATCATCTGCTATAACAGGTATGTATAATTTTTTCGCAATTGCCTCTGCTTTTATTTGGGCATTTTCTGCAAAGGTTTTACCAGTCTCCTCAATATCCTCAATCTTGGGATAATCGAGTAACGACTTCAGCTTAACACCTTGACTTGCAAACAAGTCTCTAAATTCATTTACCTTCCCTTTATTTTTAGTAGCAATCATGATTTCTTTCACTTATGAATCCTTCTTTCCAATTAAGTTTACTAAATCTCCTAATGCATCTTTCTGAACCTGAATCAAGTCATGTATCCCTTTTTCGGCTAATTCTAATAGTGTTTGTAGTTGACTGCGCGAAAAAGTAGATTCCTCACCTGTTCCTTGAAGCTCAACAAATTCCCCTGCTCCTGTCATTACTATATTCATATCCACATTTGCAGCTGAATCTTCGATGTAATTTAAATCAAGGATTTCTCCTCTTTCGGGATCGATTCCTACCGAAATAGCAGCTAAAAAATCTGTGATTGGAAATGAATTCATTTTTTTATTCTGATAAATTTTATGTACTGCAAGAACCATCGCAACATAAGCACCAGATATTGATGCAGTTCTTGTTCCTCCATCTGCTTGAATAACATCACAGTCAATCCAAATCGTTTTTTCACCAAGTTGTTCAAGATTGACAACAGATCTAAGAGCGCGTCCGATTAAACGCTGAATTTCCATCGTTCTTCCTGAAACTTTCCCCTTAGTCGATTCGCGGATATTTCTCTGCTCGGTTGCCCTTGGAAGCATTGAATATTCAGCTGTGATCCATCCCTTACCAGATCCTCTCATAAAAGGTGGCACCCGGTCTTCGATGCTCGCATTACAAATGACCTTTGTATCACCCACCGTTATTAAAACAGAGCCTTCCGGATGTTTTATATAGTTTAATTCAAGCCGGACTGGCCGTAGTTGATTATGTAATCGTTCATCAACCCTCAAAAACAATACCCCCTGTCTTCCACTAAAAAAGGTGGGCGACTGCTGCCCACTCATTCATTATATAGTATAGCAAAATTTTGCTTTTCTATCGCAGCGAAAAAAAGGATGTGAACAATGTCCACATCCAACTTTTTAGAAACTGCCTGTATTTACATTTGAAGGACGAGTTACTGGTTCAGTCAATGATTTTCCATCTTCAGTAACAACATCATCACTACCATTAACCGTAATTGCAACACCTTTCACTTCAGGTTGCTCAGTTAAAGATAACACAAGCGAATTAATAACATGCTTCGAGATCATTTTCTCGTTAAAGGCTCCAAAAATTGCCTCATTAAAGTCAAGCGTGACTTTTCCGTCTTCCATTTTAGTACCTAAAAGTTTTACATCTTGATGAATATCACTAATTAAATCTGAACCCATATCCGGTCCATTGATTAACGCATTTACAACAGCCGATACTCTGTCATCTCCGGTATTTTCAACCCGCTTCGTCACTGGAACATAATATTCGCCCTCATCATTTTGCACATAGAAATAAAGAGTTACAGGACGACTGTTCGTAATGTCGACAACACCACTGTTATCAATATTAATCCCATCAGCTCTGCTTAAGTCTGCTGGAATTGGAGTGCCATCAACAGGCATTTCTTCTAATTGATATCCATTCACGCTGATTACAACGTTGTTCACATTTTCAAATTGGGTTAATGTATACGTAATAGCTTGTAGAATTTTCGCTTCGTCCTCTGGATTATAGTTTGCAAATTCCTTCGAGAAGTCTGCTGTAATTGTTCCATCCTTCAGATTCACATCCACCACTGTATCCTGTGGAATAACCGCTCTGAATCCATCTGGTAAAATTTCACTTAACGGTCCACCAGCAACTAAATACTCAAGAACCTGTCTTGCTGCCGCATCTTGCTTTGGTAAATCAACAGTGTAAGGAACCACTAGTCCATTTTCATCAATTAGATAGAGATCACGTTTTACGGTCTCAGTAGCAGCTTCCTCCTGATCAGTTGCTTCAGTAGCAGGAGTTTCCCCTTTTGCTACTGTTTCATCGACCGCTTCATTTTTTGGCGGATCCATTTGTTTGGCCTCTTCCTTCCCACCAAATAAACCACATCCTGATAGTAATACTGTTGAAGTAACCACTGTGGCGGCTATTGCAGATTTAGTTATTTTACGCATTCTTTTCCCTCCTAAGGCAGTTTGTACTACTATGTATACGAGCCCTATTTTCAAATTAGACCGCTTTTAAGTGAAAAAAATGGACAAAATGTTTTGGATTTAGGAGGGAAATAGATTGTTAACAAAAAAAGCCCCAACCTGGGGACTTTTCTCTCTTATAGCTTTACCGATTTCACATTATACACTGGTTGTTCAAACCAGTTAGTTGCGATTCGTTGGAAGATTTCTTTCTCGCCTGTTGTGAGGAACAGGTGATTCTTTTTTCTTGACTTTTTGTTTAATAATCCACTGTAGAACAATACGGTGCTGACCTCGCGGGCGGTCTCCGCGCCGGAATCGATAAGTTTGATTCGATCCCCAAGATAGGCTTGGATGGTATCACGAAGAAGCGGATAATGGGTGCAGCCAAGAATTAAGGTGTCGATATCCTTATTCCTTAGTACCTCAAGTGTTTCAGCCACTATTTGTTCTGCCTGTTCACCGACGAACTCGCCTGCCTCGACGATTGGTACGAAACGCGGGCATGCGAGACTTTCAACAGTGATTTGATTGTTGATTGATTTAAGTGCATCTTCATAGGCCCCACTTTCGATTGTATTGACAGTTCCGATAACACCTACATAGTTATTTTTTGTAACCTTGAGGGCGGTCCTTGCACCAGGGTAGACGACACCGATTACTGGGATGGGAAGCTCAGCTTGGATTTCATCCAATACAAGTGCGGTTGCTGTATTGCATGCAATGACAAGCATTTTAATGTCATGTGACAATAAATAGTTCGTCAGCTCCCATGTAAACTGACGAACTTCGTCTTTAGGTCTTGGCCCGTACGGACATCTTGCGTTATCACCTAAATATATGATTTCTTCATTTGGTAATTGTCTAATTATTTCCCGAGCAACGGTTAAACCGCCCACCCCGGAATCAATAACTCCGATTGGTCTTTTCAAACGTTTCGCCTCATTTTACTCGCATTTCTTGATGTAATTTCCTTAAACTCTTATCTAGTTGGATGACCTCGTCTTCAGAGAAGTTTTCCATGATTTCCTGCAAATATTCTTGTCTTTTTTTGATAACTTCCTCGATGATCCGTCCCCCTTCTTCAAGTAAATGAATTCGAACGACACGACGATCTTTTGGGTCTTTTACACGCATGACAAGATTATTTTTTTCCATTCGATCGACTAGATCTGTTGTTGTGCTGAATGCTAAGTACATTTTATTTGATAATTCACCAATTGTCATGTCTCCATGTTCCAGCAACCATTGGAGGGCGATAAATTGTGGTGTTGTAATTGTGAAGTTACTTAAGATTTCACGGCCTTTTTGTTTGACTAAGCCAGAAATAAAACGAAGAGATTTTTCGATATCTGCGACTATTTGTGTGTCCTTTGTTTCATTGCTCTCTTGAACAGTCATTACATCCTCTCCTAGTAAAGAATTTAGTGTGAAATTCGACTGTATTTCATAAAACCTCAGCATCTCAGTAAAAATATATTATTCTTATTTTCTACTTTTTTCGAGCAAAAAGCAAGTTCAAGTATATACGAAATATGTAGTTGGTCGTTAAATAAGTAACCGGCTACCTTACTTAAGTAAAGTGTAGCCGGTAATACTTAAAGTTCAAGTTCTCCCATACGAAGGAGCTCTACAACTGCTTGAGAACGCCCCTTTACTCCCAGCTTCTGCATCGCATTCGAAATGTGGTTACGAACTGTTTTTTCGCTAATGAATAATTCACTTGCGATATCTTTCGTTGTTTTATCTTGAACTAGTAATTCAAAAACTTCTCTCTCTCTTTTTGTTAGTAGCGGTTTTGGTTGAAACTCTTTCTCCTTCAAGTATTGTAACCCTCCTTGCTAAGGTTCGAGTTGAACTACTGGATGGGTATATATTTAGTCACAATATAGTATGAGAAGGAGTGTGTTGCGGTGACTGTTAAAAGGTTGATATGTAGACTTTTTCGCGTCCATTTTTAAATGTCTTGGTATTTTCATCCTACTTAGCTCATACAATATAGGTTAGGTGCTTTTTTAACATATGCTTCATCTCATCAGACCATGGTTCCCCTTTTCCTGTTCGCTTGGACATTTGAACTAATGTACTTCTGCCGACAAAACAAATTGATCCCTTATTGTCCTTTGCCATATAATGAATATCCATGGAGGAATTGCCAAGCTGGTTTATTTTAACATACAGCTTAAGCTGGTCTCCAAAAAAGACTTGTTTCAAATAATCACATTGTTGGTTGGCAATAACGGGTATTGCATCGCTCGATTTGTCGGTCCATTTATGCATAAACCCTAGATGATTAAAAAATTGAATTCTTGCTTCTTCAAAGTAAGTAAAGGGTACAGTATTATTTAAGTGTCCAAACATATCAGTTTCGGAAAAGCGTACTTGAATCGGTTGAAAAAAATCAAATGTATTCTCCCATGTCTCATTATCATCGATATACGTAATATGTTTCATTCCAATAGCTCCCTTACATAAGATTATTCAAGTCACGGTAAAGTGGTGCCTTCTTCTAATCGGAAATATGGGGATTTTATAGCTAACCCCTTTCCATACTATCCCTTCGTAAAAAAACACTCCTCCATTTACATGAAGGAGTGTTCATCGCTTATCTATTAGACTTGGTCACTACCAAACATATTTCTGAATGCTTGAATAGATGTGTCTCTGTTTAGCGCTGCAATTGAAGTTGTGAGTGGAATACCTTTTGGACAAGACTGTACACAGTTTTGTGAGTTACCACAGTTTGCAAGGCCTCCGTCTCCCATAATTGTTTCTAAACGTTCTCCTTTATTCATAGCACCAGTTGGGTGGGCGTTGAATAAACGAACTTGTGATAGTGGAGCAGGTCCAATGAACTCAGATTTGCTGTTAACATTTGGACATGCTTCTAGACATACACCACATGTCATACATTTTGATAATTCATATGCCCATTGACGTTTCTTCTCTGGCATACGTGGTCCAGGACCCAAATCATATGTTCCGTCGATTGGGATCCAAGCTTTTACTTTCTTCAATGAATCAAACATTCTGCTACGATCAATTTGCAGGTCACGAACGATTGGGAATGTCTTCATTGGTTCAAGCTTAATTGGTTGTTCAAGCTGATCGATTAGAGCTGAACATGATTGACGTGGCTTGCCATTTATAACCATTGAACAAGCTCCGCAAACTTCTTCTAGGCAGTTCATATCCCAAGTAATTGGGGCAACTTTATTTCCACTAATATCTACCGGATTACGACGAAATTCCATTAAAGCAGAAATTACGTTCATATTCTTACGGTATGGAACCTTAAATTTAATTACATAAGGATCAGAATCTGGAGTATCCTGACGAGTTACATGAAATTCAACTGTTTTTTCACTCATCTTATTTTTCCTCCTTATTCTTAGTGTAGTCACGTTCACGTGGTGGAATTAATGAAGTGTCTACCTCTTCATAATGGAATGCAGGCGCAGTTTCTTTACCAGTAAACTTAGCCATTGTTGTTTTTAAGAATTCCTCGTCATTACGTTTAGGGAAATCAGGCTTATAGTGTGCGCCACGGCTTTCGTTACGGTTATAAGCACCAATTGTAATGACACGAGCAAGTTGAAGCATATTTTGTAATTGACGGGTAAATGTAGCACCTTGATTACTCCATTTAGATGTGTCATTAATATTGATATTCTTATAACGCTCAAGAAGCTCTTGAATTTTTTCGTCTGTCTTTAATAGCTTGTCATTGTAACGAACAACTGTTACGTTATCTGTCATCCATTCACCAAGCTCTTTGTGAAGGATGTATGCATTTTCGGTACCATCCATTGACATAATGTCATCCCATTTTTCCTGTTCTTTTTTAACATGGCTGTCAAAAACAGTTGAAGATATGGAATCTGTACCTTTCTTAAGTCCTTTAATGTAATGAACTGCGTTAGGACCAGCAACCATACCACCATAAATAGCGGATAAGAGTGAGTTAGCACCCAAGCGGTTTGCACCGTGCTGTGAAAAATCACACTCACCAGCAGCAAATAAACCAGGTATATTTGTTTGTTGATGATCATCAACCCATAATCCACCCATTGAGTAGTGAACAGCTGGGAAAATTTTCATTGGAACTTTACGTGGATCTTCACCCATGAATTTTTCATAGATTTCAATAATTCCACCTAATTTAATATCAAGTTCTTTTGGATCTTTATGAGATAGATCTAGGTAAACCATGTTTTCACCATTGATACCTAGCTTTAAATCTACACACACATTAAAAATTTCACGTGTTGCAATATCACGTGGCACTAAGTTTCCGTATGCAGGATATCTTTCTTCTAGGAAGTACCAAGGTTTACCATCCTTGTATGTCCATACTCGTCCACCTTCACCACGAGCAGATTCACTCATAAGACGAAGCTTGTCATCTCCAGGAATTGCTGTCGGATGAATTTGAATGAACTCACCGTTTGCATAATATGCGCCTTGTTGGTACACGATTGACGCTGCTGATCCAGTATTAATTACTGAGTTTGTTGTCTTACCAAAGATGATTCCAGGCCCACCAGATGCCATGATAACTGCATCAGCAGGGAAAGATTTAATTTCCATTGATTGAAGGTTTTGTCCGACGATCCCACGACAAATTCCTTCATCGTCTTGAATAACCCCAAGGAATTCCCAGCCTTCATATTTCGTTACAAGCCCTGCAACTTCATGACGGCGAACTTGTTCATCTAATGCATAAAGCAATTGCTGACCAGTTGTTGCACCAGCGAATGCTGTACGGTGATGCTGTGTTCCACCGAAACGACGGAAATCAAGTAAACCTTCTGGTGTACGGTTAAACATAACTCCCATACGGTCCATTAAGTGAATGATTCCTGGTGCAGCATCACACATAGCCTTAACTGGCTTTTGGTTTGCTAGGAAGTCACCACCGTATACTGTATCATCAAAGTGGATCCACGGAGAATCCCCTTCACCTTTTGTATTAACCGCACCGTTAATTCCACCTTGTGCACAAACAGAGTGAGAACGTTTTACAGGTACGAGTGAAAATAAATCAACTTGTGTTCCTTCTTCAGCAGCCTTGATGGTAGCCATTAAACCAGCTAGTCCACCACCAACTACGATAACTTTTCCTTGACTCAAAGCAACTCACTCCCCAATAAAGAGACCGTTCAACTTGTATAGAAATTGTGAACGTTCTTATTTTAAATTCTTAAACGAAAGCTAAAATTGTTGAAACACCTACGTATGATAATGCAATAAAAATAATGATTGTAACATATGTTGCAATTTGTTGAGAGCGAGGAGTTATTGTTAGCCCCCAACTTACAGCAAATGACCATAGTCCATTTGAGAAATGGAAAATTGTAGAGATTACACCAACAAGATAGAAAATAAGCATTGCTGGCGAACTCAAAATATCTTCCATCATATTGAAGTTAACCTCTGCCCCTAAAGCGGCAGCAATACGCGTTTCCCATACATGCCATGCTACAAAAATTAGAGTAATGATTCCGGATATACGTTGTAAGAAGAACATCCAGTTACGGAAGAAACCGTATCTACTCACATTGTTCTTTGCAGTAAAGGCAATATATAGACCATAAATCGCGTGAAATAATAATGGTAAATAAATGATAACTACCTCTAGTAAGATTCTAAATGGAAGATTTCCCATAAAACCAGCAGCATTGTTGAATGCTTCTTCTCCTCTTGTCGCAAAGTTATTCGCTGTTAAGTGTACAAGTAAGAACACCCCTACAGGAATTACACCTAATAATGAATGAAGCCTGCGATTAAAAAATTCACGATTACCAGCCATACTTTACCCCCCTTAATAATAAACCGCACCTTCAAGGCACTCCTTTGTAAATTGCTCATCCTGTATAATTATATAAAAGGACGAAATAATAACTGATAATTGAAACCCTTTGCACAAAACTACAAAATACTTTTTTCATAGATAAAAAGTTAAATGTATCTGCAATTTTCTTTTATCAGTATAATGTAACAAATCCATTTTACTCCCATAAAGCAGGAGCGTCAAGGAAACTAATCCACAAATTATTCATAAAAAAGATAATAATTGTACACAAATGTTTGAAATACGTCAAAATAAAATAGCGATATCATATGACAAAAAGATACAAAAAAATCATGTGTTTCTTATCCCCTCATGATATATAATAAAGGATGGAGAAAGAGGGGAATGCAGTGAAGAATATTAACATCAATGAACAAAATGTAAATCTGAGTGAACAGACCGTTTCTGTTTTTGGGTATGAACTTATCCGTGAAATTTTAATTCCTGACTTGCTGGGAAAGGATACTCCCCAGATTTTATATTGGGCGGGAAAAAACCTTGCCCGTAAATTCCCCTTACCAACAATTGAAGAAATTATTTCGTTTTTTCATGATGCTGGATGGGGTGACCTTAAGGTCGAACGTTCGGATAGGACCTCTGTCGAATTTCATTTAGATGGAGCGATCGTCTCTTCTCGTTTTAAACGAAAGGATATCTGTACATTCCAACTTGAATCTGGTTTTCTTGCTCAACAAATTCAACAACAGAAAAATCGAATCACTGAAAGCTTTGAACAACAAAAAAGACGAGCTCAAAAAATCATATTTACGGTAAAATGGGACCAAAAAGACATGACCGAAGAGTAAAATCCTGCACAATTTGTGCAGTTTTTTTATATAGAAAAGGGCGCCCTAAGGCTTTAAACCGCCTTTGAACGACCCCCTGTTTTAATTCATTATAGTTTCACTTTTGCTTTTTCTTCCTCAACTGCGGCTAAGTTAAATGAATCATGTAATGCTTCAACCGCACGAACCATACTTCCTTGTTCAACAACAGTGGAAACCTTAATTTCAGATGTACTTACCATTTTAACTTCAATGTTTTCTTGTGCAAGCACTTGGAACATATCAGCTGCAACCCCTGGATTTGAAACCATTCCGGAACCTACAATGGAAACCTTTGCCAATCCATCTTCATGCTGGATACCCTCAAATTTTAACAAATCAATGTTGTTTTCTAAAACAGCTAGAGTATCTCGTAAATCTGGTGTTTTTACTGAAAATGAAATATTGGCATGATTTTCATCAGTTTGGTTTTGAATGATAATATCAACGTTAAGGCCATTCTTTGCAAGAGTGCCAAAGATCGTTGAAAGTGTGTGTAATTCATTAGGTAATCCAGTTACTGTTACCCTTGTAATCTGGTCTTCAAATGCAATTCCCCTAACAACAAGATTCTTTTCCATTGAAACTTCCTCCTCAATAATGGTTCCATTTTCTAGCTCTAAGCTTGAACGAACTTCAAGCGGCATTTCAAAGTTTTTCGCAAATTCAACTGCACGTGGGTGAAGTACACCCGCACCAAGGTTAGCAAGCTCCAGCATTTCATCATAGGAAATGGAATGGAGTTTTCGTGCAGATGGAACAACACGGGGATCTGTCGTATATACACCGGTTACGTCTGTGTAGATATCGCATTTGTCCGCATGTAATGCTGCAGCCAGTGCAACCGCAGTTGTATCAGAACCACCTCGTCCAAGAGTCGTAATATCTCCAGAACTGCTGATTCCCTGGAATCCCGCAACGACAACGATTTTACCTTCTTTTAAGCTTTCACTTACCCTTGAAACTTCAATATTTTCAATACGGGCATTGCTATGTATAGCCTCAGTTTCAATACCAGCCTGCCAGCCTGTATAAGATACAGATTCATAGCCCTTTTCCTGTAAAGCCATTGATAAAAGGGCAATTGTTATTTGTTCACCTGTACTTAACAACATATCCATCTCGCGTTTACTTGGCGAGCTAGAAATTTCATTTGCCAAGCCTACAAGGTGATCTGTTGTTTTCCCCATTGCTGATACAACTACTACAACTTTATTTCCTGCTTTCACTTCTTGAATAACGCGATTTGCAACATTTTTAATTTTATCCGGCGACCCTACTGAGGTGCCTCCAAACTTTTGTACGATGATCCCCATTCCATCAACCTTCTTTCTGGATAATAAAAAACAGCAATGAGAGATTATCTCATTGCTGTGATATACGTAAACAAAAACGCAACACATCGTGAGATAGCTCTCCAAGATTAACTCATCTTGACAATCTTACGTCTCTTAAACATAAGACCAGCAAAAAAAGGTATGAGCCTTTTTTCACTTCGGCGACCTTTCCTTTCTGCAATGATCTTAGGGGCTCATTCCCCTCCTATTGCATACTGATAAAGCTCGCTCCTCTATCATCACTTCAACGTAATGAAGTGTAATATTATATTATTTAGGATTATATCAGAGTATTTTAAAAATAGCAACGACTATTCCTTTAATTTTTCATAGATAGCTTCGGCCGTTGGTCGAGGAATATCGGCGTGTTGGATTTCCTCAATACTGGCTTCCTTCAACTTCTTAATTGAACCAAAATGTTTAAGCAATGCTTTCTTCCTTTTTTCACCTACTCCAGGAATATCATCAAGTACAGATTGAAAAGCACTTCTCCCACGTACTTGACGATGGAAGGTAATCGCAAAACGGTGTACCTCGTCTTGAATCCGTTGGAGGAGATAAAACTCCTGACTATTTCTAGGCAGTTCCACAATTTCAGGCGGGTCACCAATCAATAACTCGGAAGTACGATGCTTATCATCCTTCGCCAGTCCCGCTAACGGGATTTCTAAACCTAGCTCATTTTCTAAAATATCCCTTACAGCAGCAAGATGTCCTTTTCCTCCATCTATGAAGATTAAGTCAGGTAGTGGAAGGCTTTCTTTGAGTGCGCGACTATATCTTCTTCGCACAACCTCTCTCATCGATTCGTAATCATCAGGACCTTGAACGGATTTGATTTTATATTTTCTATATTCCTTTTTATCCGGTTTTCCATCCGTAAAAACAATCATTGCTGAAACAGGATCTGTCCCTTGGATATTTGAGTTATCAAAGGCCTCAATCCGATGAGGTGTATAGATTCCCAACTTTTGTCCTAAGTTTTCAACCGCTTTGATTGTCCGCTCTTCATCTCGTTCAATGAGAGCAAATTTCTCTGTTAACGCGATTTTTGCATTTTTCGTTGCTAAGTCTACTAATTGTTTTTTCTTCCCGCGACTTGGTTGCTGAACGTTTACTTCTAGTAATTGCTCTGCAGTCTCTCGTTCAATTGGACTCGGAAGCAAAACTTCCTTTGGCTTAAAATGATTATCTTTTAAATAGAATTGTCCCAGAAAGGTGAGGAAATCCTCTTCAGGCTCATTATAAAAAGGAAATAATGACACATCCCGCTCGATTAATTTACCTTGGCGAATGAAAAAGACCTGAACACACATCCAACCTTTATCATAGGAATAACCGAATACATCACGATCGATGAAATCCGTTATGGTCATCTTCTGCTTTTCCATTGTTGTTTCAATATTTGAGATTTGATCACGATATTCCTTCGCTCTTTCGAAATCAAGGTCTTCAGAAGCCTTTAACATCTTTTCTGTTAACTCCATTTTGATTTCTTTGTACCCGCCATTTAAAAAACGAATGATGTCGTCTACCATTTTTTTATTTGTTTCATCTGGTACATCGTACACACAAGGTGCAAGACATTGACCGATATGATAATACAAACAAACCTTATCTGGCAGAGTTGAACATTTTCGTAAAGGATAAATCCGGTCTAATAGTTTTTTTGTTTCATTTGCTGCTTGGACATTCGGATATGGGCCAAAATATTTGCCTTTGTCTTTCTTAACTTTTCGTGTAATCAATAAACGAGGATGTTTTTCCGCGGTAATTTTAATAAAAGGATACGTCTTGTCATCCTTTAGCATTATGTTATATTTTGGATCATGTTTTTTGATTAAGTTGATTTCCAGCAGCAGAGCTTCAATATTTGAAGATGTTACAATATATTCAAAGTCCACAATCTCATTTACAAGTCTCAGCGTTTTACCGTCATGTGACCCTGTAAAATAAGAACGAACACGGTTCTTTAATACTTTCGCTTTTCCCACATAAATAATGGTCCCTTGCCTGTCTTTCATTAAATAACAACCAGGCTGGTCCGGTAATATTGCTAATTTCTCTTTAAGATGATCGTGCATACTCACCACTCCATCTGACCTAAAAATGATACTACCCTCATTAAAGAAGGGTAAGCCGTATCCTATATTGTAACATCTTTAAAGAGAAGTTGTACGTGTAAAAAAAGGAATTCTTTCGGGGCAAACAAAAAACAGCCAAAATTGGCTGTTTTTAATTGGATTAATAGTGGTTAGCAAGTTTTCCAGCAAGAGCTTCTTTTGGTTGGTAGCCAACTACTTTATCTACAACTTCACCATTTTTGAATACAAGTAAAGTTGGGATACTCATTACGCCAAATTTTGCTGCTGTTTCTTGATTATCATCTACATCAAGTTTAACAATTTTTACTTTATCTCCAATTTCAGTATCTAATTCCTCAAGAACTGGAGCAATCATTTTACAAGGTCCACACCAAGGTGCCCAGAAGTCTGCTAAAACTAATCCATCTTTTGTTTCTGTGTCAAAATTTTGATCCGTTACGTTTGTAATTGCCATCTTAACCCCTCCTAAATATGTTATAGCTTTGAAATTATAACAAGAGTATAACATTTGGAATGTCATTTTACGAATGTTTTGCTTCATAATAAATTACTATCTAAAAATCATAGATGTTGATAAGAATTGAAATTAAACTGCATACATAATCATCTTTCCCAACTTTTTACGCTGATATGTACGGAAAGCGAAGAAGGCACATAGAAAAAGACGCCCCGGAGGACGTCTTTTGCGTATTGCGGCGAGAGACAGCACTCCACATAGTGCCTTGCCAAAAGGCGTGTCATCTCGACTTATGCAATTCAGCTCATCGCTTGATTAGTATACCATACTTTCTTCAAAGGTAAAATAGAAAAATTCCCCTTAAATAAAGTGAGCCTTTAAGCGCGCTTCGCTACTATTATGCATTTACTTTTAATTTTTTAAATTCTTCAGTTAGCATTGGAACTACCTCAAAAAGGTCCCCAACAATTCCATAGTCTGCAACCTTGAAAATATTTGCTTCAGGATCTTTGTTGATAGCTACGATTACTTTCGAGTTAGACATACCGGCTAAGTGCTGGATTGCTCCTGAGATACCGCAAGCGATATAAAGGTCTGGCGTTACAACCTTTCCAGTTTGTCCAATTTGAAGAGAGTAGTCACAATAATCCGCATCACATGCACCACGGGAAGCTCCAATAGCTCCACCAAGAACAGTTGCTAGTTCTTTTAATGGTTCGAAGCCTTCTGCACTTTTCACTCCGCGACCACCTGCAATGACAACCTTTGCTTCGGACAAATCAACACCTTCTGTTGCCTTTCGGACAACTTCTTTTACAATTGTACGTAAATCTTTGATGTCAACAGATAGAGAAGAAACTTCTCCAGAACGTGATTCGTCTTTTTCAAGTGGGGTAATATTATTTGGTCGAACGCTTGCGATCATTAATCCGTCCGTTACAATTTTCTTTTCAAATGCTTTTCCGGAGTAAATAGGACGTGTAAAGACAATATTTCCACCCGCAATTTCAATAGCTGTAACGTCTGAAATGAGACCAGAATTAAGTTTTCCCGCAATTTTTGGTGACAGGTCTTTACCTAATGCAGTGTGCCCAAATACAATGCCTTCCGGTGACTCAGCATCGATTGCTGCTAATAAGGCTTGTGAATAGCCATCTGGCGTATAAGATCCTAATTTTTCATCTTCAATTGTTACAACTCGATCAGCACCATAATGGATTAATTCATTTGCTAAGCTGCTTACAGAGTTTCCAACTAAAACAGCAACTACTTCTCCACCTTCTGCGACTGTTTTTCCGGCTGCAATTGCTTCAAAAGATACGTTACGTAACGCACCTTCACGTGCTTCTCCTAGAACTAATACTTTTCTTGACATTATGCGTAACCCCCTAGATTAGTTGAGTAATTTTTGGAAATCGTATACAAAAACAATCTTACGTTATACTACCTTTGCTTCATTATGAAGGAGTGACACAAGTTCTTTAACTTGATCTACTAACTCACCTTCAAGCACTCGACCCGCTTCTTTTTTAGGTGGCAGATAAATTTCAATTGTTTTTGTTTTTGCCTCTATATCATCTTCATCAAGATCTAAGTCATCCAACTCAAGCTCATCAAGCGGCTTTTTCTTCGCTTTCATAATTCCAGGTAAGGATGGGTAGCGAGGTTCATTCAGCCCTTGTTGACATGTAACAAGTAATGGTAAAGAAGTCTCAATCACTTCAGAGTCCCCTTCAACGTCTCTGACTACTGTTACTTTTGAACCGTCAACCTCTAGTTTTGTAATAGTCGTTACATAAGGAATATCCAGAAGTTCTGCGACACGTGGGCCGACCTGACCTGAACCGCCGTCAATTGCAACGTTTCCGCCTAAAATAATATCTGCATCTTTTTCCTTTAAGTACTCAGCTAAAATTTTTGCAGTTGTATATTGATCTCCATCTTCAAGATCGTCTTCAGTATTAATCATTACCGCTTTATCTGCACCCATTGCTAGAGCTGTACGTAATTCTTTATCTGCTTCATCGGTTGTTGCAACTGTTACTACTGTTACTTCTCCACCGTTAGCGTCACGAAGCCTAATCGCTTCCTCGACAGCATATTCGTCATAAGGGTTAATAATAAACTCAGCACCCTCTTCACTAATTTGTCCATTGCTTACAACGATTTTTTCTTCTGTATCAAATGTTCTTTTCAATATTACAAAGATGTTCATGTGATTCCCTCCTAAGGTTTTATGCTTGATTGTCAAAAATCTAATCTATTTTATTTTCTCTAATAAACATGAAATCTATTATTTCCCTTTAAACGTTGGCTGACGTTTTTCGATGAAGGCAGATATCCCTTCCTGTCCATCCTCAGAGACGAACATTTCACCGAATAATTCGGCTTCTCGGTCCACAGTTGCTTCGTATTGTTCATTCTTTACCGAATTCAGTAATTCAATTGTCGCTTTTATCGATAAAGGGCTTTTTTGAGCAATCTTTTGAGCCATCGCCATCGTTTCCTCATGAAGTTTTTCTTCAGGGAATGCCTGATTTGCTAAACCAAACTGGACGGCATCTACACCACTTATTGGATCACTTGTCCAGAGCATTTGGGCTGCTTTGGCAACTCCTACATAGCGTGGCAAGCGTGCTGTACCCGCAAATCCTGGAATAAGTCCAAGCTGCAGCTCAGGTAAACCAAGCTTTGTATTTTCACTTACAAGTCGGAAATGACATGCCATTGCTAGCTCTAGTCCACCACCTAAAGCTGCCCCATGGATACTTGCAATAATTGGTTTTGGGAATCGCTCCATTCTTTCAAATAATGCTTGACCCTTTCTGGCAAGATTGGAAAATTCTTCACCTGAGTTGATTGTAGTAAACTCTTTTATATCAGCCCCTGCAGAGAAGAATCTCCCTTCCCCATGAATAACTAAAACTCGTGCTGCATCATTTGTTTCTATTGACTCTAGCAAACTTGTAAGCTCTTTCAAAACAGCAGATGATAATGCATTTGCTGGAGGTCGATTAAAGGTTATAGTGGCGATATAGTCATCTATTTCTACTTTAAAAAACTCCATCTGCATCCCTCCTAATTATGTATATGTATGTTGCACACCTAAATTAAATGCGCCTTGGCGTATTTGCGCCCGTTTTTTTTAGGCCCACACGATGTGGGTCACAAAGAAGTTGCCACAGGACGTGGCGTATTTAGTCTTTGATCCTATGCTCGAAAAATTTTCTTTGAAAAATCATGGCATCCGCCTGAGGCTTTAACTTTATTCAGCAGAAGTTTAGACTTCTGCTGAATAAAGTTAAAAATTACTAGGAGTGTGCTTTCCCACAACCATTAACTAACAAGGCATGAACATCCTTTGCCAAGGCAGTCAAATCATATTTTTGTTCGTTCATGACCCAAGTGGTTGTTGTTTCGTCGATTGAGCCAAATATCATTTGTCTTGCCAACCGTGCATCAAGATTGGGATTAAACTCACCGTTTTCTTTTCCAAATAGGATGATAGAATCAATTGTGCCTAAGTACCTTTTTAAGACTTCATTAATCCGGTGACGCAATTCCTTATTTGATTGTCTTAATTCAAGCTGAGTAACAATGGCAAGATGATGATCGGCAGATAAAAGCTCAAAATGTTTTTCTACCAATGTTAATAACTTCTCCGCCGCAGTCGATTTTCCTGCTATTTCAGCCTCAATTTTTTCAATAAATTCTCCCATTTTTTCATGAAATAACGAAACTAGAATATCTTCTTTATTTTTAAAATAAAGATATATAGTACCGTCCGCTACTCCTGCCTGCTTAGCAATCCTTGAGACCTGGGATTGATGATATCCATTTTCAGCGATGACAACTACCGCCGCGTCTATGATTTGCTTATATTTAGGTTTTGTTTTTTTCAAGATCTTACTTCCTTTCAGAAAAATGAATGAATAATCATTCACAATTCTATAATAAAACCAAACGGAACAACTGTCAAGATTAACTTCTGACATGTGACATGTCTTGTTCGCTCTTTGTTAAAATAAAGAAAAAAGAGCCACAGGCTCATCATGGCTCCTCACAAATCTCTGTGTTCCCTCATTGATGTCTAGAGCTGATTGATCCTATTTCTTAATTGATTTTTGTTAGTTTTTCCTTTTCTTCGTCCACTAAGACTCTTCGTAATACTTTACCTACGATCGTTTTAGGTAGTTCGTTTCTAAATTCATACACTCTTGGAACTTTATAGGCAGCCAGATTTTTTCGGCAATGCTGATCAAGTTCTTCTTCTGTACATTGCTGGCCTTCTTTTAAAACAACGTATGCCTTGACCGTTTCACCACGATATGGATCAGGAATTCCTGCAACAACTGCCTCTTGTATCTTCTCATGTTCAAAAAGAATTTCTTCAACTTCCCTTGGGTAAATATTAAACCCTCCTGCAATAATCATATCCTTTTTGCGGTCTACTACATAGAAATATCCATCTTCATCCATATAGCCCAAATCACCTGTTAATAACCAGCCATCTCGGAATGTGGCATCTGTCTCCTCTGGTTTATTCCAATAACCTTTCATGACCTGAGGGCCTTTTACGGCAATTTCTCCAATCTCACCAAATCCGACAGGTTCACCTGTTTCCATTGATAGCACGGCTGCATCTGTGTCAGGCCATGGTAAACCAATACTACCGTTAATTCGTTGTCCCCAGAGTAAATTTGCATGTGTTACTGGGGAGGCTTCTGATAATCCATAGCCTTCTACAAGCTTTCCACCCGTTATCTTTTCAAATTGTTCCTGCACCTCAAGCGGTAATGCAGCTGATCCACTAATACAGGAGTCAATCGAGGATAAATCATATTTATTAAGATCAGGATGATTCAATAACCCAATATACATGGTTGGCGCCCCAGGGAACAAAGTTGGCCTTTGTTTATGAATCGTTTTTAATGTAGCGCCTGCATCGAATTTTGGCATTAAAATCATTTTGGAAGCCATCATAATCGAGAGATTTAACACTGTCGTCATTCCGTATACATGGAAAAATGGCAGTATTGCCAATACAGACTCTTCACCTTTTTTACATTTATACAACCATTTCGAACACATCATTGTGTTGGCTACTAAATTTCGATGTGTAAGCATTACACCCTTTGGAAAACCTGTTGTTCCACCGGTATATTGTAATAATGCTAAGTCTTCTACGGGATCAATCTCTATCTCGATTTCTCTTGCTTCTGAACCTCTAATAATTTCTCTTAGCAGGTGATTCGTTCCCTCGTGTTCAACTTTGACTACGATACCATATTGCTTCTTTTGAATGAAAGGATAAATTAAGTTTTTTGGGAACGGAAGATAATCCTTAATTTCTGTCACAATAATGTGCTCAAGTTGTGTTAACGCTTTCACTTTTGAGACGCGCGGAAATAGAATATCTAACGTAATAATTGCTTTTGAACCTGAATCCTTCAGATGATATTCAAGCTCTCTTTCAGTGTACAATGGATTCGTTTGGACGACGATCCCACCGGAAAATAGAACACCGTAATAGGCAATAACACCCTGTGGACAGTTGGGCAACATGATGGCAATACGATCTCCTTTTTTGATGCCTTGATCCACTAAATAGTTTGCAAGTTTCAGAGATTCTTCATACACTTGTGAAAAAGTTAATTCTTTTCCTTGAAAATGAACGGCAGTCTTCTCGGGATATTCATGTGCTGTTCGTTTCAAATAACTTTGAATCGGGATGCTTTCGTATTCAAGCTCATGCGGAATTTCCTGCGGATAACTTGCTAACCACGGCCTTTCAAACTCCATTTTATAACCTCCCTTATTTATTATTGTACATGTGAATACGAAGACGTATTCAGAATCCAGTTTGAATTTTCAAACCATTTACATTCATTATAGTATAATGAATATTCCGTGACAATTACATTCATGAAATGTTGTTGCTATTTATATCGTTTTTGGGCAAATAAATAGGGCTGATGGTTATTCCAATCAGCCCTAAAAGTTATAAAACTAAATACACTATGCCTATGATTACAAATATTCCACTGACAACTAACAAAATCTTCGCTAGCTTTTCCATATTTAAAAACCACCATTCCCAATGCCTGCGCCAATTACATAAGAAAGTCCCACTGATATAACCATGGATATGAACCCTACTGCGCGATTATCTTGTTGTATTTCAACATCGATGTTGAACTTTGGAGTTAAGAATTCAAAAATAAAGTAGCCAACCAGCAGGAGGAAGAATCCAAATACACCCCAGCCAATCATGACAAATAGTGAGTCATGATTTTGGATGGAATAGCGGAATATATTTGCGATTCCAAAGATTTTTCCTCCAGTTGCCATTGCAACAGATAGGTTTCCGTTTTGGATTTCTTCCCAATTTTTATACTTGGTGACCAATTCAAATATGGCCATAAACAGAACCATGCACAGTATAACGACACTGTAGTTTGCCGCTGTTAACACATATTCATTATCCCAAAATTGATCCATCATCTTCTCTCCCTATTAGAGATTACTTGGTATACCATGTTATTTTAATTCTACAACCGTAACGCCAGTTCCACCCTCTCCGGCTTCCCCGAATCTTGTTGATTTTACAGCTCGATGATTTTTCAGATATTCTTGAACACCCTGGCGCAGAGCACCCGTTCCTTTTCCGTGGATAATGGAAACACGCGGATACCCCGCTAATAATGCATCATCAATGTATTTCTCCACTCTTGAAAGTGCATTTTCATATCGTTCACCACGTAAGTCAAGCTCGAGACTCACATGGTAATCTCTGCCCCTAACTGTTGCCAAGGGTTTTGTTTCTACTGGTTTTGGGCTGCTGACATACTCAAGATCTTTTTCTTTTACTTTCATCTTTAAAATCCCAATTTGGACCTGCCATTCATTATTTCCTGACAGTTCGATAAGATGACCCTTTTGATTTAGGCTAATCACCTTCACTTCGTCACCTGGAACAAGTTTCCTTTTTGTTTTCGTTGCAACAGATTGTTTACCCGTTTTTTCTGTGAGTTTTGGTACTGCATTTTCCAAACGTTTTTTTGCATCAATCAATTGATGTTCTTTGACAAGCGCTTGTTGATCAAGCTTCATTTTACGTAAATCACGAATGACTTCTTCTGCTTCAGCAACAGCATTATTGACTGTTTCTGCTGCTTTTTGCTCAGCCTTTTCGTAAAGTTTTTCCCGTTGTTCATTAAATTCGAGAATTTGTTCTTGAAGTTGCTTATGAAGTTTTTCTGCTTGTCTGCGAATCTCTTCTGCATCATCCAGTTCCTGCTCTGCATCCTTTTTGCTTTTTTCCAAGGAGGCAATCATATTTTCAACTGTGTTCGTTTCAGAGCTAATATGACTTTTCGCTAAGCTGATGATTGTATCTGAAAGCCCTAGTCGTTTTGAAATTTCGAATGCATTACTCCGTCCTGGAACTCCAATTAAGAGCTTATAAGTTGGGCTTAATGTTTCAATGTCAAATTCGACACTAGCATTAACTACCCCTTCTCGATTGTATCCGTAAGCTTTAAGCTCCGGGTAATGGGTTGTTGCTATTACCCTAGCACCACGGTTATAAACTTCATCAAGAATGGAGATTGCAAGTGCAGCCCCTTCTTGTGGATCAGTTCCCGCCCCTAATTCATCAAAAAGAACTAAGCTATTTGCATCGACACGTTTTAAAATATCCACAATATTTACCATATGGGATGAAAACGTACTCAAGCTTTGTTCGATGGATTGTTCGTCCCCAATATCAGCATATACGGATTCAAAAACAGCAATCTCAGACTCTTCTTGTGCAGGTATTTGCAAACCTGATTGGGCCATAATTGTTAATAATCCAATCGTTTTTATCGTGACGGTTTTACCACCTGTATTTGGTCCCGTTATCACAATTGAGGTATAGTCCTTACCAAGCTCAATATCGTTTGGAACTACTTCTTGTGGGTCTATTAAAGGATGCCGGCCTTTCTTTATAAGTACATAGCCATCCCCATTAATTTTCGGTTTAGAACCTTTTAATTTCTTACTATATGCAGCTTTTGTGAACATGAAATCAAGCTCTCCAAGCGTCTCCACATTTTGATAGAGTGACTCTGCTTCAACTGCTACATCGTTTGAGAGTTCCAGTAAGATACGATCGATTTCTTGTTTTTCTCTTACTCGGGCCTCTTGCAATACATTATTAAGCTCGACCACTGATTGTGGTTCAATAAATAATGTTGCTCCTGAAGAGGATTGGTCATGAACGATTCCGCCATATGTCCCACGATATTCTTGTTTAACCGGGATCACATATCGATCATTTCGTATCGTTATAATTGCATCGGATAGTGTTTTTTGTGCGGAAGATGAGCGTATAATATGCTCAAGCTTTTCCCTAATTCTAGCTTCACTGCTCCGGAGCTGCTGACGGATTCCGCGCAATTTGTCGCTCGCCCCGTCCATGACACCACCATTATCATCGATACAGTTTTTTATTTTTTGTTCAAGTTCAAATAAGGGTGTAATGCTTGTAACCAGGTCCCCTAGGATCGGCAGACTAATCTCATCCTCAATCATACCTTCTATAAACTTTTTCATTTGACGGCCAGCATAAATAGTCCCCGCAATATCTAAAAGCTCCATTGTATTAAGGGCTCCGCCGATGCTTGACCGTTTTATGGAGGCTCTAATATCTGTTAAACCACCTAGTGGCACATTTCCTTTTAAACGCAATACCTTTGCAGCTTCATCTGTCTGATCCTGTAGAAACATAACCTCCTCTACATTTGTAGACGGGGTCATTTTATCTACCTTTTCTCTTCCCAAAGAAGATGAGACATGCTGTTTTAGTTGTTCCTTTACTTTATTAAACTCTAGTACCTTTAAAACCCGTGGTTGCATGCTGTAACTCCCTTCTTGCTACCAAGTTCCAACTTTTTCAACTAAAGGATTTCTAAATCCTATAAATTTCGTTTTAAATAAGCGATGAGCTCATCCTTATCCCAGGTATTAATGACATTTTCTTTTTTAATCCAGCCTTTTATTGCAGCGGATACACCATATCCCATATCCTCTAGCATATCCATATTATGTGCATCTGTGTTAATGACTAGTTTTACACCCTTCTCTTGTGCCTTTTTAATATATTCTGAAGAAAGGTCTAACCTATTCAAATTCGCATTTAATTCTAACGCTGTATTTGTTTCTTTTGCTAACTCAATTAACATATCTACGTCTACGTCATATCCTTTTCTTCGCCCTATTATCCTTCCGGTAGGGTGTGCAATAATGTCAACATGCAGATTTTCTAAAGCTGTTTTTAAGCGCTGCATGATTTTCTCTCTCGGTTGTGTGAAACTAGAATGGATGGATGCAATCACGACATCAACTTCTCTAATAATTTCGTCATCATAATCAAGTTTACCATCTGGCAGGATATCCATTTCAACACCTGTGAGTATTGTAAAATCATCGTATTTTTCATTTAATCTTTTTATTTCTTTGTGTTGTTCCAGTAATCGTTTAGGAGTTAGCCCGTTTGCCACACGTAAGTATTGTGAATGGTCTGTGATTGCCATATAACGATACCCTTTATTCCTGCATGCCTCCACCATTTCCTCGATGGTAAAAGCCCCATCACTCCATGATGTATGCATATGGAGATCACCTTTTATATCTTCAAGCTGAATATGTTCAACTGCCTGATGAAATGCATCTACCTCAGAACCATCTTCTCTAAGCTCAGGAGGGATAAAGGCGAGTCCAAAATAGTGATAGAATTCTTCCTCTGTTTCAAAAGTTTTTATTTCACCCGTTTCGCTATTTTCAACGCCATACTCACTAATTTTTTCACCGCGTTCTTTTGCTAATTGTCTCATTCTTACGTTATGGTCTTTGCTCCCAGTAAAATGATGAAGGGTGGTCGCAAATTCATGTGGTTTCACTAGACGGAAATCCACTGAAATATCGTAGCTGTATGAAATTTGTATGGAAACCTTTGTGTCTCCACTCGCAATAATCCCATTAATACCATTTAGCTGTAAAAGCTGTTCCCGAACTTGTTCAGGTTCGTTTGTTGCAATAATAAAATCGAGATCCTTTATTGTTTCCTTCATCCGGCGCAGACTTCCTGCACGGGAATATGTAATGATCCCTTCCATCGTACTAAGCTGTGTTTCGATTTCTTCAGCTAACGCTAACATTAATGCAATCGGCAAGCGATCTGGCCGTTTTCCATATTCCTCAATAGCAGAAAGTATTTTTTCTTCCGTTTTCGTTCCAAAGCCTGCCAGATTTTGTATTTTTTCATTTTGACATGCTTGTTTTAGCATTTCCATATCTTCGATGCCTAGTTCCTGATAAAGCTTTGCTATTTTTTTGCCGCCTAGACCTGGCAGGTTTAACAAAGGGATTAGACCTTCTGGTACCATTTCTTTTAATTCATTTAATACGGTTGATTCTCCGGTATCGATATATTCGGTAATGACCGCTCCTGTTCCTTTACCAATGCCAGGTAATGTTGTGAAGTCATCAATCGTAGATAAGCTACGATCATCATTTTCAAGGGCTGCTGCCGCTTTTCGAAAGGCAGATATTTTAAATGGGTTGTCCCCTTTTAGTTCCATATAAATTGCGATTGTCTCTAAAAGACGGATCACATCTTTTTTATTGATTGTCAATATAACCACCACCTATATTTCATCTACGATTAACTATCCAAAATGATACAGATTTTTTGTAAAAAAGTCACTATTTGCGGATTCATGCGGGTTCATAAAAAAAACTTCCCTATAATAGAGAAGTCGAGTTACTAATTATCAAATCCACATGTCCTTAATTTTTCCAGTAAAGAATGGGGTATGTTGGACGATCATTTTAGCCATAAATGAATCATTGAGATTAGACTGAACGATTTCTACCGGAAGTAGTGCTCCGATATATAGGACGATAAATACAATTAAGTAAACTTCAACAAATCCTAATAGACCTCCAGCCCAACCATTGATTTGTTTTAAAATTGGCAGATTTGCAAGGAAATCTAGCATTGAGCCAATGATTTGCCACAGGAATTTTGTTATAAAGAAAATAATTGCAAAGGCAATTGCCCGATAATAGGCTGTCTCTAAATTCGTACTTTCAAATAAAAACTTCATCGTATCGGCGTCGCCGAAAGTTGGATATGGAATCCATAATATTAATTTTGGCATTAGTTCATCATAATAGAGGTATGCAACGATAAAAGCAACTATAAAACCTGTAAGATGAACGATTTGAAGGATAAAGCCTCTTCTTAAACCAACTAAAAATCCCACTAAAAGGATGATTATTAGGACTAAATCAAACATATCACGTCAATCCTTTTCATTTATTGCTTGTGTTAAACGTTTTTCAAGCTCTTCGTAGTCTTCTTTTAGCTTTAAATGTTCATGTACAATATTAACGGCTGTTAATACTGCTAATTTATTAATATCAAGTGTCGCGTTTTTACCGCTTATTTCTCTCATTTTATCATCGACAATTGAGGCCACAAGGCGTATATGGCTTGTGCTCTCAGACCCGATAATCGAATATTGCTGTCCATATATATCTACAGTTGTTTTTGTTTTTTGTGGCTGTGACAAGTAGTTGGCCTCCATTCTAGACAATCCTACAGATAATAATACCACGAACATGATATGTATGGAAAGAAATCTCAACAAACGTTATGATAGATTATAAAGAATTTTATCCAATCTTGTATAAAAATAGTAAATAGGGGATGTTATCTTGTCTAATACTGTCTTAAAGTGTACCCCCGGTACCATTGAAAAAATGAAGGCGCATTATAAAAGTTACTTATTAGAAAAAGTCCCGCAGGGCGGGGTATTTGCTGCCAAACTTCCAAGCTGTTCAATTACTGCATACAAGTCAGGAAAGGTATTATTCCAAGGAAATAATGCTGCTCCAGAGGCTGAAAAATGGGGGGCCACAGAAACACCAACTAAAACAACTAATACAAAGAAACCTGTTGCAAAAAATAGTGGCTTACCGCCTAATATCGGAACCTTATCGATGGTTGGATCTGATGAAGTTGGGACAGGTGATTATTTTGGCCCCATGACAGTAGTAGCTGCATATGTTTCTAATGATAAGTTTGCTTTGCTGAAGGAACTTGGGGTTAAAGATTCCAAGGATCTAAACGACAAACAAATTTGTGAAATTGCTGAATCTATCATTCATGTGATTCCTTATAGCCTGTTAATATTACATAATGAAAAATACAATGAACTCCAAGCAAGAGGCATGACACAAGGCAAAATGAAGGCATTGCTGCATAATCAAGCAATTGGGCATGTTCTTAAAAAAATTGCACCCGCTACACCAGACGGTATTTTAATTGACCAATTTGCAGTCCCAGACGTGTATTTCAAGCATTTATCAGGTCAAAAAGAAATCATTAAAAATGATGTATATTTTAGTACGAAAGCAGAGGGAGTTCATCTTTCGGTCGCTGCCGCCTCAATCATAGCAAGGTATGCATTTGTTAAAGAATTTGACAAATTGAGTAAAAAATGCGGATTAGAGTTAAAAAAAGGAGCAGGCGCACAAGTGGATGTTGTTGCCGCTAAGCTAATCAAAAAACAAGGCGTAGCTGCTTTACGAACCTTTACGAAACTGCATTTTGCAAATACGCAAAAAGCTAAGAAAATTGCCGGAATTTAAAAATGGAGCGGGCTCAATACCCACTCCATTTTCATTATGAACGCAAAGTTGCTTCAAATTTTTCCGCAACTGCTTTTAGTACTTTATCATGTGCTTTTGTAACTTCATCTTCAGTTAAGGTGCGCTCTGGATCAAAATACTTGATTGAATAGGCAACAGATTTTTTACCTGGCTCCATGCGCTCTCCTTCATATAGGTCAAAAATCGAAACATCGCGAAGTAGCTTACCACCCGCTTCAATAATAACTTGTTTCATGTCACCTGCTGCTACTGACTTATCCACAACAAGTGCAATGTCACGAGTCATCGAAGGGAATCGTGGAATTGGCTGATAAAGAATTTCCTCCACATCTGCCTCTAAAATATCTTTTAATGATAATTCAGCAACAAAAGTTGGTGTTAAATCTAAGTCTTTTTGAACATTTGGATGAACTTGGCCAACAAATCCAATTTCTCTGTTATCCAATAACACAGTAGCTGTACGACCTGGATGCATCCCTTCTACTCTCGCTTGCAGGAATGATGTTCTGTTTTCTAGACCAAGCTTTTCAAATAACCCTTCTAGAATTCCTTTGACAACATAGAAGTCCACCGCTTTTTTCTCACCCTGCCATGTTGGTGATAACCATGAGCCTGTCAAAGCAATTGCCAAATGTTCCTTTTCGTCAGGTAGTTCTTGGTTTGGTCTAGTAATGAATACAGAGCCTGTTTCGTAAGTCGCTACACTATCAATTTGACGAGCTAAATCATGTGAAACAACCTCTAATAAATGTGGAAGAAGGCTTAATCTTAGGTGACTGCGTTCTTCACTCATAGGCATTGCCAGACGAATTGACTCACTTTGTTCAAGTGCGTATTTATTTACTTTTTCAGCACTTGTTAGGGAATATGTGATGCTTTGGTATAAACCAACACCTTCTAAAAACCTTCTAACTAGACGGCGCTTTGCTTGATAGTCCGTTAATCTACCTGGTTTTGATTCGCCAATTGGAAGAGTAGTTGGTAATTCATCATATCCAAATAAACGTGCTACCTCTTCGATTAGATCCTCTTCAATTGTAATGTCTGGTCTGCGAGTAGGTACTGTAACGTGGAATGTATCATTATCCACAGTAAATGAGAATCGCAGGTTGGTAAAAATTTCTTCTACTTTTTCTTTTGAAATCTCAGTACCTAACACTTTATTAATTCTCTCAAGTGTTACAGAAACATTTACTGGTTGAATATCAAGTGTATCAACAGCTACAACACCATCAAGCACGACACCGCCAGCCAGCTCAGCCATTAGCTCAGCGGCACGGTCAGCGGCTTCTCGAGTACGGTTTGGATCAATTCCTTTTTCAAAACGAGCACTTGCTTCACTGCGCAGACCGTGATCTTTAGATGACTTACGGATTGTGCTGCCTGTAAAATAAGCAGACTCGATTAAGACAGTTGTAGTGTCAGATTTCACTTCAGAATTTGCCCCGCCCATTACACCTGCAAGTGCGACTGGAACTGAACCATTTGTAATCACTAGGTGCTCATCGGTTAATGTACGCTCTGCATTATCTAATGTTGTAATTTTTTCTTCATTGTTCGCACGTCTAATTAGAATTTCTTTGGAACCTAGACGATCATAATCAAATGCATGTAGTGGTTGACCATACTCTAATAAAATATAATTTGTAATATCGACAACATTATTATGTGGACGAATTCCTTCAGCCATCAGGCGTGTTTGAAGCCATAATGGAGATGGACCAATTTTTACATTCTTCACTACTCGTGCCACATATAAAGGATTATCTTCCTTCGCTTCTACTGAAATCGAAATGTAATCTTCCGCTTTTTCCGCTGAAGTGGTTACTTTCGGTTGTGGAAGATTTACATCTTTTCCTAAAATAGCAGCAACTTCATAAGCAACCCCCATCATGCTCATAGCATCAGCACGATTAGGAGTTAATCCTAGCTCTAGAACTTTATCATCAAGATTTAAAAGAGCGAGTGCGTCAGCTCCTGGCTCTACTTCATGCGGGAATACAAAAATGCCTTCTGCGTATTCCTTAGAAACAAGCTTTGATTCAAAACCAAGCTCTTGAAGGGAACAAATCATTCCATTTGATTCTTCACCGCGAAGCTTCGCCTTTTTGATTTTAAAATTACCTGGTAACACAGCCCCTACCTTTGCGACTACAACCTTTTGGCCTTTCGCAACGTTTGGCGCACCACAAATTATTTGAACAGGCTCGCCTTCACCAACATCAACGAGACATTTATTCAATTTATCAGCATTCGGATGCTGCTCACATTCAAGAACGTGACCGACCACAATTCCGCTAATGCCTTCACCTAAATGATCGACACCTTCAACTTCAATTCCACTTCTCGTAATTTTTTCTGCTAATTCTTCGGGTGTTACACCTGATAAATCAACGTATTCCTGTAACCATTTATATGAAACAAACATTCTCTTTCTCCCTCCTTAAGCCCGATTAAATTGTTTGATGAAACGATTATCATTTGTGTATAAATGACGAATATCATCAATTCCATATTTCAACATGGCAATACGCTCTGGGCCCATACCAAATGCAAATCCTGTATATTTCTTTGAATCAAAGCCTGACATTTCAAGTACATTTGGATGAACCATACCTGCGCCTAAAATTTCAATCCAGCCTGTCTTCTTACATACATTACATCCATCCCCGCCACACTTAAAGCAAGATATATCCATCTCTACTGAAGGTTCAGTGAATGGGAAAAAGCTTGGGCGCAGTCGGATTTCGCGATCTTCCCCAAACATTTTTTTCGCAAACGTATTAAGAGTTCCTTTTAGGTCACTCATACGGATGTTTTCGTCGACAACTAAACCTTCAATTTGCGTGAATTGGTGAGAGTGTGTCGCATCATCATTATCACGACGGTACACTTTACCAGGACAGATGATTTTTACCGGACCTTTCCCTTCATGCTTTTCCATTGTTCTCGCTTGAACAGGTGAAGTTTGGGTACGAAGGAGAATATCCTCGGTGATGTAAAATGAATCCTGCATGTCCCGTGCTGGATGGTCCTTCGGTAAATTTAACGCTTCGAAATTGTAATAATCCTTTTCAACTTCTGGTCCTTCCGCAATTGAATAGCCCATTCCTAGGAATAAATCTTCAATTTCTTCAATTACCTTAGTTAGCGGGTG
Organism: Bacillus sp. REN16; assembly: GCF_020731355.1. Classification (GTDB taxonomy): domain Bacteria; phylum Bacillota; class Bacilli; order Bacillales; family Bacillaceae_L; genus Ferdinandcohnia. The sequence continues at coordinate 73,755 of NZ_JAJFZK010000004.1, read as the reverse complement.
AGGTCCACCTACATTAACCGGTCTACCTGGTAGTGTGACATCAATTGTTTCAGAAGCAAGTTTTCTTTCGACTTCTTCTTTTTCGAGTAGTTCTTGTTTTGCAGTTAATGTTTCAGTGATTTGCTCTCTGACCTCATTGACAAGTGCACCCATTTTTGGACGCTCTTCAGCAGAAAGTTTGCCCATACCTCTAAGTACCTCTGTAATAGGTCCTTTTTTACCTAAATAAGCAACACGAATATCATTTAATTCTTTAAGATTCGTTGCTGCATCAACTTTTGCAAGAGCTTCTTCTTTCAGCTCAAGTAATCTTTCTTGCATGGTTTTTCCTCCTTTTTATTAGAAAAGCGCAAGGCGCCCGTTCATCGGCGACAAGCACAAGACGAGCACTGACAGAGGGCGTCTTTTGCCTTCCGAAGTGATTGGCTTGTGACCTCGAGCCGATGGCGCCTGGAGCTAGACAATAAGACAAAATAAAAAACCTCAATCCCAAAAAAGGGACGAGGTTTAGATTCGCGGTACCACCCTTGTTAACAATTACAAATAATTGTTCACTTCGTTTCGATAACGGCAAATGCCGGAACACCTTTACGTCTATTGTTCAAACGGTCCAAGTGCCAACTCAAGAGGTGAATTCACTTTCTTCTTCTATAAAAATGCTTGCAGTCACGGCATTTTCTCCCTGAAATAGTGAGTGGAAAGGTACTAGTCTCTGTCACTGTTTTTTTACTATATGTAAAGCATATAAATTATATTATACGTATCTTCAATATGCAAATCAAACCCAAATTATTTCTTTTTTCTTAAAAATGGGAGAAAGAGGATAAAAAACATAATTAACGCGACGATTTCCAAGGATAAAATATACCATGGGTACGGGCCAAGCAGGTCGATTAGGCTTGGGTTCATTGGTTTGTGCGCAAGAAACATATAATTTCCACCTGTTGCTTTGTTGATAAAAAAGACAACCAAAGCGATACTGTTTAATCCCGCAAAGGCCTTCCAAATGGATTTCAAAGTCGGTCTGCAATTCTCATACCAAATCATGTAGAAGCTTGCTAGAATAATCGCAATATGGGCTAGGAAAAAGTGGAAATAGCGATAATGCGGAAAATCATAGGCAAGTTCTGGTGTAAGCATCGCTTGCAGGGCACCACCTATGCCTAAGAAATAAGTTACTTCAAATAATAAATAGCTTCGAGTTAATAGCATAATGATGCTTAGAAATAATGATATCGAGCAAAGCTGAAGCGGCAGGGAATCAACTGGATCCCACACCCCTGTAAACACATACCAGAGGTAAAGAGATAGTTCGCTAGCTAACAAAACAATTGCTAATGTATAGCGAATGACTGATTTTCTTTTCGTGAGTCTATCTCTTAAAAGAAACAACAAAACACCCAAGACTATAAGCAAGCCCAACATCACAACATGCGAAAAAGATAACCAATGAAACGGTTCACCAACTATTGTACCTCCAAAATAGTTGTTAATAGCCCCCGCACCCCTTATCCTACAATTTTATTACTCGTTTTTTAAAAGTTACAATATATTTTGAAATCTTCATGTTCAGTGTATAATTAATCTAATAAATATGAAAGGATGAATTGAATGAATAAGAGAGAAGAATTGAAACGAATTATTGATAATTTGCCTGAAGAAAAACTTCCCGATCCAGCGGACTTTTTAAAATCATTAATTCCAGAGGACGATGAGCCTATAACAGAAGAAGAGTTAAAGGAAATCAAAAATTCGAGAGAAAGAATTAGAAATGGTGAATTTGTCACATTAGATGATTTAATTAAAGAACTAGATGAGGATTACAAATAATGTATACCTAATTAATCGACAAAAACGCCGAAAAATTCATTAAGAAACTAGATAAAAACATTCGGTTAAGGATAACTGATGCTTTATTAGAAATACAAGAAACACCATTTTCTGCCTCAAACGTTAAAAAGTTGTCAAACCTCAACTTATACAGAAAACGTGTTGGGGATATCGGGATTGTTTATGAAATAATCGAAGGTAAATTAATTGTTCATATTATTAAAATTGGGTATCGAGGCGATATTTATAAACGCATTTAATCGTTCACTCATCGCCCCACCTTGTGCACTTTACCGCAAATGATAAAGCAAGATCCCCGCTGCCACGGCTACATTCAATGATTCACTTTTTCCGTAGATTGGAATATATAAGTTTTGATCTGTTTTTACCAGTAATTCAGGATTTACTCCATTGCCTTCATTTCCAACCAGTATGGCGAAGGATTCCTCGGCAGCAGCTTGTTTATAGTCAACTGCATTCTTTAAAGAAGTCCCGTATACTTTTGTACCGTTTTGCTTTAGCTGATCAATCGTATCATATAAATTTCCCTTCACAATAGGTATATGAAAAATCGACCCCTGTGTAGAACGAACCACCTTTGAATTATAGACATCGACACTTCCTTCTCCAATAATCACAGCATCTATACCAGCTGCATCCGCAGTGCGAATCATTGTTCCAAGATTACCCGGGTCTTGCACAGCATCAATCAGTAATAATCTTGTGAAATTGACTTCTGCTCTAGCGGAATATTGTTCACAAATAGCCGCGATTCCTTGAGATGTATCTGTATCACTTATTTCTTTCATTATTTTTTCTGTCACAATCGTGATAGATAAATTGTCTACATTCCAGCTTGATGGAATATCTACTGTTTCACTTATGATCAATTCACGAATGATCACATCACTTTTTAAAGCTTCTTCAACTAAATGAAACCCTTCAATTATATAAGTTTCGGTCTTATCACGTTCTTTTTTCGTATGTAATTTTTTCCATTGTTTTATTTGGGGATTTTTATTTGATTCAATTCGCTTCACGTACTAATTGCTCCTTTTTGCTGATTCTTTTTTTCATTATATCCTATGGAACTTACATAAAAAAGGCAGATCGCGTAAAAGATACTAAAGAAAAGTTACATAGAAAGGGTGCATGTGAATGAATTTGAATTTAAGAAATGCAGTTAAGCATAATGTGGCAGGAAATTCTCAGGCAGAATTACAAGATACAATTGTGGATGCTATCCAAAGTGGAGAAGAAAAAATGCTCCCAGGTCTAGGAGTATTGTTTGAAGTGATTTGGCAAAATGCAAGCCAAGAGGATAAACAAGAAATGCTCGCAACTTTAGAACAAGGGTTAAAATAATAATTGAGTAAAGCCGATGACATCAATCATCGGCTTTTCATTTTCAATCAAATTTAATTTTATTTACTGCTTCTTGATCCAGACGTTTAATTACCTCAGCAATAAGTTTCACTGCATTTTCATAATCATCACGGTGAAGAATACCTGCATGTGAATGAATATAACGTGTTGCAATTGTAATCGCTAAGGCCGGAACACCTTCCAGCGTAATGTGGATTGAACCTGCATCAGTGCCACCACCAGCAATCGCATCAAATTGGTATGGAATGCTTAGTTCATCTGCAACTCCAACAACAAAATCACGCAAGCCTTTATGCGATACCATGGATGCATCATATAAAATGATTTGTGGACCCTCACCCATTTTACTTAACGCTTCTTTTTCCGAGATTCCGGGAGTATCACCGGCAATCCCAACATCAACAGCAATTGCAAGATCAGGCTTGATCATTGTTGCAGCCGTTTTTGCACCACGAAGACCAACTTCCTCTTGAACGGACCCAACGCCATATACAACGTTTGGATGTTCTTCATTTTTCAAATATTTTAGAACATCAATCGCAATCGCACAGCCGATACGATTATCCCATGCTTTCGCAAGCAGCATTTTTTCATTATTCATAACTGTGAATTCAAAATATGGAACAACTTGGTCTCCAGGCTTTACTCCGAATTCAAGAGCTTGCTCCCTGCTTGATGCACCAATATCAATGAACATATCTTTGATTTCAACAGGCTTCTTTCGTGCGTCAGCAGATAAAATATGAGGCGGTTTTGAACCAATTACCCCTGTAATATCTCCCTTCCTCGTAACAACTGTTACTCTCTGAGCAAGCATAACCTGTGACCACCAGCCGCCAACTGTTTGGAAACGCAGAAATCCTTTTTCATCAATCTGTGTTATCATGAATCCAACTTCATCTAAGTGTCCAGATATCATGATTTTTGGACCAGTTGTATTGCCTTCCTTTTTTGCAATTAAACTGCCTAGTCCATCGTATAAAATTTCATCAGAATATGGAGTTATGTATTTTTTCATGACCTCACGAGGCTCTCGTTCATTACCGGGGATTCCTTTTGCATCAGTAAGATCTTTAAGCATCGTTAATGTTTCATCAAGCTTTGTCATTTTTACATCACCTAACCTTCATTGATTTGACCATTTTTATTATACAGAAAATAGTGGCAATTTAACAATTTTGGGCAAATATTATTTTACACCGCTTGATCCAAATCCGCCTTCTCCTCTTTCAGAAGCAGTCACCTCCTCGACCTGAAGCAAGTTAACCTGAGCTACCTCTGCAATTACCATTTGTGCAATCCGCATGTGTTTTTCCACTACAAAATTTTCTTTACCATGATTGATTAAGATGACGCCAATTTCTCCACGATAACCTTCATCAATCGTTCCCGGACTATTTAAGACGGTTACTGAATGTTTTAGTGCTAATCCGCTTCTTGGTCGTACTTGTGCTTCTGTCCCCGCTGGCAGTTCAATTTTGATACCGGTTTTGACTAATTCAGCATCACCCGGTTTAATTACTTTTTCTTCGGCAGAAAATAAGTCTAAACCTGCATCACCCGGATTGGCTTGCAACGGAAGCCTAGCATCTTTATTCAACAGCATTACTTTTAAATTATATGTCATGTAAAAACCTCCTCTAGAAAAAAATTATAACAAATTTAAAATATCTTGAAACCTTTTGTGCAGCTAATTCGTATATGTTGGCAGATTGAAAATGGAGGGAGTCCTCTTATGTTTGTCCTACTTATTCGTTTTGTCATTTTACTTCTAATCATCTTTTTATTATATCGGATTTTCAAGTACGTACTAAATCCAAAGAGGAAGCTTGAACTTGCTCAAGAAAAGCGGGAATTCTACTGGCTTGATGACCTGGAAAATGTCCATAAAAACTTTTTATTAACGAATAAGGGCGTTTTATTTGAAGGGGAAAAATATTTAGGATCTACGAAGAACTCATTTGAGGTTGTGTCCATCTTTGTTTGGGCCAAAAATGATAATCTGAAAGGATTAACCTATACAGATTTCCAGTATATTGAACGTAGAATAAAAGAAATATATCCACATGCAAAGATTGATTGGAAAAGTCCGATAAAAGAACTTATAAAGGAAAACAGTCGTGAGAGATAAACTCATGACTGTTTTTTATTGATAAGACTTATTTGTTTTTGGTTTAAAAAATTCATGCCACTTGATAATAACTTGTTTTTCTCTCAGTAGATAGAACAAAAGAGTAAGGGCAAGGAGGATTGCGAGAATCACAGTTGTAGAGAATTCGCGGATAAATTGACCGAACACAGTAAATAGAAGAGCTACCGGGATATTGGTTAAAAAGGATGCTTTGGTATATCCTCGAAAATTTCTTGTGACATCCATGATACATAATGATAAAAGATGAAAATTAATAAATGGAATAAGACGTAAGATTGCAATTTGCCCAATCGTAAAATTGACTTTGTCTCCCAACCATTTTTGCTTGAGAGCATTAACCTTTTTGGACAGCCTTGGTACCTGCCGATATAAAAAATAAAAAATGATGCTGAGCATGGTTAAACCTAGTATGGAATAAATCGTCCCAAAAACAGAGCCGAATAAAATACCCCCGATGATGCATATAACAGGAACTGGTATGAAAAAGAATGGACGAATCAGATGGAGCCCAATAAAAATAATGGGGGCAAGCAGTCCAGTGGATTCAATAAATACAAACAGCAATGTCATCGTTTCATCCAAATGTACAACCCACCTCTTCCTGTTGGAAACTTATACAAGTGCTAATTAAACCATATACAATCGTACAAGCAGTTATGACAGGTTAATTAAAATATATATGTAGATAACAATCGAAAGTACTGCAAGTAAAGGAAGCAGGATGACAAATTGTTTATGCTTCGTCTTGTGGCGAAATTGCTTCATTCCAAAAGTCGCTCCAAGGGCTCCACCTAAAACAGAAATGATCCAAATATGCTTTTCAGAAATGCGCCACATGTGATTTCTTGCTCTATTTTTATCGATGTACATGAGCAGGAAACCGTATATATTTAAAATTACATAGATTGATAGAATTGCGTACATAATTTTTGCCACCTTTTACAATTTAAATTAAGTTTTATTGCTGTTATTTTGTTTTATAGCCATTATTTTGTTTTTATAGCTGTTATTTTGTTTTTATAGCCATTAATTTGTTTTTATGGCTATTATCTCGTATTTATAGCTGTTAGCTTATCAGGCAACAAAAAAGGTTACCCTCATTTTACAACGAGAGTAACCTTTTTACATAACCTAAATTACTTAAGGTTGTTTTTTGCAACTGTTGCTAATTCTGCGAATGCTTTTTCATCGCTAACAGCTAGGTCAGCAAGCATTTTGCGGTTTACTTCGATACCAGCTACTTTTAGTCCGTGCATTAAACGGCTGTAAGAAAGACCGTTCATACGAGCAGCAGCATTGATACGAGTGATCCATAGCTTACGGAAGTCGCGTTTCTTTTGACGACGGTCACGGTAAGCATACATTAATGATTTCATTACTTGTTGGTTTGCAACTTTATATAAAGTGTGTTTTGAACCAAAATAACCTTTAGCTAATTTTAATACTCTTTTACGACGTTTGCGTGTAACAGTTCCGCCTTTTACTCTTGGCATTTTGTACCCTCCTAGAATCTATATCAATCGATCAGTGATTATTTAATGTTGTCTAGCATGTGGCGAATACGTTTGAAATCGCCTTTGCTTACTAGTGAAGCTTTACGAAGCTTACGCTTTTGTTTTTGTGATTTATTTCCGAATAAGTGGCTTGTATATGCATGAGAACGTTTAAGTTTACCAGATCCTGTTTTCTTAAAACGTTTTGCAGATCCACGGTGTGTTTTCATTTTTGGCATAGGGAGTTCCTCCTCAATTCATTACTTTTCGATTTTAGGTGCTAGTACTAAAAACATGCTTCTACCATCCATTTTTGGATGTGATTCGATAGTAGCAACTTCAGTACAAGCTTTAGAAAAACGATCTAAAACACGTTGACCGATCTCTTTATGTGTAATCGCACGACCCTTAAAGCGAATAGATGCTTTTACTTTGTCACCTTTTTCAAGGAATTTGATTGCGTTGCGAAGCTTTGTATTAAAATCATGTTCATCAATGGTTGGGCTAAGTCTAACTTCCTTGATGTTAATAACCTTTTGATTTTTACGTGCTTCTTTATCCTTCTTCTGCTGCTCGAAACGGAATTTACCGTAGTCCATAATACGACATACAGGTGGTTTCGCATTTGGAGCAACCAATACAAGATCAAGATTTGCTCTAGCAGCAATTTCCAATGCTTCAGTTTTGGATTTAATTCCTAGCTGATCACCATTTTGACCAATCAAACGAACCTCACGGGCACGGATGCCCTCGTTTACCATCATGTCTTTGCTAATAATTAGCCACCTCCAAGGTTTTTTAACAAGCTTTGTCTAGTTTCAGCGCCTAGCCCCTCGAGGTCATAAGCCAATCCGTCAAGAAGGATAAAAGGCATCCTTCATGCCGGCTTTTCTTATGCTTGTCAGGGCTGAACAAGGCGCTTCCACATTTCTAATGAATGCCTCGTTTGAAATTTTGCGCATTTTACAGATTTGAGACAAATAAAAAAGTGTGAATGTATACACACCCACACTATTACAATTCATTTACACAATAATGATTAATGAACGTAAGACCTACCAACTGCAATTTGCGTCAATCAGGTGAGAAGCGGGTGCCTCTACTTTCTCAAACAAGTATTCAATTACCTACAAAAGTATAACATTTGTAATGGTGTCTGTCAAACGGTGCAACTAGAATAACACAACGATGTTTATTCTAGCATGCACTTTTACATTTGACAAGTCCTTTTTTACCTTTTCACTTCTTGCAGGACATTTGCAAGGAATGTATCAAAAGACATTGTCTCTGATTTTTGCTCGCCATACCTACGAACGTTAACTGCATTTTCACCCATTTCGTTGTCCCCTACAACAAGCATAAATGGAACTTTTTGCATCTGAGCTTCACGAATTTTATAGCCAATCTTTTCATCACGATCATCTATTTCAACACGTAATCCTTCTGCTTGAAGTTTCTCTTGGACGCTCTTCGCATAGTCTAAGTGAGCGTCTGGCGATACTAGAATGACTTGGACTTGAACAGGTGCTAACCAAGTTGGGAATGCGCCTTTGTATTCTTCAATTAGATAGGCAACGAAACGTTCCATTGTTGAGACAACACCCCGGTGAATAACGACTGGACGATGCTGTTTTCCATCTTCACCGATATATGTTAAATCAAAACGCTCTGGTAATAAGAAGTCAAGCTGAACAGTTGAAAGTGTTTCATCTTTTCCAAGTGCTGTACGTACCTGAACATCAAGCTTCGGACCATAGAATGCTGCTTCTCCTTCTGCCTCGAAATAATCAAGACCAAGGTCATCCATTGCAGCTTTTAACATGGTTTGTGCTTTTTCCCACATCGCATCATCATCAAAATATTTTTCAGTATCAGCCGGGTCGCGATAAGAAAGACGGAAGCTATAGTCTTCAATATCGAAGTCTTTATATACCTCTAAAATAAGGTTAACTACTCGCTTGAACTCTTCTTGTATTTGGTCAGGACGTACGAAGATATGTGCATCATTAAGAGTCATCCCTCTAACACGTTGTAGTCCAGATAATGCTCCACTCATTTCGTAACGGTGCATTGTTCCTAATTCAGCAATACGGATTGGAAGCTTACGATAGCTATGAATACCGTTTTTATAAATCATCATGTGATGCGGACAATTCATTGGACGAAGCACAAGTTCTTCATTATCCATTTCCATTATTGGGAACATGTCTTCTTGATAATGATCCCAGTGTCCTGAAGTTTTATAAAGGTCGACATTTGCAAGAACAGGTGTATACACATGGTCATAGCCTAGTCTTACTTCTTTATCGACAATATAACGTTCAATCACACGACGGATAGTCGCACCTTTTGGAAGCCATAATGGCAAGCCTTGACCTACCTTTTGTGAGTTTGTAAACAGGCTTAATTCCTTACCTAATTTACGATGGTCACGTTCTTTGGCCTCTTCAAGGAAGTGAAGATGTTCTTCAAGATCTGCCTTTTTGAAGAATGCAGTTCCATAAATACGTTGAAGCATTTTATTGTCGCTATTGCCGCGCCAGTATGCACCAGCAATGCTTAGAAGTTTAAATTCTTTAATTTTACCTGTAGAAGGAACATGGACACCACGGCAAAGGTCAAAGAATTCACCTTGTTCGTAAATAGTTAATGTATCCCCGTCTGGGATATCTTGAATCAACTCAAGCTTAAGCTCATCACCAATCTCTTCGTAGCGACGAATCGCTGCATCTCGTGAAACCTCAACACGGTGAATGTCAAGATTTTCATTGACAATTTTCTTCATTTCTTTTTCAATTTCTGGCAAATCCTCAGGTGTTAATGACTTTTCCATATCAATATCATAATAGAAGCCATTTTCAATAACTGGACCGACACCAAGCTTAACATCTTTGTATAGACGCTTAATCGCTTGCGCCATCAAGTGAGCTGTACTGTGGCGCATGATCTCTAATGCTGCATCAGTATCTTGGGTAATAATTGCTATTTCGCCATCTTCATGGATTTCAGTTCGCAAATCGATTTCCTGGCCGTTAAATTTACCGGCTATTGATTTTTTCTTTAGTCCTGGGCTGATTGAGCCTGCAATTTCTTCTGTTGTTGTTCCTTTAGGAAACTCCTTCACTGCTCCGTCTGGGAATGTAATTTTTACTACATCTGACATCAGTTTTCAACTCCCTTTTCTTTTTGAAAATAAAAAATACCCATCCCTAAAAAAGGGACGAGTATATGTATCGTGGTTCCACCCTTGTTTCCACTCAGTTAAAAATCAAGTGGCTCAAGAAATAAATAACGGTTTGCCCGTCAGCAATTACAGCTTTGCTACGCAAAGGTTCACTACTGAAGTTTAAAGGTGGTAAATGTATCATTCGTGTTAGGAAGCTTCCAGCCTAGTCTTCCCTCTCTGATAACCGTAATCATACATTCATGTCCTCATCATAACTTTTAAGTATAATGCAGTTTTTGTAATATGTAGTATTATAGTCTTATTTAAAAGTTAAATCAAGGGCACTTCACACATTTTATATATTTTTTGCTTTAAGGCGTCTATTCTCAAAGGATTTCTTTGTATAAATCGTCACGTTCTCCAAAAAAATATTGTGGATGGTTTGAATCATACCATTATCAATCTGATCGGTATAAATACAAATTGATTTTGGCGCAATTGATACCAAGGGTGCCAAAACGGCTGAATCAATATACATTGGCTGATGTAAAATTAATTTTCGGTCAATATACTTAAAAAGCTCATCACGCTTTATTTCAGTAAATGTTTCATTATAAAAATAAAATTGCTCATCATGTAAAATATGTAATTGTTCGAGCTTCGGTTCCCTTTTTTCCCTAAATTCTCGCAATCCTTGGATAAATGTTTGATACTCTTGCTCCAGCTTATATTCGTCAATTGCTGATTCCACAATTTGCAATAATGCCTCATTGTATAAACGCATGCGAAACTTTAAAAACGATTCGAATGAAAAGGAAATTGGAACCTGCAAGAATTCATGGAGTGCTTCAGCTATCAGTTGCTCACGCGGAACAACATCCTGGACGGCGGGTATGTCAGGATTATTTCCATCCATTAATGTTTTTGTAATTTCTAAAATTTGTTTTTTCTCTTCATAATCAGTAAAGTAAAAAATGTTTTCAATAAATTCGAGAATCCAATGATCTTCTTTGTTCTTGATAATAAATTCGGTCATAACCGGAATGATCACGACCTGAATAGCGTATTGTGTTTTTTCCGATACGAAAACAGACACCACATTTTCTTCTTCCTTTACAACCTCTATGTAATCTATTGAAAGAGCTTTCGTCTTTGCAAGTAAGCCCTTATACATTTTTCTTGCATCAGTCATTTCTTGAAAATGCATTTCAATCAAGCTAGTCCCCCCATTTCACCAATACCATTACCCTGTTAAATGTATATGGTAAATAGGACAACTTTAGAATATAAAAAATAGCTATCCCTTTTTGGGATAGCTATTTCGCTCTAATCAAATGCGCCTTGGCGTATTTTCGCCCGATTTTTAGGCCCACACGATGTGGGTCATGAAGACGTTACCACAGGATGTGGTGTTTTTAGTCTTCGATCTTACTGCTCGAAAAACTTCCTCTGAAAAATCGTGGCATCCGCCGGAGGCTCTAACTATATTCAGCCGGGTCAAAACCCGCTGAATATAGTTAGTAGCGTCGGTTTTTTCCTTTAAGTTCGACTGGCTTTGCTAAGTATCTAATTCGTTCCATAATTCTGGCTGCTTTTACTTTTTCCTCTTCACCACGTTGTGTGTATGATAAGTGGTGTTCGAGACCTTTAAAATCAAAATTTGATGTGAAAAAGGTTGGTAAATTTTCAAGCATGCGATATTGCAGAATACTTCCAAGAATATCATCACGCATCCAGCTGGACATGGATTCCGCCCCAATATCATCAAGCATTAACACTGGAACCTTTTTAACTGCATCAATTTTTGAATCGATTGACTGGTCCTGAAAAGAGCCCTTCAATTCCCTCATAAATTCCGGAACATAAACGAGCATAGATGACACCTTTTTTTGGGCTAAACCATTTGCAAGTGCCCCCAGAAAATAGGTTTTCCCAATTCCAAAGGAACCGTATAAATAGAGGCCATGCACCCGTTTACCTGGTTCATATTGAGCAAGAAATTCCTGGATTAAAAGAATAGCATCGGAACGGCCTTCATCAAAATCAAGGGATTCAAGGGAGGCGTCAAGAATATCCTTTGGAACATACATGCTCTTGATCAATGACTTATATTTAATCTGTTCATCATACATAACCTTTTTCGGGCATCTTTCATAGCTTAAGTCAATTGAATTTCCTTTAAGTTCGAGATGAGGATGATATCCCTGCAACATGTTTTTACATGTATTTAGACTTTCACATTTCGAACATTCCTTGCTTTGGTTAATATACTCATACAGCTTTCCAAGGTTTCTATTAATCGTATCATTCGTGATTTCGTCTTGATGGACATTTATAAAGGCCCTTACATCTGGATGATTTAAAACTTCATGTTTGATTTGTTCATAACGTTGCTGAAAGCCAGCATTATTTGATAGTTTGTTTAAAGAATCCTGTATCGGTTTCATGTCCTCACCTCCATCTTATCTATTATTTTTTTTAAGTCTTTCTTCAAATAATCGCTTCTTTTCCTCAAACGAGGGATCATGCCATTTTTCCTGTTTTGGAGTTTCGCTTTTTGTTCCTTCGTCTTCTTGCTTCAGCCAATCCGGCAGTAATTCTTTACGTATCGGCTGTCGTTTATATTTATTTGCCTTTTTATCTGCAGTCCAATTGTACTTTTTAGCGGTTTCCATTGCCTCTTTTACTGTCTGAATATCCAAACGAGCCCAGTTGCTGGCAATCGTTTCAATATAGGACTTGGTTAGTCTCATATCTGATTTTAACATGACATAATACAACAGTACATTCACAACACCTGGAAGAAGGTTTTGCCTGAACATAACATCTTCAATAATTTTCAATTCCGATACTGAAGGCTGTGCTCCTCCAGAAACATCAATCAGAAATTCTTTAGGCGAGATTCTTTCAAGCTTTTGAATTAATTCTTCTTCCTTTGTTTGTGGAGTTTTTTGTGACATGGTTTGTTTAGGCAGTGGTTGAACTTTTTCCGTCAAAGCCGGTAATTCATTACCTGTTTCAAATTGATACCAGTCCCTGGAGGCCTTTCTTAATTTTTCAATATCAATTTTTTCATTGGGGTCAAGGGCACTCATGACAATTCCTTGCATTTCAATTGGATCGATTCCGTACAGGAAGGAGAGTTTTGTTATTGCTTCTTTTACTCGAGGGGTAATTGATTTTGTCGGGATCATCACCTCGGAGATTCCAGCAAAAAACAGATCAAAATTAAAGCCTTCATTTACAATTAAAAGCTTTTTCTCCTCATTTCGATCCATGAATTCTGTATTTTCATCTCGTTCAAGATTATCATTCATTTCATCACTAATTGTGGAAATCATTTTTGAGACCTTCATTGATTCAAATACTTCGCTAAATGCTTTTGTAATCGGTTTATATGCATGTAAGTCCAATTCATGATCAGAAAAGAACTGTTTCAGCTTAAAAAACTTACTTTTACCTAGCCTATTATATAAGTATACGTTCAGTACACCATCCGTGAAAAAAGCCCTTGGTGAAAGTGGTGCTTGCAGCTCATAGATAAAACTTCTAGAATCCTCATCAGACTTCACAAATGTTTTTAAGAGCCCAATGCCCTCAAGTTTTAATCGTTCTTGATAAATTTCCTCAAGATTCGTTTGAAGAAGCGCCATTAACGTATAATGAGTGCTTTCCTCACTCCAAAGCCGATTTTGCTCCAATTCACTCCACAGGGTCATATAAAGACTGAATGCTTTCATTCCAATAAGGGGCTGGTATAGCAATGATACAATTTTCCGGTCATAGTCATGCAAGAGGTCTGCAGCGTGAACAAGGTAGCGGTCGACAGGTACTATTTCCTTCCAATGCTCCATTTCATCAAGCCCTTTCTATAAGTAAGAAAAAGAGCTTAATAAGATTCTTAAGCCCTTAGCGTTCCCGTTTTATTAATTCCTTTAATTCATCGATAAATACATTTATATCTTTAAACTGACGGTATACGGAGGCAAAGCGAACATATGCCACTTCATCTACCTGCGCCAAATGATTCATTACATACTCACCAATAATATCACTTTGCACTTCTGCAATCCCTTGACTTCGAAGTTCTTTTTCAACCTCATGAGTAATATCCTCTAATTGCTTTAAGGAGACAGGACGTTTTTCACAAGCTTTAATAAGCCCACGCAGCATTTTTTCTCTGCTGAATTCCTCGCGTGTTCCTTCTTTTTTAACAACAATTAAAGGGATTTCTTCCACTTTTTCAAATGTTGTAAAACGATATTGGCATTTTTCACATTCACGTCTTCTGCGGATTGAACGACTATCATCAACTGGACGTGAATCTAACACTCTTGTTCCATTATGATGACAAGTAGGGCATCTCATTGGTAACAACTCCTTCCTCGGAGATCTCTATGTATTCATCTTATAAGAAAGATTTTTGTAGGACAAGTGTTTTTATTGATGTTCTTAAGATTCTCCCTTACCGATGAGTGGAAGCTCCTTATCTAAATGTTGATATAAATTCGTGATTACTTTTCGGCTATAACCAAAATCGATTGGCACCAATAATGTTTCTGTCGTGACTGCAAAGTCAATTGCCGTTTCAAATGGTCTAACGGAGACGACGGTTGCCACAACAAAGGCTTTTCTGCCTTTTTTAATTGAAATGCTTATTTCTCCGCGGTCTTCCGATACAGAGTTGATTTGGTACCCATCTATATTGTTAATCACCTTTTTTACAGCTTCAATCGCTTTTTTATTTGTCGTTTTATAATAATGACTTTTTAAAAGCTCGTCCGAATGTTTGTCTCTTGTTTCACTGTGATTCGAAAAAAACGTTTGCAATCCCATGTATTCCACTCCTTAATTATCTATATAATCCCCATTTTGTTTAAAATGTAAAAAAAGAGGTGTAGTTCATACACCTCTTACTATTTTAGATGATTCTTATTTATTTTTAAAGTACTTTAACTTGTGCTGGCTTAACTTGTACTGGGCCCATACCACGTGGAAGTTCGATATTCTCGCGCGTTTGCGCACCGAGCTCCTCAGCAATATAGTCTGCAGCAATATTCGGATCTAAATCTCCACATGTGTAAACATCAATACTTGCATATCCATGTTCAGGAAAACTGTGAATTGTTAAATGTGATTCCGAAATAATAACAACACCGCTTACTCCTTGTGGAGCAAACTTGTGAAATGCTACCTCACGAATTTCTGCACCTGACTTTAGAGCCGCTTGAACAAAAGTTTCTTCAATACCTTGCATGTCATTTAATTTTTCAAAATCGCAACCCCATAATTCAGAGATTACATGTCGTCCCATTGTTTCCATCATTTAGTTGTTCCCCCTCTTACAAAATTTTGGTGAGTTCTTCGCGTAAAGCATGGGCATAACTACCACGGGGGAAAGTTAGTCCAGAGAGGTCCTAACCCTTTAAGTAGCTACAAAAGCATAGGCTTTTAAGAAGTTCACGAAATCTAGTATACTTTGTTTATATATTTTTAGCAATAACTTTCATGAATTATTAAATGAAATTATAAAAACCCTCCCTAACACTGGGAGGGTATTGACCTTATCCTACTTTTGCTTCTGTTTTTTGGATGATTTTTGCACCAATATATTTAACCAAATCTACAACTCTGCAAGAATACCCCCATTCATTATCATACCAAGCTAATACCTTTACCTTACGATCTCCAATGACCATCGTAGACAGGCCATCGATAATGGATGAATGTGGATTTGTATTAAAATCAATTGATACGAGTGGCTCAGTCGTAAAATCCAAAATGCCTTTTAATGATCCCACTGAAGCAGTAATAAAAGCTTCATTAATTTCTTCAATGGTAACATCTCGTTCAACATCAACAACTAAATCAACTAATGACACATTTGGAGTTGGAACACGAAGTGCCATTCCATGCAATTTTCCTTTTAGTTCAGGCAAGACAAGTGATAACGCTTTTGCTGCTCCAGTTGATGTAGGAATGATTGATTGTGCACAGGCTCTTGCTCTTCGCAAATCCTTATGCGGATTGTCAATATTTTTTTGATCATTTGTATAAGCATGAACGGTTGTCATTAAACCGTTTACAATTCCAAACTGCTGATTTAATATCTTTGCAACCGGTGCTAAGCAATTTGTTGTACAGGATGCATTCGAAATAATGGCATGTTGTTCAGGATCAAATTTATCTTGGTTAACACCCATTACAATTGTTATGTCTTCATTCTTACCAGGTGCTGTTAAGATAACCTTTCTTGCCCCAGCTTGTAAATGCAGGCTCGCTTTTTCCTTTGAATTAAACTTTCCAGTTGCCTCTATCACAATATCTATATTTAAGCTTTTCCAAGGAAGTTCTAAAGGATCGCGGGAGCTAAGAAGCTGAACCCGCTTTCCATTTATCAATAAAGAATCGTCCTCAGGAATGACTTCCGCATCGAATTTACCATGGTTTGTATCATATTTTATGAGATGTGCTAGCGTAACAGCAGGGTAGCTTGCATTAATTGCAACTATTTCTAATGAATCATCCATAATTGCATTTCTAAATACCATTCTACCTATACGGCCAAATCCATTAATTGCGATTCTTGGCTTCATTACAACCCCTCCAGGATATATGTTATACTCTTTACTACCAATATTTATAAACAGTATAACACATTGGTGAGCTTATGTAACATTTTTAATCTATTTTTTTATAAAAATGGTTATTTATACAGCTTAAAATCTCCTTAAATTATTTTTAAGCATGAAAAAAGGCATCTCAGCCACTCGAGATACCTTTTAAAAACGTTATAAAAGTCTATTGAATACCCCATTGCTTACAAATTTCATCAAACTGTTCCTTTGTAGCCTCAATTGTGCCATTATTATCAATTACAGCATCAGATAATTGAATTTTGTCCTTAAGCGGCATTTGTGATCGAATTCTTGCCTCAGCATCCTTCTTGGGAAGTTGATTACGATTCATGAGACGCTCTAACTGTGTCTCATAATCAACATACACCAGAAGAGTTCGATCAACCAATGAGGTTAATTTACTTTCAAACAACAATGGAATATCCAATACAATGGTTTCTTCACCGTTATGGATATGTTCTTCCTTTTCCTTCAGCATTTGCTTCCGGACAGCAGGATGAACAATTGAATTTAATAAAAGACGCTTTTCTTCACTGAAAAAGACGACCGAACCTAATTTCGGACGGTCAATCGTGTTGTCAGGTAATAAAATATCTTCACCAAATGATTGAACAATTTGTTCGTATGCTTCTTCTCCAACCTCAACAACTTTACGTGCAATAACGTCTGCATCAATTACTGCAATTCCTGCGTCTATAAACATCTGTGATACTGTGCTTTTTCCGCTTGCGATTCCACCTGTTAATCCGATTGTTAATGCCACGTATTCTATCTCCCCTGTTTTGTTTTTTAGAATTTCCAGATTCCAATTAAAATCAGTAAGATTCCTGGCAAAAATGAAAATTTCTGTACCCATCTTTTCTTTGAAAAAACGGAACCACTTTTGATACCTGTATATACAAAAAGTGAGCTCATTATAGCAACCAACATCGCCATTACCCACGGAGAAAATCCTAATAAAGCTGCACCAATTCCTGCGCCAAACGCATCTAGCGAAAGGGCAAAACCTAGTAAAAATGCTTCGAGACCGGTAATGGTTCCTGATTTATCAAGGTCAGCAACCATAGGCTTCTTTAAAATATTAATAACAAGTCCAAGTGATTTTATTTCAACCTTCACTAATAGTTTTTCTTCATTTTGTTCTGCTGCCTGGGATGATGGACGAAAAAACTGAAACAATACCCAGGCACCAATTAATACGAGAACGATACCACCAAGCCTGTCGGCGATTGCAGGTGATACAAAAAGTGCAATTGATTTACCTAACGCCATGGCTGCTGCCATCGTTACAGCTGAACAGCAGGCTATGGTTAAAATTGATTTGAACGGTATTTTCATTTTTCTCATACCGTATGTGAATCCAACGCTAAAACTATCTAAGCTTACAGCAAATGCTAATAAAACGAGTGATGCGAATTGGGACATTTCAAAGAGGCTCCTTCCTATCGTTATAAGATAAGTATATGGAAGGAGCCCATCCCGTGTGAAATAATCGAAAAGCGCAAGCGCCTTGAACAGCCCCGACAAGCACAAGACGAGCTGGCCAGAAAGTTGTTCTTTGACCTTCTTGACAGATTTACTTGTGACCTCGAGGGGCTAGGCGCTGGAGCTAGACACCAAAAACTATGTACGAAAATTATACTTTCCTATTGATGAGTCTTCTGGCATTTTGGACAGTAATGTGTGCCTCTTCCACCGACGACTGTTTTTTCTATTTCTGATCCGCATCTTTGGCATGCTTTTCCATTTTGGCCATACACATATAGCTGCAATTGGAACATACCAATTTCACCTTGTGTGTTAACATATGAACGGATTGTACTTCCACCTTTTTCAACAGCCTCGTTCAACGTTTGAATGATTTCATGGTGGAGTATTTTCAATTCCTTTTTGGTCAAAGAATTTGCTTCTCGCTCAGGATAAATTCCTGCTCTAAACAATGCCTCATCTACATAAATATTTCCAAGTCCAACTACTTTTGTTTGATCAAGTAGTGCCACTTTTATTTTCCGATTGGTCTTCGATAGCTTTTCTTCTAAATATTTCAACGTAAATTCTTGCGAAAAGGGTTCAGGACCTAATTGAGATAAGGGAAGACTTGCCTCTTCTTCCCCCTTTTTAAATAGATGCATCGTTCCAAATTTACGAACATCCCGATAACGCAGCTCAGTTCCATCTGTAAAAGTAAATAAAACGTGAGTATGTTTATCATATGGTTCATCTTTATCATAAAGGCCATATCGGCCTTCCATGCGTAAATGTGAAACCATCACATAATCATCTAATATAAACTTTAAAAACTTACCTCTTCGATCCACATCATGAATGGTTTGGCCGCGAAGAGCATCACAAAACTGCTCTGGTTCCTCTGGTTTTTTAATGATTTTTGGCCATAGTACCGTCACATGATTGATAGTCTTTCCATTTACGAGCTGAATTAATGTTCGCCTAACGGTTTCGACCTCTGGTAATTCAGGCATATGATCACTCCTCAAATCGGTTATTTCGCATCATACCAGGTCTTGCCATATTCATAATCGACCTTTAATGGAACTTTTAAGGAAATGGCATTTTCCATTACTTCTGGTACAATTTTTTTCAAAATCTCAATTTCCTCTTCAGGTGCTTCAAAAATTAATTCGTCATGTACCTGTAAAAGCAATTTTGCTTGCAGCTTTTCTGTTTTTAATCTTGCTGCCATATCAATCATCGCCTTCTTGATAATATCGGCAGCACTTCCTTGAATCGGAGTATTCATTGCTGTTCTTTCTGCAAAGCTGCGAACATTAAAATTACGAGCCGTAATTTCAGGAATATATCTTCTTCTTTGAAGAAGAGTTGAGACATATCCCTTTTGTCTTACATCCTCAACGATTTCCTCCATATATTCCTTAACACCAGGGAAGCTTGCAAAATAACGTTCAATAAAATGTCCTGCTTCCTTTCTTGTAATTCCAAGGTTTTGAGACAATCCAAAATCACTGATTCCGTACACAATCCCGAAGTTAACAGCCTTTGCCTGGCGACGCATATTAGAGGTTACCTCATCTTCCTTGACGTGGAACACATCCATTGCCGTTTTTGTATGAATATCTAGATCATTCGAAAAGGCATTGATTAAATTTTCATCGTTTGCAATATGTGCAAGCACTCTTAGTTCAATTTGCGAATAGTCTGCTGCAAACATAAACCAATCCTTATTAGATGGAACAAAAGCTTGTCTTATTTTTCGTCCTTCTTCCAGGCGAATCGGAATATTTTGCAGATTCGGGTCTGTTGAGCTTAGTCTTCCCGTTTGTGTTAGAGCCTGCTGGAATCGAGTATGAACTTTACATGTATCTTCATGAACAACCTTTAATAAACCCTCAATATAGGTTGATTGAAGCTTTCCAACTTGGCGATAATGCAAAATATACTCAATAATCTCATGCTCTTTAGCCAGCTTTTCAAGAATATCAGCAGAAGTTGAATAGCCCGTTTTTGTTTTTTTGTAAACGGTAAGCTGAAGCTTTTCAAAAAGAATGACACCTAGCTGTTTTGGCGAGTTAATGTTAAATTCTTCTCCTGCCAGCTCATAAATCTTTTGTTCAAGCTCTTGCAGATGTTGCTTTAATTCCTCTCCCATTGTTTTTAAACGTTCAACATCAACCTTCACCCCTGTTGCTTCCATATCAGCTAGGATGAAGGATAATGGCATTTCTAAATCAGTGAAAAGCTTATATTGTTCGTTGTCCTGTAATTCCTTTAGGAAGATATCCTTTAACTTTTTAAGTGTAACTGCTTTTCTAACTAAATGCTCCGCAAGAACTTCTTCGCCTGGTATATTCTGTTTCGCACCTTTTCCGTACACCGCTTCATCCGTTTGTACACCAGTAATTCCCTTAGTTTTTGCAATTGCTGCAATATCGTCGGTAGAATCAGATGGATTTAAAATATAGGAGGCAATTAAACAATCAAAATCAATTCCTTGTAACTCAATTCCCTTCCATCTCAAGGCAACAATTGATTTTTTCGCATCAAATACCGTTTTCTTCTTATCTTTGTCCTTTGCCCATTGCTTAAAGGCTTTCGATTCAAGTGCTAGCTTTGTTGGAATATAAAAATTCCCATTTTCATTTGAGATTGCAATTCCTTGAACATCTGCTCTATGGTAGCTTTCATCATGAACTTCCACATTTAAGGCAGAATCAGCAGTTAACATATCATCCTTGACTTCTTCAACGAATTTGAAAGAAATCTCTTCTAAAGGCTTGTCCTCGGTTTTCTCACTTCCCTCTACCTTATCGAGTAAGGAATTAAACCCAAGTTCTTTAAAAAGCTTAATCACTTGGTCACCATCATAGCCATTATATTCAAGCTCACCTATTCCAATTTTAATTGGCGCATCACGATAGATCGTGGCAAGCTTCTTACTCATGATCGCTTGGTCTTTATTTTCTTCAAGCTTTTCTTTCAGCTTCTTTCCGCTTACCTTATCAAGTGAGTCTAATAGCTCCTCTAGGGTATTGAACTCTTGCAATAATTTTAGAGCTGTTTTTTCACCAACTCCTGGGACCCCTGGTATATTATCAGAGCTATCCCCCATCAGTCCTTTCATGTCGATAATTCGTTCTGGTGTGATTCCATATTTTTCATTAATGAAATCAGGCGTATAGGAATCAACGTCTGTAATTCCTTTTTTCGTTATATCAACCGTAACCTGGTCTGAGGCAAGTTGTGTTAAGTCTTTATCCCCTGAAATAATTTTAACCTCAAAACCGTCTTGTTCAGCTTGAAGCGATAAAGTTCCGATAATATCATCGGCTTCATAGTTTTCTAATTCATATCTGGCAATCTTGTAAGCATCAAGGAGCTCTCGTAAAAATGGAAACTGCTCTGAAAGCTCAGGTGGAGTTTTTTGTCGACCACCTTTATATTCGCTAAACGTACTATGTCTAAACGTTGTTTTTCCTGCATCAAAAGCTACTAAAATATGTGATGGCTTTTCCTGCTCAAGTATTCGGTTCAAGATCATCGTAAAGCCATAAATTGCATTTGTATGTACACCTTTATCATTATTCAGAAGTGGCAAGGCAAAAAATGCCCGATAAGCGATACTATTTCCATCCACTAAAACAATCTTTTTATCCAAGAAAAATCGTTCCTTTCTATGACAACAATTTGGGACCTTTTGAGTATACAAACGTCGAAACCCATAATAAAAAGCCGTTGTTTTCCTACTGTTCATTTTAGCATGACATGAACGCAAATGGAAAACAACGGCTACTTATATGTGACTTTGTTAATCAGTATATCCCATTAACAATCTCGCGTATGGAGAGTCCGCTGGTAAAATAATGACTGTTTCTCCATCGATTGTAGTTTTATAGGATTCTAACGTACGGAACAGGTTGTAGAACTCCGGGTCCTTTGAGAAGGCATCATTATAGATACGGGCTGCTTCCCCTTCCCCTTGGCTTCGAATAACCTCCGCATCAGCTTGTGCTTTTGCAATGATTTCCTTTACTTCCATATCCGTTTTTGCCTCAATTTTATTTTTCTCGGCATCCCCTTCAGAAAGATAGTTTTGAGCTGTTGATTCACGCTCGGAAATCATTCTTGTATAGACGGATTGTTCGTTTTCAGCTGGTAGATCAGTACGCTTCATACGTATATCTGTTACGACGATTCCATAATTATCTTCTTCAAGGTTTTTATTTACAATTTCTGTAATACGATCATTTAGACTGCCGCGCTCCGACTTTTCATCGTTAATAATCTCATCATAATTTAATTGACCAAGCTCTGTACGAATCGCCGAATATACGAATTCATCTAGCTTTGCTTCAGCACTAACGACCGTTCTTGTTGTAGCAATCATTTGTTTAGGGTTTTCAATACGCCAAACAGCATAATTATCGATCATCATTCGCTTTTTATCCTTCGTATTGATTTCAGCCTCTTGAACATCATAAATCATTTGATATTTTGGTAATGTTTCAACTGACTGGATAAAAGGAATTTTATAAGAAAGACCAGGTGTTTCTTCAATTCGGACAACCTCACCGAATTGTCGAATAACCTTGTATTCACCTTCTCTTACGATAAATAAATTAACCAGAACGATCCCAATTAGAATAATTGCGATAAGAAGGAATATACCGCCCTTCGTGTATTTGCTATATTTATTGGAACCCTTTTTTTCGTTTAAATCCACTACATTTTCACTCATTGGTTACCACTCCCTTCTGTTTCTACAGGAGGAACCTGCGCTTGGCTTCCAGCTGGACGTATTGGCAAGTACTTCATGGTATTGCCATCATCCTTCATAATATAAATTTCAGTATTCGGTAATACTTGATCCAGGGTTTCAAGAACAAGACGTTTTCTTGTAATCTCAGGATTTTTTGCATATTCAGTGTACAATGCATTAAATGTAGCAACATCCCCACGTGCAATTTCCATACGGGCTGCTTTATCCCCAGTGGCACGAGAGATAAGGGCTTCTTGCTCCCCTTTTGCTTCAGCCATTTTTTGGTTACGGTATTTGTTTGCTTCATTTATTTTTGTATTTTTTGTTTCACGGGCATCTGTTACATTTGTAAATGCTTTTCGAACCTCGTCATTTGGTAATTCAACATCCTGCAGTTTAACAGCAGTTACTGAAACCCCAATATCATATTTCTCTAATAGAGCAACTAATAAATCTCTAACCTCAGCTTCAATTTCCGCTTTACCAGATGTTAACGCATCATCGATTTTGGAACTTCCAATTATACTTCTTAAAGATGCAGAAGTAGCATTATATAAAATTTGCTCAGGATCCTCAGAATTAAATAAGAACTTTGAAGGATCGGTAATTTGCCATTGAACAACCATATCCGCGAGAACAATATTTTCGTCACCGGTAATCATTTTCGTGTCCTTTGGCACATCAGTTATTTCACCATCTTTTTGATCATAACCAAATTGTAAACTATAAGTAGTTTTTGGTAATTTTTCAATATCCTGTATCGGCCATGGCATCTTAAAATGGAGACCAGGCTCAGATATTGCTTCATCCGCTTTACCAAACGTTAATATAATTGCTTGCTCTGATTCATCAACAGTGTACCAGGATGTAAATCCAACAACACCCAAAACCAGAACGAGCACACTTAGTCCTGCAATCGTAAAAATTCTTTTCAAACTAACCATGCTTTCCCCCCTCAATTTATATCTACATAGTTTTATACGATTATAATACAAAAAGGTTTCAATAAGATAAAAAAAAGGACAAGGATATTACATCCTTGTCAAAAGGTTTGGCCTTCTAGTATGAAGGGGTTCTCATAAATATCATACGGTTTAGATATTAAGAGAATATGTTTCCATTGTAAACATTTTGTAAATTAGGATATCTTTGTTGATGTTAATTCTTTTTTTAAACGAATCGAAACCGTTGTTCCTTCCCCTACTTTACTGCTTATTTGTACTGCCCCTTCATGTGCCTCAATAATATGTTTTACGATTGCAAGACCTAAACCTGTACCTCCCGAATTTCTACTTCTCGCTTTATCAACTCGATAAAACCTTTCAAAAATGCGGGAAAGCTCGTTTTCTTCGATTCCTATCCCAGTATCGATAATTTGGATTTGAACAGAATCAACCAGATTTGTGGCCTTTACCACAACCTTAGCTTTATTAGGAGAATATGACAAACTATTATTAATAACATTGATAAAGACCTGTTTTAATCTGTCCACATCTCCGTCTATAACCATTGTTTCATCTTCTACGAAAAGCTCTAAATGAATATCTTTCTCTACTGCTTTTGAGTTTAACATTCGTAAACTATTTTCCAAAAGCTCCTTCACATTAACACGTGAAAGGTTTAGCGAAAAACCCTTATTCTCCATTTTCGATAAATCCAATAGATCTTGAATAAGAACTTGAAGACGATGACTTTCATTTAGGATGATTGATAAAAATTCTTCTAAGACTTCCTTATCATTCATCGCCCCATCTAACAAAGTCTCAGCAAACCCTTTAATAGATGTAATGGGTGTTCGAAGTTCATGAGAAACATTTGAAACAAAATCCTTACGCATCTGCTCAAGTCTTTTCAAGTCTGAAATATCATGAAAAACTAGAACAACCCCTCGCCATTCCACGTTTGCCCCTAATATTGGCGTAGCGTACACCTCAAAATCCTTTTGTTCATTTCCAATCGTCAAATGGATTTGTCTTCGTAATTTTCGCTCGGTCATAAAAATTTCTTCTACCAATTTGACCATTTCTTTATGAGTAAAAGCTTCGTAATAAAGCTGCCCCAATAAATCTTCTTTGTCGTCAATCTTAAATATTTCATTAATCGTCCGGTTAAAAATACTAATATATCCTTTGCTATCGATAAATAATAGCCCGCTACCCATATTTTCAATCAAGGTATGTAATCTGTCGTGCTGCATTTCATAGGATTTGGTCATTTCTTCAATATTTCTTGCAACAATATTAATTGATTGCCCCAGTAACCCAGCAGCACTAATATGATCCTCATAGGTTCTTGCTCGGTAATTTCCCTTTGCTAGTTCTTTTACCGCTTTTGTTGCAGCATCGATTGGTTTTGTATAGGTGGTCGTGATTCTTACAATTAGTGAAAGTATGATTATCAATGCAATTCCTAGACAAACGATAAGCGCAATCCAGACCTGTTGGACAGTTTTATCTACGGAGGTTCCGTGGATCGCATTATTGCTGATTAGACTACTAATGAATTGCCCTAACATAAAACCCATACAAAGAAAAACAATAATGATTAAAAAAATAATCGCAAAAAGAAGTCTCGAGTGAAATTTATTCATAGAGCTTTGGCTCCTCAAGCTTATAGCCTAACCCCCTTACGGTTTTAATTATACTTGGCTTTTTTGAATCCTTTTCAATCTTTTCACGTAAATGACTTATATGAACATCCACTATTCTGGTGTCACCAGCAAAATCATAATTCCAGACTGCACTTAAAAGCTGATCTCGTGTTAAAACTCTTCCCTTATTTTTTGCCAAATATGCGAGTAGTTCAAATTCTTTAGGTGTAAGGTCAAGCGCTTCCTCATTAAAATAGGCCTCGTAATTTTCCGGTAAAATCCGTAAAGGTCCAATCATAATTTGTGGAGCCGATGACGTGTCTTCTGAATAAACCTCTATTTTACTTGTTCTTCTAAGTATTGCCTTTACACGAGCTACTACTTCTCTTGGACTAAATGGTTTTGTCATATAATCGTCTGCCCCAAGCTCCAAACCTAAAACTTTATCAAATTCATCATCTTTTGCCGTTAACATAAGGATCGGGATATCTACTTTATTTTGGCGAAGCTGTTTGCATACTTCGATCCCATCCAATTTTGGCAGCATTAAGTCAAGGACGATAATTTGTGGTCTTTCCACTAAAGCTTTCTCTAAGCCATCTTCCCCGTCCATTGCGGTAATAACCTCGTAGCCTGCCTGTTGCAGGTTATACTGAAGTAATGTAATGATTGAACGCTCATCCTCCACAACCAATACCTTTTTCTTCATTGTCTTCCTCCATCAAAAAAAGATAAACCCCATCATATATTTGTTATCTCTATCTCTTTATATAGATATTATAGAATAACAATTCTAGACTTACCATGAAAATACAAAAAAGAGAGGCTAAGCTCTCTAAAAGTTCTCCAATATTTTCCCTTCCATTGGGGTGATCCGATGTGGAGGACATACTAATAGTCTACCTTCGATTGCCTTTGATTCATCTTCATCTAATGCAGCAACTGAAATTTCAACTGTATGCTCATGAAAATTAACTTTAGTTACTTCAAATAAAAATTGAACCGTGTCATAGTGGTATAAAGGCTGTAAGAATTCAATTTCCTGCTTTAGAATATAGCTGCCAGGACCAGGTAAATATTTTGAAATGGCCGCTGATATAATACCTGTCAACATAACAGTCGGAACAAGCGGTTTTTTAAAGGGAGTTTGAGATGCATAATCATGTTGAATATAAAGTGGATTTGCATCATTCGTCAACCCTAAGTATAACAGTAAATCTTTATCTTCAATTTTCTCAGTTAGTGTTAATTTTTCACCAACAGTCATTTCCTCAATCATTCTACCTAGTTTTCGCTTTTTCCCTAATAACATGAAAAGGGTCGCACCTCCATTAAAATGAAAACGATTACAAGTTTATGTATAAAAAATTCGGGGGAACCCCGAATCTTTATTCGATGTCTAGTCCAGGCGCCATCGGCTCTTGGGTCTAGCCAATCGCTTCTGAAGGCAAAGTGCGCCTTCTATCAGCGCTTTTCTTATACTTGTCGCCGATAGACAGGCACCTTGCGCTTTTCTCTTAATTCTATGATTATGCAAGTATATTCATGACATTTTTTACGGAAGCAGCCGATTTTGCAAGTTCTGCTTTTTCCTGTTCTGTAAGTTCAAGTTCAATAATTTTTTCAATACCATTTGCACCTAGAATGGTTGGAACGCCAAGGTAAATTCCAGTAAATCCATATTCACCTTCTAAATATGCAATTGCAGGTAAGACACGTCGCTGGTCTTTTAATATAGCTTCAACCATCTCCACTAGGGAAGCAGCTGGTGCATAATAAGCACTTCCATTTCCTAATAGGTTGACGATTTCACCGCCACCTTTACGTGTACGTTCAACTATTTCTTCTAAGCGATCTTTTGGAATTAAAGTTTCGAGTGGAATGCCTCCTGCATAGGAGTAACGAACAAGCGGCACCATGTCATCACCATGACCACCAAGAACAAATCCAGTGATATCTTTTACCGATAGATTTAGTTCCTGGGCAATAAATGTTCGGAATCTTGCTGTATCAAGTACGCCTGATTGGCCAATAACACGATTTTTGGGGAACCCTGATTCCTGAAACACTGTATATGTCATAGCGTCAACTGGATTTGTTAAAACAATGATATAGCCATTTGGAGAATGTTTTGCAATTTCCTGAGCAACACTTTTCATGATTTTTTGGTTTGTTTGAACAAGATCATCACGACTCATCCCAGGTTTACGAGCAATGCCTGCTGTAATCACTACGATATCTGAATCAGCTGTATCCTCATAGTTTGATGTACCCGTAATGTTTGCATCAAATCCTTGAACTGGACTAGCTTCCAACATATCTAAGGCTTTCCCTTTTGTTGGGTTCTCCATTTGTGGAATATCAACTAAAACGACGTCTCCCAATTCCTTTTGAGCAAGCAGAAAAGCTGTTGTTGCACCAGTAAATCCACTACCAATTACAGAGATTTTTTTCCGTTTAAATTGACTCATATTATATCCTCCCTATTCATATGTAAGTAACCGCCCTAATTAGGGCGGTTACTTATATCTATGATTAGCCCAAGTTTTTGATTAGTTCATCAGCAAACTCTGAACATTTTACTTCTGTTGCGCCTTCCATAAGACGAGCAAAGTCATATGTTACTACTTTAGATTCAATTGTTTTTTCCATTGAATTCATAATAAGATCTGCTGCTTCATTCCAACCAAGGTGTTCAAGCATTAATACACCTGATAATAGAACAGAGGATGGGTTAACTTTGTCTAAACCAGCATATTTAGGTGCAGTTCCATGTGTAGCTTCGAAAATGGCATGTCCAGTTTCATAGTTAATGTTAGCTCCAGGTGCGATTCCGATTCCGCCAACTTGTGCAGCTAATGCATCAGAAATGTAATCACCGTTTAAGTTCATTGTAGCTACCACATCAAATTCACGTGGACGGGTTAAGATTTGTTGTAAGAAGATATCAGCAATTGAATCTTTTACAATAATCTTGCCTGCTGCTTCAGCATCAGCTTGTGCTTTATTAGCTGCATCTTTACCTTCTTCTTCTACGATGCGGTCATATTGAGCCCAAGTGAATACTTTATCGCCAAATTCTTGTTCAGCAAGCTCGTAGCCCCAGTTTTTGAATGCTCCTTCTGTAAACTTCATGATGTTACCTTTGTGTACAAGAGTTACAGATTTGCGGCCTTGTTCGATTGCATAGTTAATAGCAGCACGTACTAGACGCTTTGTTCCCTCTTCAGAAACTGGCTTAATACCAATTCCAGAAGTTTCTGGGAAACGGATTTTATTAACACCTAATTCATTTTGTAAGAAGTTAATCAACTTTTGAACGCCTTCAGAACCTTGTGCATATTCAATACCAGCATAGATATCTTCTGTGTTTTCACGGAAGATTACCATGTCTGTATCTTCTGGACGTTTAATTGGTGAAGGTACACCTGTAAAATAACGTACTGGACGAAGACAAGTAAATAGATCTAATTCTTGACGTAATGCAACGTTTAATGAACGAATACCACCACCAACTGGTGTAGTAAGAGGTCCTTTAATAGCAATTATGTACTCACGAATAAGATCTAATGTTTCAGCCGGTAACCATTCACCAGTTTGGTTAAAAGCTTTTTCCCCTGCTAATACTTCTTTCCAAACAATTGATTTTTCGCCGTTGTATGCTTTTCCAACAGCTGCCTCTAATACACGTGACGCCGCGGCCCAAATATCTGGACCAATTCCGTCACCTTCAATAAATGGAATAATTGGATTATTTGGTACGTTTAGTACACCATTGGAAACTGTAATTTTTTCTCCTGCCACTAGTATTACCTCCTAAAGTTCATAAGAAGCATCTCAGGAGGAAATTTCTCCTGATATGCTTTTTTCTAATATTTATATTGTTAGATTTATTAACCTCTTTGGTCAATTGGAACGTATTGCTGCATTCCTGGACCAGTATATTCAGCTCGTGGGCGGATTAAACGGTTGTTATCATATTGCTCTAGAATATGAGCTATCCAACCAGAAACACGGCTTACTGCAAAAATTGGTGTAAATAAATCATGATCAATACCTAAGCTATGGTATACAGATGCTGAGTAGAAGTCAACATTTGGTGGTAATGGTTTTTGACTTGTTACAATTTTTTCAATTGCAGTTGACATTTCATACCATTTAGGTTCGCCAGTAATCGTTGTTAACTTTTGAGACATTGCCTTCAAGTGTTTTGCACGCGGGTCACCTTTACGGTAAACCCTGTGGCCGAATCCCATGATTTTTTCCTTATTAGCTAACTTCGTCTTGATATAATTTTCAACATTTTCAACTTCCCCGATTTCGGAAAGCATTTTCATAACTGCTTCGTTTGCACCACCGTGAAGTGGACCTTTTAATGCGCCAATTGCAGCTGTTACACCTGAATAAATATCAGAAAGCGTAGCAACACAAACACGGGCTGTGAAAGTGGATGCATTCAGTTCATGGTCAGCATGTAGAACTAATGCTTTATTGAATGCTTCTTCTGCTATTTCACTTGGTTCTTGACCGCTTAGCATATACAAAAAGTTTCCAGCAAAGCTTAGGTCAGTGCGTGGAGCAACTGGCTCTAATCCTTTGCGTACACGAGAAAAAGCGGTAACAATTGTAGGTAATTTTGCTTGAAGACGAATTGCCTTACGATAATTTGCTTCCGGATCCATTACATCTGCTTCATCATCAAACAGTCCTAACAGTGAAACTGCTGAGCGAAGAGCCGCCATTGGATGAACCTTATCAATTGGGTATGTTTTGAAATGATTTAATACTTCTTGCGGAAGACCTGCATTTTCAGCAATCTGCTGTTTTAATTCAGCTAACTCCTCTTTATTTGGAAGTTTTCTATGCCATAACAGGTAGACAACTTCTTCAAAACTAGCGTTTTCAGCTAAATCATCAATATCAAAACCCGCATACGTTAATGTGTCATCAATAATTGAACTGACCGAAGATGTTGTAGCTACAATTCCTTCAAGACCCTTTGTTGCTGTCATATGACCCTCTCCTTTTTTCATATTCCCCTACCCCCTAAAAAGAGGTAAAATGAGCGCATGCTCAAAATTAAAACATCGAGAATGCGTTAAGTACCCATCATTTCGTGAAGTAAATGCTTTCATTTTTCAAAAATCACGCGAAGTCACAAATATCAAAATAATATTGTGACAAGTAAGAGTAGTAGCAAGTGATATGTAGAAATGTTGTAACTCTCGACTCTATTATAATAAAAAATCAGAGTTTTGTGAATCAAAAGAGACTATTTTCCCTGATAAACTATTATCACACAAAAATATTATTTACTAGGATATCTCTTTAACTAGTTAACCGAGCCGAATACTTAGATTAGTCATCTAAAATAGTTTTAGCTAATTTTGTGGTATTTTGCAGTTTGTTCACGAAATTTTCACTCGCTCTTACGTATAATATCATATTCGCAAATTTTTCTCCATAATTGGAAACATTATTATTCAATTCTTCGTAATTTACTTTTAAAGTTTTCTAAGTGATTGTAAAATAATATGTAAGAATTACCTAGGGAGGAAAAAGTTTGAATATTAACTATGTATACGGTTTTCTTCGATTCTTATTGGTTATTGCGCTAGTAGTTACTGGTTTCGTATTGGTTTATTTTTTATTTAAGCTTACCTATCCGTTTATTTTTGCTTTATTAATAGCTTTCCTCATTAATCCTCTAGTAAATTTTTTGGAACGCAGAGGACGAATGCCTCGAGGTTTATCCGTATTTATAGGGATCTTCCTTGTATTTGGGATTGTCACAGGCTTACTAACATTATTAATTGCTGAAATTATTTCAGGAGCAAATTATTTAGCAAAAGAGGTTCCACAGCATTTTGAAAAGCTTGTCGTTTATTTTGAAAATTTAATAGTTGGTCAAATTATTCCTTTTTATGAGAGATTAACAAGTATGTTCGACAATTTGGATCAAGGTCAACAACAAACCATCATGGATAATGTAAGCAATGTAGGTAGTACCATTGCGACGAATGTCGGAGAGTTTGTAAAAGCCTTCTTGGAAAATATACCCAAATTTCTCGGTTGGTTGCCAAACGCAGCGACCGTTATCGTGTTTTCACTGTTAGCCACTTTTTTCATTAGTAAGGATTGGAACAAATTCATTATCTTGGGGCGAAAGTTTATCCCTGTAAAAGCTAGAACAAGTGGAAAATCCGTGTTTATAGAATTAAAGAAAGCTTTATTTGGTTTTATTAAAGCTCAAGCAACCCTCATTTCGATTACTGCTGGAATCGTGTTGGTTGGTTTATTAATATTACGTGTTGATTACGCAATTACAATTGCCTTGTTAATTGGACTTGTTGATCTTCTCCCATATTTAGGAACAGGGCTCGTGTTTGTACCGTGGATTATATACTCCGCTTTTAGCGGGGATATCCCACTAGCCATCGGACTTGGTATTTTATACTTAGTGGTAATTGTACAGCGACAGGTTATGGAGCCGAAGGTGATTTCATCAAGTATTGGATTAGATCCCTTGGCAACCTTAATATCTCTATTTATTGGGTTTCAACTATTCGGTTTCATCGGACTGATTATTGGGCCAGTGATATTAGTCATCATAAGGACTTTATATACAACTGGTGTATTCAAGGATGTATGGAATTTTATTATCGGAAAAGAAGCATAAATAAGAAAAGTGCAAGGCGCCTGGAACTAGACAACAAAAAAGCCATTCACAATGGCTTTTCTCCTTTCATCACCAACGACGTATAACTGTAAAGTTTCCTTTATCAATTCTCCGTCTAATCCAGTTTGCTATAACAGGTTTAATAGAATTTCTCGTTACTGGTAAGAGTAGCAGGAGCCCTGTCAAATCGGAAATGTAACCCGGAGTTAAAAGCAAAATAGCACCTATTAGAATACATATTCCGTCCATTATTGCTTCACCTGGCACCTGTCCAAGGTCCATCTGTTGCTGAGCCCGTCTAATCGTTTCTATGCCTTGTTTCTTGGCAAGCCATGCACCTAATACTCCTGTAAGAATGATTAATAGAAATGTAAGCGGAACTCCAATTGTCTTTCCTGAAAAAATTAGAACACTTATTTCAAGAGCAGGTACAATGATAATTAATGCTAGTAAAACTCTCATATAATCCTCCTTGGGTAATGAAGGCTTTTCTTCTATTATACGTTTCCTAATCACAAAAAAGTAGTCAAAAACATAATGAAAAAAGAGAAGGTTTCCCTTCTCCATTCTTATAGAACATTCGCATGTCCTTCGTATATAACTCCACGAGCGGAATCAACAGTGATATCCTGTCCATCTTTTAATAAAGTTGTTGCATTTTCAACTCCGACAATAACAGGAATTCCGATGCTTAATCCTACTACTGCTGCATGGCTTGTAAGTCCGCCTTCTTCTGTTATTAACGCAGAAGCCTGCTCGACGTATTTTACCATGTCACGGTCAGTTGCAGGTGTTACAAGGACCGCTCCATCATACATTTTTGCTTCAGCTTCTTCACTAGTATGGGCTACTACAACTTTTCCAAAAGCTGATTTTCTGCCGATTCCTTGTCCATTAGCAATTGTATTACCAACAACATGAATCTTCATAATATTGGTTGTACCGCATTCTCCAACTGGCACACCAGCTGTAATGACTACTAAATCACCTGGTTTAATAATACCAGTACCTAATGCTACATCAACAGAGTTATCAAGCATTTCATCTGTAGATTTTGCCACATTTCCTGTTTGTGGATATACACCCCAAACAAGTGAAAGCTTTCTAGTTGTCGATTCATTCGCTGTTACAGCAATGATTGGCGCTTTTGGACGGTATTTTGAAATCATTCTTGCAGTATGTCCGCTTTCAGTAGGTGTTACAATTGCAGAAGCATCAAGGTTCAGTGCAGTATGGGCAACTGATTGACCAATTGCATCCGTAATCGTAATACCAGAGAGTCTACTGCGATTAGATAAAATTTCTCGATGAACTAAAGCTTTTTCAGCGCGGGAAGCAATATTATGCATCGTTTGAACTGCCTCAACTGGGTATGTACCAGCAGCTGTCTCACCAGATAGCATAATCGCATCCGTGCCGTCAAAAATTGCATTCGCAACGTCACTAGCCTCTGCACGAGTAGGTCTAGGATTACGTTGCATAGAATCAAGCATTTGAGTTGCTGTAATCACTGGTTTACCTGCAGCATTACATTTTTTAATTAAATCCTTTTGAACAAGCGGTACTTCCTCAGCAGGTATTTCTACACCTAAGTCACCACGTGCTACCATAAGTCCATCTGAAACCTCTAGGATTTCATCGATATTATCGACACCCTCTTGGTTTTCAATTTTAGGAATGATTTGAATTGCTTCACCTTTATTTTCTTCCAGTAATTCTCTGATTTCTAACACGTCTGAAGCACGACGAACGAAGGAAGCTGCAATGTAATCTACATCTTGTTGGACCCCGAAAATAATGTCCTTCGCATCTTTTTCAGTAATACCTGGTAAATTAACACTTACACCTGGTACGTTTACACCCTTTTTATTTTTTAATGTTCCACTATTTAATACTTTTGTAAGAATTTCACGTTTCTGTTGATTAATTTCTACTACTTCGAGACCTATTAGTCCGTCATCTAATAGAATTTTTGAACCTGGATGAACATCCTCTATAAGACCTGGATATGTAATCGAGAATTTTTCAGTTGTACCCACTACTTCATCCATTGAAATCGTGATATTTGAACCCTCAACTAAATCGATTGCCCCATTTTCCATTGTATTTGTACGGATTTCCGGGCCTTTTGTATCTAATAATATCGCAATATTCTTTCCAGTTATTTTAGAAGCTTCACGGATATTTTTAATTCGAGCTCCGTGTTCTTCAAAGTCACCATGTGAAAAGTTCAATCTCGCTACATTCATTCCAGCATTAGCTAAAGCAACAAGTTTTTCGATACTTTCACTAGCTGGTCCTATCGTACATACTATTTTTGTTTTTCTCATTACATTTTCCTCCTCTATAATCGCTTATTTTATAAGCGATTACCAACACTTCCACAATGAATTATACCGAAGTCTTTATTAAATTGATAGTTCTTGCGCTAGGTTATACATTTTTTCATCAACCGTATGTTGACGATCTAAGATTTCCATAATATCATGGTCTACCAATTTGTTCTGTTGAATTCCAACAGCTCTTCCACCATTTCCTTCAATCAACAACTCAACAGCTCTTGCTCCAAGGCGGCTTGCTAACACTCGGTCTGTTGCCGTTGGAGAACCTCCACGTTGAATATGTCCAAGCACACTTACTCTTGTTTCAAAATTTGTCGCTTCTTGAATCTTCTTACCTATTTCTACACCACTGCCTACACCTTCAGCTACTACAATGATACTATGCTTCTTACCACGGTCATGGCCACGGTTAAGCTTAGCAACAACATCATTCATGTCATGATCTGCTTCTGGAATTAAGATTGTTTCAGCACCACCAGCCAATCCAGCCCATAATGCAAGATCACCAGCATGTCTGCCCATTACTTCAATTACGTAAGTACGTTCATGTGAAGTTGCTGTATCTCTAATTTTATCGATTGCATCAATTACTGTATTAAGTGCGGTATCAAAACCGATTGTAAAATCAGTACCTGGGATGTCGTTGTCAATCGTACCCGGAACACCCACACATGGGAAACCAAGCTCTGTTAATTTTTGAGCCCCACGGTAGGAACCGTCTCCTCCAATCACAACTAAGCCTTCGATCCCCAATTTTTTCAGTTGTTCAATTCCGTGTTTACGGCCTTCTTCAGTTTTGAATTCTTCACATCGAGCTGTGTAAAGCATTGTTCCACCACGATGAATAATATCACCAACTGAGCCAATTTCTAATTTTTTGATCTGTCCACTTATAAGTCCAGCATATCCTTGATAGATTCCATATACCTCGACATCATGATAGATTGCTTTACGTACCACAGCACGAATTGCTGCGTTCATTCCGGGTGAATCTCCACCACTAGTTAATACACCTATTTTTCTCATTTTTTCCACCTCTATGTAATAATCAAATGCGCCTTGGGGTATTTGCGCCCGATTTTTTTTCGAGCAGGCTCGAAAAATTTCCTTTTAAAAATCGTGGCATCCGCCGGAGGCTTTAACTTTATTCAGTCTTTTGCTGAATAAAGTTAAATAATCGTAAAATTAGCTTATTAATTCGCTTATACTATTCTTTCGCAATATGTATAAAATAACACTAATATATAAGTAAAACAAGCTATGAAAACGTAATAAATAGTGAAAAATGTGTTAACTTGTGTCAAAAAACAAAGAAAAATGGAGAATTTTCTTTAGGAGGGGAATTTCAAACATTACATCCAATTTTAAATGGATGGTTGCCTAATTATTTATCATTCAAATGCGCAATGACAGTTTCACGCAACACAAAGTAAAACGTGCTCTAAACAATTGTTAGATGCACGTCTACTCCTTTACTGAACTCCGATATATTCTTCTTCAGCTATTTTAAATTGGCCGATCTTTTTGTATTTTTGATAGCGTTGCTGAATTAACTCATCGTTGTTTAATTTGCGCAATTCTTTTAATGATTGTAAAAGAACTGTATCAATGAAAGCTGCCTGTTCTGCAACATCCTTATGAGCACCGCCCCTAACTTCAGGGATGATTTCATCCACAATTCCTAGTCCTTTTAGGTCTGGAGCGGTAATTTTCATAGACTCTGCTGCCTTTTTCGCAAGACTTGCATCCTTCCATAGTAACGCTGCTGCTCCTTCAGGAGAAATAACAGAATACGTTGAATTTTCAAGCATATGGATGTAATTTCCTACTCCTAATGCAAGGGCTCCTCCACTTCCACCTTCTCCGATAACGATACAAATAACTGGAACAGCTAAGCTTGCCATTTCAAAAAGGTTTTTTGCAATAGCCTCACTTTGTCCTCGTTCTTCCGCTGCTTTACCTGGATAAGCACCTTTTGTATCAATAAAGCAAATAATTGGACGGTTAAATTTTTCGGCCTGCTTCATTAAACGAAGAGCCTTACGATATCCTTCAGGATGTGGCATACCAAAATTTCTTCTAATGTTTTCTTTCGTATCTTTTCCTCGTTGGTGGCCAATTACAGTTACAGGTAATCCATGGAATTTAGCAATTCCACCAACAATGGCAGCATCGTCACCATAATAGCGATCACCATGACACTCGAAAAAGTTT
Organism: Bacillus sp. REN16; assembly: GCF_020731355.1. GTDB lineage: Bacteria > Bacillota > Bacilli > Bacillales > Bacillaceae_L > Ferdinandcohnia. Next base: position 37,033 of record NZ_JAJFZK010000004.1, on the reverse strand, counting down.
GTAAAAATACGTTCCATGTAATCAAGGGTTGTTGGTCTGTCTGGATGGCGGGCAATCTGTACACGATCCCACGGTTTCAAATGACTATAAATGTCATTCTCCAGTTTTTGAAGTCTCGATTCTAGCTTGGAAATTTCATCTGAAAGATCTACATTTGAGTCACTTGTAAAATCTTTGAGCTCAGCAATCTTTTTTTTCAATTCTACGACTGGTTTCTCAAATTCTAGTTCGCCTACCAATTTACCGCACCTCCATTCACATGAATGTCTACTATATTCGCCAATGTATCTTTTAATTCATGACGGTGGATGACAGCATCCAACTGACCATGTTTTAATAGAAACTCCGCTGTTTGGAAATCTTCTGGAAGTTCTTCACGAATGGTTTGCTCAATAATCCTTCTGCCAGCAAAACCAATTAATGCACCCGGCTCAGCAAAATTAAAGTCTCCTAATGATGCAAAGCTTGCAGAGACTCCACCAGTTGTTGGATGAGTCATTATCGAAATAATAAGGCCACCTTGATTGCTAAAGAGCTTTAAGGCAGAACTTGTTTTTGCCATTTGCATTAAACTAAGCACACCTTCTTGCATTCTAGCTCCACCAGAAGCTGTAAAAATAAGAAATGGAACTTTTTCCTCCATTGCCTGTTCAATTGCTCTTGTAATTTTTTCACCGACAACTGAACCCATACTTCCCATTCGGAAGCTTGAATCCATGATTGCTAAAATAATTCGATTACCTTCAATCATACCTTCACCCGTTACTACGGCTTCATTAATACCTGTTTTATCTTGATCCTTCTTCAGTTTTTCTAGATAATTCGGGAATCCGAGTGGATTTTCAGAAACCATATCATGATCAAATTCAATGAAAGATCCTTCATCAAGTAAGCTTTCGACTCTTTCATAGGCAGTCATTTGATAGTGATAGCCACAGTTCATGCATACCTTATCGTTTTTCATTAATTCCTTTGTATACATGATTTTTTTACAATTAGGACATTTGCTCATAATACCTTCTGGAACATCTTGTCTCGCTTGCTCTGAAGGAATCGAAGCATATTTTTTCTTTTTCACAAAAAAGTCTTTTAACAAAAAGGAACCTCCTCACACATTCAATGGAATGGCTTTTTCGACTTAGTTTTCATTTATATATTTATCTGCGTATACAAGACAAAAAGTTGTGTAACGAAAAAAAGGAAAATCTTTATCTTCCTTCGTTGCCAAAAAAGCATGTACTTATACTTTACTGAATGTCTTCACTATTTTTTGTAGGAATTTGTCAACAAAATCAATACAATTTCCTACAAATTGATTTTTTCATAGGCAGATAAAGCTTTTGCCACATCTCTATTACTAAGAGCTTCAACTAACTCATCAAAACCTTCTTTGTTTATTACATGAGTCTGTTCCTCATATATAAACTTCACATACTCATAAATTACGACCCAGATTCGCAGTAAAAGCCGGTTACCTGTTGCTTCAACAATTGTCTTAAAAAGGTATTCTTCGGGATCACTAGTCTCCCATAGAGTCTTTTTAAGTTCTGCGATCATCTGATCGTTAGTTGTGTGACAAACTAATTCTATACAGGATTTTTCAAGTGTTTTTTTCGTTTCAAGAAGATCGTTTTTTGTTTTATCTCCTTGGATAATAAAGGTACCAAGTAAATGAATCAACTGATGATCCCCAAAATCCTTTAAAAAGGTACCTTCTCCCCTTCTCGTCTCAATTAGGCCTAATAACTCAAGTGATCTTAAGGCCTCTCTTACAGAGGAACGCCCTACATTAAGACGGTCTGAAAGCTCTCTTTCAGAAGGGATTTTATCTCCAGCGGAAAGTCCATCATCTTGAATGATGGACCTAATTTGTTTCACGATTTCAATGTAAACCTTAGAATTATGGGATGTCACAATACCTCGTCCTACTCTATTATGGCTAACCGTCTTGTCTTCTCTGCAACTTCTTCCGGATTTACAGTGATTCTTGCTACCCCTGTTTCCATTGCTGCCTTTGCCACACCAGCAGCAACAGCAGGAGCAACACGTGGATCAAATGGTGCAGGAATGACATAGTCAGCTCGAAGTTCCTCAGAAGAAATTAATGATGCAATTGCTTCTACTGCTGCAATTTTCATTTGTTCATTAATATGAGTAGCTCTAGCATCTAAAGCTCCTCTAAAAATCCCTGGGAAAGCAAGTACATTGTTTACTTGGTTTGGAAAATCAGATCTTCCCGTTCCAACCACTTTAGCTCCTGCTTCTAATGCCACATCTGGCATGATTTCTGGATTAGGATTTGCCATAGCAAAAATAATTGGATCCTCATTCATGGTTTTTACCATATCCGCTGTAAGAGCACCTTCAACAGAAACGCCGATAAAGACATCTGCATCCTGAAGAGCATCTGCGAGAGAGCCTTCTAGACGATTTCGATTTGTATATTTTGCTACTTCGGCTTTAACATCATTCATACCAAAGGTACGACCTTCAAAAATCGCTCCTCTAGAGTCACACATAATAATGTCGCGAACCCCATAGCGGTATAGAAGCTTAATAATTGCAATCCCGGCAGCACCTGCTCCGTTTGCAACAACTTTTATTTCTGACATTTTCTTGCCAACAAGCTTTAATGCGTTCACTAGTCCTGCTACTGTAACTATTGCGGTACCGTGTTGATCATCATGAAAAACCGGAATATTGGCTTCTTTTTTTAGACGTTCCTCAATTATAAAGCAATTCGGAGCTGCGATATCCTCTAAGTTAACGCCGCCAAAAGTAGGCTCTAATAATTTTACAGTTTCCACAATCTTGTCAATATCTGTTGTATTTAAACAAATAGGAAATGCATCTACACCTGCAAAGCTCTTAAATAGTACAGCTTTTCCTTCCATAACTGGAAGTGCAGCTTCTGGACCAATATTTCCCAGGCCCAGCACCGCTGTCCCATCAGAAACAACAGCTACCATATTCCCTTTCATTGTGTATTCATACACTTTGGATTTATCATCGTAAATAACCTTACAAGGTTCAGCTACTCCTGGAGAGTATGCTAAACTTAAATCCTTTGCATTTCTTACAGGAATTTTTGATTTTGATTCGAGCTTTCCCTTATGAAGTTGATGAATATGTAGGGCTTCTTCTCTTAGAGTCATTTCCTTTTTTTCACTCCTTGTTATAAAGAAAACTTGGCAGCCAAAAAAATCTGGTACCAGTTGTAGTCATTAAGGTAGTTAAAACTTGTCCGATTTTTCATGAAAACTAGTAAAATAGAATTTCCTTATTCATACATGATAAGTGGTATGGCCACTTCGCTTTTATATTACAATATAACATAAATGCGGTTCCTGTAAAGAGTTTGTTATTGAAACACCACATTTTCCTGACCCATTAAATTCTTCATTTCTTTTAAAAATTTCGGATTAGGACTTACCCAAAGTTCTTGTTGAAGCTGAATTGTTTTTTGAGATTCCTGATAATATAGAACAACTGGAATTTCCCCAGGATATTCTTTTAGCAATTCTTTTAAATCGATAAACACTTGATCAGTTTGATGTCTCTTCTCCATTCTAACAAACAGCTTCTTTTCATCTTCTGGCAAATCCTCTTTATTAGGGAAAGCTTCAGCCTGATTAATAATTAGCTGAATTTGATTATTCCGATTTTCTATTTTCCCTTTTATTAATAGTAAAGCCTCGTTTTTTAACAGCTTTGCTGACTGGGTATACGTTCTCGGAAAGGCAACTCCATCTAGTTCACCTGTTTCATCACCTATCGTCAGAAAGGCCATTACTTCTCCCTTTTTCGTGCGTATCGTTCTCTCTTTTGTGATAAACCCTCCTATCACAACATTTTGATGCAGATAAAGGGGCGCATCCGATATAGCTACCGCTCCGTTTTTCTTCAAAAATGTCGAATACGCTGTAATCGGGTGACTTGATAAGTAAAATCCAAGCGCTTCTTTTTCAAAGCGAAGTTTTTCCATTTCCTTAAATGGTTCAACCTCAACATATTTTGGCTTAAGTCCAAAATCATCCTCAAAAAACATTTCAAATTGATTTTCATCATTTTTTGGCCGAACCAGTTCTGCATGTTCGAGTGCAACGTCTAATGTGGCAAGAAGTGTTGCCCGATGTTCACCAAATTCATCAAAAGCACCTGAACAAATTAACGCTTCTAAAGTACGACGGTTAATACTTTTCATTGAGGTTCTGACACAAAAATCAAAAAGGTCAGAGAATAACTTACTTTTTCTTGTTTCACTAATCTCCTTTAGTGCAGCAACACCAACACCTTTAATACCTGCCAAACTAAAACGAATGGAGTTATTCTCCACAATAAACGGATAATGGCTTTTATTAATGGATGGAGACAGAATCCGGATCCCCTTTTGTTTTGATTCACGTATATATTGTCCCAGCTTGTCATCATTACCAATGACACTTGTGAGCAGAGCAGCCATAAAATAGAGCGGATAGTTTGCCTTTAAATAGGCAAGCTGATAAGCAATCATACTATAAGCAACAGCATGACTGCGGTTAAAACCATAGTTGGCAAATCTGACAATTAAGTCGTAAATTTCATTCGCTGTTGTTTCTGTGTAACCCTTACTTATACTTCCTTGTACAAAATGCTGACGCTCCTTATCAAGAACCTCTTTCTTCTTTTTGCTTACTGCTCTCCTTAGAAGGTCTGCCTCACCAAGACTAAATCCGGCCATCTTCGAGGCTATCTGCATAATTTGCTCCTGATACACAATAACCCCATTTGTCATTTGCAGAATCGGTATTAGGTCAGGATGCGGGTATTGAATCTCCTCTTTTTTATGTTTCCGCGCAATATACGATGGGATATTGTCCATCGGGCCAGGTCTGTACAAGGCGTTTACTGCCACAATGTCTTCTAGGGTGTTCGGCTGCAGCCTTATTAAAACACTCCTCATCCCGCTTGATTCAAGCTGAAAAACCCCCGTTGTATCACCTTTACTTAATAAGTTAAATGTTTTTTGATCATCTAATGGAATGTTCGAAAGTTCAATCGTTTTCCCTGTGCCTCGCTTGATCATGGATAGAATATTATCAATAAGGGTCAAGTTTCTAAGCCCTAGGAAATCCATTTTTAAGAGCCCGATTTCCTCAAGTATATCCATTGGGAATTGTGTCAAATAAACGTTATTGTGGCCCTCTTGAATGGCAATTAAATCCGTAAGTGGTCGTTCACTTATAACAACCCCAGCCGCATGTGTGGATGTATGTCTTGGAAGTCCCTCAATTTTTTTAGCTGTATCAAAGATTTTGCGTCCGATTTCAATATTTTGAATATATTCACGTAAGCCTTGTGATTCTTCATATGCCTGCTGAAGCGTAATTCCAAGCTTACTGGGAACTTGTTTGGCAAGAAAATCGGCTTCTTTAGGGGAGATTCCCATCACTCTTCCAACATCCCGAAGTGCGGCTCTTGCTGCTAATGTTCCAAAGGTAATAATTTGTGCGACATGGAGTCTGCCGTATTTTTTCGAAACATATTCAATCATTTCATCGCGTCGGTTATCTGGAAAGTCAATATCAATATCTGGCATTGATATTCTTTCAGGGTTTAAGAATCGTTCAAAGAGTAATTGATGTTCCAGTGGATCAACATTCGTAATATATAAAACATATGCAACCAACGAGCCCGCTGCTGAGCCTCTTCCTGGCCCCGTCACAATACCATTCTCATGGGCATATTTCATAAAATCCCAAACAATTAAAAAATAGTCACTAAAATTCATTTTTTTGATGACTTGAAGCTCATATTGCAGTCGCTCGTACTGGTCATCAGTAGGGTTTTGATACCTATCTTGCAGACCTTTAAGACAGATTCGCGACAAATAATCCTCAGCAGATTCATCCCCCGGAACTGGGTATTTCGGGAGCGCGAATTGACCTAGTTCAAAATCAACATTACAAAGACGCGCAATGCGCAATGTGTTTTCAAGAACTTCTGGGCTCTCAGAAAAAAGCTCGGTCATTTGAGATGGGGACTTTAAATAATATTCCTTGCTCGGAAGAATGTCTCGATCATCATCTGAAAGCTTTGCCCCATTTTTTATAGCTAGTAAGCACTCGTGGGCAAATGAATCGGTCTGATCTATGTATTGAACATGGTTTGTAGCAACCAAAGGTACTTTTAGTTCATCACCCATTTTGAATAGCATATTGTTAATTATGGTATTCTCTTGCAATCCATGGTTTTGCACAGATAAGTAAAAGCTTTCTTGTTCGAAGATTTGTTTGTAGGAATTGGCTTTCTTTAAAGCTTCCTCGTAATTTCCATTTTTTAAGTTTTGTTCGATGTCACCTTTTAAACCAGGTGATATCCCGATTAATCCCTCACAATATTGCGATAACCATCTTCTCGGGATTCCATCCTTTGATTTAGTCTGAATCGCACTGCTAATTTTTAAGAGATTTTGATATCCTTTATTGTTTTTCGCAAGTAATACGACAGGATAAGCAGTGTCTTCTTCTTCCGATAACACTGATGCAGTCATGCCTATGATTGGTTTGATTCCACGCTTCCTGCATTCTTTATAAAAAGCGATTGCTCCATACATTACATTTTCATCAGTTAATGCCAATGCCTTATGCCCTATGTTGCTCGCTTTTTCAACCAAAGTTTCAACTTTGGCGGCACTTGATAAAAGGCTGTAGGCACTTTGAACCTGGAGATGTACAAAAGGCAACGAAATCACACCTTTTTCAAAAATTTTACGTCCTCTTCAATACTTTAATTATAGTCCTATTTATGAAACAAGCAAAACAAAACTCATTACGGTCATACCGGCAAAGGATTGTCCATATACATATAGTAATAACAAATTCAAAAAGTGGGTGTCCAAATGGAAATAAAAGATGCATTTATGCCAGCATTTATTCATAGTTTCTTTATTGCCCTCGGGGTTCTTCTGGGTGGTTCTCTAATCGGCGGGCTGGGTGCGTTTGTTTCAGGTCAAGCACCATTATCTGAAATTTATTCAGTGGCCAGCAAGTTGAAAATCTGGGCACTTGTTGCTGCAATTGGTGGAACATTCGATACATTTTACAGCTTTGAAAAAGGGATTTTTCTTGGTCAAACAAAGGATGTCTTTAAGCAATTTCTCCTAATTGTCTCTGCAATGGGAGGAGCACAGTTCGGATGGAGAATTATTGAGTGGTTTACACAGGAGCATATCACCTAATGAGAGTTCCACCCTATCATCAAAAACCAGGCTGGCAGCGATTTTTCGCAGGCATTGTTATCGGTGCTCTAATAAGTTGGTTTGTCTTTTTGTTTCAGTTTGGGGTTTTACAGGATAAACAGATTCAAAAAATAACGGAACAAAATAATGTAATTAAAGAATTAAGAAAAAGCAAGGACATCCTTATTGAAGATGTGGAAAAATTAAATGAAGATAACAAAAAAAAGCTCAAAATTCAGGACTTCAAGGTAGATTTCGCAAATAAAAAGAAGGTTGAACTTAGTTCACTCAATCTTCACCATATGAAAACAGCTGTAATTGAAGATCTGAACTCTTTAATTGGACAGGATGTTCAAACAGTATCCAAAAACAAAGATCTACTCTTTAGTACAATTGAAAATCATGTTTTCGAGCTGGACGATAAAAAATATAGATTCAAAATTCACACTGTCTTTTTTGATACAACTCTTGAAATTACACTAAATATCGAACTTGTAAAATAACTTAGCCTCCTAGTTCGGAGGCTTTTTTAATATAAAAGAGATATTTTTGTTACAATTTTTAGAAAATTTTAAAATTATGTAGCATTTTTAGGCACAAATGAAATAAAATAAAATTACAACGCACAAGGAGGGAAAATATGTATATTAACCGCAGAAAACTTTTAAATGAAAAAATGACGCATATCAAAAATGGTTACTCCGCCTACGCAGAATCACCAGATGTTATTAATGCGATAAAGAAAGAAATTCAAGCATTAAACCTCAATGTCCTTGAAGAAGTAACCGACTTAGGCTCATGGTTTATCCCAGTGAAGGTGGAAAGCTAAAAAAGTCGCATCCAAATAGAGCGACTTTATTTTTTTAAATCCTGGTTGGAAGCTTCACGTAAATCTGCGATGACTTGGTCTACCTTTTCCCATGAATAAATAGTAGCTCCCGAAGCTAGGGGATGCCCGCCACCATTATATTTTTTGGCAACACCGTTAATCACTGGCCCTTTTGAGCGTAAGCGAACACGAATTTGTTCCTTTTCCTCTACGAAAAACACCCATGTTTTCATATTTTCGATATTCCCTAAGTTACTTACTAGCTGCGATGCTTCAGAAGGTGTTACATTAAATTCTTTAAGAATATCGTTTGTAATCACCATCCAGCCCACACCATCTTCAGTAACCTTATAATTCTGATAGACATAGCCACTAAGGCGTGCAACATTTTCCTTTATTTTATACAAATTCTCATAAACTTGAGGAAAATGAAAGCCATATTCGATTAATGCTCCAGCATATGCAAATGTCTTTGGATTTGTATTAGGAAACAAAAATCGACCAGTGTCTCCGACGATTCCAGCAAATAGAAATCTCGCAGCTTCCTTCGAAAATGATAGTCCTTGATTTTTACCTTGCAGGTAAAGCTCATAAATCATTTCACTGCAAGAACTTGCATTTGTATCAACCCATACATAATCACCATATGGATCATCATTCGGATGGTGATCAATTTTAATCAGCTTTTTACCTTGTTTGTAACGTGTATCTGAAATCCGCCCCTGATTTGCAGTATCGCAGACAATCACTAATGCGTCAGCATATATTTCATCAGGAATTTTGTCCATTTCCTTTAGAAAGAGTAAAGATGGCTCATCCTCTCCAACGACAAATACATGTTTAGTTGGAAAGCTTGCTATCAGTATTTCTGCTAATCCACATTGTGAGCCATATGCATCTGGGTCTGGCCTAACATGGCGATGAATGATAATTGTATCAAATTCAGTTATTGTTTTAAGAATCGCTTCTATCATTTTATTCTCCTTTTATATCCTCTCTTCTTCACATTCTATTCACTAGCATTTTGGATTCTTTCTAGTTACAATAGGAATAGCAGTCTAGAATTGGAGGTAGCTTCTTATGAAAATACTTGTTATGTTAATCATTTTTGCACTTGTCTTTTATTTTTATTATAAAACAAAATACTTCCGTACAAGACGTCCAATTGAAAAACAATGGCTCTCAGCGAAGTCTAGCATGGCACTTGGACTATTTGTTGCCTTATTCGGTTTAAATACATTCTTCGTTCATCCGTCTACGATATCAACAGTAATCGGCTTCATTCTTGTATTGGTTGGCGGCGGCAGTACTTGGGCGGGATTCCGTGCGTATAAGCATTATCAGCCCTTGGTTATGCAAGAAGCTAAGCAACAATAAGAATGAAAAAGGACGCCCCAAAAGCGTAACGGGTTCCGTTTCCTGTCGCAAAACCCGAAAATGTAGCCCATTTTGTACTGCTTCTTGTATCTGTTTTTGCAATTAATAATAAAGTGGCTCAGTTCGCTGAGCCATTTTTGATTGGAAAAGAGGTTAGGGGGGCAGCTAACGCACCGGATTTTAAAAAATAGAGGGAGAAATTCCTCTTAATTTGTAAATAAGCTAAAAAATAGCGTAAATAAGAGGAGAAATTTCCCCTATTGACTCAAGTAACGTAAAAATTGGGGATTTTTTTCTGCATAAGCGGAAAATTTCCCCCTATAACCCCCGAAAAGAGCTCTATTCTGCATTTAACGGAAATATCTCCGCTTATTTTAAATATCACTGGGTATTCAATTAAGGATAGGATTTCTTATGTTTCTAAGTACTTTTGTAAGATAAAATGTATGCAAAATTGTAGGGGTACAACAGCCATTGTACCCCTACAATTTGGGGATCATTTTCCTATACAAATTTTTATGTAATTTCGGCACAAATGGCTTTACTCGAATAAAAAATGAGCATCAATTTCATATGCAAATTGGCACTCATTTTAACTTACATTTTTAATGTTTGTGATAGTTAACGGAACCCGTTACTAAAAGCGTCTCTTTTTTTGCCTTTAAAAGATAGTTTGTGTAAAATTCGGTACCCAGTTTTCGTTGTCCGGCTCCAGCGCCTAGCCCCTCGAGGTCACAAGCCAATCACTTCTGAAGGCAAAAAACGCCTTCTATCAGCGCTCGTCTTGTGCTTGTCGGACTTGCACACGATGTGCTGACATCGACGTTTACCACAGGACATGGCAGTAGTTAGTCGATGTTCCTCCTGCAAGGCGCTTGCGCTTTTCTTATTTATCTCTCTATTAATTGAGCCATCATCATTGCTTTTCCAACAACAACCCCGCCATTGAAAACTTCAACGTCAACCTTACCAAATCGTCTTCCAACCTCTAAAACTCTTGGATGGATATTCATCAAACTATCAATTTGAACAGGCTTCATAAAATATACTGTCATATTTTCGATGACGAGATCACCTTTTTTAAAGGATTTAAGTACCCTGTTGGCAGCCTCCGTGACAATCGTTGTAAACACACCGTAAGAAATCGTTCCTAAGTAATTTGTCATTTGAGGGGTTACTTCACATTGATAAACGGACTCGCCATCAGCCGATATATCTATTAGTTGATTCGTAACAATATCATCAATCGTTTCCCCTACTTGCGGTTGGCGACCAACCATCTGAAGGGCTTTCAAAACATCCTGCCGACTAATTATTCCTTGCAGGCGATTTGATTGATCCACCACTGGGAGCATTTCAATTCCTTCCCACACCATCATATGGGAGACAGAGGCAACAGATGTCTTTCCATTCACCGTCATCGGGTGTTTCGTCATCACTTTTTCAATGAGCATATTTGGGTCCTGTCCCATAATATCCTTTGCAGTCACCATCCCGACAACCTTTGATTGATTATCAATGACTGGATATCGTCCGTGACCAGTTTCTGTATTATGTTCATACCACTTTTCAACTTTATCTGAAAGGTGAACACTGACTGTCTCTGTTTTCGGAGTTAAAATATCCTCAACCAACACAATTTCTTTTTTTATGAGCTGATCATAAATTGCACGGTTAATCATCGTTGCAACTGTAAAGGTATCATAGCTACTCGAAATAATCGGTAATTGCAGTTCATCAGCAAGCTTTTTTACATCATCATCCGTATCAAACCCGCCCGTAATTAATACAGCAGCTCCTGCATTTAATGCATATTCATGTGCCTTTGTTCGATTACCGACAATTAACAGGTTTCCAGCACCCGTATAGCGCATCATTGCTTCCAGCTTCATCGCACCAATTACGAATTTATTTAATGTTTTATGTAGGCCGGCCTTTCCTCCAAGCACTTGTCCATCGACAATATTGACAACTTCGGCAAAGGTCAGCTTTTCGATGTTTTCTTTCTTCTTTCGTTCAATTCGAATCGTACCCACACGTTCGATAGTGCTAACATATCCCTTATTTTCAGCATCTTTAATAGCACGGTAAGCGGTACCTTCGCTTACCTTCATATCCTTTGCAATTTGTCGAACTGAAATTTTCTCGCCAATCGGAAGTGTGTCAATATACTGTAAAATTTGCTCATGCTTCGTCGCCAAGCTCTTCACCCTCTAATTATCATTCTTTGTCTGTTATCTTTATTATACGGGTGGAGCTTGTTTTATACAATTTTATTAGTAGTGGCGCATTCTTTGTCTGCGTTTTGCAGATGCTGCTTGCGGACTTGTAATTTTTTGAGCTGATTTTGGGTTATACAATAAGCCAATTAGATTTCCACTCACCACTATCAAGGCAAAGACCAACCAGGAAATCGCAAAAATCCCCTCTAAGCCTGATGCTCCAATCGCTAGTCGTGGTACCCCATAATAAAGCATAACACCACAAAGCAATAAACATAGTAATAATCTATTATGCATAACATTACCTCCTTTACCTATGCTTGTATCATTCTATGAATCGATCATTAAAAAAAGACGCAAAACATCAAGTCTTTCTTGCTTTTATAATTCAATTGAATCTCCAGCAACTAAAACTTTTCCTTCAGCAGAGGTGAGTCTTGAGACAAAATCATTCGCATCCTGCTTAATTACCGGGAATGTATTATAGTGAATGGGTACAATTGTTTTTGCCTTCAGCCATTCAGCCGCAATTAAAGCATCGTCTGGTCCCATCGTGAAGTTATCCCCAATAGGCAGAAAGGCAACGTCAATATCATTAAGTTCACCGATTAATTTCATGTCATAAAATAATGCTGTGTCTCCTGCATGATAGATAGTCTTGCCTTCAGCAGTAAACAAGATTCCTCCTGGCATTCCTGTATACACAAATTCTTTCTTTTCAGGAATTTCTACACTTGAACCATGGAAAGCAAGAGTATATTTCACCTTTCCAAAATCAAATTGGTGTGCACCTCCAATATGCATTGGATGCACATTTAAACCCTGCCATCCTAAATAAACAGCAAGTTCATTAGGAGCAACAACAAGGCTTGAATTGCGCTTAGCAAGGTTTTCGGTGTCCCCAACATGATCTCCGTGTCCGTGTGTCAGTAAAATAACATCAACTTTTTCATCTGCGGCATGTAAGTCTGTATTGGGATTTCCTGTAATAAACGGGTCAATAATGATTGTCTTTCCGCCTGTTTCAATTTTGACTACTGAATGTCCATGATAGGATACCTTCATATGTATCTCCCCTTTTCAAAATTTAGATGTACCTCTTACTATATATCTTCTTTTCATTAGCCTACTTTCCTTCTTTTTTTATACCCCTTCCTTATGTAAAACAAACCCGCAAAAAAATGAATGAATTCATCACCAAAGTTTACTTTTTTCGTTGAAATTGCTACTCTTAACTTATCATTAAGAAGGATGTGTCATATATGAATCAACGATTACAGTTGCTTTCCAGCTGGTTAAAAGAAAAGGATATTACATGCAGTTTCATTACATCTACTCCAAATGTATTTTACTTAACAAATTTTTATACGGAACCACATGAAAGACTTCTTGGTTTATTTGTTTTTCAGGATGAAGAACCAATCTTAATTTGTCCAAAAATGGAACTCGCTCAAGCACGTAATGCGGGCTGGCATTATGAAATCATTGGGTATAGTGATACAGATAATCCATGGGAACTTATCAAACATTCCCTTTCAAAACGAAATGTAAATGTATCTACATTAGCTCTTGAAAAAGAACACTTAACCATTGATCGGTACGAAGAGATTCAAACATTATTCCCATCCAGCTCCATCGTATCTGCTGAGGAAAAATTACATATATTACGTATGATTAAAGAAGAAAAAGAAGTTTCCATTCTCCAAGAAGCAGCAAAATTTGCTGATTATGGTGTGGAAATTGGAGTCCAAGCAATCGCTGAAGGAAAAACCGAATTAGATGTACTTGCAACTATCGAATATGAATTAAAGAAAAAAGGAATCCGCCAAATGTCCTTTGATACCATGGTATTGACAGGGCTAAAGACAGCAGCGCCACACGGAAAACCTGGACTTGAGACAATCAAAAAAGGAGATTTTGTCCTGTTTGATTTAGGTGTTGTGCTTGATGGATATTGCTCAGATATTACAAGAACTGTTGCATTTGGTGAAATTTCCGATCAACAGCGTGAGGTATATGATACTGTATTAAAGGGTCAATTAGCTGCTGTTGATGCATGTAAACCGGGAACAAGAGTTGGAGATATCGACGTCGCTGCACGTTCTGTTATTTCAAATGCCGGCTATGGAGAATATTTTACACACCGAATCGGTCATGGTCTTGGAATTGATGTTCATGAATTTCCATCCATGAATGAAACAAATGATATGCTTTTACAAAAAGGAATGGTGTTTACCATTGAACCAGGTATTTATGTTCCTGAAATAGGCGGCGTTCGAATTGAGGATGATATGATTATCACCGAAAGTGGAGCTGATACACTTACAAAATTCCCCAAAGAGCTCATCATTAAATAATACCAAAAGGACCCTTGAGGTCCTTTCTTAATTCACAGCATTTTCTTCTTCTTCTTCAAATTTTGAGCAAAGGTATTCAAACAGCTTATGATTAAAATTATCCTGATTACGCACGTAATCGAATAAAATATCATATTGCTCTTTATTATTTTGTAAACCATTTAACACTTTAAAAAATAATTCCCTTTGTTCCGAGATCGTGTCAACGATTTTCTGATCTTTTTCGTCCTTTTCTTCAAAGCGTTTTGAGATGGTTTCATTTTTCAATTCATGATGTTTTAATGAAGTGATGATTTGATCAAATTGGCGCTTTACGAGATTCATATTTTCAGAAACTTTTTTGTTAAATATTTCTTGGTTTTGGACAATTTGCCCTAGAATCTCTAGCTGGTCTTTTTGTTCCACTTGCTGCTTGGCCGCTGTCTCATTGTATTTTTCCTGCTTCTTCATAAAACCAATAAACACCTCCAATAAGTTTTTCTGTTCTCCCATCTTTTTTGAAAGCTTATCATCCTTCTCCATTTGTTTCTGTTCATGATTAAAAAATTGGTGTTGTAATCCCTTTTGTTCAGCAGCTAATTTTTTGATTAATCCTTCATTGCTCTTGATATATTCTTTAATGGTTTCATTGTATTTTTCCTGATGTTTTATATGTTCAGAGACAAAATTTGAATAGTAGGATGATTGATTAGAATTTTCTGGTACCGGTGTCATTGGACGGTGAACAATTTTGGCTAATGAGCCATTATAAAAAACGGATGAACCCATACACGGCACTCCTTTACTATTTAGTCGACGTATTTCTTAATACAGACTCTTCTTTATCCTATTTTTATGCCTAAAAAAGGGTGACAATGATTAAAGAGCTGGTAAATGGAAAAGCGTAAGGTGCCCGCTTATCGGCGACAAGCATAAGACGAGCGCTGACAGAAGGTGCATTTTACCTTCCGAAGTGATTGGCTTATGACCTCGAGCCGATGGCGCCTGAAGCTAGACACTTAAAAAGGACACCTAATGAGAAGGTGTCCTTTTACTGTTTTATCGATTTTCTAGAAGTGTTTTTGCATCTGAATACGAAGTCCCATGTGCTTCTGCAACTGCTTTGTAGGTTACAAATCCATCTAATGTATTTATTCCTTTAAACAAAGCATCATTTTCCAAACAAGCATTCTTGAAGCCCTTATTCGCTATCATTAACGCATAAGGAACCGTTACATTTGTTAGAGCAAGGGTAGATGTACGCGGCACAGCTCCAGGCATATTAGCAACTGCATAATGAACAACATCACGCTTGATGTAGGTTGGATTATCATGTGTTGTAATCTTGTCAGTTGTTTCAAATATTCCACCTTGGTCAATCGCAATATCAACAACAACAGAACCGGGTGCCATTGATTCAATCATTTCTTCCGTAACAAGTTTTGGAGCTTTTGCTCCAGGAATGAGCACTGCACCGATTACAAGATCTGATTCCTTCACAGCTTCTGCGATATTAAGTGGGTTTGACATGAGCGTTGTTATATCTGCCCCAAAAATATCATCAAGCTGACGAAGACGTTCTGGATTTAAATCAATAACCGTCACCTGTGCTCCAAGACCAACTGCCATCTTAGCAGCATTCGTTCCTGCAACTCCTCCACCGATGATTGTCACTTTACCGCGTTGTACTCCAGGTACTCCTGCAAGTAAAACACCTTTTCCACCATGTGGTTTCTCTAAAAACTGAGCACCTATCTGTGTTGCCATCCTACCCGCCACCTCGCTCATTGGGGTTAACAGCGGAAGCGAACGGTTTGGCAGCTGGACCGTTTCATAGGCTATCCCTATAACATTTTTCTCAACAAGAGCCTTAGTTAGTTCAGGTTCTGCTGCCAAATGTAAATACGTAAATAAGAGTAAGTCTTTACGAAAATATTGATACTCCTCTGGCAGTGGTTCTTTTACCTTCATGACCATGTCCTTCTGCCATGCTTCACTTGGTGTATTTACGATAATTGCCCCAGCATCAGCATATTGTCGATCCGTAAAACCAGATCCCGCTCCAGCCTGGGTTTCAATATATACTTCATGTCCGAAGCTTTTTAGACTCAGAACACCAGCCGGCGTCATTGCAACGCGGTTTTCGTTATTTTTAATCTCTCGAGGCACACCAATACGCATGTAAAAACACTCCCTTATAGTTATCACTAATCTAAATTCCCTAAAAAATACAGATCCTATTACAACAATCATGAAAACACTTACATAATAGTATTTTTTACCACAACAATCAAGAAAAAGTTCAATATTTATACAAGTATATTTTTCTTTTTAACTAAAATTCAGTGTTATAATAATACTAGAAAGACCATTTCTATATTTAGGGGGCATTCAAATGCTAGTAACCTATAAAAAAGTCCTTGTTGCTGTTGATGGTTCTAAGGAAGCTGAATGGGCTTTTAAAAAAGCAATCGATGTTTGCAGCCGGTATCATTCTGAGCTCATTATTACTCATGTGATTGACTTAAAACAATTTGCAGCAATTGGTGCATACCACCATAATCTCTCTGAGCAATCTGAAAGTTTTGGTAAAGATTTACTTAATCGGTACGAGCAAATTGCCGAAGAGGCAGGAATTGAATATATTGAAACAATACTAGAGTTTGGATCTCCTAAAATTAAAATAGCAAAAGAAATTGCTCCAAAGAATCATGTTGATTTGATCATTTGTGGGGCCACTGGTCTTAACGCTGTCGAACGGTTCCTATTGGGCAGTGTTTCTGAAAACATTACTCGTTATGCCAAATGCGATGTCATGGTTGTAAGAACTGAAAAAGATCTTTAGAATAAAAACAAAAAAATCGTGAGCAATCACGATTTTTTTGTTTGTTTTATTTTCAGTAAAACCTTAGCCACTTCTTCAAATCCGGTTCCGCCTGCACTCTTTCGGCGTGCCACAGCCGTTGCAGGTAATAACACTTCATAAATGTCTTCTTCAAAGAGTGCAGATGCTTCGCCGAACACTTCAAGCGGCAAATCACCTAAATAGACACCACGTTCAATACAGGTTAACACAAGCTTTCCTACCACTTCATGTGCCTCCCTAAACGGAAGTCCCTTTGATGCTAAATAATCAGCAAGCTCTGTGGCATTCGAGAAATCTTTTTTAACGGCAGCCTCCATTACATCTGTTTTTACCTTCATAGTCGACACCATTCCAGCAAAAATCTTCAAGGAGCCTTTTATCGTCTTCACTGTATCAAACATGCCTTCTTTATCCTCTTGCATATCTTTGTTGTACGCAAGTGGTGTTCCCTTTAGGACCGTTAATAAACCGAAAAGATTTCCATAAACCCTTCCTGTTTTACCACGGATTAGCTCTGCCATATCTGGATTCTTTTTCTGCGGCATAATACTGCTACCTGTTGCAAATGCATCGTCCATTTCAATAAAATTAAATTCCTGAGAGGACCATAGAATTAATTCTTCACAAAAACGCGATAGATGCATCATAATCATGGAGCTGTTGCTTAAGAACTCAATGATAAAATCTCTGTCACTCACAGCATCAATACTATTTTCATAGATTTTTTCGAAGCCTAAAAGCTCAGCACTATAATAACGGTCAATTGGAAAAGTTGTACCAGCTAAGGCACCAGCCCCTAATGGAGACATATTGATTCTTTTCAACGAGTCAGTTAAGCGTTCCTTGTCGCGGTCAAGCATCCAATAATAAGCAAGTAAGTGATGGGCAAATGATATTGGTTGTGCTCTTTGTAAATGCGTATATCCAGGTGCTATTGTTTCAACATGTTGTTCTGCTCTTTCCACGATTGCATCTTGTAGTTCCTCGACCAGATCAAGAATTTCATCGACCTGCTTGCGTAAGTATAAATGCATATCTGTTGCAACCTGGTCATTTCTGCTACGCCCTGTATGAAGCTTCCCGCCGACCTGACCAATTTCATCAATTAGCATTTTTTCGATATTTAAATGAATATCTTCATTTGCGACTGAATACTCCAATTCATTATTTTTAGCTTTTTCTAATAAGGTAAGCAGCCCTGACTTAATGGTATCTGCTTCCTCCGTTGATACGATTCCGCATTTACCTAGCATTGTAACATGCGCAATACTTCCTTCAATATCTTCCTTCACCAATTCCTGATCAAAGGAGATGGATGCGCCGAACTCATCAACCCATTGTTCGGCACTTTTGGTGAATCTTCCTCCCCAAAGTTTTTTCATACTCCAACCTTCTTACTATTGTTTACGATACTATTCACCTTTGTTGGTAAGCCCCATAATGAAATGAAACCAACCGCAGCATTATGGTCAAATTCATCCTCTTTCGTATATGTTGCAAGTTTTTCATCGTATAATGAATTCTCGGATTTACGGCCTTCTACAATGGCATGACCTTTAAAGAGTTTGACACGAACTGTGCCATTTACATTTTTTTGTGTTTCTTTTAAGAAACCAAGCAATGCATCTTTTAAAGGTGAGAACCATAATCCATTGTAGATAAGTTCAGTAAGCTTTTGCTCGATAACTGGTTTGAAATGAGCCACTTCTTTAACAAGTGTAAGGTCTTCTAGCTCCTTATGTGCTGTTATTAAAGTCATTGCACCAGGGCACTCATAGACCTCACGAGATTTAATGCCAACTAGACGGTTTTCTACATGATCGATACGACCTACCCCGTGTTTTCCAGCAATTTTATTTAATTCAAGGATTAATTCAGCCAATGTATAGTGCTGACCATTAATGGTTTTTGGGACACCTTGTTCAAATCCAATTTCAATCATGTCAGGTGTATTAGGTGATTCTTCTAGAGATGCTGTTAATTCATATGCCTCTTCTGGTGGTGCAGCCCATGGATCTTCTAAAATACCACATTCGTTACTGCGTCCCCAAAGATTTTGGTCAATTGAGAATGGGCTATCTAAATTAATGGGAATCGGAATATTATGTTGTTTTGCATATTCGATTTCCTCTTCACGTGACCAGCTCCATTCACGAACTGGTGCAAGGACCTCTAGATCTGGATTTAATGCTTTAATTGAAACTTCAAAACGAACTTGGTCATTTCCTTTTCCAGTGCAGCCATGTGCAACTGCAACTGCATTTTCTTGCTCAGCTACTTCAACTAGCTTTTTCGCAATTAGCGGACGAGATAATGCAGATACTAACGGATATTTACCTTCGTAAAGTGTATGGGCTTGTAAAGCTGCAAGTGCAAAATCATTTGCAAATTCCTCTTTCGCATCAATGACGTATGAGCTAACAGCACCAACTGTAATTGCTTTTTCCTTAATAAATCCCAGATCTTTTCCTTCTCCTACATCTAAACAGCAAGCAACAACTTCATACCCTTGCTCCTGTAACCATTTAACTGCAACACTTGTATCAAGACCACCTGAATATGCTAAAACGACTTTCTTTTTGCTCATGTTGTATCTCCCTTTCGAATAATAATTCATTTGTTTTTATATTTATACATTTATAATGTATAACTTTAGCAACTCTTTCTACTTTTTTCAATAGTAAAGTGAAGAAAAATTTAAAAAGTCTTTTCATAGATAATAAACTTGGAGTATTATAGAATAGGAGCAATACTTACTTGGAGTGATAAAATGGGTGATTATTTTCATTTTGATGATCGACTTGGAATCCATCTTCCTTATTTAGAGAAGGAGTGGGAGGAATATAAAGAGGTAACACAGCAATATATTCTGTTCCAATGGGAAAATATCAGGGGACATATCCCTGATCGTATTGCAGAAATTGAAACAATGATTAATAAAAAACAAGAACAGCTTGGAAATGAACTTGATTTCGGACGTTCCTGTGAACTAAACAATGAAATCTCAGAATGTGCCTCTATCATCAATGATTTATGGATTTGGTACAGAATGAACCAAGTGATATCACATAAAAAACATCAATAGAAAAGGTCTAATCATGAAAGATTAGACCTTTTTCATATCCTTTTTTATTTCACTAACTACATGGCCAAGTTCAGGCAAGATTAACTTCTTCATAGCAAGCCTCACTGCCCCTGAGGATCCCGGTGTTGAGAAAATTGCCGTATCATTACATACACCCGCTATTGCTCTTGATAAAATTGCTGCCGAACCTATATCCTCTGTATAACTGAGCATTCGAAACAGTTCACCAAACCCGACTATTTCTTTATCTAATAATTTTGAAACGGTCTCGATTGTAACATCGCGTTTTGCAATGCCCGTTCCACCATTTGTTAGAACCACATCGATTTCTTCGTGAGCACAGCCTTCACGTATTGCTTTTTCAATAGAAGCTTCTTCGTCCTTCACAATATCATACTCCAAGACTCTAAAGCCCTCTTTTTCAAGAAATGTAATCATGAGTTGACCGCTTTTATCTGTTTCCTTTGTTCTGGTATCACTGATTGTAATGACTTTGCATGTAATAGAGCTTGGTGTTGCACGTTTATGTTCATGGACACTCATATCTTATAACTCCTTTTCCACCAAAAAACGATAACGGTAATAATTATGGGCAAAATCACTAACCTGCCGTGTGAGTTGATAATTCATACCTGCACCAATCGCCATACTGATAAGTGGAATTCCTTGAATCATTCGCTTTCGCAGAAAAGAGATTGCAACAGCTTTTACAATATGCCTTAATGGTAACTCAAGCCACGTTTCATCCGTTAACTCCTCTGATCCGTTGTAAAAATACTGATTCTGATTGGATCCGTCGGCATCCCGTGTTAGAGCTTCCCATCCCTGGTGGCGCATACGTTTAGGCAGTGTTGCCGCATGAAATACCTTTAAGGATGTCATCATTTCATATGGAGTATTTACTTCGTAACCATACGTCATTGCAATTAATTGGACAATGCGAAGATTAAGGACCGTAATCGCAGGTATATCCGTTCCAAGAAGCAGGAGTCCCCCTGTACCTGACAAGCCTCCATGTGCAAATGAATATAGGCGGTGCTTCGCGATTTGATTTTCCGTTAGATATGTTAGTTCATCAATTGTCAGTTCCTTCATATCTGATAACTCCTCAATCTCCTGGTTAAAGATCCGTGCTGAACGAAGCAACCTTTCCCTTGCGTCCACTTGAAATTGTGAGCCTTGAAGGATGGCATGTAAATGAAAGAGCCAATTATCCAGCTTTGAGAAGAACTCGTTCCGGACATTCTCAGGAATAAGACTTAACGAGTTTTCAAGCCATTTGTCATAAGTCATTTCAAAATCCGTTTGTTCATGATTCATTTGGTTTGACCATTTTTCAATTTCCCTTAAAACATTTAGTTCCCGTTCAGAAATACCCATATTCATCCTCCGTTTCCAACATTCACTATGTGTATTATACCATAATCTAATTGCGGAAAAATCCTCTCCCTTTTTTTGATAAAAAAAAGACAAACCCATTACAAGTTTGTCTTTTCATTATTATCTTGTTAAACGAATGACATCGCGTGCGATCATGACTTCCTCGTCCGTCGGAATGATAATAACCTTTACTGGAGAGTGAGGATAGTTTATAAATGCTTCTTTTCCTCTCACTTTATTTAATGCTGGATCCCAGTATACACCCATGAACTCTAATCCAGTTAATACTCGGGCACGAATAGTGTCACTGTTTTCACCAATTCCAGCGGTGAAAATGATCGCATCTATCCCATGCATACGAGCTGCATATGAACCAATGTATTTATGGATTCTGCTAGCAAACACTTCAAGGGCTAGTTCAGCACGGCTATTTCCTTCATCTGCTTGTTCCTGAATATCCCGCAAGTCACTTGAGAATCCGGAAACACCTAGCATACCACTTTTTTTGTTAAGCACATCTAATACTTCATCAGCAGTATTACCTGTTTTTTCCATGATAAATGGAATTAATGCAGGGTCAATATTACCGGATCGTGTACCCATCGTTACACCTGCAAGGGGTGTAAAGCCCATGGATGTATCGATTGATTTTCCTCCTTCAATTGCAGCAATACTAGCTCCATTTCCAAGGTGGCAGGATAATAGGCGTAACTGCTCAACTGGTCTTCCTAATAGTTCGGCTGCTCTTTGTGATACATATTTATGTGATGTTCCATGGAATCCGTATTTTCTAATCCCATAGTTTTTATAATAGTCATATGGCAGACTATATAAAAATGATTTCTCTGGCATTGTTTGATGGAAGGCTGTATCGAAAACGGCTACTGCTGGGACATTTGGCAATACTTCATGAAATGCTCTAATTCCCGTAGCATTAGCTGGGTTATGCAATGGAGCCAATTCGGATAACTTTTCTATTTCAGCTAAAACTTCTTCTGTAATGACAGCTGAATCAGCAAAACTTTCCCCACCGTGGACAACCCTGTGTCCAATTCCATCGATTTCGTTTAATGATTTGATGATGCCAGACTCGGTCAATTTATTAAGTAATAATTTTACTGCCACTGCGTGATCTGGAATTTCGAGTTCAGTTGTTTGTTTTTCATCATTTACTGAAATTGTAAAAATGCCTTTTTCAAGACCAATTCGTTCAAAGATCCCCTTTGTAATAACTTCCTCACTCGGCATTTCGAATAATTGGAATTTTAGTGAAGAACTTCCTGCATTTATGGCAATGATTTTTGACATATCATCCGCTCCTTTGTTTAAAATCACTTTTATATGTAAATCCTCGCTCTACATTATTCTATGCAAAACGACAAGGTTTCATAGATGCCTTATTCATTTAAACATCGGTGCACAAACATTTCAAGGAGAATCCCAATTTGGTACCGTTTTCGCCATAAAGTTCCTATATTCAGATAATGGAAAGCGCTGTAAATAACAAAGATGCAATCGCTTAGGCACTGGAACTAGACGCAGAAGAAAAAGAGACCCGATTGGATTGGATCTCCTTAACTTCAAATATTATTTAATTCATTGTTTTTCTTGCTTAAACCAATCATCAATTTGTTTGATTATGCCTGCCATTGCTGTCTGATTTGAAAACTTAGGCAGGTTCGCGAGAAGGGCTTGTTTTGGTGCTTTCACTCCGGGTCCTTTTTTCTGGATAATAAAGATGCTTTTTGCTGCTTTTTCATTTTTAAATAAGGATAGAGGTAGCTGAATCATCCCTTGTATGTAGGATTGCTCTTTAAGAAATGCATTTAATTCCTTAGCATACTCACTTGTAAATAAGTGATTTGGTACAAGGAAAAATAAATAGCCACCAGCTTTTGTATATTTAAGGCTTTGTTCAATAAATAGATGATGGGCATAAGAATGGCCTTCTTTAGCATGAAGTTCAAAGCTTGCAGCACCAAGGTCATTCGGATAATAGCCAACAGGCAAATCACATACCACTACGTCCATAGGGTCTATGTAAAGTGGCTGCAGACTATCCTGGTTATAAAACTGAATGGAATGGCGCTGCAGATTCGCACTCACATATGCCACCTTTACTAATAGGTCATCAATATCGATCCCAGTTGCTTCAATTTCTTTTGATTGATTTTGATTAAGGACGGTTGTTAGAAGATTTGCAGTCCCAACAGCCGGATCAAAGATACTGAAACCATTCCAGCCCACAGTAAATTTTGAGACTAGGTATCCCATAAAGATTGAAACGGCGTCCGGTGTCATCTCATGGTTCGGCTGGGTAGCCTCTTTCATTCCTTTTAACGAAGCAAGCTGATAGGATTTACGAATTTCTTCAACTGAATATTGGTTAATGTCGATTTGTGCATATTCTTTTTCGATGTGTTTTTTTGAGAGTTCACTTAGTTCGTCCTGTAGGATTGTGTTTTGGAAGAGGTTTTCACCAGTTTCTGCTACTGCTTCTAAGTATGTACATGATAATTCTTCCTTAAGTATTGTGGCTGTGTTGTCAATAACGGTAAATAGTTTTTCAACTGCAGATATTTGTGCCATTTGTTATAACTCCTTTTTCGAAAAAAAGAACCCCAATGCTAATTGGGATCCCTATAACATTCTGTCTTATTTCGCTGCCTTTGCTGCTTCTAGTGCTGCTTCGTAGTTTGGATGATTTGTTGCTTCACTTACATATTCAACATATGTAACAGTGTCGTTACTGTCTACAACGAATACCGCACGAGCCAATAAGCGTAATTCTTGAATGGCTACACCATATGCCTCGCCGAAGGAAAGATCGCGATGGTCCGAAAGTGTTTGAACATTTTCAATACCGTTTGCACCGCACCAACGACCTTGTGCAAATGGCAAATCAACACTAACTGTTAAAATTTTAACATTGCCTAAACCAGCTGCTTCTTCATTGAAACGTCGAGTTTGAGCATCACATACACCTGTGTCAAGTGATGGAACAACACTAATTAAACGAACAGAACCCTTTGTGTCTGCAAGTGTTACAGGTGATAAATCATTTGCTAATACAGTAAAATCAGGAGCCTTATCTCCAACCTTTACTTCATTTCCTAATAAAGTAACTGGATTGTTTTTAAATGTGATATTTGCCATTTCCAAAATCCTCCTTAAATTGTTATGTACAGTGTAAATGATATCTTTAATTCTATTGGATTGCAACGAATTCGAATGAAAAAATCAATCAATTCGGCTGCTTAAAGTAAAAAAGAGTCAACTGCATAACAGCTAACTCTGTCATTTCTTAAATATCAAAATCCTGTTGCTTTTGCTGATTTTGTTGATCTTGATTATTCTTTTTTAACATTTGTTGGATTTTATCAACAGCCTGGGGGGCAAGTTCAAGCAATTTTTCAAATAAATGAGTGCTTTCATCGAGGTGAAGCATTTTAACCCCATTTGCGCTTACAATTAAAAAAGCGATTGGTGTAATCGAAACTCCACCACCACTTCCTCCACCAAATGGTAGTTTGGAGCCCTGTTGTTGCTGTTGTTGGTCTCCACCTCCGCCACCACTATCTTTTCCACCCTCACCTTGTCCCTTGAACTCACTGCCTCCTGCCGCAAATCCAAAGCCAACTTTTGAGACCGTTAAAATAACGCTCCCATCAGGTGTTTCAACAGGGTCACCGATGATTGTATTCACATCAATCATTTGCTTTAAATTTTCCATCGCTGTCTTCATTAAACCCTGTATTGGATGATCAGACATAATAAATTCCTCCTGACATTCTAAACTGATTTTTTATCTGAATCGGTTTCATTGAGCTTAGAAAGGGTTGGGGATTTAAACTTCGGAACGCTCCCTCGCCAGTTTATAATCGCTCTGATTCCTGCTACCATAGCATGCCCGATTCGAAAATGAATCATGCATCTTAACCTCGTCTCGGATACGGCTATTTGGAATGAAGGAGTAATTGAATAATCAGGATGGGTCTTCAAGTTTAAATACTGGCTGATCACTCCGATTATTGTCCCCTTGATGGACCAAGCCAGTCCAGTGATAATCCCAGTATGTGCGGCATCTCCAACTCCGATATGTGAATGCCATTTAAATTTTGAAACCGAAATTTTCTTCAAAAAGCTTTTAAGTATCGGTACCAAATTGATAACCCGGTGAAGAATTATTTCTGCTTCTTGTAAATTTACGATTAAATTTTGGACGGAGAATTTTTCTTTTTTCTTTTTCTCACCTGCTGCTAAGTCTGCTTTTTTTTCCTTTTTGAACACGATACTTGGAGTTTCATTATCAATTGCGACCATTGGAACGTTAATGGTATATCGAATCAGACCAAACCAAATGCTGAATCTTATCTTAATATGGTCATCGTCCTGTGAGTGATTTGCTTCAATAAAAATAGTTAGCCTTGTTATCAAAATGAGAATGATAAAAAAGAGTAAAATTAAAAAGATAAATAATACCCATTTCACAACACTCACACCCTTTCAATGTTTCATTATCACCTACAAGATGGTAAAAAATACGCGAAAAGGGGTAGTTTGGTAATGTGAAGCCATGAAAAAAAGAGTGCGCGGACTAACGGGTTCCGTTTCCTGTCGCAAAACCCGAAAATGTAACTGCTTCTTGTATCTGTTTTTGCAATTAAACATAAGGTTAGGGGGGCAGCTTACGCACCGGATTTTAAAAAATAGAGGGAGAAATTCCTCTTAATTTGTAAATAAGCTAAAAAATAGCGTAAATAAGAGGAGAAATTTCCCCTATTGACTCAAGTAACGTAAAAATTGGGGATTTTTCTCTGCATAAGCGGAAAATTTCCCCCTATAAACCCCGAAAAGAGCTCTAGTCTGCATTTAACGGAAATATCTCCGCTTATATTAAATATCACTGGGTATTCAATTAAGGATAGGATTTCTTATGTTTCTAAGTATTTTTATAAGATAAAATGTATGCAAAATTGTAGGGGTACAACAGCCATTGTACCCCTTCAATTTGGGGGTCATTTTCCTATACAAAATTTTTATGTAATTTCGGCACAAATGGCTTTACTCCAATAAAAAATGAGCGTCAATTTCATATGCAAATTGGCACTCATTTTAACTTACATTTTTAATGTTTGTGATAGTTAACGGAACCCGTTACTAGTGGACACCCTTACTTTTTAGCATGGATAACAGTCGTATCAGATAATAGATCATGAATTCCTTGTTTTTTTGGAAGAAAAGCAACGATAAGATAGCCGATAAAAAAGAGCTTTGAAATATACCGGCCAATGAGCTCCCTAAAGAGCACCGTCATCCAGGTTAATTTTTTCCCTTCAAGAGATACAACCTTTACCCCAAACACCATTTTCCCTAACGTTTGGTTAAAAAACTTTGTCATTAATACAAAATATAAGTAAAAGACGACAGCCGTTGCGATTGCTGCTGCACTAAATATTTTACTATCTGATAATGGGATGTCTAACGCTCTAAAGGCAGGATAGATTAGGATTCGATTCATACTCCCAATTACAACTAAGTCTAATAAATATGCCCAAAAACGCAGCCAAAAACCTGCATAGCGCGGCATATTTTGGTCAACTGTTCGAGTAGAATGATCGTGAACATGATTGTCACCTTGTACTCCTTCATGTGTAAGATCCATATTCAAGTTTGTCCCCTCCCTATTCCGCGTACAAGTACATCATTCTAGGCGAATTTGGCTGTGATAATAAATGAACCAAAGTTGCCATCTCGATGTCATCACTAAACATTTTTTTCGCACTCATCGAAAACAGGGATCCAAAACCAAAATTAGTTTCATACTCGACGACTTTGATATTTCCAAGTTCGTAATCCTTTTTCATTGCATCAACCGTATCCTCAAAATATCCCAATTCATCAATTAGATGGTTATCTTTAGCCTGTCTGCCATCATAGATTCGTCCGTCTGCTATCCCACGAACCTCTGACTCAGACATATTACGCCCCTCTGCGATTACATCGACAAATCCCTGATAGGCGTTATCGACCATTGTTTGCATAATTTTTCTTTCTTCTTCTGTCATTTCCCTACTTGGGGACATGATATCCTTGTATGGCCCACTTTTAATAGTCTCAAATTTCACGCCATATTTTTCTGCAAGGCCGCTATAATTAATCCCTTGCATGATAACCCCTAGCGAACCTGTCATAGTATCAGGTGTAGCAAATATTTTGTCTGCTGGAGCAGAAATATAGTAACCACCCGATGCAGCCATAGCACCCATTGAGACATAAATTGGTTTTTTTGTTTTTTCTTTTAGGTCTGTTAGTTTTTTATGTATTTCTGCACTTTCAACGACCCCGCCACCTGGTGAATTAACTTTTAAAATGATTCCTTTTACTGTTTTATCCTCTTGCGCTTTTTCAATCATTTTTAAGAACGTCTGATGCTGATAGCCGGCAGTTTGAAAGAATGAAGTCACGTCTTCACCTGTATCCTGGATCACTCCATTTACAGATAAAACGAGAATCTTATCCATTCCTTTTCCTTCGATTACAACATTTTCAAGAAACTCTTCATTTGAAGCGGCTAGAAATTCATCTGAAATGCTTGTGAAGTTTTTTGATGCTAAATTTGTTGCGAAATTAAAAAAGATCGAAAATACAAATATAACTGCAGCAATTCCTAATGCTGCCCACCGTTTCCCATTCATTTCTTATCCTCCTGTTTTTCAAAAAGTGTTCAAAAATAAATACGTTTCAGATCCAAAATAGTTTCATTTAATTGATAAACTATATAATAAGACACATAATAGCTTTATTAGATTTAACCAGATCTATTCAAAAAATATCAACAGGGGGCATTTTTATGGAACGTCGTAATCTTTATTTCTTTTATAGAAAAGAAGATAAACTAATTGAATATGTTGAAAAATTAAATCAAATTGCTAAAGAGCACCAATTTACAGTTGTGGATGACGCTGAAAAAGCAAATATCATAGTCAGTATTGGTGGTGACGGAGCTTTCCTTCAGGCAGTTCGTAAAACAAATTTCCGACAGGACTGTCTATATGTAGGAATCTCAACATCCGGTACATTAAACCTTTATTGTGATTTCCATGCAGATGAAACTGATAAAATGGTGGAAGCCATGTTAAATGAAAAAATGGAGGTCCGCCGTTATCCAATTATTGAGGTAAAGGTGGATGACAACCCATCGTTTTATTGTTTAAATGAATGTTCCATTCGTTCAGCCATCATAAAAACATTAGACTTAGAAGTTTATATTGATGATTTACATTTTGAAACTTTCCGTGGCGATGGGATGATCATTTCTACTCCAACAGGAAGTACAGCATATAATAAATCAGTTAGAGGCGCAGTAGTAGATCCCTTGCTCCCTTGTATACAAGTCACTGAACTAGCGTCATTAAACACGAACCAATACCGAACATTAGATTCTCCGTTTATTTTAAGCGGAACACGAAAATTAACCTTGAAAGATGTTCAAGACGGAAATGATTTTCCAACAATTGGAATGGACAATGAAGCCCTTAGTATCCGTAATGTAAAACAAATTGATATACAGTTAAGTGAAAAAAGAATTAAAACCGTCAAATTAAAGGATAATTCCTTCTGGGAAAAGGTAAAACGAACATTTTTGTAATCAAATAACGAAAGACCAGGCTCAACTCCAGCCTGGTCTTTCGTTATTATCTCTTATACATCACAGTATTATCAACAACTGTCATCATAACATTTGTACGGAGAATTTCATCTGCTTGGATTTTGAAAATATCTTGATCAAGAATGGTAAAATCTGCTTTATAACCAGGAGCGATTTGTCCCATACAGCCCTCTTTTCCAACTGCGTAGGCACTTCCTGTTGTAAATAACTGCACAGCCTCGTAAACTGAGAGTCTTTCTTCTGGCATAAATACCATGTCTTCTTCTGGTTTCTTTCTCGCTACTGCTGCATGTATTCCAAGAAGGGGATCAATTGGCTCAATTGGAGCATCAGACCCTCCTGCGCAATGGAGGCCAGCACGCAATAACGTCTTCCATGCATAACAATATTCCATATTCATTTCACCAATTCTTTCAACCACCCACGGAAAATCCGATACGACAAACCTTGGTTGGATATCAAGAATGACTGGTAATTGTTTTGCGCGATCGATTAACTCTTTTCGTAAAATTTGAGCATGAATCAGCCGATCTCGTTGATTTTGTAATGGCGGGAATTCCTCAATCGCATCTAACACATATTCAAATGCAAGGTCACCTATCGCATGGACAGCGACCGGCATCATAAACCGTCTCGCCTTTTGAACAAGCTTTTTCAACTCATCTAACGAGTGAATTGCTACCCCCGCCGTATCAGGTGAGTCATTATACGGATGACTTAATAATGCAGTTCTGCCCCCAATAGAGCCATCAGAAAAAATTTTCATCGCTCCAAACTTTAGAAAATCTCCACCTTTTCCAAAAGAATAACCCAAGCGATGCATGTCATCGACGGCTTCATGGTGAACTAATAGGTTTGTTCTAAATTTGAAACCATCCTCATTGATGCTATTTTGAAATCCTCCAAATGTACGCTCAAATCCACCATAATAATTCAAATCCTCTGTATGTCCACCTACAAGTCCTTTGCTTAAGCAATCCTCAATAGACAAACGAAGGGCATTTTGTATGTAATCTTCCGTTACCTCTGGAATGACTGCTTTTACAAATTCCTGAGCTTGGTCCAGTAAATACCCCGTAGCATGCCTATTCGCATCCCTTACAATCACACCACCTTCAGGGTTAGGTGTATCATCCGTAATGCCTGCCAATTCTAATGCCCTTGTGTTTACAACAACAGCATGTCTGCAAATTCTTTTTAACATGAGCGGATTATCGGGTGAGAGTTCATCCAGTTCAATTCGGTGAAAAATCTTCCGGTCAGGAAGCTGATTCTCGTTCCATCCTTCACCAATAATCCATTCGTCTGCTGGCTTATCTTTTACATATTCGTGTATGGCATCTGTAATTTCCTTGGATGACGTCATTCCCGAAAAATCCAGTTTCATCAACTTTTCACCATGACCAATAAGGTGCATATGACTATCAACAAACCCTGGAAACATGGTATGCCCTTTTAAATTGACAACCTTAGAAATTCTATTTTTATATAGTTTTTCTAAGTCTTGTTTCAGCCCCACAGCAATAATCGTGCCATCTTCCACAAAAACGGCTTCAACAGTCTCTTTTTCCCTTTCCATCGTGTAGATTTGGCCGCCCGACCATAAAGTCCCCATTATCACACCTCCTGTTCAAATTTAATTATGTTTACTTTAGCATGAAAAAGCAGGTAGTAAAAATACTATCTGCCTTTTCTGCTCATTATGCTTTTACGTTAGCTGTTTCTGCCTGTCTGAGTTCAATTCTTCTAATTTTTCCCGAAGTGGTCTTCGGCAGATCATTTACAAATTCTATTTTTCTTGGATACTTATACGGTGCTGTCATTTGTTTTACATGATCCTGTAAGTCTTTGACTAAGCCCTCATTGGATGCAACACCTTCACGTAAGACAACGAAAGCTTTTACAATATTCCCTCGAACCTCATCAGGACTTCCAACAACGGCACACTCTTTTACAGCTGGATGCTTGACAAGTGCATCTTCAACCTCAAATGGTCCAATCGTATAGCCTGAGCTTATAATAATATCATCAGAACGTCCTTCAAACCAGAAATAACCGTCTTCGTCTTTTTTCGCCTTGTCTCCTGTAATATAGTAATCTCCTCTATATTGCATGGCAGTTCTCTCAGGGTCTTTATAATATTCTTTAAAAAGAGCCGGTGTGTCTGCATGAACACCGATATCGCCTACTTCACCCACCGCACAAGGCTTTCCATACTCATCGACAATTTCGACATTATTGCCTGGTGTTGGCCTGCCCATTGAGCCAGGTTTCATTTCCATTCCTTTTAAAACACCAACTAATAACGTATTTTCTGTTTGTCCATATCCGTCACGAACTTCTACATTAAATACTCTTTTGAATGTATCAATTACTTCGCGATTTAAAGGCTCTCCAGCCGAAACAGCACTATGTAAATCAGGCAGTGAGTAATCAGAAAGATTTTCCGCCTTTGCCATGATTCGATATTCGGTTGGTGTACAACATAAGACATTGATTTTATTAGCACTTAACAATTCTAAATATTTATTTGGATCGAACTTGCCGAAATATACAAATCCAGTTGCCCCGCTTCCCAGTACGGAAAGGAATGGGCTCCAAATCCATTTTTGCCAACCAGGACCTGCCGTAGCCCAAACAGTATCAGATTCACTGATGCTTAACCAGAATGGTGCAGCTGTTTTTAAATGCGCATATGCCCATCCATGGGTATGAACAACACCTTTTGGATTTCCAGTTGTCCCAGATGTGTAGGATAAAAAGGCCATGTCATCCCTGCTAGTTTCGACTGGATTTAGTTTGTCAGATTGGTTATGCATGTTCTCTTCTAAGGAAAGCCAACCGTCTACATTGTCACCCACCGCAAACTTTTGAATATGCTCGATCTTTTCAATGGATGAAAATTGTTCACAATATGGATGGTAGCTGATTATTGCTTTAACATCCCCATGATTGATTCTGTATTGAAGGTCCTTCGCACGGAGCATTTCAGAGCTCGGGATGACAACTAATCCTGCTTTCAATGCGCCTAAATAAACCATATATGCCTCAACAAGGCGTGGAACGATAACTAAGACTTTATCACCTTTTTTAAGGCCGTTGTTAATCAAGGTATTTCCAATTCGATTTACTTTTTTGAAGAGGTCCACGTATGTGATTTCCTTTTTAGTGCCCTGCTCATCTTCCCATTTTAAGGCAACTTTTATTGGGTCATTTGCGTACTTTTCAATTTCCTTAACAAGGTTATACTTTGCAGGTGCAATTAATTCTTCTCTTTTCACAATCATTCCTCCTCCGATTTTATAGTCTAATTATATAAAAGATTTCAAAAAATTTGGAGGTTTTTTGTGAAGTTTTTATGACCAGGTTATAACATCTGATTCCAATTACAGTTTTAAAACTAAAAAAGGACGGGGATTAGCCCGTCCTTGTAGCCATTTATATTATTTTTTTAGAAGTTTCCTCCGCCCATATGTGATTGAGCGTAAGATACTAAACGCTTAGTGATTTCTCCACCAACAGATCCGTTAGCACGAGAAGTTGTATCAGCACCAAGGTTTACACCAAATTCAGATGCGATTTCAAGTTTCATTTGATCGATAGCTTGTTGTGCACCTGCTACTAGAAGTTGGTTGCTATTGTTGTTTGCCATGTGATTTCACCTCCTTGTGAGTATAGAATGTGTAAAATCACAAAGCAAAATACATTTAAACCATTGGTAAATGTTCACAACAAAAGCATGATTTTCTATTAAAAGAGATCTTCGATTTCTTCTTTCTTTGAGAGGTCTAGTGTAAGAACTTCGGTTTCATTGACTGCTTTTTCAATAAGACTTTCAAAATCAGTGTAGCTTTCATAATGAGTAACTTTTTCAAGTCTTGGTCTTGTTTTTGGTGCTGCCGGAGTAAAGATGGTACAGCAGTCCTCAAATGGTCGAATTGAAATATCATGTGTATTGATTTCCTTTGCCATATCAATGATATGAAACTTATCAACAGTAACAAGTGGTCGGATAATCGGGGTATTCGTGACATTGTTGATAACATGCATACTTTCTAAAGTCTGACTTGCCACTTGCCCTAGGCTTTCCCCAGTTACAATTGCTAGCGCATTGCGCCTTCTTCTAATCTCGTCGGTAATTCGAAGCATCATCCGGCGGGTTGATATTAGCGAATAGTTTTCCGGAATTTGCCTCCCTATTGTTGTCTGAATTTCGGTAAATGGCACGATATGCAGCTTTATGGTTCCGGAAAAATCCGAAAGTTGCTGTGCAAGGTCGATCACCTTTTGGCGTGCCCGTTCACTTGTATATGGAGGACTATGAAAATGTACAGCTTCAATTGTTAAGCCCCTTTTCATGGCTAAATAACCAGCTACTGGGCTATCAAAACCACCTGAAAGCATGAGCATGGCTTTCCCGCTTGATCCAACCGGAAGTCCACCTAAACCAATCTCATCTTTAAAGGTAATGTATGTTGCTTCCTTACGAACCTCAACACGCATATTAATATCGGGGGTATGCACATTTACATAGATTCCCTTAACATTCTTTAAAATATGTGATCCTAATTCATCATTTAACTGATTGGAATCAAGTGGAAAGTTTTTATCTGAACGTTTAGTCGAAACTTTGAAAGATTTTCCTTCATGTTCCATTTGTTTGAACGCTGCAAGTACGCCCTCTTTAATCTTTTCAATTTCACTCTCAACCTTTAAAGCTAAGCTAAAGGACTGAATCCCGATGATATTTTTAAGAACTTCTACAATTCCCTCATGGGGTTCTCCATTAAGCTTTATATAAATACGGTCCCTTGTTTTTTCAAATGAAAGGCCTCTGTATTCCGGAAGTTTTCTGACAATACTATTTAAAAGTTTATTTATAAACAGATTACGATTTCGACCTTTTGTTGTGATTTCGCCAAATCGTATTAAAATGTGATCATATTCCATCTTTGTCCCCCATATCATTTTGTAATTTCTGTAATGAATTTTCAATCGCATTTATTAAAATCGGAACTTCTTCTACTTGATTTTGATGGGATAGGCTAATTCGAATTGAACTATCCGCTTGAACCTTCGGCACACCCATTGCAAGTAATGTTTTACTTGGTTCATTTTTTTTTGATGAACATGCAGAGGTAGTGGAAACGTAAATTTCCTTTTCCTCCAATAAATGCACAAATACCTCGGGCTTTAACCCCTCGATTGAAAAGTTAATAATATGTGGTGCACTGCTTTCCATAGGAGTGTGAATCTTAACCCCATTTAGCTGCGATAATTTTTCAGCAATGGTTCTTTTTAGATTTGTGAGATGACTGATATGAACATCTCTATTCTCTATTGTTAACCTTAACGCTTTCGCAAGGGCTACAAAGCCAGCAATATTTTCTGTACCCGCCCTTTTTTGCAATTCTTGATCCCCGCCAGCGATTAAGGATTTCATTCGTATACCTTGACGGACGAAAAGCACTCCAGTTCCTTTCAGTCCATTAAACTTATGCCCAGAAATCGTACATAAATCAAGTTTCGTCTTATTAAAATCTAAATGTGTTTTACCGATTCCTTGTACATGGTCAACATGATAAATAATTTTCGGATACTTTTCTAATAGATTGCCTATTTCCTCGATTGGCTGGATTGTCCCAACTTCATTATTCACATGAATAATCGAAACAAGAATTGTATCTTCGCGGATCGCATTTTTTAAGTTTTTAATTGATATAACACCATTTTCATCAACCGGGAGATAGGTTATTTCAAATCCAAGGTCTGTCAATTGTTTGCATGCTTCGCTTACAGAAGGATGCTCAATGGATGTTGTAATAATATGTTTGCCTCGATTTTGATATTGTAAAGCGATCCCCTTTACAGCAAAATTATTCCCTTCTGACCCACCTGATGTAAAAATGATTTCCTGTGGCTTTACATGTAAAAGGGATGCAATTTGTGTGCGTGAGTGACTTAAAAGCTTTTCGGCTTGTCCACCAATTCCATGTAAGGATGAGGGATTGCCAAAATAATTTGTTGCGACCTTTATATAGGAATCAATTACATCATCAAATGGTTTTGTTGTTGCACTATTATCTAAATAAATCATCTGAATTCCCCTAAACTAAACATTATTTGCATCAAAATCATAACATAAATTGATTGAATTAAAAAAGACCTCAATTTGTGAGGTCCTTAATTCATTCATTTTCGTCTTCAAGTAATACTTCAATTTTCTTTAGTGCTCCGGGATCCACATCTTCAATTGCAGTTGCTGCTTGCTCTAATGCAAGTGCATACTCAAAATTTCTAAAGGAACTTTCAGCTTCAAGTAAACTTACCGCAATTTTAGGATTTCGGCTACGATATCGATTACCATATTGAATAACTTTTTCTGCAAGATATACTTGCTCGATCATTTCTTCTGTATTCTTATGTGTTTGTGAAATTAAATCAAGTGCATTTTGTAAAGCCTGATTCACGGTATTCATATTTAATGGTTTTTCTTCAAGCGTTGACATAACTTGCGTTAAAGATAATTTCGATTCGGACATAAGCTCAGAGTACTTAATCGGCAATCCTGGGATATTGCTTTTTGAAATAAGGCGTTTTGCATCAGCAAGTTGTTTCTTCATTTCCATAATTTGTTCTCTTGCATGCAACTCATCCTTACGAAGGGTTTTAAGCATTTCTGAGTATTGTAAATGCTCTTCCTTCACATCTTGGATCTTTCCGTAAACTTCTTCAAGTTCATTTCTAATTAAAGAATAGGCAATTTGGTCTTCCTCAAGCTTTGCTTGAATCGAAATATATTGTTTCACTATTTGCTTGATTTGTTTTACGATATTGCGGTGTCGCTCAAGATCTTGTTCATTCACATGATAGCTTTGCTGTACAAAAGATGTTTCTTCCCCAGTGCCTTTACTGCCTTCGATCAAGTCTTCAAGGTCCTGTTCTATTTTTTCAACTTCATTTTTAACAAACTGATTCGCCTTTACTTCCGCTTCAAGTAAATCATAGATTGTATCAAGTGATTCCCGTGTTTCATCCAATCCTTTTTTAACATCTTCGAGCTTAAGTTCCTCAATAAAAGCAATATATTGAGTCAATTGCTCTCTCATTCTGTCGATCTCTTTTTCAATTTGGTGATGTTCCAGTGAATAACCTTCCTGTTCCATTTGGCTATAACCTTCTGAAATCTCATTTAATTGATTTGGAATCATGCTAAGACACTCATGCAGCAGATGGGGAATTTCATCCATCTGTTTTTTTATTACGCTAAGAGCATCCTTAATGAGAAGTACTATTTCTCTTGCCTCAAAGTAATTTCCATTAGTGGTAGCCTCTTCAAATTCCTTGAATTTCCCATAAATACCTTCTAGATTTGTTTCAAGCTGTTTTTCCGCACAACCAAATGTATGTCGATGTGCAAGTAAATTCTTTTTTAATTCACGATATAATTGATTTAACTCATCAACCTCTACGCGATTTTTTTCTTCACTGCCAACCAAATCTTTTAGTTCATCTAAGATAATCACAATATTACTTTCAGCATCATTCAGAATGGCTTCAATTTGTGCAAGTACACGTTTCGCTTTGCCAAAACGATATTTATCAGCTAAATCTTCTGCATCAAATAATAGTTCTTCGACATCAGGCAGTGCAACGGTGACAATTTCATCCCACTGCTTTCGCCAGCGTTCAAATAATTCCTCAGTTTGACCTGTCATGTTAAGATCCTTTACCTTGGCTATTTCATCGGTAACTGGCCGATTCATCATATCTATTTTCCAGGCCTCTAGCCGGTCAACATCTTTATATATCCTTTTCCTCGAATAAAATCCAAAAATGGCAACTATACCTACTACTACGATTATGCCGATTATGATTTCCATAATGTGGCCTCCTTGCTCCCTCAATCATTCTCAATCTATACTTTTATGTATTATTATCATAAATTTTTTTGAAATGTTTTTTTAATGTATTTATGATACCATGTAAACGACAATTTTTGACTAAAACTTTTAAAATTTTTTACAAATTTTATAGATAAATGGGG
>NZ_JAJFZK010000039.1 GCF_020731355.1 Bacillus sp. REN16 | reverse complement strand
TGGATACCGGAATGCTAAGTAGGCAAATCAATAAAGTGGTGGAATTAGGGTATGTTTCTCGAACCCCAGATCCAAACGATAGACGTTATGTTGTTTTATTACTTACTGAAGAAGGGCAAGTAAAAGCAAACGAAATCTCCGGTCAAATGAATCAATACATTGGGCAGATTTTAGGATTCATTCCAGATGATAAAAAGGATCAGGTTATAGATAGTTTACAGGTCTTACTGAGTGCCATGAGGATGAATGATGGATCTGGTTCTGGTTGTTGTACCACTAAATAAATAGTGGTTTCCTTTTGGGTGATATTTGACTTTATCAAGTGTTGATTTTAGCAATTAAAGGAGGGGTGATTAATGATCATTAGGGAGGTCGAAGTAAAAGACTTGATGAAAGTTCTTCAGATTTATAATCAAGGAATAGAGGATCGGATTGCCACACTTGAAACTAGAACGAAAGATCAAGATTATATCCATTCCTGGTTTCTTCATCGTCAGGGGAGATACGTTGGGTTGGTCGCAGAGGATGAAGAAAGAAACATTGTCGGATGGGCAGCCATAAGTCCTTATAATCCTAGAGATGCCTATAGGGGAGTAGGGGAAATCTCGGTCTATATCCATCGTGATTTTAGAGGGAAAGGGATTGGGCAAAGGTTGCTAAAACAACTTGAAATAGAAGCATCGAATCATGACTTTTATAAATTAGTTTTATTTACTTTCCCATTTAACTCTATAGGTCAAGGCTTATATAACAAATTGAAGTATCGCCAAGTTGGGATATTTAAGAATCAAGGAATTCTTGATGGTGAATTTGTAGATGTAATGGCGATGGAAAAAATACTAGGTGCAAATTGTTAATCTAAGCATCTGGATTTTACATACAGCAAATATCTCAGTTACAAAGTCGAAGTAGTCTTCTTTAAAAAACATAATGAGAGGAAAGATGAAAATGGAATGGATAGAAATCAAACCGACCTGTTGTCAAGCTGAAGAGGAATTGAAAGAAACTAATAAAGATGAAAACAAACATTTACCCGTTGCAATTATTGGGGCGGGCCCTGTAGGTCTTGCAGCAGCAGCCCATTTAGCAAGATATGATCAACCATTTATTCTTTTAGAATCTGGAGCTCAAGTAGGGGCGAATATCCTAACATGGGGTCATGTTCGAGTATTTTCACCTTGGAGATATAACATTGATGAGACGGCATCTAAACTTCTTAAAGAACAAGGTTGGACTGAGCCAGACCTAAATGAATTACCTACTGGGAAAGAATTAGTTGATCAATATTTAAAGCCGTTGGCAAATACTCCTGAAATTAAAAAATCTTTGTTTGCTAATACAAAGGTTTTTTCAATTAGCCGAAAAAATATGGATAAAATGAAAACTGCTAATCGAGAAAAACAACCATTTGTCATTTATGCAGAGCAAAATGGCGAATTTAAAAAGTTTGAGGCGAGAGCAGTTATTGATGCAACAGGCACCTGGGGTAATCCTAATCCTGCAAATTCAAATGGCATTTGGTTAAAAGAAGAGGAAGCCATAAAAAATCAAATTTTCTATGGCATCCCAGATATTCTAGGAGCAGGTAAAAGCCGTTATCTAAATAAACGTGTTGCTGTTATTGGAAGTGGCCATTCTGCAATCAATTCATTATTAGAGTTAGCAAAATTAAGAGAAGAATATCCCGCAACAGAAATTGTATGGGTTTTGAGAAAAGTGCGAGTTGAAGAGGCTTATGGAGGAGAGGAACTGGATGCACTCGAGGCGAGAGGTGATTTAGGAAGTCGCATACACAAATTAGTGGATTCGTGCGTAGTTCAAGTTATTACTCCTTTTAGGATTCAAAACATTAAAGGGGAAAATGGGAAAATAGAGCTAGTAGGGGAGACTAAAGATGACTTAAAAACCTATTCAGATATAGATGAAATGATTGTCAATACAGGGAATCGTCCAGACTTTTCAATCCTTCGGGAAGTGAGGACCAGCATTGATACAGCAACGGAATGTGTCAAAGCTCTCGCTCCATTGATTGATCCTAATATTCATAGTTGTGGAACGGTACGTCCTCATGGGGAAAAAGAATTACGGCAACCTGAAAAAGATTTTTATATCGTTGGAGCAAAAAGCTATGGTCGAGCACCAACATTTTTAATGGCGACAGGATATGAGCAGGTTCGCTCCGTTGTAGCATACATATCAGGGGACTACGAAGCCTCAGAGAAGGTTGAGTTGGAATTACCTGAAACGGGTGTATGTAGTACGAATCTAAATGTTACAAAAGCATCCTGTAGTTCAAATTCATGCTGCTAAAATTGTGAAATTAGAAAGGGGGAGTCGAATATACTCTCCTTTTTTTGGAGGTAATGATGATGGTCATTAATAAAGGTGGTAATTTAAGTAAAGAATACTTTATTGCATATCTTAAATTAATTATGAATAGTAGACAATGCACCTTAGAAAAGGCAAAGGAAATCACGTTTGAGCGTCTATTTCAGAAAGATAAGGAAACACTTGGGAGCATTTCTTTTGAACGTTTTACAAATGCGTATGAGGATTTAAAAGAGGAAGGAAAGTGAGTTTAAAACCTTTTTACCATAGACAAATAGTTAGAGGGGAAAGTGCTGTGAAAAACCATTGAAGAAAAAACTTGAAACACATATATAAGTGGATTATTATATAAGTAAATACTTATTTAAAGTGAAAAAGTGAGGTGTAAAATTGAAAACGACTATTGAAATAGAACAAGTTGCTGTAATACTTAAACTATTAGGAGATAAAACTAGGCTAACCATGATGAAAATTCTTGATGGTGGAGCATGTTGTGTATGTGAATTTGTTGAGATATTTCAAATGACACAACCAGCTATAAGCCAACATCTAAGAAGGTTGAAAGATATGGGATTGGTTCAAGAGGAGAAAAAGGGACAGTGGGTTTTTTATTCAATTAATGAGAACAATATCTACTATCCATTTGTTACTCAGATTCTTAACCAATTACCTAGCCAAAAGGATAAGTTAGAGGATTTAGAAAAACAAGGGAAACGGATTTCTTGTTGTTAATATTGGGGGTTTTACATTTTGTCAGGAACACTTATTTTAGCTCTTATTATCTTTATTGCAACATTGATTTTAGTTATTTGGCAACCTAAAGGGTTAAATATTGGCTGGTCAGCTTGCGGAGGGGCTGTAATAGCTTTATTAGCAGGAGT
The DNA here is from genome assembly GCF_020731355.1 of Bacillus sp. REN16. GTDB lineage: Bacteria > Bacillota > Bacilli > Bacillales > Bacillaceae_L > Ferdinandcohnia. The sequence goes on along the minus strand of NZ_JAJFZK010000039.1, from coordinate 10,928 downwards.
AGTGGGATTTAGTGATGTTCTTGAAGTAATTGACATTACATGGAATGCAACGTTATCTTTCGTTGCAATTATCCTCATTTCATTAATATTAGATGAGATTGGATTATTTGAATGGGCAGCATTACACATGGCACGGGTAGCAAAAGGTCATGGAATAAAGATGTTTGTATACATCAGTATTCTAGGTGCTATTGTAGCGGCCTTATTTGCAAATGATGGTGCGGCATTAATTCTAACACCCATTGTACTTGCTATGGTACGAAATTTAAAGTTTAAAGAACAAATGATATTTCCCTTCATTATGGCAAGTGGATTTATTGCTGATACAACTTCACTTCCGTTTATTGTAAGTAACCTAGTAAATATAGTCTCTGCAGACTTTTTTGGTATCGGATTTGTGGAATATGCCTCACGAATGATAATTCCAAACTTATTTTCACTGATTGCGACGATTTTTGTATTGTTAATTTACTTTAGAAAAAGTATCCCTAGAAATTACGATTTATCAAAATTAAAGGAACCAAAAGAGGCTATTAAAGACTTAAAAATGTTTCGCTTATCATGGTATGTTCTTAGTTTATTAGTAATTGGATACTTTACTAGCGATTTCATCAACGTACCTGTTTCTATAATTGCAGGAACCATTGCTATTTTCTTTTTCATAATGGCAAGACGTAGTGCTTCTGTTAATACTAAGGAAGTTATTAAAAGTGCACCTTGGAATATTGTATTTTTCTCTATTGGAATGTATGTGGTGGTATATGGATTAGGAAATGCGGGACTTACATCTGCACTGGCAAGTGTCATTCAAACAGTAGCTGATCAAGGTTTATTTGTTGGAACTGTTGCAATGGGATTTTTAGCTGCTTTCCTCTCATCCATCATGAATAATATGCCAACCGTTATGATTGATGCTTTAGCCATTGCTGAAACAGATACATCTGGTGTGTTAAGGGAAGCACTTATTTATGCTAATGTAGTTGGCTCCGATTTAGGTCCAAAAATCACACCAATTGGTTCTTTAGCAACATTAGTATGGCTTCATGTATTGTCACAAAAAGGTGTTAAAATTTCATGGGGAACTTATTTTAAAACGGGTATTATTTTAACAATTCCAATTCTATTTATTACATTATTAGGTCTTTACCTAACACTTACTCTATTTTAAAAAGGAGAATTATTATGTCTAAAAAAACAATCTATTTTTTATGTACTGGAAATTCTTGCAGAAGCCAAATGGCTGAAGGCTGGGGGAAGAAGTATTTAGGTGATGAGTGGGAAGTTAAGAGTGCAGGTATCGAGGCACATGGCTTAAATCCCAATGCAGTGAAAGCAATGAATGAAGTAGAAATTGATATTTCAAATCAAACATCTGACATTATTGACCCAGAGATCCTAAACAATGCTGAATTTGTCGTTACTTTATGTGGAGATGCTGCTGATAAGTGTCCAATGACACCACCACATGTAAAACGTGATCATTGGGGATTTGATGACCCTGCAAAAGCTCAAGGAAGTGAAGAGGAAAAATGGGCTGTATTCCAACGAGTTCGTGACCAAATAGGTGAAAGAATCAAGCGTTTTGCTGAAACTGGAGAATAAAACAGCCTTATACCAAGAGATCCATCTCTTGGTTTTCTTTAAAGACTAATATAAGTATATGCTTATTTAATATTAATCGGAGGGTTTTAGATGAAAAAAGTCGAGATATTTGATCCAGCAATGTGTTGTTCAACAGGAGTATGTGGTCCATCAGTTGATCCAGAACTAACCAGAGTAGCATCTGCGGTATATTCTTTGGAGAAAAAAGGATTTGATGTGAAACGGTATCAATTAACAAATGACCCTGATAAATTTGGTAAAACACAGTCAGTGAATAGTGTTTTACATGAAAAGGGACCGGATGCGTTACCTGTAGTTTTAGTAGATGAACAAGTTGTTAAAGTTGGAACCTATCCAACAAATGAAGAACTTGCAGAATGGCTAGGGGTAAAAGCTGAAGAGCTTACTGAAAAACCGAAAGTCCGACTTTCATTAAACATAAAAAAACAGTGAAAAGAAAGAAGTGAAAAACATGTTTCAATCTTTCAAACCTCAAAATGTTGTGCAGACACAGTTTTTATTTTTAACTGGAAAAGGCGGAGTTGGAAAAACATCAACTGCATGTGCAACAGCCGTAGCTTTAGCGGAAAGTGGAAAAAAAGTTTTACTAATTAGTACAGACCCAGCATCTAATTTACAGGATGTTTTTGATTTTGAATTAACAAACTCGCCTAAAGCAGTTCCAACGGTAGAAAATTTATTTGCCAGTAATTTAGATCCCGAGGCATCAGCAAGTGCATATCGTGAAAAAGTAGTCGGTCCATACCGTGGAATATTACCAGATTCCGTTGTAGCTACAATGGAAGAGCAACTATCAGGAGCATGTACAGTCGAGATTGCCGCATTTGATGAATTTACAACTTTACTTACAAACACAGAAATTATAAACCAATATGACCATATCATTTTTGATACAGCACCAACGGGCCATACGTTACGTCTATTACAACTACCAACAGACTGGAACGGATTCTTAGAGGAAAGTACGCATGGTGCTTCTTGTTTAGGTCCTTTATCAGGACTTGCTGATAAGAAAAATTTATATTCGGAAACTGTTGATGTTCTTTCGGATTCAAAAAAAACAACACTTATATTAGTAACAAGACCTGATATATCATCTCTAATAGAAGCAGACCGGGCATCAATAGAACTCAAAGAGATTGGAATAAAAAATCAAATACTTATTGTTAACGGTCTGCTTCTGAACTATATGAAAGACGATGAAGTTTCATCAGCTTTTTATCAAAGGCAAAGGAATGCTTTAAAGCAGATACCAGCTAATCTAAAACAGACAGTAAGCTATTCATTACCGTTTGTTTCATATTCTCTAACTGGGGTTGAAAATTTACGTTATTTATTTAAAGAATACGTTATTCCAGTATCAGAGGAAAACAGTGAGAACGAGATAGTAAGACTACCAAATCTAAACGATGTCATTAGTGATTTCTCATCAACTAATACAAGAATAATTTTTACTATGGGTAAAGGGGGCGTTGGAAAAACAACGGTCGCTTCAGCCATTGCAGTTGGTTTGGTGGAACAGGGCCATCGAGTTCATTTGACGACAACTGATCCTGCAGCTCACTTGCAGTATCAATTTCAAAGCGACCAATTAAATCAAAATCTAACTATTAGCAGCATTAATCCTAAAGATGAAGTAGAAAAATATAAAACCGAAGTGTTGGCGACTGCTGGTAAGGATTTAGATGAGGAAGGTCTGGCTTATTTACAGGAAGATTTAAACTCACCTTGTACAGAGGAAATTGCAGTCTTTCGTGCATTTGCCGAAGTAGTTGCCAAATCTGAAAATGAGATTGTCGTCATTGACACAGCTCCTACAGGTCATACATTACTCTTATTAGATGCAGCACAGTCATATAGCAAGGAAATTGCTAGGTCTACTGGCGAAGTGCCAGAAAGTGTAACAAAACTACTTCCAAAGATTAGAGATTCCAAGGAAACATCTGTCGTAATCGTTACCTTAGCTGAAGCTACACCTGTATTTGAAGCCTCCCGATTACAAGATGATTTAAGAAGAGCAAATATTAGCCCAAAATGGTGGGTTATTAATCAAAGTCTATTTGCCACTGATACCAAAGACCCTGTGTTAAGAGGGAAAGCAATTTCTGAAAAAGAGTGGATTCGTGAGGTCAATAATCATTTAGCCGATAGTTGTGCGATTATACCTTGGTTGCATGAAGAAAAGATTGGGTATGAGAAACTAAAAGACTATATAAATTAATGATGTAGAAAAATGATGGAGGTACTACAATGACAACAAAGAATTATCATGAATTAATCAAGGATAGAATTTACATCGGTGGTGCAGACGATGTAAATGATTTATTAGGGAATGAGAAAATAGATGTTGTATTTGATTTAAGAGCTGAGGCTCCGATAGAAGATGTAGTTTATAACCGTATTCATAGCCCTATTGTTGATGATGCAGCAGACCAAGAAGAATCTATTAAGAAATCTATTGATCATGTAATAAAAGCATATAACGAGGGTAAGAATATTTACTTCCATTGCCAAGGAGGAAGTAATCGCACTGGTACTGTTGCAATCGGAACATTATTAGCCTTAGAAAAAGCAAGTACAATTGCTGAAGCAGAAGAAATTGCTAAGGCAGCAAGACCAAAAATTAATGTGAAGCCAGAAATGAAAGAGGCTTTAAAAAGAATTTATCCAAATGGATAGGGGAGAAACCTTAATGAAAATTACAGATGCTGCGAAACACTTATTAGAAAATGTATTAACGGAAAATGGTGCAGAAGGTATACGCCTTTATTCAGTTGCTGGATGCTGCGGACCACAATTTGCGTTATCTTTAGATGCACCACTTGAAACTGATATAATTGAAACTATTAATGGTATTAAAGTAGCAATTGATTCACAGGTTGCTACAACTGAGGAGCTAACTTTAGACAAAGAAGAAAATCAGAACGGTGAAGGTTTAGTATTATTAGGTGCAAGTGGTTGTTGTTAGGAAAAGGTAAAAAGGAGTAGTTAGCTCATTCATGAGTTGATTACTCCTTTTTATTTTAGATTTTGCTAAGTATCCTTAGAGACACTTGCTGAGGAGATTCGGAATCAATTTGACACCGGTCCAATATAGTGAGGAAGCTCAATAAGGTAAGGTTTGTAGCTGTGCAACTGCATAAATAACGAAAAATATAACAGAGGTTATCCGGATATTTTGTGATAACCTTTTATTTTGTATTAAAAAAATTGTTATTAGAATCGGATACCATAATTCAATTTTACATTCATTCAAATAACCACTTGAATGTTAGCGAGTAAAAGGAGTATACTATATTCAAATAAACACTTGAATGAGAATGGAGTGAAAAAATGAATAAAAAAGATACCTGTGAGATTTATTGTTATGATGAAGAAAAGGTAAATCGAATACAAGGGGATTTACAATCAATTGACATTGTTAGTGTATCCCAAATGCTAAAAGCTATTGCAGATGAAAATAGAGCAAAAATTACCTACGCTTTGTGCCAAGATGAAGAACTATGTGTGTGCGATATAGCAAATATTGTAGGTGTTACTGTAGCGAATGCTTCTCATCATTTACGTACCCTCCACAAGCAAGGGATTGTTAAGTTCAGAAAAGAGGGAAAACTAGCATTTTATTCATTAGATGATGACCACATCAAACAGATAATGATGATTGCGTTAGCACATAAAAACGAGGTGAAAACCAATGTCTGATCAAACAGCAAAACTAAATGAACAAGAATTGAAAGCCTATCGTGTTCAAGGATTTACTTGTGCCAACTGTGCTGCCATTTTTGAAGATAATGTAAAAGATCTTCCTGGTGTTCAGAATGCGAAAGTAAACTTTGGAGCATCTAAAGTTTATGTTCAAGGGAATACAACGATTGAGGAATTGGAAAAAGCAGGGGCGTTTGAAAATTTAAAGATTCGGGATGAAAAAGAACAAAAAGTAGAGCGTGAACCATTCTGGAAACAGAAAGAAAACATTAAGGTATATATATCTGCCATTTTGCTTGTAGTCAGTTGGTTCTTAGGTGAGCAATATGGTGAGGAGCATATACTACCTTCGATTGGTTATGCAGCGTCTATTTTAATTGGGGGGTATTCGCTATTCATTAAAGGACTTAAAAATCTAAGCAGATTACTCTTTGATATGAATACGCTAATGACCATTGCGATTATAGGAGCTGCCCTTATTGGTGAGTGGGGTGAAGGAGCAACCGTTGTCATCTTATTTGCGATCAGTGAAGCGTTAGAGCGTTATTCAATGGATAAAGCTCGTCAATCAATTGAATCATTAATGGATATTGCTCCAAAAGAAGCATTGATTCGCCGTGGAAATGAAGAAATGATGATTCATGTTGATGAAATTCAAGTTGGAGACATCATGATTGTAAAGCCTGGCCAAAAATTAGCAATGGATGGAATCGTTATAAAAGGAACGTCCACGTTAAATCAGGCTGCTATTACTGGTGAAAGTGTTCCGGTAACGAAAACGATAGATGAAGAAGTTTTTGCGGGAACCTTAAATGAAGAAGGGTTACTTGAAGTTAAAGTGACAAAACGAGTAGAAGATACCACTCTTTCAAAAATCATTCACTTGGTAGAAGAAGCTCAAGCAGAACGGGCACCTTCTCAAGCGTTCGTCGATAAATTTGCGAAATACTATACACCAGTTATTGTGATCTTGGCTCTTTTAATTGCGGTTATTCCACCGTTATTTGGGGGAGATTGGAGCGAATGGGTTTATCAAGGTTTAGCTGTATTAGTAGTTGGTTGTCCATGTGCCTTGGTTGTTTCTACTCCAGTTGCGGTTGTAACTGCAATAGGAAATGCAGCAAAAAATGGAGTGTTAATTAAAGGTGGCATCCATTTAGAAGAAGCAGGGCATTTGAAGGCTATTGCTTTTGATAAAACAGGTACATTAACTAAAGGGATTCCTGCTGTAACAGACATTATGATATATGGTGGAAATGAAAATGAACAGTTAACCATTACAGCAGCGATTGAAAAAGGATCCCAACATCCATTAGCTTCAGCTATTATGCGGAAAGCAGAAGAAAAGGGATTAGACTTTAATGATGTAATAGTTGAAGACTTCCAATCTATTACAGGTAAAGGTGTAAAAGCCAAGGTAAATAACGAAATGTATTATGTTGGAAGTCCAGCACTTTTTGAAGAATTACACGGAAGCATTGAAAGTGATAGAAAACAAAAGATTACTGAAATGCAAACCCAAGGAAAAACCGTGATGGTACTAGGAACGGAGAAAGCGATTCTTTCGTTAATCGCCGTAGCCGATGAAATTAGGGAAACATCAAAAGAAGTCATTGGTAAATTGAATAATATTGGAATTGAAACGGTAATGTTGACAGGGGATAACAAAAGAACTGCATCAGCAATTGGGAAACAAGTTGGAGTTACTGATATAAAAGCTGATTTGCTACCAGAGGATAAGTTGAATTTTATTAAAGAACTTCGAGGAAAACATCAAAGTGTAGCAATGGTTGGGGATGGTGTGAATGATGCACCAGCACTTGCAGCTTCCACTGTTGGTGTAGCGATGGGTGGTGCTGGAACAGATACAGCATTAGAAACGGCTGATATTGCCTTAATGTCTGATGATTTAAGCAAATTGCCATATACAATAAAGTTAAGTCGTAAGGCTTTAGTAATCATCAAGCAAAATATTACCTTCTCTTTAGCGATTAAATTAGTGGCATTATTGTTAGTTATGCCTGGTTGGTTAACGCTATGGATAGCGATATTTGCAGATATGGGTGCAACATTACTTGTGACATTAAACAGTTTGCGATTGCTAAAAGTTAAAGAATAGAATCATATGTAAAAGGGATAGCAAGACGTTAACGGGCAGAATACTTGAAGAAAAGAATTTTAATATTATACTTGACCGTGTACCTTAGTACACGGTTTATTATGTTTATAGGGGTGAATAATTTGAGTTACCGAATTAGTGTGTTTGCCGAAAAATCCGGTGTAAATAAAGAGACAATTAGGTATTACGAAAAAAAATCATTATTAAAAGATCCTTCCCGAACGAATGAAGGTTATCGGATATATTCAGATGATGATGTTAAGCGTGTAAAATTTATTAAAAGACTGCAAAATCTTGGCTTTTCATTGAGTGAAATATATATATTACTTGGAGTTGTCGATAATGATGAAGTTCGCTGCAAAAATATATTTGAATTTGTATCAAAAAAAGAATTAGAAATTCAAGAACAAATTGCAGATTTAAAGCGTATTGAGTCAATGTTAAAGGACTTAAAAAGTCGATGTCCAGATCAAAAGGCAATACATCAATGTCCTATTGTTGAATCTTTGATTTTTGATTGATTTTTAAATAGAGGAGGAAGAAAAGGTGAAAAAATATCGGATTAAAATCAACGGAATGACCTGTACAGGCTGTGAACAACATATTTATGCTGCTTTAACCAACATAGGTGCTTTAAATATCGAAACCAGTTTTAGACGTGGTGAATCGGTATTTGAAATACCAGATGATGTTAATGCTGAAAATGTAAGACAAGCAATTAAACAAGCAAAATATCAACCAGAAGACATAGAAGATATTTCAACACAGAAGCTAAAAGATATAGAGTTAGATATTAAAAGTGATTACGATTTACTTATCATTGGTTCAGGCGGGGCAGCTTTTTCTGCTGCCATTAAATCAATTGAATATGGGGCAAAAGTGGGGATGATTGAACGTGGAACTGTTGGTGGAACTTGCGTGAATGTTGGTTGTGTTCCATCAAAAACACTTCTTAGAGCAGGAGAAATCAATCATATAGCAAAAGCAAATCCATTTATAGGGTTACAAACATCTGTTGGAGAAGTCGATTTAGCCTCTTTGGTGAAGCAAAAGGATGAATTAGTTAGCGAACTTCGAAATCAAAAATATATAGACTTAATTGATGAATATGGTATTGATTTAATAAAGGGTGAAGCAAAATTTATTGATGAAAATACAGTTGAAGTAAATGGGGAGAAACATTCTGCTAAACGCTTTTTAATTGCAACAGGTGCTTCACCATCAATACCAACAATTTCAGGACTTGAAGAAGTAGATTATATTACAAGTACAACACTACTTGAATTAAAAAAGATGCCTAAGCGATTAACAGTAATGGGTTCAGGCTATATCGGGTTGGAACTTGGGCAACTGTTTCATAATTTAGGTTCAGAAGTAACTCTTATCCAAAGAAGTGATTGTCTTTTAAAAGAATATGATCCAGAGATTTCAGAAGCTGTAGAAAAGGTTTTGACAGAACAAGGTATAAACCTTTTGAAAGGGGCAACTTATGAGCGTGTAGAGCAAGTTGGAGCGGTAAAAAAGGTTTATGTAACGGTAGATGGCAAGAAAAAAGTTGTGGAATCAGAACAACTACTTGTTGCAACAGGAAGAAAACCAAATACGGATTCTTTAAATTTAAGTGCAGCAGGGGTTGAAGTCGGAAAACGAAATGAAATACTGATAAATGATTATGCCAGAACAAGTAATCAGAAGATTTATGCAGCAGGAGATGTAACATTAGGGCCGCAATTTGTATATGTAGCAGCCTATGAAGGTGGGGTTGTTGCTGATAATGCGATTGGTGGGTTAAATAAAAAATTAGATTTATCAGTTTTTCCTGCTGTCACATTTATAAATCCATCCATTGCAACAGTTGGTTTAACAGAGAAAAAGGCAAAAGAACAAGGCTATGAAGTAAAAACATCTGTACTATCTTTAGATTCCGTTCCAAGAGCATTAGTAAACCGTGAAACGACAGGTGTATTTAAGGTTGTTGCTGATGCTAAAACATTAAAAATTCTTGGAGTTCATATTGTATCTGAAAATGCAGGTGATGTGATTTATGCAGCGACATTAGCAGTTAAGTTTGGTTTAACCGTGGAGGATTTAAAAGATAGCCTTGCACCATATTTAACAATGGCAGAAGGACTAAGACTAACTGCTCTTACATTTGATAAAGATGTTTCGAAGCTATCTTGTTGTGCAGGGTAAATGTAAATAAATTAATATCATCGGAGGTATGTATGGATTATTGTGAAAATATGAGACAAATGATTGGGAATTCTTCACTAATTATTGTTCGGCCAAGTGTAGCTATTGTTAATCATTACGGAGAAATATTATTAAGTAGATATTCAGGAGCAACTTGGGGGATTCCGGGTGGAATTTTGCAGTTAAATGAGTCAGTTGAGGATTGTATTACACGAAAAGTCTTTCAAGAAATAGGCTTAAAGATAAAAGAGTTAAAATTATTTGGTGTCTATTCAGGAAAGGAATTAATAAATCGTGTCGAGGAAAGTGGAGACGAGTATCAAACGGTTGCAATTGGTTATTTATGTACCAAGTACGAAGGAGAAATAACACCTGAAAGCAACCAAGGAATAGAGGCACAATTTTTTGGATTAGATCATTTACCTGACGAGATTGACCCTTTTATTAAAGACAAGTTAGTTGGGGTAAAAGGTCAACTTGAAAAATAAAACTCTCTTATTAAGCCAAGGGGCGAATGCTTTACTTTATAATAGCATTGCCTTTTTTTGTTTACGTAGAATATTGTGAAGTATCACACCTTAAAGTAATGGGGCGAGATAGCTTATCCTTTTTATATTTATTTCATCTTGTTTCTTTATTCTTTTTTCTATTATATGTAGCTGTCTTATTCTTCTTCTCCATGCTAAAAAGTCGGTAGCTACTGTTAAATAGTTGGTATCCAGAGCGGAAGGAAGAGTGAGGAAAAAAGAGCAGGCGAACAATATGTACTCAATCATTTTTCAATCGTAAAATCAATTATATTTCAGGCTGGATCCAATAGTGGTCCAGTCTTTTTGTTTTGTCCAATATCTCCTCAATCCCTTGTCCAGTAGGGGTTCAATCATCCTTGCTCATTCTTTTCTCTCTTCTAATATGTTGTTTTCCTCACTGCATAAACCCGTAGGGTTTCAGTTCTTTTTCGTGTATTTCTCAACGTGTTTTTTCAATCTTTTCTCTTGATTCTTCCCTCCATTATGGAAGAACTTTTTAACATTGTCTGAATATTCGATACGACCCAGAACGGAAAAAAGAGGGCGAAAATGGGGGTTTTGGGGAAGAACTATGTAGCAGAATGGAATGAAGAAAAAAGGCAAGATAAGAAGGGTGGGGCTTAGAGTCGCAAGGGTTTGAGGGGAGTGAGAGGGAGAGGAAGACGGGGAAGGACTTTTTAGCAGGGCAATATAATTTGTCTCCATATAAAATTAAGGTTCCTTAAATAAAAAAAGCGTTCCTTAAATGAAATAAATGT
>NZ_JAJFZK010000038.1 GCF_020731355.1 Bacillus sp. REN16 | reverse complement strand
CTTATTAACTCGGTAATTCTAAATCCCCCGCACCACCACCACAAAAAAGGAGCGAACACATGAAAATAATCCATCCTACCTATGAAGTGAACCCCCTAACAATGGCAATCCTTCCTGCAAGGGAAATCGAGTACTCAGCGATTGTCAAGGAAGTGCACCGAATCATCTATGTCCGGCAGACACCATTACAGATCATAAAGGCAGCCTGCCTTGAAGGCGGGGCCACATACGAAGGCAGACGCAAAGCCGTCACTCACTTAACAGGTGCGATTCAAAAGGTACCCATTCCTATTAACCCTCGTAGAAATATCTTCGCGTTCCCCACTCACTCACCTACCGCGTTTGAGTGCAACTGGATCTTCTACCACCATATAAAAGCGATCGTACCATCCCAACAAACAAGCAATACAACCCAATCCATAATCCAATTCAAAAATCAGCAAGAGCTACCCATGACCGAATCTCACTATCTACTAGAAAAACAATACACACGTACCGCTATGTGCGTCCTGCAATATGCAACACAAGATAGAATACAAACGTATACATCACTAGGAATTTAAGCGGGCAAAGGGTCTGGCACATACCCACATTATTAATCTGTGCCTTTCCCTCTGCCCTAGAAATGGAAAAAAATAGGGGAACGGCGGAACCGTCCCCACGTTTTTCCTAGTTCCAAAAAACAAACCCCCGAAAAAATACCGTAAAAAGGATGACAACCACAAATGAACGAAAAACTACTACTAAACGAGAGCCCTTTACTTATTATTCCAACACTAGCAGCGCTGGTTGGACGAAATGAGAGTGTTATTCTTCAACAGATCCATTACTGGCTTCTGCGTACCGATAATATCCGCGAAGAACGAAAATGGGTATATATCACGTATGATGAATTAGCGAAGCAAATTGGATATATCTCAAAAAGTACAATTAGAAGGGCCATTTCGAAGTTAGAAAAGAACGGTTTTCTCACTCCCGGCAATTTCAACAAAATGAAAATAGATCACACAAAATGGTACTCAATAAATTATGAAAAACTAGAAGAACTAAAACCGGCCGAAAATAACGAGGTGGAAGCAAAGAACGAAACCCCTCAACCGGACCATAAAGATTTGATGTGTCCAAATCAGGCAGACGATGTGCCCAAAGTGGACAGCCCATCTGCTCAAAATGAACAGACGATGTGTTCAACATGGACAGACGATGTGTCCAATATGAGCAGTGCAATACCAGAGATTACTGCAAAGATTACTACAGAGAATACAACAGAGACTTCTTCTTCTTCAAAAGATGTACAACCAAACAACGAAAAAGAAGATCCGTTCCAATTCTTCGAGCAAAATGGATTTGGAACAATTGGAAGTTTTCTAGCCGATAAAATAAATGCGTGGTGTACTGATTTATCTGACAATCTCGTAATCGAGGCTATGAAACTAGCAGTAGAAAATTCATCAAAGCGCTGGAACTATGTAGAAGCAATCCTAAGAGACTGGGTCGATAAAGGTTATAAAACCCTGGATGATGTCCATGCAGCTCGTCTTGCCTATAAACATCAAATGAATCGCCCATCGATGAAAAAGCTGACCAGACAAGAACTTCTTCCAGATTGGTTTCATGATCGTAGCCAGGACGATAAGCCTGAACATAACTTCAACTTCGCAAAAGAAAAAAGGATCATTGTGGAACAAATGAAAGAGCTTAGGGAATATGGATGTTCTATCCCAAAGGAACCTGTACACAATCCTAGCTTTGATGAGAAAAAAAGGCTGTTTGAGGAGCGGATGAAGAAAGATAAGCACCTTGGATAATTTGACTTTGGGACAGTAAAACCTGTCCTTCTGCCCCACATCCACTATATTCGGCTACTAAATTAATTGTATAACAGTTAGGTAGACAAACGGTTATTCCCTACGTTATTTATTCAATCAAACGTTTGATTGAATGTAATGTTCGCGCTATTACTGCTCTAGACCGTTAAACAAGTGTTTGTTTGAATGTGGGGTTTTTGAAAAATGCCAAATTAGTACAGATTTCCGTTATTTGCGTATTAGTTATTCTACTATACCAATCCGTTTTTAGCCATAAAATGCCCAGCTACTACACCGGAATGCTCTCACTACGGCCATTACCAAAGTTCCCAAGGACCCCACAGTATTCAATGCAGCTAGGGATTCAGAATCGAAAAACTGTCTCTATCCTTTGCCATAAAATTCGAGGAATGAAATTTAAGTTATAGCAGAAGATGATAACATCAGGGCGTCACTGTGACCATAATTTTGACTTTACTGCGTACAAAATAACACAAATTAAAAGATGCCACTTATGTATAATTTATTTATCTCTTCTTAGTAACAACACTTTTCAGTGCTGTTACTCCCTTCTGTTAAAAAGGGTTATTGGCTAAGAAGATAATAAATAGAAGCTGTTCAAAAGTTAGCTCCACTTTTATCATAAGCGGCATCACCGTCCTTATTCAGTTATCGCAATAATAGCCTTTAAAACTAAATATATGCGGAAAATCGAAACACATTACTACTAATTGGCTGGCACCTTTTTTACACTCCGGCACAGTAACATCCTTTTTAAAGAGTCACCCTGATGCATACAATTAGCATTATAACCATTATTCTTTTGATGGACCAAACAAAACCCACCCTTTATCTGATACTTAATGTTTAAAGTTATTATCAGCCTCGTCTGGTTTCCCATCTTCAGAGAATTCGGTCCATTTACTTGGGGGATTTAATGTGTGAAGTAGTTTATTTATTGCCAATAACAGCTGCTTTTTTTGATACTCAGTTAAATAGTCTGTAAAATGTCTTAAATTTAATATTGTTTGAACCTTTGTAAGTGATTGAAAAGACAATTTATACATAAATAAGTGGTTCTCTTTTTTATACACCGACTGTAAACTAATTTCGTTTACAATTTCTTTTACCACTTTATTATTTAATGATTGATGCATCATAATCCGTTCAATGCAATCTTGAATCTTTTCCTTAGGTATATCCTGAAATGCTTTCTCATTAGTTGCCTTTTTAATGGCCTCTACTGTTGTTTTAGTAATTGTCTTTTTAATATATTGATCGACAATTATTTCTTTAATATCTATATCTATATCTAATTTATGGATAGCAGTAAACACATGTCTTCCTACATTAGCCTCTTCTCCTCTCCGAATCCAATCAGGATTCACACCGGCACCGTGTATATATTTACTAATTGTTGCCTTTGTCACACTACAGTAACTTGCAATTGTTTTAGCATCATACCCGTTCTGTAATAACGAAAAAATCATTCTCTCCATTTGATAGGAAGTCTTTTTCTTAGACTGAAGTTCAAGCCCCAACCGCTTTAGGATCCTTTCATTCTCAGAAGTGGGGTTTTCTACAATACATTCGGCATATTCAATATTCAAATATTCAAGTGCAAAATAGCGACGATACCCTTCAACTAATACATAATGATTTTTGCTTTCTTCTTCAACAATTAACGGGACTTTTAATCCTTCTCTTTGGATACTTAATTTAAGCCCTAAGTCCTTTTCATTTTCTCGAAAGCTTATTTCCAATCTGATTTGAGATAGCCTTATCATTTTCAGTTGCTTATTCATGATGAAATACCCACCTCTTTTTAATACAAGGGTATTCATTAGGAAAATTGTCCTATTCCATAAATCTATAAAAATAGGAATCTATATTTCTATGAAGATATTTTCATTCTGATGGAAAAAAATAGGCGAACAACGGAACAGTCCCCATGTTTTACAGCTTTGAAGATAAAAAAAGACTATTTGAGCAGCGTTTAAATGGCGGAATAATTCTAGTACCATAGTCTACTTTAGCAATTGCCAGAACGCTCCTGATCCTAGATCATAATGAAATATAAACGACCCAATCACATAGGCAATCATGAATCCGATAGCTGCTGTGATTACATTGTTTTCAATTGTTTCAATGCGTTCTTTGTTCATCCCTCGCCTTACCTCCATTTGTGAGTAAACTATCTAAGCTTAGGATGAAACCTCCTTACGTGAATTATTCAATTAGGAATTTGCCGTGCCCGTTTAAGTGCCTTAGTAGTTATTTATGATCGATTCAACCACTATCCGCATCTAAGCACCAAAAACCTTTCAAACAAGCGCTTGTTTGAAATTCGAAACGGTTGTGGCTGTGTTGGTAATCATCAAGCAAACATTTGTTTAAATAACTTCGGCGTCAATGTAAGTCTATTGGAAAAAAATAGGGGAACATAGGAACCGTCCCCATGTTTGTTGAAAATGCTGGACCTGTTAAATTACTGCTACCAACTATCGCAGATATAGGTTTTTTATTTTTCACTTTTAGAGCTATTTTTGAATGCCACATGTCAGTACTTGAACGCCAATATTCTATTGTTATATATGATGGTAGTGCCTTTCTCAAATAGACAAAAGCTGCTCCATGGATAATGTTCTGGCTTCTTTGTCATTTTTGCTTCTACAGGATTTAAATGAATATATCGACTGACCTCAAGCATTCCCTCTTTGTCTTCAATTATTTTGTCATAATAACGTTTTTCATAGACATGGCCTGTTAAGCGGTATTTTGTATTATAGTAATTGGCGTACCGCTTGTTAATGAGCGACATCACTTTGGATATCGGAAATTCCCTTGACCTCATTTGTAAATGGTAATGATTATTCATCAAACAATAGGAAGCTAGTTCAAATGGAAACTTTTCATGAAGTTGATTTAGGATATGTAAGAATGCTTGAAAATCACTCGCATTCCGGAAAAGAGGATCACGGCGGTTGCCCCGACAGACAATATGATAATAACAAGTAGGAATCCAAACTCTTTTTTGTCGTGACATTATGTTTCCCTCGCTACACTTTGTTGCTTATGCACTCCCCATCTTCTCAGCGTCATTGCCTCCCAGATAGCTGTATCGCTAATATCTTCTTCTTGGGCTAAGTCGGAAATAGTCCTTGCCAAACGAATGATTTTGATTTGCACTCTATTGCTCCATTTTTGTTTCGCAGCCACATTCGAAAGCATTTTCCTCTGTTCATTAGTCAAAGGGCTTACCTCTGTCATGATTTCAAATGGCACTTTTGCATTTGTGATTTCCGTCTGATAGCGTTGATACTGAAGCTGCCGTGCCACTTGAACACGTTCTCTGATTTCCTCCGAAGTTTCCAACAGCTTAGCTGGTTGATCAAGATTAACTGATTTTAATGACAATAGAATATCTATTCGGTCAAATACTGGCCCTGAAAGACGATTTTGGTAGCTTTGAATGTGTTTTGATGAACATGTACAATAATGATCATTTGAACCAAGATACCCGCACGGACATGGATTCATTGCACCGACCAAAATAAAAGAGGATGGGTACGTTATAGTCGAATGTGCCCTACTGATTGTCACTTCACCTGTTTCTAATGGCTGCCTCAGCATATCAAGAGTCTTTTTTGTAAACTCCGCTATTTCATCCAAAAACAAGACCCCATGATGGGCTAAGGATATTTCTCCCGGTCTTGGCGTAGAACCACCACCAATTATGGCCACAGATGATGCAGAATGGTGTGGATGGCGATATGGTGCCATGTTATAGGAAATTATTTTCTCTCCGGCTAGCTGATATAGACTGATGACTTCTAACTGCGCTTGATTTGTTAGTGGGGGTAGGATGGATGGAAAGGTTTCTGCCAGCATACTTTTGCCACAGCCTGGCGGACCGCCCATAAGAACGTTATGTTCGCCAGCGGCGGCAATTTCCAATGCCCGCTTTGCTTGTTCGTGTCCTATGACATGACAGAAATCTTTTTGTGGGCGATAAGAAAAAAGAGGAGTTTCATTTAATGGTGTTGTTACGTGATGAAAGGTCAAACTCTCCTGCCCTTCTAAGTTTTGGACAACCTCTTCAATATGGTGAACTACCACGCATTCCATCCCCTGCAGCATATGAATAGGGATAACTGGATCAAAAGGGAAATATACCTTTTTAATTCCTAATGATTTTGCTGCAACTAAGGCTGGTAACATTCCCTCGGCTTTAACTACTTCACCATCAAGGGATAATGCTCCAATAAAGGCAGTATCAATGGGGATTTCCGCTCTTATAACATTAAGTTCCTTCAGAGCAGCAATCGCAATTGCCAAATCAAACAACGGTCCATTTTTCTTTTGTTCCGCAGGTGAAAGGTTAACCACAACCTTTTGATCCGTAACATCCATGTCAAAAAAACTTAATGCAGCAATTACCCTTTCTCTTGATTCTTTTACGGATGCATCGGGAAGACCAACAATCACCATCGATTCCGTGCCAGGGCGTATTCTGACCTCCACTTGCACTCGATAGCCCTCCAACCCTTTCAAACCAATACTAGATACTTTTTTTGTCATAAAACAACCTCCAATTTAAATGTCGTTAAGGAATATTGCTATGATGACTTAATCTAGGTTGCAAGAAACAAAATGGGAAGAAAAAATAAAGCAGGAAGAAAAATTCGCGGAAAAAAAAAGTTATTTACAGAATCTATTTCAGATTACTATGCCTCCATTCTATCACCTTCCTATTCATTCAAAAAGAATCAATCTTCGACAAAGTTCGGGGCGTGAGTGGCACCGACACTTTTTCCGCTTTTAAACCAGAATACTTTGCGGTATAATGGACATATAATAAAAAGAGAAGTGCGCTAACACTTCTCCCTTGCAACCTCTACCGTCAGGGTGGTGGTTGTCAAAATAGTTTATTTATGAGAACCACCCTCATGCTTCCTACGGCGCGGGGTGGTTCTCTTGTTTTCTAGTATGTTCTTCCGAAAAAAATAGGCGCTAGTTTCACGCACTATCCCTTTCAGAATTTCCCTTAAAAATTCAAGAAATGTTTCCATGATCATCACCTCCCTTCCGATCCATTAAAGATCCAGAAAGAAGTGCGACAACCAACCACCCTGCAATATCAGTTGCTAATATAGTTTAACATACCCTACCTCTCTTATTACCTATCAATTTTCGACAATTTTCGGGGCGTGACAGGCACCATAATTAAGTAGTTTTAAAGAAAGAATCCAGTAGACACTATTTTAGACTACTAAACTAATAGTATAACAGTTGGTTTCACAATCCTTCATACTTTACTCGAAAAAATCAAATAAACGTTTGTTTGAATTTGTTGTTTCGCGATATTACTAAGCTAGATCGCTAAACAAACATTTGTTTGAAAATGGAGTTTTTAAAAAATGCCAGATTAGTACAGATTTTCTTAAATCGTTTTATAGGTATTCTATTATAATAATTCCTTTTTAGTAATAAAGTACCAGCTATACTGGGCATCGTTGTGACACCCCACTATGAATATTTGCTTTATGTAAAAAATAAGCAAACAGTGGAACCGTCCCCATGTTTCCACCCATGTTTCCATGTTTAATTTTGTCACTTTTTGTTGAAATTGTGCGACTTTTGTCTTATCCTATATAAGGAAAAGTATTATATTTGAATGAGCTATACGATAAAGGCAAACTTATTGAAAGATAAGGACGCAAAGCCACGAACCTAAAGCAGGCAATCTTGCAATGGTAGTCGGGTTACCGAAATTAGTGGAGAAAAGGTGACTCCCGTTTTATTCGGTGTAGTCATCTTTTTTTGTTCAGAAGATTAGAACGAAGGAGGTGATTACTAAAAATGATTACAAAGTTGATACAAAATGAATTATTTTCACACTTTTTCCAGCCTATTATTGATATGCAGACATGGACAAGGATAGGTTTTGAAGGACTTCTTAGAACCTCACATCATGTAAATCCCGAAGAAACTTTTAACCTAGCAAGAACAGAAAAACAGCTTTATGAATTAGATTCGCNTGCCCTTTATAAAGAAAATTATTACCGATAACAGCTACTTTAGTCAACAAGTCATCTTTGAAATTAGTGAAATGGAAGCAATTACCGATTTCTCGAATCTAAAAAAGAATATTGCCGAATTAAAATCAGAGGGTATTAAATTTGCTATTGATGATGTGGGGAAAGGGAACTCTAATCTACGATCAATAATTGAGTTAGATCCTGATTTCGTTAAGTTGGATAAATATTTTTCTAACAACTTATATAGTGAACCCAAAAAACAAGAATTAATCAAAACCATTCTTCACTACACGAATAATCATAATATTAATTTAGTACTAGAGGGACTAGAAACGGAAATGGATTTAGCTATTTCAAAAGCCATTGGTGTTAAATATGGTCAAGGCTTTATATTAGGACGACCTAAAGCCCTTAAAGTTGTTTAATTGAGGTGATATTTTTTGAACTACATTGTTTTTTCGCAAACTATACTATTAGTTTTTTTGTTAATTTTATTCATTAGAGATGAACGCAGATTAGTCAAGCAAACTCATTTAATTGAGACTTTGCATACCAATAATAAATCATTGAAAAGTCAACTAATGAAAGTAAAAAAGTTCAAGTCCCTTGAAAAAAGAGATTCTTTTAGAATCGGTCTTCCTGGGATAGAAAGCACATTTACTCTTATAGATTTTGGAAATCATTCTTTAGGAGCATTAAAAAATAAGTCTTTCAATGGAATGATAAATGATATTAGTATTGGCGGATTAAAGTTTCATTCATCTTATGAATTCCCAGTTAAATACAATATTATCATGAAAATAAATTTTACCTTCCATGATGAAGAATTCGAATTAAAAGGTAAAATTATTAGAAGAGAAGATCATATTAAAGGAAAATCGGTTGCATACGGTGTCCAGTTTATTGATTTATCCATTAGAGACATTAAAAGATTAAGCGTAACGCTACACAATTATCAAGTTACACAAAGGAATAAAATTGGTTAAAAACAATTGGAGTCCTCACCATCAGTGTGAGGACTTTTTTATTTCAACAAATACCACCTATTATCCTCATCAAAAATGCGGTCACTTGATGATTACACAGGGGGGCTCCGACAATGGACTGGGAAGTAACGTCACTGTGACCTAGGATTCATTAACCATTCATCAAAATCCTTATTGGAGCTGAATTTTTTTCTTTTCTATTTTATTTAAGTTTCAATTCATCTTTTAGTGCTTTAACTAAAATTTTAGAGAAATTTACATTGTTTTTCTTTGCCAGTATATCTAGCCATGATGGTATTGTTAAAGTTTTCTTCACAAAAATGTCCTTAATTTTAGATCTATGGTACGGCATCCATATGTTTACATAGATAATTTGTTGGTTTTCTCCTAATTCAATATCTTGAGGGCTCGAATAATTTGGCAAATCCCTTTGATCATCTTCAAAATCCTTAATTGTTAACGCCAAGAAATCCTGTGCTGCACTAATATAGTCTTCGCTTTTTAATACACACGTCATAACGTTATCAAAATCTGGGAATAAAATATTGACATATTCAGCATCAGACAAGTCTAATACTATTGGATATGTATAATTTTGATTCATTTTTATTCCTCTTTCTATATAATTTTAACAATTTTATTATAACACGTGTTAAATACGTGTCAATATGTTAGCTTGTGAACGAATTTTTTATATAGTAAAATAGTTCTGTCCCTATAAATGTGCTATGTGTTGTGTGTAGAATCCAGACGATTACAAAACTATTTTTAAATCAATTTTTCGAAACACTTATAAACTTCTACAAACATAGAATAATATAATAATAGATTAATAATTTAATATGATTTGGCTAAGAAATTATTTATCCACTTTAGTGAGATACGCGAATGAGGTAAGGTCTTAAAAAGGCTTTTGGCCACCTAATGAAACCCTAAAAGCATAATAAAATTTCTATAAACCTATTATGAGATTTTTATTATTGTCTGGAGGGGCAACACATGACATTTAAAAAAGTGGAAAAAATACTTATCAAAAATGGATGGATTAAAGTACGTACATCTGGTTCGCATGTCCAGTTTAAAAAAGAGGACATCAACTTTTTAGCTACAGTACCTAATCATGGTGGTAAAGATATATCCGTAGGAGTATTAACAAGCTTAGAAAAAGGGACAGGCCTATCCTTAAAAAATAGATAGGCCATTTTCTAATGGATAGCGCATCCTCTACCCTAAATATCAATCTTGTTCCCCCTTTAAAAAGCTATCCCTCGTAAATTTCTAAAGGCAAGTCATCAGGATTGCTAAAGAAGGCGAATTTTTTGCCTGTTATTTCATCAATGCGAATCGCTCCGGGGCGTCACTGTGACCTAGAAACTTAGATTTGTGACATCTCTTATTACCTCCCCATCTTTTATCTGCAATAAAGGCATAGGCTAAAGGATTGTTTAAAATGTCTTCTTCGTTTTTTCCTACTTTTTTCAATGCAGAATATATTGTGCCCAAAAGGGAGATCGAAGCTGTTCCAATTGCTAAATTTGTTCCAGTTTGGATTGCATTTGTAATCGTTCCCGCATTTACTGTCATTTGAATAATGGTAGCCATATCAGTTACATTCCATTTACCCTTCATTTTTTCAGTAATAGATTGTTTTTCATCTTCTATATCTAATAGAAGATTTTGAAGCATCTCTTCTCTTAAATGTACAGGTGTAGAGTCAATATTAATTAATTCTCTTTCAATGTACTTTCTAAAGTTTTTTAGCTGCGTTTCATGTTTATGTTTAAATTCATAAAGTTCTCGCACAGTTGTTATTTCAATAGGGGTTGGAAAAGCATGGTTTAAAACAGTTCTTCTCCAACCTTCTCGATTAATAAAAGTCTTTTGCTCTTGATTACCTACAGGCATTCTTGTTTTTAATTGTATTGCACTATCAGTAATAGGCTGGCTGGCTCGTATATTACCAATCAAGCTTGCCAAATAAAACATAAAATCATTTGCCACCGACCGATGCATAAAAAACCATCTACCTCTTCGATAGGCCAACTCCCTCTCCACTAACTCAAACCCTAATTCATCCATTTTTTCGAAATGAATTCTTGTAGCATAAACTAAATTTCCATCTTTTCTTTTGTATAAATCCTTTTTAGGAACATAGTTATTGTCTACGTAGGATATGAAATCTTCTTTGAAATTTGGAATATCGTGAATATAATTCATTGGCAAAACCGGTTTAACTAACTCCGCTTCTAGAAGCTCAGTCATATACGTTCCCTCAAATAATTGCGGTCTTCTTAAGTAATGCTCTGGCGTAATAGTATCAACTGTATCCCAATATAATAATGATTTGTACAGCCATGGTGTTTTGGGAATTGATATGTATGGGAAATATAAAAGATTGTCCAAGAATTCCACCTTCTTAATATTCAATTAATTGTAGTTTTACTAATAACATTTAGCATTCAAATTTATTTGTTTTTGATAAGTTTACTAATCATCTTGTAGTATGAAGTGAAGCTTAAAAGGGTACATGGAGCGAACATCCTCAATAATTTCTATATAGCTAAGACATTCATCACGTTGATCAAAAAGTGAAGACCCATATTCAGCTGCAATTTCAGTTTATCATATCCCGTTACCCTATATATCTATCAATTTTCGACAAACCTCGGAGCGTCACTGTGACCATAAGTTACGGAAAAAGTATATCCCCATGCTTCTTTACAAAACGAATTAATAACTTTGTCCTACAATATCAGTTTCATTTTAATGGAAAAAAATAGGGGAACGGCGGAACCGTCCCCATGTTTACTTTAATCGATCTTTGTAATAAACGTGCAGTACCTTTGC
Organism: Bacillus sp. REN16; assembly: GCF_020731355.1. GTDB lineage: Bacteria > Bacillota > Bacilli > Bacillales > Bacillaceae_L > Ferdinandcohnia. The sequence goes on along the minus strand of NZ_JAJFZK010000038.1, from coordinate 2,633 downwards.
AAATGCACTAAAGGTTTCGAAGTCTACTACGCCCGGCGTGGGTTTTGTTAGCTTTTGGTCTCGTTGGAACCTTTTCACTGCGTCTTCGGTAAAGTCTTGGAACTCATCGATTTCTACGTGTTTAACCTGTGTGTATCCTAATGAGGTTAGGAAAAAATGAATGAGTTTCACCATTTCCCCTTTGTCGCCTTTTTTTATTCTCACAGTCAATTCTCCTTTCGGCTCGCTTTGAAACTCTGCCATAACATCATTAATAAACTTATCCCATGTAATGCCATGTCTTTTTAGAGCGCCAATTGGGTCTGTCCTGCGTTCCGGGTCTAATGTCATGTGCGCTACAATATGTTGTCTAGGGTCCAGATTAAATGTTTTGCAAAGATAGGCATGGTACCAAACATATCGTTTGTACGCTTCCTCAAACTTAATCCCGGAACCCCAACATAATTCAACTCCGATAGCTGCATCATTTGCATCAGCACCGAACAGTTGATTATCTTTAGGCTTGTTATATTGTACATGCCACGCCTTCTCATTTAATGGGATGATTTCTAATATATAGGTATCGTCAATAAATGTATGCGCAGACGCACTTGGTTGGCTATTGTGAAAGTACGTTCTATTGTTATAGGCTGTTGATCCTGGATTGGCAGTATCATGTGACACAATAAATAGTACTTTTTTTATGGGTTGGCCACTTCGAGAATTACCGATTTTAATGTAATCCCTTGTAATTTTATACATGTCTTACCACTCCTTTTCTTTCATACTATGAAAAAATAAAAATATCCGTGAAACGAACTCAAACAAATACATCGTTGGTACTATAAAAATGCCAAAAGGACCTATTTATTTGCATAATCAACGCGGGTAATATAGAAACAATTATTATTTACATGAATAACACTCGTATGATATATTCCTAATGGCACTTTCGCTTTGTATTTATGCTTTTGAATTGACTATTTAAATTGAAGGACATGGACCCTTCTGTTCCAATAGAAAGGAGATACATCTTGAATACGAAAAGAAAGCTATGGTTGGACATAGCTAAAGGGATTGGGATTATATCGGTGGTAATAGGACATGCCGGTATAGAGTCATTGTCTCCTTACTTTTATTGGTTTCACATGCCCTTATTTTTTTTGATTAGCGGGTATTTATATAAAAGAACCAATCATTTTGTGACACGAAAAACAAAGTCACTCTTGATTCCCTATGTTTCTTTTTTTGTTTTATTGTCAGTCTTACAATTCTACACTTTTGGAATTTCTGATTTTAACATTCATTATGAGTATTTCTTAAAAGGTGGGCGATATTTAAAGGGGACCTTCGGGGTGTTGTGGTTTATCACGAGCTTATATGTGTTGTCTGTAATCTTTCATATGTTAATTTTGCTAAATAGTAAAATCGTACTGTTCATCGTAGCAATTACCTTTTACTTCTTATCCTATTATGATTCAATACATTTTAATGACGTTTTCGTCATATGGGACATTAACACAATTCTATTTACGTTTGTGTTTTATTATATAGGCTATCTTTACAAGGAATATGAGAGTAAAATTAGTCACCTGATTTCAAAAGCTGCGTTTCCCTCAGCATTACTAATTATTGTGTTGATATTTTTAAATATCAGAGGCTTATTTGTCTATAAACTAGATATAAAGAATCAAGTCTATAACCACCTTTTCATCGATATCGGGGTACCACTATTGTTTGTTATTTTTGTTTTTTGGATTTCAAACAAACTTGAGGTTGTAAAGGGTTTGAATAAAACCCTATCGATCATTGGTGAATCATCATTAACCATTATGTATTTACATATTTTTTTACTAACATTGTTTGCAACATACACACATATGGATACTTGGCTAATCATATTCATGTCAATCATTATTCCAACTATCATTCATCAATTATTTAAGGCATCACGGATAACATCCCTGATCTTCCTAGGAATTCAATCAAAACAAAAGCCGCCAATCACCTAGCTGTGAAAGGCGGCTTATTATGCTAGATTACATGTACTTATACTCGATGACAATATATTAGTTTTTTCACTTATCAATTACTTCGTAATGCTTCAATTTGAAGTAGTTTGCCACTAAATAATATTCCTACAAATGATTCCAAAAATTTTTCCTAGATCCTATATTTCTTCTGATAATTCATCTGCCCGCTTTGATACTATCATTATGCTCATAATGATCACTGAAGCGATACTACCTAAAGTTAGCCCCAAAATAAATAACAACATAAAAAATACCTCCTACTATCGCATTTCACAAATCGTAGAAGGCTCTTGTATTCGGTAACTGGCTGGCATAATCCTAGGATTTTAGCCCCTATAGTTTTGCGCCGCCACTTTTCAATGGCTTTGCCCTTTCGTACGATTTATGTCTTTTACCCTAATATAACCCACCTAAATGAAATGAACAGTGCCGAAATACCTATTTTATTCAGTTATCATCTCCTAAGTGTACTTAAACTTCTTTTTCATTACAAAACTATTTATTATTAATTTTATAGTCTCTCTCGCAGATTATTGTCCTAAATTTAAGTCAATATTGTTAATGACATCATGAAATGTCCAGAAAATGACGAGATATTTTGTCCTCATTTTGACGGAAACC
>NZ_JAJFZK010000037.1 GCF_020731355.1 Bacillus sp. REN16 | reverse complement strand
TTATACTCGTCAAATTCTGGACAGGCAATACCGTCAACTTTCAGTCATTATGGGATAGCAATAACAGGTGATTGCTTGACCCAATCCATTAATAACGAAAAAGGTGTTTCCTTAATAGAGTTAATTTGTTCAATTGCTATTCTAACGATCATATTGATCAGTTTCATGTCATTTTTCATAATGTCAGCTAAATATAATGGAGCTTCTTCCGACAAAATGAACGCAACCAATATTGCTAGAGAAGTACAGGAGCAGTTCAAGGTAATTGAAGAGAAAAATGAAGAGCTAAAAATCTTATGTCACATATTAGCAATTAACACAGTAGCTAGTCCAAAAGCGCTACAAAATTTGTTGATAAATAATCCACAAATTCACAGGATTTGTGGAAAACTAATATAAAGTACTGAAATAGCTATTCTTTGTTTGTGGACATTTTTTGTGGATAACCCTGTTGGTGAATGTGGATAATGTGGACAAGTCGGTGCATAACTCAAGAAAATGTGGAAAATGGTATAAAAAATCCCCATCTAAAATTATTTTTAGATGGGGATAACTTGTTTTGTGGATAGTAAAAAGCTTTAGGCTAATAGTTATCCACTTGTTTCATGGAGCGATTCCCATTCCTCCATGAGGGCTTCAAGTTTTGCTGAATTTTTCTCGTTTTCTTCATTAATACGTTGAACTTCTTCATGGTTTTGGTAGACTTCGGGGTCACATAGAAGCTGTTCATTTTCTTCATTTTTTTCCTCAAGAGAGGATATCTCAAGTTCTATTTCTTCAATTCGGCGCTTACGTTGGCGCTCTTGCTTCTTTAATTCCTTTTCTTGTTCATAGGATATTTTTTCTTGGACCACTTTTCGTTTATCAGCGTTTTTTTCTTGTGATTCAAGTCTCGCCAATTCTTCTATTTCAAATTTCTTTTCAAGATAGTAGTCATAATCACCAAGGTATTCTGTAAGTCCATCTGTGGATAACTCAAATACCTTTGTTGCAATTCGGTTAATAAAGTATCGGTCGTGGGAGACAAAAAGGATGGTCCCTGGATAATCAATTAGTGCATTTTCAAGAACTTCCTTACTATCAAGGTCTAGATGGTTCGTCGGTTCGTCTAGAATAAGAAAGTTCGATTTCTCCATCATAAGCTTAGCAAGTGCAAGTCTTGCTTTTTCACCACCGCTTAAGGTTGAAACGATTTTTAACACATCATCCCCTGAGAAGAGGAAATTCCCAAGAACAGTTCGGATTTCTTTTTCGGGTTTATGGGGATAATCATCCCAAAGTTCATTTAAGACCCTTTTATTTGAAGTAAGCTCAGCTTGTTGTTGGTCATAATAGCCAATCGTTACATGTGAGCCGAATCGAATGGTTCCATTCACAAGCTTAAGTTTATCGATAATGGCTTTTAACAGGGTTGATTTCCCAATCCCATTTGGCCCCACTAATGCAATACTGTCTTCTCGATAAATATTGAAATTGATATTTTTGATAATCGGTTTTTCCTTTTCATAGGAAACGGAAATATTTTGTGCGCTTAAGACGTCGTTTCCGCTTTGTCTTTCAATTTCGAATCGGAAGGAGGCTGATTTTTCATCACCTAATGGCCTGTCCATCAGCTCCATTCGATCAAGTTGCTTACGTCGGCTTTGGGCGCGTTTCGTTGTTGAGGCTCTAACTAGGTTTTTCGCGATGAAGTCTTTAAGTTTTTCAACTTCTTCCTGTTGTTTTTCGTATTTTTTCAGATCAAGCTCGTAGTTTTCAGCCTTTATTTTTAAATAATTACTGTAGTTTCCAACAAATTTGGTGCTTGTATGTCTGGAAATCTCATAGACCTGGTTGACGACTTTGTCTAGGAAGTAACGGTCATGGGACACGATTAAGAGCGCACCAGGATAGCCTTGAAGATATTGTTCAAGCCAGGTGAGCGTGCTAATATCTAGGTGGTTTGTCGGCTCGTCCAGGATTAATAAATCAGGCTTGGTTAGTAATAGTTTACAAAGGGCTAGGCGTGTTTTTTGACCGCCGCTTAAGCTAGATATTTTGGTTTCGTAGTCATCTTCTGTAAAATTAAAGCCATGAAGAATAGAGCGAATATCGGCTTCATATTGATAACCGCCCTGTTCTTTAAAATCGACCTGAAGCTGATCGTAATCTCCGAGTAATTTTTGATAATCAGCTGGATTTTCAAAAATGGTGGGGTCTCCCATTTTTACTTCAAGGTTTCTTAAATCATTTTCTAGTTTTTGTAATGGTGCAAAGACGGTAAGCATTTCTTGCCAAATCGTTAGAGTCGATTCAAGTCCGGTGTCCTGTGCGAGGTAATCAATGGTGACACTTTTTGGCTTAATGATTTCACCGCCATCATGGGACATCTGACCCGCAATGATTTTTAAAAGTGTGGATTTTCCGGCACCGTTTCGGCCAACAATGGCAATTCGGTCACGTGTTTGTACTTCTAATTTTATATTCGATAAAATAAGATCAGCAGCAAAATATTTTTTGAGCTGATTTACTTGTAGTAAAATCATTATTTTTCACCTCTTGTTTCTAAGAACAGTGTATCTTATATTATCTTAATAGAGCAACTGCAATGATAATGTTCACATACGTTTCAAAGACAGATATGGTAAAATAGTGTATAGTTTATGGGAGGGTTTATTAATGACATCTTTTACCCATTTTAATGAGCAGGGTCGAGCAAGAATGGTCGACATTACAGAGAAGTCTGATACTGTTCGAACAGCGATTGCAAAATCAAGTATTACTGTAAATAAATTAATTTATGAGCAAATAATAAATAATGAGGTTAGTAAGGGGGATGTTCTTGCTGTTTCCCAGGTTGCAGGTATAATGGCAGCTAAAAAAACATCAGATATAATCCCGATGTGCCATCCTTTGGCATTGAAAGGCGTCGATATTCGCTTTAGTTGGGCGACCGAAGAGGAATATATTTTACATATTACTGTATCAGTTAAAACGAAGGGCAGCACTGGTGTCGAGATGGAAGCGTTGACTGCAGCATCGGTTTGCGCGTTAACGGTATATGATATGTGTAAAGCGGTTGATAAAGGCATGGTGATAGGGCCAACTTATTTAGCCGAAAAAACAGGTGGAAAGAATGGAGATTTCAAAAGGCCAGTAGCGGAGGAATAAATATGAATCTGGAGCAATCAAAAATACCACAAGCAACTGCCAAAAGGCTGCCGCTTTATTATCGGTTTTTGAAAAACTTGCATGCCTCAGGGAAGCAAAGAGTATCATCAGCTGAACTGAGCGATGCAGTCAAGGTTGATTCCGCCACGATTAGACGCGATTTTTCCTATTTTGGTGCATTGGGGAAAAAAGGGTATGGCTATAATGTCAATTATTTATTATCCTTTTTTAGTAAGACCCTTGATCAGGATGAGTTAACAAAGGTTACGTTAATTGGTGTTGGTAATTTAGGTACCGCATTTTTACATTATAATTTTTCAAAAAATAATAATACAAAAATTGAGCTTGCGTTTGATGTGGATTATAATAAGGTAGGTAGTAGTATTGGTGGAGTAGTGGTGCATCATTTAGATGATCTTGAAAAAGAGTTGCCTGACGATGTCACGGTTGCAATTTTAACCGTACCAGTTGGCGCAGCCCAATCAATTACTGACCGCCTTGTGAATAAAGGAATCAAAGGTATCCTTAATTTCACACCAGCAAGAATCAATGTGCCTGACCATATACGAGTTCACCATATTGATTTAGCAGTAGAGCTTCAAGCCCTTGTTTACTTTTTAAAGCATTATTCGAATGAAGAATAGAAATAAATTTTTCAAATGTAGGGAGGTGACTCACAGTGGGAAGTCTTGGATTTGGAAGTATCCTATTGATTGTGTTTGCAGCGTTATTAATCTTTGGTCCGAAGAAGTTACCTCAATTAGGAAAAGCAGCGGGTAATACTTTGCGAGAGTTCAAAAACGCAACAAAAGGTTTAGCAGATGACGACGATGATGAAATTAAAAAGAATGAAACTCATGATGTGAAGTAATGATAGGATGAGTCCCATGAATGAAAGAGAAATGTCGGTATTTGATCATATTGGTGAGCTCCGAAAACGACTGATTTATGTGGTCGTTTTCTTCTTCATTGTTGCTTTGGGAAGCTTTTTTCTAGCAGAGCATGTAATTGTTTATTTGCAAAATGCGGAAGAGGCGAAGGAGCTGACAATGAATGCTTTCCGGATAACCGATCCCATTAAAATTTATATGAATTTTGCCTTTATTATTGCTTTTGTTATCTCATCTCCTTTTTTACTGTTCCAACTTTGGGCCTTTATTAGTCCAGGTTTGTATGAGAAGGAAAGAAAGGTAACTTTGAGTTATATTCCGGTTTCAGTATGCTTATTTTTACTAGGAATCACTTTCTCCTATTTTATTCTATTTCCATTTGTTGTTGATTTTATGACACGATTAGCAGCGCGCCTTGATATAAACCAAGTAATTGGGATTAATGAGTATTTTCAATTCTTGTTACAATTGACACTTCCTTTTGGCTTTTTATTTCAGCTTCCAGTTGTTGTGATGTTTTTAACAAGGCTTGGAATTATAACGCCAATGTTTCTCTCGAAAATACGAAAATATGCGTATTTTGTCCTTTTAGTAATCGGTGGTTTAATTACGCCACCTGAGATAATCTCACATTTAATGGTCACTGTGCCGTTATTCGGATTATATGAGATCAGTATTCTTGTATCTAGGAGCGCCTATCGTAAGGTGCTAAAAGCAGAAATGATGGCTGCGAATAGTATGGAATGATTACTAAAGCTAAATAAAAAAATAACCTCTACTCGGAGGTTATTTTTTTGCATTTGTCACTTTTTTTATTTTGGTATGCAGGACAAACATTCGGATTGCCACACCAAAGTCGAATGTTGCGACGAGTGCTAAAAGAATGGTGGAAAAGTTCCAGATTGATTCCGATGCACTATTAATCGCGATATAAGTAAATAATGTTCCCATTAATGCGTAAATGATGCCCATTGCAAAAGGTGAAGTTCTTCGCATAAATTAAAAGCCTCCAATAAATGTCTGTTGCAAATTCTCGGCTTGCTTCATGATCCTCTCAATATCATCTGCAAAAATCGTCTGCACCAGTACTACAAAAGTATTCATCGCTACGTGCGCAAAAATTGGTACGATAATTCGTTTTGTTTGTACATAGAGGAATGCAAAGGTAAAGCCCATCGCGGTATAAATGAGGATATGAGTAAGATCCATATGTACAACAGCAAAAATTAACGAACTAATTAAGCCTGAAATGAAAAAGTTAAACTCTTTATATAATGATCCAAAGATAATTTGGCGAAAGATGATTTCTTCGAGTATGGGACCAATAATCGAAACAACAATGACTAGTAAAGGTAATGATTTTACCAGATTCAAGATTTCTTGGGTATTTTCTGAACCCGGTTCAATACCCAACAGATGAATTTCAATATTCGCCGCAATTACCTGAGAGGTCATGGCCATAAACACACCCGCAATTGCCCATCCTATTGCCTCACCTTTAGAAGAACGTCGTAAGTTTTGATGTCTTTGCTTTATATCTTGTCTTAGTAAAAGCAATACAATTGGAAGTGCGGCCACGAAGCTAATAATCGTCCAAAGTGCAATAATTGTATTTGTAGCAGTAGCTTGATCCAGATCTTTACCAACACCTAAAGCAAGTAGAAGCGGGATACCTAAAATTCCAGAGAACTGCATGATGATGTACGTTAAAATGACATACCAATATCGAGCCTTCATGAAAATCTCCTTTTTATAGATGGATTAAATTAACTGTCTGTCCACCCTTTGTATTGTAACATATATTCATACTTATCCATTAGTATAATGCAAATCCAAAAATTCATTGAAATAAATTAATATGTTGGTTTATTTTTCCTGCATATAACATAGGATAGGTAGGGTGAGCGAAATTTGCAGAAGAAAGTAGAATCTTTTTTTTAAAAATTCTATATCAAATTACTTGCAAAATGGGAAGAGATTATTTAATATAATAATTGTGTTAGCACTCAGGTGGTCTGAGTGCTAATAAAAAACCAAACTAATTATTTATATTATTTGAGGAGGTCGTTTCACTTGTTAAAGCCATTAGGTGATCGCGTTGTTATTGAACTAGTTGAATCAGAGGAAAAAACTGCAAGCGGAATTGTATTACCAGATTCTGCTAAGGAAAAGCCTCAAGAAGGTAAAGTAGTTGCTGTTGGTACAGGTCGTGTACTAGACAATGGTGAAAGAGTAGCTTTAGAGGTTGCGGTTGGTGATCGCATTATCTTCTCAAAATATGCTGGTACTGAAGTGAAATACGAAAGTGCTGAATACTTAATTTTACGTGAAAGCGACATTTTAGCTGTTATCGGATAATAGCATTTAAACAATATAATTCTAATTTTTTGAGGAGGGCTTAAGAATGGCAAAAGAAATCCAATTTAGTGAAGATGCACGTCGCGCAATGCTTCGTGGTGTTGACGCATTAGCAAATGCTGTAAAAGTAACATTAGGACCAAAAGGACGTAACGTGGTTCTTGAGAAAAAATTTGGTTCACCGCTTATCACAAATGACGGTGTAACAATTGCAAAAGAAATCGAACTAGAAGATGCATTCGAAAACATGGGTGCTAAGCTTGTAGCTGAAGTTGCTAGCAAAACAAATGATGTTGCTGGTGATGGTACAACTACTGCAACTGTTCTTGCTCAAGCAATGATTCGCGAAGGCTTAAAGAACGTAACTGCAGGAGCAAACCCAATGGTTGTTCGTAAAGGTATTGAAAAAGCTGTAGCTGTAGCTGTTGAAGAATTAAAAGCTATCTCACAACCAATTGAAGGAAAAGATTCTATCGCACAAGTTGCTGCTATTTCCTCAGATGACAATGAAGTTGGACAATTAATCGCTGAAGCAATGGAACGCGTGGGCAACGACGGAGTTATTACTATTGAAGAATCTAAAGGCTTCTCTACTGAACTTGAAGTGGTAGAAGGTATGCAATTTGACCGTGGCTATGCTTCTCCATACATGGTAACTGATTCTGACAAAATGGAAGCAGTTCTTGAAAATCCATACGTTTTAATTACTGACAAAAAGATTTCTAGCATTCAAGAAATCCTACCAGTATTAGAGCAGGTTGTTCAACAAGGTAAGCCATTATTACTAATCGCTGAAGATGTTGAAGGTGAAGCTCTAGCAACTCTAGTAGTGAACAAGCTTCGTGGCACATTCAATGCAGTTGCTGTTAAAGCTCCTGGATTTGGTGACCGTCGTAAAGCAATGCTAGAAGATATTGCAATCCTAACAGGTGGTCAAGTAATCACTGAAGATTTAGGTTTAGATCTTAAATCTGCAGATATTACTCAATTAGGTCGCGCTTCTAAGATTGTTGTAACAAAAGAAAATACAACAATCGTTGAAGGTGCTGGCGAATCTGACAAGATCGCATCTCGCGTTAACAATATCCGTGTTCAAATGGAAGAAACTACTTCTGAATTTGACAAAGAAAAATTACAGGAGCGCCTTGCTAAATTAGCTGGTGGAGTTGCAGTTATTAAAGTTGGTGCTGCTACTGAAACTGAACTAAAAGAACGCAAACTTCGTATTGAGGATGCGCTTAACGCAACACGTGCAGCTGTTGAAGAAGGTATCGTTTCAGGTGGTGGTACAGCACTTGTGAACGTATATAATAAAGTAGCTGCAATCGAATTAGCGGGTGACGAAGCAACTGGTGTGAACATCGTTCTTCGTGCATTAGAAGAGCCAGTACGTCAGATCGCTCACAACGCTGGTCTAGAAGGATCTGTTGTTGTTGAACGCTTAAAACATGAAGCACTTGGTGTGGGCTTCAACGCAGCAACTGGCGAGTGGGTAAACATGGTTGACGCTGGTATCGTTGACCCAACTAAGGTTACTCGTTCTGCACTTCAAAATGCAGCATCTGTATCAGCTATGTTCCTAACTACTGAAGCAGTAATTGCTGACATTAAAGAAGATGCTCCTGCAATGCCTGACATGGGCGGCATGGGTGGAATGGGCGGCATGATGTAATCATGTCCTCCAGCCCTTGATATAGAAGGGGTTTTGAGTAAGATGAGAGTGGAATACTAACATTTAGGTTTTAATAGAGGCTTCTCATAAGTTCACATAACTTTTGGGAAGTTTCTTTTTTATTTTTTAGGATACATGGAATATTCCTATTTAACATTCTAATTATGGGAAAATCAGCTATTACTTCAGAACAGGAAATGTTTAATATTAAACTTTCCGTCAGATAAATAAAAAGAGAGCACACATTCATCCTCTGAAACTGTACTCGATTGTTGGAGGTTGTTATTCAACTAATAGTTACTAAGTTACTTTAAGTATGCACTTTGAATCTCTAACTGTTAAGTTCAATTCGCTTATTTTACCTACCAATTAATTAAAATGATATATACTAGCACTACAATTGATAATGCAATGATAACTGAGCGCCATCCAATCTTCACCCTACTTAATAAACGATCGATAATAAAGAATAAGATAGCAGAACTAAGACCAAAAAGTTGTAATACCGCTCCGCAGCCGCAATGTAATATGAAGGAGATAATTTCATAAGTATAGGTTCCTTTAGTCATTTTCCTGCTAATCCAGTCGCTAAAGAAGGAAGCAAGAACTCCGTATGTAATCACAATTATAAAATTTAAATAATATAAATTGAAATATAAATTAAAAAATCGGTCCATTTCAAAGCCACCAAGTACTGAAAAGAAAAGTGCAAATAACAAACTACTAAGAATAGCAGTTACTATTTTTCTTTTTAAAATAATAATAATAATTTCCCCCACCCTCATTTTGTTGATAATAAAATTGTATCTTATAATATAGCATATACTCGAAACGCTTTTAATTGCTATTTTTTTAACTATATTCATAACACCAACATAAGTTGCAAACTTAACTTCTATTAGTCACCCATACCGAAATTTGTTGTACGATATATTCAGAGCTATATCGGGGACTCAACTAGTAGGAACAATTTAACTAACCAAAACCTAAATGGCTATGATGGATGATGGCAAATGAATATTAGTTCTACTAATTTACCTTAAAATGTTGATGGCTTTATTAATTTAAATTATCTTGGAATCATCATTATACTAATAAAATGCTAACATTTTGCTAAATCAATCAAGTGTAAAACAGCAATATACCGTTAAAGAGGTTACAGACAAAGTTTGGAAAAATCTTGATATGCCGCACTCTGTGCAAATCATGTTAAAGATATTACACACTCTTTCCTAACGGGTGGCATGATTTAAGGCTTCCTAAGCCTTCATCAGAGCAATAGTGAAAGCTATTTTTCAAATTTTGAGTAGTGTAAATTATCTATTTCAACAGCAAAAACCACTTCCTATAAAAATAAGGGAGTGATTTTGTGTTGTTAAAATATGTGTTCCATCGATTATTCAAAAAACTGCTGGTCTTTCTCCAATGCCTTTTTTCGTTGAAAGATTTTTATCATTGGATAGGCCATAAGTAGAGCCGCGAGGATATTTAGAATACCGATGTAAGGACTAATGAAAACCTTCTCTGTTTTATCCCAAAAAATGCTTATGTTTGCATACCCCATCCAAGCATTGACCAAAAAAAGTAAGAAAAATAAATTTATCAAGCGCTTATAATAGGTAATTTTTGACTTAGTATCCGTGTATAGTTCAAATGGCCCATCGGCAGTTGCCTTTTTCATATATACCCAGCCACCAAACTCATTAATAATAGTAATCCCACTATCCCTTAAGAATTCAAAGTAATCATCTTTCTCGGCCCCAGACAAGCTAATAAACTCATTCCGGTAAATAAACGCACCGGGTTCTCCTTCCGCAAATGTGAATCGTCCAAGGAAAAATTTCTCTAGATGCCAGCCTTGTGCTGCCATTTCATTGACCCACTTTTCTTCCTTTTCGTAATCAGCAAAAAAACGAAACTTTACTGTCTTCATAGGGTTCTCACTCCCTTCGTAATTCCAATGCCGTTATGATATAGCTCAAAAAGCCGTTTGATTTCCGTTTCAACAACCCATTTGCCTGCTTCTGTAATCACATATTCTTTTTTACGCCCATCATCATCCAATGGAATAATCCATCCCCTCTTAACCAATGTTTTTATTGCTCCATAAATCGTTCCCGCTCCTAGCTCAACACGGCCATTGCTTAGTTCAGATACAAACTGCATGATTCCATATCCATGTCTTGGTTCATATAGTGATAAAAGAATATAATATACACCTTCAGTTAACGGAGCCTTATCCTCCATCTTTACACCACCTATCGTAAACCGATATATCAACTGTTGATATATCTAATATATCAGCCCCCGATATAACTGTCAATATACATACGCCTAAGAAAGAGCAATTTTCTTAATATAGGCTGCAGCTCACAGAATAACTTTAATTGTAATTTACTCCCCAAGATTATCCGCTTTCCTAAAAATAGCAATCTAGCTATAATGAGTGGTAGGTAAACAAAATTGGCATGAAGAAAGGGACGTAAATTGACAAAGACATTTATTTTTCCGTTAAGCGAGAATGGTCGCGATATTTCACCAAATTACCATGATTATGGTATTGTGATGGATAAAATTCATCAGTTTATTTTAGAAGAAACCAGTCTTTCCTTAAACATATATTTGGATAACGAAGACCAAGAAGAAATTTGGAATGTTTTAGCACATGATGTTGTTGCTGGTAAAGCAAGACTTCTTTCGCATATTTACGATTATGTCGAAACTAGTAATATTTCCTATGGTCAATTCGGTGAGCAACAAGGGTTTGTTATAAAACCTTCTATCAATAACACGGTGTATTTTTATCCTGACTTTAATGTGATTCTTGTGAAGTTACCGATTTTTCAAAGCTATACTGATTATCAGCATGAATTTATTTATGCGGAAAATGATGAAAGCTTGTTATCCTTTTTAACATATGTGTATGAACGGCAACGGGAGATGATGAAGAATTGTGTGAGTGTGTTTACGGATACGGACGATGGTGTAGTACGGACAAATGAGCGGATTACACAGCAAGTTAGTAGACAAGATGTGATATTGGAAGAAGAGTTGAAAAATGAAATTTATCGCTCGATAGATGAATTTTTTAACGAAAGTGGTGATTTTTTCAAGACATATAATATCCCATATAAGCGTGGTATCCTTCTTTACGGGCCTCCAGGAAATGGGAAAACGACACTTGTCAAGTCGATTGCAGGCAGTATTAAAGCCCCTGTTGCATATTGGCAAATCACGGAATATACCTCAAGTTATTCGATCAATGAAGTGTTTTCTATTGTCGCAAAGCTAGCTCCAATGGTATTAGTTATTGAAGATATCGACTCGATGCCAGAATCTGCCCGTTCGGTCTTTTTAAATGCATTGGACGGTGCTACTTCTAAGGAAGGTATTTTCCTTATCGGAACAACGAACTATCCGGAAAAAATTGACCCCGCTTTGATAAATCGTGCAGGTCGCTTTGATCGAGCTTACGAAATAAAACTTCCGAGTGTAGAGTTGCGAAAAAAATACTTACTACTTAAAGAAATGGATCGTTTTATGGATTGTTCGGATCTTGAGTACATTGCAGAAAATACAAAAGGTTTTTCCATCGCTCAAATGAATGAACTGTACACATCAGCGGCCCTCCAATGGCATTACGATAGTTTCATTGCTATTGATAAGCTTATTCATAACCTTGATGCTGCCAATGAAAAGGCACGTAAGCAGGAATGGATAAAAGATGCCAGTTCGGTGAAAATGGGATTTGATATCTAATTACTTTTCCTTAAAGACACAAAAATAGGGTGTTCGCTTATGTGCACCCTTTTCGCAATTCTATGTGTTTACATTATTAGGGAATTTACTTAATTCTTTTTAATTCGCGAAGTTCTGTTTCTTGTTCAAGTGAGCGCATAGCAAGTGATTCGAGGATTTTATCTTGACGTTCCTGCCCTTCTTTAAAAGAAGTCAGTTCTTGGTGGATTTGATGGACATCATGTGAAAGATTTTCTATCTTTGCATCCGTTTCTTCCTGACGATGATAAAGAGCTTTTATCAATTGTGTGTTTTCATCAAGCTGGGATTTAACATTTTGAAGTTCACCCTTCAGACCGCCAACTTCTTCCTTAACACCTTGGATTTCATTCATCAATTTTTCAAACATCTGCTCTACCTTCAATTCTCTTTTCCCCCTTTCTATTGAATTTTATTTAATCCTCCTATTTTATTATCGCCATTAAAAGAGGACCCTACCTGCAATTATATACATAAACCGATATTATTTGTACTGATTAAAATTCCAAAAAGACTACATTTATGTCTTGTTTATTTGATTATAGATTTAGTTATCAATACTTTTCTTATAAATAAGCAATTAGTTTTATAAGTTTAACTTTTTCATATGCGTGATACAATGGTAAAAAATATATAAAATGATGGCTAGTTAGAATTTGGCGTAACACTGGAAGCAGCGGGTGACGAAATCCATACGAAAGAGGTATTACATGAAAGTGAATAAAAACATGAATCAAAAAAATAAAATCATAGGAATAGCATCTTTAAAGGAAGGGCTATCCACATTAAAAATGGCAGATTTGCAAGATATCCGGAAAAAGCAACAAATCAAAAATGTAAGTTCCTTGAAAAAGGTAGAATTGATCCAATATTTGTCAGAGGCAATTCCCTATCTTCTAAGAAACATTATTAGCCTATTCGATGAGCGACGGTTAATTTTATTAAAAAACATCATTGCCAATAATGGAGTAATTAGCGCAAAGGATATTGAGATAGAAGAGATGGAGTATTTCCCCAAAACTGGTTTTATGTTTACTGGTTTTTGGAATGGCAATCAGACCGTCATGATCCCTTTGGAATTATTAGCTTCTGTTGATGAGATTATTCGAGATGAATCGATACTTTCCGATATTAAGAGGAATACGGAATGGATTAAGATTACCCGCGGATTACTCTATTATTATGGTACCGTTCCGCATGATAGGTTAGTGGATTTAATTGAGAAATATACACCTGTTCACCCGAACTATTTGGCCTTCAATCATGTTCTTTTTGATGTGATGGAGTATAGCCAGGAAATTTACTTTGATAGGTATGGCTATTCTTACTGGGAAGTGCTAAAACCTTTGGTTATTTTAGAGGAGCAGGCAACTAGGCCGAATATTGACTACTATCCATTCACGAAGAAACAACTCCTTGAAGCGGGTGAAACGAACTACGTGGAGCGCCCAAAGGGCTATGCACAACTGTTGTCGTTATTTACGAAGGAGCATCGAATCCCAAAACAAGAAGGAATAGAACTTATAGAAGACTGTATTATGCAGGTGAAATTGGGTGCTCAGCCCAGTCAGCTCCTTCAATTTTTACAAATGAAACTGACATTTGATAGCCTAGAAGCTGTACAAAGACTGATGGATGCTGTTGTTCCTCTTATGAATAATACGAGGGAATGGTATTTAAAGGGATATACATCAGAAGAACTATCCAAGCGAGAAAGGAAGGCATTGTTGCCCCTACCTAATAAAAAAGGCGAGGTTATTAGTCTCCAAACAGGTCAAAAAGTTGGTAGAAATGACCCTTGTCCATGTGGAAGCGGGAGGAAGTTTAAGAAATGTTGTGGGAATTAAAAATAGGAAGTACGATAAAAAATGTCAAGAAGGGGAGAAAACGCCTATGGCGACAAAATGGAATGCCCAAGCTTGGGCTGAGGCCAAAAAGCGATGCCGATTGAATGTGGACGATATAAAAATGGCTAAGGAGTTGGGGATGACACCGAAGAGTTTAATTAAGAATATCCCATCACCTAATCAGCAATGGAAAGCACCTGTAAAGGTATGGATTCGTGACTTGTATGAGGCCAAGTTCGGTAGGGTTATAAAATCTGTGCCTGATCACAGTGAAGAATTAAATAGAAAGGCCAAACAGAAAGAAAAGCCAATTGTCCATGAAAGCTGGATTGATGATGAGGATTTACCTTTTTGAGAAGTGTAAGTGTGTGTAATGTGTAAACTACATTAAACACCTTATCTATCAAGGGGTTGTGTCTATTTAACAGTGTGTAATCTTTAAAAGGTATTCCAAAGGATTTAGGGGATTATTTATACCTTTAATTCCTTGTGTGTAATCTATTGAAAACTCTCACTACTCAGGGGGGATTATGTGTTATACTGTGTGTAATGTGTAATTCTGATATGGAGGGGGCTGTTTGCCTTTCTCCTTTGAGTGGAGGGGAGTGCCTTGAAGGTTGAAAAAACCCTGTCATCCTTTGTGT
>NZ_JAJFZK010000036.1 GCF_020731355.1 Bacillus sp. REN16 | reverse complement strand
ATTTATCCTAATTCTTGCCAAGGAGGATTGTTTTGAAACCTATTTACACAACTTTTTCCGCACCGTCATTTTAGACTGAAGTGTTTTACTTATTTTTTATTTTGTAAATTTCTCTGGAGTGTTCAGAAATCATTTGATCGTAGTATTCAAGATCCTTTTTTGTAGCCATAGTAGATTTGATGTCTTTGACATCTGAAGTAAGAGTATCAACCTTAGATTCAAGGTTATCAATTCTATCGTTTGTTTCTGAAATTTTAACGTTCGTAGCTGCTACTGTACTGATTAATTGGTGTAATAAG
Organism: Bacillus sp. REN16; assembly: GCF_020731355.1. Classification (GTDB taxonomy): domain Bacteria; phylum Bacillota; class Bacilli; order Bacillales; family Bacillaceae_L; genus Ferdinandcohnia. The sequence continues at coordinate 14,672 of NZ_JAJFZK010000036.1, read as the reverse complement.
TCAGCCTGTCTCTTTTGTTCATGATCCAGGTGATCTACCTTTTGATCCAGGTTACCTACCTTTTGATCCAGGTTATCTACCTTTTGATCCAACTTATCTACCTTTTGGTCCAAAGTGTCAAGTTTGTCCAATATTAACTGAAGAGTTTTTTCCAACATGCTCACCTCCTTCTTTCATCAGTATACCAAAAAAATCATTTCAAGCACCATATAAAGTCAAAATTCGACCCCAATATTTTAAAATATGAATAACTTTAAACATGTGAATAGTAATCAACATCCTTTAGTGCCTGAATGGGAGTGCCTGACCCCAGTGTGGTAATGTGTTAAAACGCTGGGGGTCAGGAACCTTTACTAGCTCGAAACCTCTGAAGGTGTACAAATCCCCAAATATTGCCCTATATATGGCGCATGTTAATTTATCAAAACAGGAAAGTGTAGGTTGACAATATACACTAATAGTGTAAAATTACACTAAGGAAATGAAGTGATACTAGGGGTCAGTAACCATTATCGCATCATCGACGAAATGAATTTTTGTTGGTTCAGCTCGTTTGATAAAAATGAAGTATTGGAACGCTTCGATGAGTTATGTTCACTTTAGGAGTTATAAAAAACAAATAGGGGGGATAGCATGAAATTTTTCGGTTCGATCTTGACTGTTATCGTTTTGGTTTTTTGGGATTCATCGCAACCATTATCGCGTTACTATCAAGAGATGCAGAGTTCTACACAACTTTTATACCAGTCCTCACCATTGGCATCATCATCACGATTATTCTAGCAATCTATGGAAAATTGAAACTGAAGATCCTGAAAATATCCGCGATTGTTTTTATTAGTTTATGTGCAGTTTCTATCATTGCTTTCGAAGGCTATCAAGCTTATGAAAAATCTCTCGAAGTCATCAGCACCCAAGATGTTGATTTAGAAGAGTATCGACCGTTTGTGGAAAATACAAAGGCTGTTTCATTAGAGGAGCCCCCTACATTTTACATAAAAGAAAATCTTCCGAAGCTAGATGGGGCAACTGCCTTGTATCCCGTGTATTCGGCATTTGTTCAGGCGGTGTATCCGGAAAAAGAATATCCGTTATGGGATAGCGAGGTTGTATCGAGTCAAACAGGTAATGCCTTTGACTATTTGGTGAAGGGAGCAGTCGACTTAATCTTTATTGCAAAGCCCTCGGAAAATCAAATGAACGCCGCGGAGCAACAAGGCGTTGAACTGACGCTAACTCCGATTGGACGTGAGGCGTTTGTGTTCTTTGTACATGCAGATAATCGAGTTGATACACTCACCATTGAGCAGATTCAAGGTATTTATTCTGGAAAAATAACAAATTGGAAAGAAGTTGGAGGAAAGGATGAGAAGATCCGCGCTTTCCAGCGACCTGAAGGAAGTGGCAGTCAATCTGCGCTACTTAGTGTTATGAACGGAATTCCTCTAATGGATCCACCTACGGATGATATTGTATCTACGATGGGCGGAATTATTAAAGAAACAACAAATTACCAAAACCGGACAAATGCGATTGGCTATTCCTTCCGTCACTTTTCGCAAAACATGGTGGACAGTGGAAAAATCAAATACATTGCGGTTGAAGGGATTCTACCAACAAAAGAAAATATTCAAAACGAAACATACCCAATCGTCGACTCCTTCTACGCCATCACAGCCGGAAGCAACAACCCAAATATCCAGGGCTTCCTCGAATGGATGCAATCCGAACAAGGCCAAGAAATTGTCGATAGAACAGGATATGTGCCAGTTAGGTAAAATGGGGCATAAAAAAGGGAAAGAAGGGGCCTAACCCCAATATCGTACAAAAAGGATGCAGATCAAACTCAGCAATTTACATTTGAAAATAGTATTTAGACTATTAAAGGGACCAACCGCAGTCTGTGAAAACACACACACTAAGGTCGGTTCCTTATTTTATATTTCCTCATAAGGAGCACGTTGAGTGTATGATAAAAATCTTATGTCCGTGGAACAATCTGTGGAACAAGAATTTTCGGGTTGTCACTGTGACAGTTGTTATGCCAATCGAAAGTGGTTGGGAAGTGTGGGGAAAGTCTTTACCATTGTATTCAGATTTCGCAAACGATTACACACAAAGTGATTAGATAATAACACCCTGAATATTCAGTCAACTAGACCAGATAGGTCATGATATTTGTAAACGCTAACAACTTTGAGTATAATATTAATGAAATATAGATAATAATAGAGAAGGAATTTTAGGGGGAATGGATATGGAAGCAAAGCAAACAGTATTTGTCAATGAGTTTACTAATGGGATTTTAGATCCTAATAATAAAATGCTTGGACCTGTAAAGGATGGTGGGTACATTGTAGCAAATACTGCTCCCGGGTGCTGGGGACCGATGATAACACCTGCTATTCGCGGTGGTCACGAGGTAACCAAGCCTGTTTTTGTAGAAGGAGCAGAAGTAGGAGATGCTATTGCTATTAAAATCAAGTCAATTCGGGTTACTTCAGCTGCTACTGCTTCAGGGAATGACGCGCCTGTTGAGGGAAGGTTTTTAGGGGATCCATTTGTTGCAGGAAAATGTCCTCAGTGCGGTACTGTCAACCCTGATACTATTATTGAAGGAATTGGCCAAGAAGCGATTCGCTGTGCAGAATGTGGAATAGATATAGTCCCATTTTTATTTACCAATGGTTATACCATTGCATTTGATTCCAATCACAATGTAGGTGTTACTCTACACAAAGAGGCAGCTGAGGAAATTGCAAGAGAAGGACGTTCCTACATGGCAATGCCTGATCAATCGATACAGAATCCAATAGTAACAATTGCACCGCATGATCTAGTTGGAACGGTTGCAAGGTTACGCCCATTTTTAGGACAACTTGGAACAACTCCTTCCAGACCGTTCCCAGATTCTCACAATGCGGGGGACTTCGGACAAGCCCTATTGGACGCACCGCATGATTACAAGGTAACAAAGGAACAATTAGAGGAGCGAACTGACGGCCATATGGATATTAACCGGGTCCGGGAAGGTGCTGTTTTGATTTGTCCTGTTAAAGTGCCAGGCGGTGGTGTATATCTTGGGGACATGCACGCAATGCAAGGTGATGGTGAAATAGCAGGACATACAGCCGATGTAGCAGGTATTGTGAATCTCCAGGTTAAGATCATTAAAGGACTAAAAATTGATGGACCAATTCTTTTGCCTGTAGAGGAAGACCTCCCTTATCTTGCAAAGCCTATTACAAAAAAAGAGAAGGAAATTGCACTAGGAGTGGTTGAACAATGGGGAGTTAAAAAGTTAGAGGAGTCCCTGCCTATTTCCTTTATTGGTACGGGTGCTAATTTAAATGAAGCAACGGAAAACGGTTTAAATAGGGCGGCAGAGGTTTTTGGCATCTCTGTTCCAGAAGTAATGAACCGTGCAACCATTACAGGTTCAATTGAAATTGGCAGACACCCGGGTGTAGTAACTGTCACCTTCCTTTGTCCGGTAGAATATGTAAACAAAATTGGTATTACAGAACTTATAAGGGATCAATATATCAAATCTTTATAGTGTTATTTTGATAATAAAATAGAATTTAGCCCTGCTTTCTTTTTGAAGGTTTGGGCTATTTCTATAAGTACGAAAGGGATATAATCTTCCAACAAAAGTTTTGATGCTAGACTAAAAAGTAGACACAGATTGTTATAATATATATATCAACTATAACGAGGTGTGTCTGTATGGCAAGAGGTAAACGATACGATGAAGCTTTTAAAATTGAAACAGTAAAGTATATCAGTGAGAACAATAAAGCTGTAGCTCAGGTAGCTAGAGAAATTGGTGTCAATGAGAATACTGTACATGGCAGGGTGAAAAGGTATGGTCAGCAACCAGAAATTAAGGCTGTAAAATTTTTTTCATCAGAAGATGCTGAATTAAAGGCCCTTCAGAAGGAAATACGCGATCTAAAGGAGGAAAATGAAATCTTAAAAAAGGCGATGCACTACTTCGCGAAAAGCCCTCGGTAAAATATGAATTTATTCATGAAAACCGCTCCCAATTCCGAGTGGAGAAGATGTGCAGCGTTCTGGGAGTTTCCAAAAGTGGATACTTTAAATGGCTAAAACGACCGAATAAAAGGGCCTGACCCCCATTGTACTAAAGCGTTAGCGCACTGGGGATCAGGCCCTGCTCTTCTAGTTAATTATTCTACTTTTAATATGCATATGACTGGGAAAGAATAGCCAAAATTATATAGAGTGGTTATTCTTTCATATGTTTAATTTCAATGTATTATAAATAAACCTTTTCACAAAAGGGATGCAAGTAATATTAATTAATTTTATTCTTAAAACACTAATTCCAAATTTTAAATATCATGGCCATTCGGTTTATTAATCAAGTAATATACAAAGGAGCTAATAAAGTTTACGATAGCGTTCTTGATATGAAAGAAGCAGAATGTGACGTTATTGTAGACTTTGCTGGTTTTGGACAAACAACTTCTGATGCACTGGAAGCTGTAAGACCAAAAGGAACAGTTGTCATTGTTGGTATGGGTAAATTAGAATCTAATATCAATACTTACTTAATGATTACAAAGGAAATTAAGCTTTTAGGAAGCAATGGTGGATCAGTAGAAGACTTAAAAGGTGTATATGATTGCTTCGCTACTGGAAAAATGAATCCAGCTCTTATCACAATCCCGTTTGAAGAAGTCGACAAAGGGATTGAAAAACTGAAAAATCATGAAGTAAAAGGACGCTTAGTAGCTGTCTTTGAATAAATGAAAGTTTTCTTTATTAAGTTGAGGTTGGGATAAACAACCTAAGATATGAAAAGCCTGTGAAATTGTAATGTAAATTTCACAGGCTTTTATTTTTTTGCACACAGATCTAAAAATATCCTACTAGCAAACAAAGTAAATTTGAATTCACCCCCATTTTTTATAAGCAAGGAAGACTTAATCCAAAGGAATACAGTGAAACCTTCACAATTTTTACATTAAATAGAGAGATATATCATTTACATGATAGGAGTTTAGTATTACATTTAATTATGGTTAGAAAATAATAATGTATTCATTAGTAATATAAGTAGTTGGTGTGAAATATTAGTTTTTAGAAGATAGACAGGTAGGTAGAGAGGCTGAAAGAAATACGATGCGTTTAATAAATATTAATAGATGTAAACCCGGCCTAGTATTGGGTAAACCTATATACAATGACAAAGGATCCGTTTTATTAGCAAAAGGAACAAAACTTACAGAAATCTATATAAAGAAGCTAGAAAACTATAATGTTTATACGATGTATATTGTGGACGAATTATCAGAAGGAATTGATATTATAGAAACATTCCCTGAGGAGCTACGAGTTGAGGCAGTTAACAGGATCTCAGAAGAGCTTCATACAATTGCTGATTTGAATACCAGCAAACCAACACTCCAAGGTATGATTAATTCAGCAAAAGCTATAAAAAGTTTTCAAAAAATCTTTCGAGATATTCTACATTCGCTAACCGATAATAAAACAGCATTAAATCTCTTAGCATCTACAAAGGTTTATGATAACTATTTATATTCCCACAGTTTAAACGTTGCCATATATTCTTGTCAATTAGCTCTAGCTAACGGTTTGCCTCTAAAGCAGGTGGAAGAGATTGGACTAGGTGCAATATTACATGATGTAGGTAAATTATCAATACCACTCGAAATCCTTAATAAACCTGGAAAATTAACGAATGAAGAATATGAGCAAGTAAAATTACATTCCTCCGTAGGGTTTGATATACTCAGAAAAATTCATGAAATTCCTTTACTCGTGTCCCATTGTGCACTACAACACCATGAAAGGGTTGATGGGAAAGGATATCCACGAGGCTTAAAAGGAGATGAGATTCATCATTACTCAAAAATAATTAGCGTTGCGGATGTGTTTGATGCAGTTACAAGTCATCGTTCATATCGGGATCCTTTCCTTCCTCATAAAGCAATGGAGCTGCTATATAGTGGGAGCGGAATACAATTTGAAAATAAACAGGTTGAATTGTTCAAAAGTGGAATTGCGATCTACCCTGAAGGAATTACTGTAAAGTTAAGTGATGGTAGGGAAGGGATTGTTTCAAAGTATAATTATAACGCGATTGGAAGGCCAGAAGTACGAATTATTAAGGATGAAGAAAATCAAGAAACTAAACCATATGAAATTGATTTAGCTTCATTTGATAATTTAAGTATAGAAATTATAGAAGCAGATGCATTACTTTAAAGAATAGATAATTGTAACAGCACCTATCCTACTCGTTGGGGTAGGTGCTGTTGCTCATTTGTTTGTCTCTCAGTTTTCTCAAGTTAATCAATAATGATATCATCATAATATACGGAGGGCGATTAGGATGGAAACGATAATTTTTGATGTCGATGATACATTATATGATCAAGCACAATCTTTTCATAAAACGGTGAGGAAGCTTTTTGAGGCGCCATTTTCAGACGAACAAATCGATCAATTATATAAAGCTAGTCGTAGGTATAGCGAGATTTTATTTGATCAGAGTGAAGCAGGAGAAATATCCCAATTTGAATGGCAAACCGGACGAATCATGGCTGCCTGTAAGGATTTTAACATCCCTATCGATACGGAAAAAGCGACTATTTTTCATGAAACGTATGTGACCGAACAAAAAAACATTACCTTGTTTCCAGAAGTCGAAGAACTGCTAAATGATCTTTACAATGAAGGGAAACAGCTTGGGATTCTTACAAATGGTGAAGAAAAACATCAACTAATGAAGATTAAACAGCTGGGCCTTAGCCGGTGGATTCCGACAGAGATGACGTTTATTTCTGGTGCGATTGGTCATGCAAAACCGAAAAGAGAAGTATTTGATTTTATTAAACAGAAACTGGCCCTTGATCAAACCAAAACCGTGTATATCGGGGATAATTTTGAAAAAGATATAATCGGAGCAAAACAAGCAGGGTGGCAAGCAATCTGGATGAATCATCGTAAGAAAGATCTGCCGACTTACGCTACCTTTAAGCCAGATAAAGAAGTACATAGTGCCAAGGAATTATTAGAATTATTTGCGAAAATGGCTTAGGACGTTATGGAAGGAATCAGGGATTGTATGTATTGATACAGAGCGGTGGGGAAATAAAGGTTATGTAGATAAACAATTTATGGTTTTAGAAAGTAGTGAGTTAGTTTTGGGAGATAGCCCAAAAGAATAATTAAACCTTGTCTATCTTCCCGTGATACAATCTGTGAAATAAGAATATTTGGGTCGTCATCGTGACGAGTACTTTAAATCTGTATTACTAAAAGCATTTTCAAAATTCCAAAATTGGCATTGACTTCCAAACGTAGGTGTTGTATATTCAGTTTAATCAAATAATAATTTCTTATCCAGAGAGGTCTAGGGACTGGCCCGATGACGCCTCGGCAACAGGCTTAATAGCACTGTGCCAATTCCATCAAGCTAAATGCTTGAAAAGATAAGAAGAGATAAATGTGTTCGGATATTTAACCTCTTCTTATAATGAGAAGAGGTTTTATTTATGACTTCTTTTGGTTTTGCTAGGTTATAATCTGATGTTAGCGTGGCAAGATCATCCTTATGAAATGATGTATTCAAAACCAAATAAGTATGCCCATTAGTCAACTAAAGGCATCAATCTATTCATACTGAATGGACTGATGTCTTTTTTTTATAAAAAAGAACATGGAGGAGATTTTAATGTCAAAAAATAAGTTGGAACAAGAAAAAATTGGTGGAATTCATTCCATTCCAGAGCTTGCGCCTCAATGGAAAAAGCTAGATTTTGCTGAGATATTAAAAAGAAAGGCTGCATTTGTTTCTGTAAGCCAGAATAAATCCCTATATGAATCATGGGGTGCCCAAGGCCAAGAGAATCATCGGGAAAGAGGGAGTTTACCAGCGACAATTAAGGTTGTGCAAGCGGCAAGAAGAGCAAGTAATTTTGTTTCTTTTAGTTGGGTTGGATATAGCGTGTTTCGCGAAGACTACCCACAAACAATATTTGATAGGGTTCAATACGAAACTTGGATTGAAAATCTCAACTTTTCAAAAGAAAAAAAAGAAGAAGATAATGAACTGGTTGCTGAGTTACAGGAACTTGTAAGACCAGGGGATCTACAATTCAATGAAATTGCATTACAATCTGCATTTTTTGGCACACCACTTCCTTTAGAATTAGCTCGCAAAAATGTTGAAGTCATTGTGTTTACAGGAATTCATCTTGATTGGTGTGTAGAAGGAAATGTTCGATTGGCACGTGACAATGGTTACCTACCGATTGTAATTGGGGATGCAACTGGCTGCCGTTATCCTGAAGAGGAAGCAGCCGCACTACAACGGATCAATAATTATTTTGCGCCAGTCATTTCGGCCGAGACATTCGTCAATCTTTTGGCACAGCCTGTATTCTGATAGATACAGTTAGTTACCATTGGATAATATAAAGCTCTTTTATAATCATTAAAACCATATAGAAAAACCTCTATCTTTACGTAATTGAAGATAGAGGTCTATATTTATTTGAATACATAAAGGGTAGTGGAGGTTCAGAATCGATGGAATAATTAGCCTCCTATTATTAGTAAAATGAAACAGTTCCTCTTGATTTTTCCATTTTTGACTTCTTAAGAAAAAAAGTAGTTGACATGTCAAATAAATATATGATATTATTAAAAATTTGATAAATATATATATGTATGCTAAGGTTAAGGAGGTTACTAAATACGGAGGTGGATTATTTGTTTCAAATTGGCGATAACATTATTTATCCAATGCACGGAGCAGGTATTATTAAAGCCATAGAAGAAAAGGAAATCTCAGGGGAGAAACAACAGTATTATGTCATAAAAATGTTAATTGGTAATATGCAAGTCATGATTCCTACGAGTAAAGTATTGAATTCAAGGATACGCCCTGTTACTGACGTACTTGCATTGAAGAACATCATACACATTTTTCAGCATGGTGAAACCGATAGACTACTGCCCTGGAAACAAAGGTATAAAATGAACACGGACAAAATAAAAACGGGCAAAATAGTAGAATGTGCTGAAGTTGTACGTGATTTAATGCGTATGAAGAAAGAAAAAGTACTTAATACAAGCGAAAAGAAAATGTTAGATAACGCACATGAATTTTTGATTACTGAACTGGGATTAATTAAAGGGATTACTGAAAATCAAAAGAAAAGTTTCTGTTAAGCTTAATTTGATAATGTGTGACATCTCCCGAAAATATCCTAAATTTTTGGGGAATTCTTTTATATTATAATTAAATCTATTCAAAGACATTCAACTTCTTCAGCTCACCTTGGAGCATTAACCTCTTATGTTTTTTCTACATTCTAATTCATTTTTATTACTTACAGTTTTTTTTCGATCGTTTGGAATTTCATCAAATAACTCGATAAAAATAGTCACTTGATTTTTGTGATCCTGATTCACACTGGCACGGACAAGGAGCCGTAAGGATGAAAGAGAGGTAGGGCTTTCATTGTTTTAGGTATTAAGTGATTATATGACAGACAAGTATGAATAAAATTTTTAACCTTTAATGATATTCAAGTGTATATATGTAAGATAATTTTGATCACGGTGCCTGACCCCCAGTACGGTAAAGTTTTACTGTATCGGTGGTCAGGCACCTTTTTCCAAAAGAAAGCGGTTCAGGGCGATTTCAATCTTGTTTTATCACCCTTAATTTTAGCCAAATGTGCATGGGTATTGCAGATGAAGCGTTACGGATATTCAAAAACGAACATGCAAATAATTTTACCCAATTTATTTTATCTCCTGGTATAAAGTCACTGGAGGAAGAAATAACACATAAAACTCTTCAAGACTTTAGTCAACTCGCCAGGCGATATTACATTTGCAATTAAATCTAAAAACCTTATATTAATAATAAGGAGGTGCGATATGAGACGCGATATACAACCTAATGAACAAGCTTTCTCAACTAAGGAAGTGGCAGAAAAAGTGGGGATTGCAACACCCACTGTCCGAAAGTATGGCCAAATCTTAGAACATAATGGGTATGAGTTTTTAAAAGATGGTGATCGGCGAATTTTTGTTCACTCTGACATCGAAGTGCTTATAGCGTTACGCGATACGGATAAGTCTCTAGACGATACAGCTAAAGACCTTGTGGAACTACAAAAAGATAGATTAGAAGAATCCAATGAAACAAAAATTGCGATAACCAATACATATGAAAATTTGCCTGAAGATCCAAATCAATTAAAAGAAATCTTTATGTTTTTGGCTAATGAACTCGCAGCTACACGTGAAATGAATGTCCAGCTGACAAACGATATGATGGAGCTTAATACAAAGGTTTCGCGACTTCAGCAAGAGCATCATATTATTAGTTCTGCTATTGGAAATTCATCGCAAAAAACGAATGCTAAAATTGAAAAATTAACTGAACAACAAAAGACCCATTATGAAACATTGCTTCAACAAGAAAAACAAAAATCTGAACTTTTACAAAAGGAAATACAAAATATGCGGGATGAACAGAAAAAGGAATGGAATTCACAAAATGATTTCAATAAACGATTAGAAGAAGCGATACAAAAACCCAAAGAAAAATGGGGAGGAATCTTCTCGATATTCCGAAAATAAGATGACTGATTGGACGTTTTATGCACAAAATAAAGGGTTAAACGGCTCTTTTTTTGTATCGATGGGCGATATGCCTAGCGATTGAAAGGAGCTGGCCGTTATTTTGTGGTCCGTATCGCTAGGCGATATGAGTTATGAAATGTAAGCGATCCGTGTATCTTTGTTAATTCTAACTTCGTACTCGCATAGCGTTACGCGATACGCACAAGTTGCATACAAAAAGAGAGATTAGAAAGAACCCTGATACAGAAAATGCGATACAAGATATCATGAAAATTTATCCCTTGCCCCCAAAAAAAATCATTTTTTTCAAACTTTCAACAAAATTCCCGGGAAATATCTACAAATTATGTGCTGATATCGACAAATGGAGTACTAAGCCATAGTGTTAAATCACTTGGGGTCAGGCCCCAAATACACAAATACAACTGAAGGGGATGCACATGACAACAACGAAAATGTATTTCAAAGAATGGCAGCATGCCCTGCAGCTAGAGATTAATCATTTAAAAAAGTTTGGCGGAAGCCGCTATTCAGTAACGAACGGAAGACTGTTATCCAACGACAGTCCCTTTAACTATTATTTTGATACTGCATTCCCTCTAAGGATACCGGTTAACTCCTCTATAAAAATAGAATGGGGTGCGATGAAAAGCAGCGGGAAGGTGCTTTCCTCTGAAGGAAAGGGAATTATTCTTGCATTGGAACATAGCTTTGGAGACCTCATCCCGGATGCCTATCTTCTTCATGACCCATGGGAATTGCTTGAACAGTTAATAGAACGTTTGGATGAAATCAAAAAAAGCAAACAAAAGCGGTTACGGGTAAAGAGATTAATGAATCCTTCCATGGAAACGAAACATCCAAAGGAGAAGATTAAGAGTAGTGTTCATGAATTGATTTTGAGATCAAAATACAACCCTGCTACATTTGTTTGGGGGCCACCAGGTACCGGAAAGACGTACACCTTAGCCAGAACCGCAGCTAACAAATATTTTCAGAAGAAAAAAGTATTGATTTTATCACATAGTAATCAAGCAGTCGATGTATTGATGAGGGAAATGACAGATTTTATAAAAAGGAAAGAAAGATTCAAAGAAGGGGATGTGCTTCGCTACGGTGGAAATATAGGGGAATCGCTGTCTTCCCATCATGAAATTACCACAAATCAGCTTATTGAAAAGCAGGACCCACTCCTTGCAAAGGATAGAGAGCGGCTGGTTGAAGAAAGGTACCACTTAAAGCAAGATCTGGCCACTTCATTCAGTAAACGAGATTCGGATCATCTTCTAGAACTAGAAACGAAGTTTTCTAAGATACTTGAGAAAATCAGAAGGAAAGAGATTCAATTAGTTAAAGATGCCTTCGTTGTTGGTGCGACACTTGCAAAGGCAGCGAGTGACAGTGCGATTTATGAATCGAATTACGATATCGTCATCCTTGATGAAGCCAGTATGGCCTATGTACCCCAAGCCGCTTTTGCTGCATCCTTGGGAAAGCGAGTTATTATTTGTGGTGATTTCATGCAATTGCCTTCGATTGCAGCTAGCCGGGATCCACTCGTGGCCGAATGGCTGAAAGAGGATGTCTTCCATAAGGCTGGTGTAGTGGAATGGTTACATAATGGGAAGCTTCACCCTCAGCTATTTTTATTGAAAGAACAGCGCAGGATGCACCCCGATATTTCAGCGTTTACCAATCGGTATATCTATCATTCCCTAGTTGAAGATCACGAAAGTGTTTATAAAAGCAGAAATCATATCACTTGCCTTCCCCCTTTTAAAGGGCAAGCTTCTGTGCTTTTGGATACAAGCTTTACTGGAATGAATGGTGTGAGCGATAGAACAACGAATTCTAGATTCAATCTATGGCAACTACTGCTGTCTTTTCAATGTATTCATGAAGCATATATAAGCGGCGCTACATCAATCGGGTATGTGACACCATACCGTGCCCAAGCTAATCTTATGGAACTGCTTCTTGAAGAGATCTATGTGAAGGAGCGTAGCGGAGCAGATATAATCGCAGCCACTGTACACCGATTCCAGGGGAGTGAACGTGATGTGATGATATTTGATACGGTTGACAGTGCACCGCAAGATCGGCCAGGTATGCTAGTCACTGGCAAGGACAGTACGCGCTTGATTAATGTTGCCATTACTCGAACGAAAGGAAAATTCATTCAGGTCAGTGACAGAAACTTTATCGAAAGGCATATTTTTAAAGGGAAAACGTTAAGACAACTTGTCGACCATCAGGCCCGGAACAATCAAACGGTCACAATGAATGAGATTGGTTCATGGGTTCGAAACCAACACCCAAAGTTAAGATGGATTCATGCGCGCAAGGTAGATGTTATTTTTCAAGATTTGAGATCGGCAAAGTCATCGATTACCATCTGCCTGCCGGAGGGAATCAAGCTTTCAGAGGAATGGAATCAGCAATTGGTAAACAGAGAAAAACGAATAAAATTAACGGTTATTTCCAATCAAGATTGTGCCAAGTGTGATGTTTGGCTAGACAAAGACTTTTCATATCCATTTGTGATAATTGACGATCAAGTATTGTGGCTGGGTCTTCTGTTCGAAGGCGTAAAAGGGGTACAGCCCCCTTATGTGGCAGCCCGACTAAGCTCGAGTAAAGTATGTGAATATTTGTTAAAACAGATGTAGTTCGACGTCTGAGATCGGAAAAATGCAGTACTGCAAGGCGTTACCACATTGGGGATCCGGATCTTTTTTGCAAGACTTCACTTCATTAACCACCTTTGTTATAATTGTTATAATGATTATAACAGAGGTGAGTATAATGAGTTTACCTGAACGGAAAATAACGAAAATCGGGAATTCGTATGGTGTAACTATTCCAAATGAATTACTAAAGAAAGCCGGTTTACATCATGGAGATGACATTCAATTAGAATTTGTAGATGGTGTGATTCAAATTTCAAAAAGCAGAAAAGTTCCATTACCAGAAGGGATTTCAGAAGACTTTTTCGATACAATACAGGAAACAATGTCTACGTACGATAAAACAATAAAAGGGTTAGTAGACCGTTGAGATATCTAACAGAGCAAGAAGTAATTGCCGTTAACTACCTACTAATCGATCGTTATTCACCAAATGAGCCTAAAGGTTTAAAAGATATGAATCTGCTAAATTCAAGCATTGAACGACCAAAACAAACAGTGTTCGGTGAAGATGCGTATGTTGCTATTTTTGAAAAGGGTGCAGCACTTTTTGAATCAATTGCGAAAAATCATTGCTTTCTCAATGCAAATAAACGAACTGCATTTGTTTGTTTAGTTCAATTTTTATCTTATAATGGTTATCGATTTGCTATGGATCCAAAAGAAGCTGAGGACTTTGTAGTTGATGCTGTAACACATCAATATGAGTTTAATGATATTGTTAAGATAATTAAAGAGCACAGTATTTTAAAATAGGAAGGCAGATAATTAAAGGAACTGACCTCAGCGTGCAAACGGACCACACTGGGGGAGGTTTCTTTTTTTATGTTTCTGCATAAAGCGCAGGTTGAGACAGTCTTTTTGCTAGAGTTGAAATAAGCTTGGAATCAAGGTTATATTTTGGTAGAGTTGCAGAATATGAACACGAAATTGAATTTCATGAATTAGTAAAAAATATGGAGAATCTACTGGAGGAACCGGTTAGGTCTTGGCGGTTTAATGGCAAAATGGTAAAACGAGTGGGCTTAGTCTGTGGAAATGGAGGGCCAACCGCTTGCCTTGAGGAAGCGGTTGAAAATAAATGTGATGTATACATTACAGGTGAATGTAATCTATATACGATTCAATATGCGCAGTTTAAAGGGATAAATCTGATCATTGGGAGTAATACTTTTACAGAATTCTTTGGAATTGAAAGTTTAGCATTGAAGTTGAATGAGAACATAAAGGAACTTGAAGTAGTGAGACTTAATGAAGTACTGTTATTGCTATCCCATAATGACTGAAAGTTGACGGTATTGCCTGTCCAGAATTTGACGAGTATAA
>NZ_JAJFZK010000035.1 GCF_020731355.1 Bacillus sp. REN16 | reverse complement strand
AGGTGTCTATGAAAATGTGAGAAAAAAGGAGTATTCGGGAGATATTACTTACTTTATTGAGGGAGGGCTAATATGAAAAAAATATACATTGGTATCTTTTTTGTTATTTTATACTGTTTTCCATTTGTATACTTTTCAATGAAACAAGACTTTACTAACCGTTCTTTGATAGGGTATCTGATAATGATTGTATCAACTTCCATTCTTGCATTCCTAACGAGATATTTTTGCAATTTCATCCCATTTATAATCGGAAATATTCTTTCTATGATAATTTCATTTTATTTTAATGGAGGTATGTTGGATACAGAAATGTGGGATGGCGGTTACTTTAAACCCTTTTCTTCTTCTCAACTAATAGTAGTAGTAAGTCTATTGAATTTAATTCCTCAGTACATAGCAATGATTTTAGCAAAAAAGGTTCATAATATTAATAAAGTTTAATGTCAAATGGATTTCTTTTTTTATGATACTTCAACAATTTGTGAAAAGATTCACTTAAGGTAACGGGTGCGTTGATCCAAGAAGGATTAATGCACCTTTTTGTTGAAGTTATTCAACTAACGAAGCAGTTTAGTTCAATAAGAAAAAATGGACTTTTGATAATTATATATGGAAAATTTATTTAAAGTTGGAACTTTTATTCGTTTCAAACGTATTCAGTGTTGTTTAACTTGTGTTCAACAATCGGGCAATATTGTTTAATAAAAAACTAATTATCGAAGGGAATTTAGGTTATGAATGTTTCGGCATGGAAACAGAAGGACACATGGACTGGGAAGGAATTTACGCTACTGCTATTACTCGAATTTATATTTGTGATTGTGGTTGTTAAATATGGCGTCCAATCACTTTATCTATCTTTGTTTAGCAATACACTATACTCAGGAACATTGACTGGATTAACAATTGCGATTGTACTCATGACAGGATTATATTTTATCGCACTACGTCCTAAAAATCTTTCATGGAAAGAGGTAGGAGTAAGAAGTTTTTCTACAAAGTACTGGTTAAAAATCCCGATATGGTTATTGATAACCATTATTTTAAGCGTAGCTGTAGTATTACTAACAAGTTTATTAGGTAATAGTGTAGATAACAGCAAGACGGAGAGCTTACAGCAAAATATTAATCTGTTTACTATACTCATTGGTATTATTTCCGCTGGCGTAGTATCTCCAGTTTATGAAGAGATATTTTATCGAGGGTTTATCTACCGTTGGTTAAGAGTTAGACTTGGAATGAATTGGGGAATCGTGATTAGCTCGCTAATATTTACGATAGCGCACTTTCCAACTTTAAACGCAATGCCCGTGAATTTCATCAACGGTGTTGTGTTCGCTTGGGTGTATGAAAAGACAGGTTCTGCCATTCCAGGAATGATAGTTCATGGAGTATTCAATACAATAGCAGTTTTATTAACGGTAACAGGATAAGACGGTATTTATAAACATATTCCGTTAACGGGCGCCATTGTTTAATAAGCGTCTCTGTTCTTATTAAACTAACGGGTGCGATTGTTCAATAGAGCAGTCGCTTTTTGTGCTAACGATGTAGTTTAGTACAATAAAGAAAAATAGCAAGAACTTATAAGATAAATGAAGTGTAAAATGTATTTGACACCTCATTTATCTTATTTTATAATTATGGTGTAAAGAATGTTTTACACCTTACAAAATCTAAAGGTGGCTTAGTGATGGAAAATAGAATCAAGGAATACAGAGAAAAGAACGGTTTTTCACAAGGCAAATTAGGAAATTTGTGTAAAGTAACAAGGCAAACAATTAATGCCATTGAAAATAATAAGTATGACCCAAGTTTAGAGTTGGCATTTAATTTATCTGATGTTTTAGGTCTTCCTATCGAAGAATTATTTATTTTTAAATATGAAAGGAAATGAGAAAAAGTGACAACTGTAAAAAAAGTTAGTTTAATCTGTTCTTTAGTGCTTATTACTGCAATTGGTGGCTATGGGATATATGAATGGATCTCAAAAGAAATAATTAACGCTTCCACACTCTTCTTTGTATTTTTAGGGGTTGGTTTTTTCTTCCAATCTGTTACTTGGGGTGAAATGGATGGAAAACAAGAAGGAGAAAAAGATGAATTGGAGAAACATATCACTCTTTTAAGTTCAAAAATTAGTTATTATCTATTACTTTTATTGATGATAATCGTCTTAGTTGTTTCGGAAAGAGTAAATACAATGAATGATATAAAGAATATCCCGCTTGTTATTGTAATTGGATTAGCTTGGATAACTATGCCAATTACTGAATGTGTAGTTTCAAAAAAATACCGTTAATAATATGGCGAAATTTAAAATCATTATTTAGAGGTAAACAGAATAATTGAAATTATACATATAATAAGTTAATATTGTGAAGAATTACACTTAAACTATAGGGTGCGTTGATCCAAGAAGGATTGGCGCACTTTTTTGTTGAAGTTATTATACTAAAGGGGCAGAATAGTTTAACAAATTTTTGGATATTTGTGGTAAAATTTTGTTAGATTATGGGAGGGATATTTATGAACTTATTTTTCTTTTTCAATATGTTAAAAAATATTATTTCTACCTTTTTTCAAAATGGGATTTGGGTAATCGGTTTTTTTTACTTGTTAATTAAGACTTTTGAAAGCGATAAACTTAAACATTTCTCCAAATATATTATAGGAATTGTTTTGGGAATATTATTTGTTTATTCAGTAATAGTAAGTAGATAAATTTTATTTCCTTATTCAAGTAACGGGTGCTTTGATCCAAGAAGGATTAAAGCACCTTTTTGTTGAAGTTATTAAACTACCATGAAAATAAACTTCTCTAATTACAAAAAGAGACAACATCAAAGAAGACCCTCCTAATTCGTAAAAAAAGAGAGCTACTATTCATTGATCTATAGATTGATAAACTGTGTTAAGAACCATTATAGACATCTTAGGATATTTTCATTCTCTGTGGTGAAGTAATGATTTGTTCGCTTCATGGATGGCTAACGGGGCAGTTTATTGTAAGAAGTAACCTGAGTTATAATTGTAGTAAATTGCCTTAAGTTAAGGTAGAGGTAGTATTGTTAGGGAGTGAGCGACAATGAACAAATATGATAAATATGTAAGTAAAGCGAATCGTTACGAATTTATTGGATTTAGAAAAAAAGCAATAAAAATAATGGAATTAGCAATAGAAGAGCCACTTTCAAAATTAGAAATGGGAAGTGGATTAATTTATATTGGTTTAATGTATCGTAAATTAAATGATTTAAACAAAGCAAATAAATATTTTGAAAACGCACTAAATTTATGCAAAGACGAACAGTATCCTTATAGTTCTAACTTTAAAATTATTATTCAAAGCTTTTTAGATAATGAAGAATTAGAAAAGGCAACGAAATGGATTCATCATTTAACTGAAAGAGCCAACTATGATAAAAAATTTTCAAAATTAAAAAAACTGAAATTAGTATAAGGGCAATGTTTGACTATCCGTTTCCTAACAGTAAATCCTTCTTCAACTAAAGGGTGCGTTAGTTGAAGATCAGGTTGTTTTTGCACAGCTCATTTTTATAGGTATTTATAAAAAGAGATTGAATCAGAAAGATAAACACAAAAAGAGCTTGACGAATGCCAAGCATTTTAACCTTTATGACCACCGATTTATTTTAGTTTCTATGGAGAGCAGTACCCGCATTGGTAAATGATACCGCTCTTAATAAAGTAGCAGAACCATGCTTTTTTTCTTCTTATCTCATCCATGGTATACCCTAAACGACTACGTTTTTGATTACCGAAATCAAACAATGATTACTGTAATTCGGAATCATCCACCAGTCCTATACTTTAAAAAACCTCCATTGGACGCATCATTTCGTAATCTTCATGTTCAAGCATGTGACAATGCCACACATATCGCCCTGTAAATGGTCCGAAACGGGCTATAATGTTGGTAACGAAACCAAAGGGAGTTTGAACAGTATCTTTTAATCCCCTTTCATACGGTCTAGCATGAATGGGTGGTCCTGTAAAGATAAGTTTTCCTGTATTTTTAAAATGAGAAACGTCAAAAGGCTGCCGTCCAAGAATTTGGAAGTCAACCAAATGCAGATGGATGGGGTGGGGGTCATCATCTATGATATTGATGATTCGCCATACTTCTACGGTGTTTACCTGTATCCTTTCCGATATGCGATCCATCCACATTTTACCGTCCAGTAAATTCAATGATCTGCCATATTGATCCTTTAGCCTAACTAGTGTTAAATCTCTTGTTCTCGTTGCCATCCATGGAGAAAGTTGTTCAATTCGCCCTAAATAATGCGGAATGGAGCTGGTATCTGTGCTTCTGAGTGGAACCGTGACTTTGAATTGCATTACATCTGTTGTCTCGGGGGATGCTGTCTTGGTGACATTTTTGAGAATCATGGTTTGACCGTAGTATTGAGAAAAATCAATAATCACATCTACACGCTCGGCACTCATGAGTATAAATTCATTTATTTTTACCATTGTCTCAAGAAAACCGCCATCCGTGCCAATTTGATAAAAAGGCTGACCAGAGTCCAATTTTAATGTAAGGATTCGGCTATTGGATGCGTTTAGAATCCGAAAGCGGTATTTTCTTGGTTCGACCTCCAGAAATGGATAAACCTTCCCGTTTACCAGAATGGTATCAGCATCAAAAGGTGAGACAAGAGAAGGATGAGGAGGAGGAAGAGCTGCATTATCTTGTTGTGAATGACCTGTATTGGTTTGATGTTGACTTGTGTTGGTTTGAGACGGTTCGCTTGGATAAAAAAGTGATCCATCTGAGTTGAATGAACGGTCTACAATTAAAAGAGGGATTTCATAATTTCCTTTTGGAAGATTAAGGGCTTGTTCATTCTCGTCTCGTATGAGATAGAATCCTGCGAGTCCCGCATAAACGTTCAATCTTGTAATTCCTACCGTGTGGTCGTGATACCATAACGCTGTGGCTCGTTCAATGTTTGGGTACGTATAAACCTCTCGTTCAAATAAAGGACCTGTTTGTTCAAAATTTCTTGTAAACCATGCTTCGGGGTAGCCGTCACTATGAGCAGGCGTTCTTCCTCCGTGTAAATGAACAACGCTTCTACCCTCTGGAAGAGTGATTTCGGAACCGTGAATCGTTGTATCAACGGGAAGTAAGTGCTTATTGGGCAGATTATTCATCCATTTAACATACACGGTTTCATTCTTCATTACTTCGAACGTAGGACCTGGAAATGTTCCTTCATAACCCCATAAACGGGTTGGTCCGAGGTCTCTGTGTAGCTTCTGATAAAACTCCATCATGGTCACTTCGTAATATGAACTATTATTATTTCGCATCTTAGGAGATAAAGTGTTTGGAATAGGCAGTTCATCCACGAATTTTTGTAACTTTAACTTTTCAGGCATAGGAAGAAATCCCTCCTTACTATTAAGAACTGTTTAGTAAGTTTATGAAAGTGAACTTGTTCATTATGTCTTTACCTATGCTACTTCTTCAACTACTATGAAAATAAGTTTCCCAAGATTAGAAAAATGACAATACTTAAGAAGAACCTGCTCAATTGTTTAAAAAAAGAGGAGAGCGTTAATAAATAAGTCTATGAATTGGTTGACTGGATTAAGGTCAGTATCAGTATTGACACTTCCTAACCATTTTCATTCTCAGTGGTGCAGCACTGATTTTGTGCTGCATGGGTGGCTAACGGGTAGCAAGAGTTGAAGATCCAGCTGCCATTTTTGGCGGCTTTTCTTATTGTGCTAACGATGCAGGATTATTCAAGAAAACACTGAAAATTAGAAATTAGTTGATGCAACTCAAGCCCTTTTGGCATAACCTAGAACAGTTACAAAATAAGGAAGGGGATATTGGATATTATGAGTAGTAATATTGAGAATGGCGGGAAAGACTCTAATTCTGATGATATTTTACAATTATTTAGACAATGGCTAACTACAATAGGAGATGCAATTAGCATTGTAGGGCAAGCAATTGCATTAGAAAATGATAAGCTACAACAAATTCAAGACCAAAAAGAGAAAGAACCACTTGAATTGCAACTGCAACAAACCCTACAACAAATGACACAGACGCAAGAAAAAATAAGACTTTTACAAAAACAAATAGAAAACATAGCTTTATAGCAGGATTAACGATTAGGTTTATAGAATGACAGAAATAAGAATAGAATTGATTATTTAGGTCCATCTTACTGTTTACATTACGAGCCTATAAATCCTTGTTTATAGTTATGGGGTGAGTGCATGAATAAGAATAAAAGGCTTTACATTGCCCCTTCTCTCCCTCCTACAGCCAACATTAACGCTAATGACACTAGTTCAACCCTAGTTAATTTTGAATATAAGCCACCTAACAATACTGGGGTAATCTTAGGTATAATTGGCGGTGCATTGGCTACTGTGGGTGACGCTTTGGCGACTATTGGGGCGATCATTCAACTAGATATAGATGTTTCTGCCGATTTTCAATCACAGGTAGATGATTATAAGACAGATCAAGAGAAGGATAAGATGCGGGAAGAGATTGATGATCTTAAGGAACAGGTGAAAGAGATTAATGATCTCAAGGATCAAGTGAAAGAGATTGATGATCTCAAGGAACAAGTGAAACTGCTTGTGAAAATAATTAAGAGTAACCAAAATTAAGAGGTTACTCTCTTTTTATTTATCTTCGCAATTTTGTATGATTTATCCTGAAGTTTTCATATTAACATCAGAAAACAGAATATTCGAAGTTGAGATTCTTGCAAAACCAAGAAGAATTTTAAAAATCGAAGAAGAAAATGATTTTGATTAATACTACAAATATGAATATTTTAACAAGGCATTGCTTTTTTGTTTGATTAACGAAGAAGATTGTGAAGTTTATACTTAAAGTAACGGGTTCTTTAGTTGAAGAATGAAATAAAATTGGACCACACATTTTAGACATATCTAATATGTGTGGTCCTTTTATTTTCAACTGTTTCACTTACCTAACCTAAATATAACTTTCCCTCTCTGGTTTTTTATTCTTTAATAAGTAATGAAATCGGTAAAGCTTCTTCCTTGTCCTCTTGTCCGACACGATGTCCCCAAGCAAATACACCATTGATATAGTTGATTTTAAAGTAACTGCCAGGGTCGCCATCAATTTCATATTTTTCCCCTTTTTTATAATCCTTTGGATTTAGCAAGTATGCCTTTGCCATCGATGCTTTTCGCTCAAGTACAGCAAGTTCATTTACGATCCCAAGCTGTTCGGCTTTACGTGCTTGTTCCTTTAAGCTGGCGATTTCCTGTCTTAATTCAAATTCTGTCATTTGGCTATATCGTTTTTCCTGCATGTCAGTTCTCTCCATCCTTTATGTCATCGATGAATCTGTCAATCAAGCTTAAGTCAAAACCTTTTCGAAATAGGGCTTGCTTCATCTTTTGTTCATATTCCCACCCATCCAGTTTTTCATATTTACGATGGGCCTTCATCCCGTGATGCCGGAGTGCTTCCCACTCCTCATCCGTATCCTTCTCTGTTTCTGCTTCCTCCATGGCGATTTGAATGACATCCCATGAATATCCCTTCCTTTGAAGCGTTTGTTCAAGCTTTTGTTTCGTTTGGCGCTCTGATTCCTTATTATTTTTTGGCATTGTTTTTGTAATCAGCTTTATCGCTTTTTCAATTTGCTCGTCCCTTGTAAAAAGGGCAAGACTTTTTGTTAGAATGTCTTGTTCAATTCCTTTTTCAAACAGTTCTTGTTTGATAATCTCAGGACCCTTTATTGTCGTATTGATTTGCGTTTGCACATAGGCCCGTGAAAATTCTTTATCATTAATATATTTATACTCGGTTAGCTTATGAATCACATCTGGAATAATCGGATCATCTACTTCCTTTTTCTTAAGATAATCGATGACTTCCTTTGTCGATCGCATTCTATATGATAGGAAATTCAGTGCCAAATTAAAGGCCTTCTTCACTTCGTCTTCAAATTGGATTTCCGTAATATCAAGGTCGTCCAGTTCCATTCCTTTTTTCAACTGAAATGAGATTAGAATATCTTGATCCACACTAAATGCATATTCCTCACCCTTGTCTTTTCCGTAATCAAGAAAAATATTAAAGCGTTCTGTGTTTTTCTTTTGAGTTGTAATTTTCGCTATTATCGCCATCTGAATAACACCTCCATTTAATAGTAGCATAAGTTTTTTAGAGGATATATGGAAAACTTATTGAATTATCTAGGAAAAGGGATGGAAAGGAAGAAAAACATGAAGATTGCAATTGCAGGTGGAACAGGCTTTGTTGGAAAAAAGCTTACGGATTATCTTTTGGACCAACAGCATGACGTGTTTATTTTAACTAGAAGTGGCGACAAAACAAGTCATCACCCTAATCTCCAATATGTTGAATGGCTAACTGGGAATAGCACTCCCGAAAAGCAGCTGTACGACGTAGATGCAGTGATTAACCTGGCTGGAGAATCGTTGAATAGCGTACGATGGACGGAAGCCCGTAAAAAACGAATTTTGGACAGCAGGTTGACTGCCACAAAGGAAATTCACCGTATCCTCTCTTCATTGCCGAAAAAGCCTAAAGTGTTATTGAATGCAAGCGCAGTCGGCATTTATGGAACCTCAGAGAGCGATACTTTCACGGAGGAATCTTCGCACATAGGTAGTGACTTTCTTGCAAATACGGTTTCTGCTTGGGAGAAGGAAGCAAATAAAGCTCATGACCTTGGAATCCGGACATGTTTCTTACGACTGGGTGTTGTCCTTAGCGATGATGGCGGTGCGCTAACACGGATGGTTCTTCCTTATTCGTTTTTTATCGGTGGTACGATTGGTTCCGGGAAGCAGTGGCTTTCTTGGATACATATTGAGGATGTCCTGAAAGGCATCGATTTTCTCTTGCACCACGAAACTGTGAGCGGCACTGTTAATTTTACTGCTCCAAATCCAGTACAAATGAAGGAGTTTGGCCAAACTGTTGGATCAGTTCTTAATCGCCCTCATTGGCTCCCCGTACCTGGTTTTGCTTTACAGCTTTTACTCGGTGAAATGAGTATTTTAGTGTTGGAGGGACAAAAAGTACTACCGGAAAAACTAGAAAGTCACGGCTTTATTTTTACCTATGAGACTGTTGACAAAGCTTTAATTAGTCTATTTAAAGGGTAATTCGACAGATTGCAACATGGTTCCTCAAAAACGTCGAAATTACCAATAATTTGATACAAAAAATTCACAAAAAAACTATTTATTTTTACAAAAGTTTCGAGTATGATACCTAAAGTGAAGTAAAAAAATCAAACCAAAAATAAAATACAAAACTTAAATTTGGCCAATTCAAAGTGGCTAATTTTAGGGAAGGCAAATGGTGCGCCACCAGTTTCACTGGTTCTAGTGGGTTCGATTCCCACCCCGAAATTTTTTAATAACACAAAAAATTTCGAGGGTGGATCCGAATACCTGCCACAGGTCCGGTCTGTCCTCATTTGGAGGGGAAACTGATGCTAAAAAAACGTGAACTTCAAGATAGTCAAGCTCTTTATGACTTAATGGTGCACCCGGATGTCTTTCCTTTTGTGCGTCAAAAGGCGTATTCATACGAAGAGTTTTTATTTTTAACAAAGCAAACGATTGAGGCAGAAGAGCGAGGTGAATTGATATCACGTACCATTTTAGATGAATGGGGCTCTCCAATCGGTACAATTAATTTATTCGATATCGAAGAAAATGCTGGTTTCCTTGGAACTTGGCTTGGCAAACCATTTCACGGCAAAGGCTACAACCAGCCCGCTAAGGATGCATTCTTTGCTGAGCTCTTTTATGAGCTTGGAATCGAAACCATTTTTATGCGCGTTCGTAAAGTTAACCATCGCTCCATGATGGCAGTTCAAAAACTCCCATATGTAACCTTAGCCAATGAAACGCGAAAGTCATTACTTGACCAGATAAATGCGAATGAAGACATTTACAACCTTTTTGAAGTTTCAAAGGACTTATATACACTCCACACCTTACGTGTTGGACAAATGCTTTCAGAAGAACATTTGAAAGAGGCCTAGTTGAACGTCTACTAAAAACTGCCACTTCCTGTGCAAGCCCGTTTTTTAACGGGTTTTTTGTTTGGATTTTTTTAGGATGGATAAAATAAGACTATCTTACTTAGAAAGCGAGGGAACTTTAATGGCAAAGGAAAAAAAGCGTGACAACAAGTCTAAAAGCACATTAAGCAGCATGCAAGAGGTTACATATCAAAATGAATTCAAGAAGGCAGATCGAGCTGCCGGATATAAAAGGTAAGATCGTTTTTACATACAATTTTCCACTTATGATGTCTCTTTTCAAGGTCATCCTATTATTGAGCAGGTTGCTGTTTGCAAACCTCTCCATTATTTTTCGGGATGGTGTTGATAATGGGACGATCAAGAGGACAAAGATCACGAGATAAGAACAAAGGGAGCTTACCACAGGTTCCTAAAAACATGAAATCAGATGGTCTAGATGTCGAGTTCTCACGTGAACTTGCAGACCAGGATGATTTAGAGGCACAAGCACGCTCTAATGCTGCAGATGCCAGGGCGAAGAAAAAGAAATAAGATAAGTTAGTGAAACCGAAGGAAAAATTCCTTCGGTTTTTTCATTTTAAATAAACGCGTACTTTCCCTGTCCCCTCCATGATACAAGCATATTCATGGCACGGTACATACTCTTACCGCATAAACTGAATTGATTGCATATACTCATAATTCATGGAGGTGAATGAAATGGAGTATCCAATTACAAGAGATTATATTCGTTTTGGAAATTCACGTTCAGGTCAAAAGGTTTCAAAGGTCCGTTTTATCGTGAGTCATGATACAGGGAATCCTGGTTCCACGGCCTATGGGAATCGAAACTATTTTGACCGTTCACAGCCAAGTGCATCAGCCCATACGTTTATTGATGATAAATATATTTTGGAAATCATCCCTCTTACTGAGAAGGCATGGCATGTTCGCTACAATATAACGAAGGACAATGCTATGTTTGGCGATGATGCAAATGATGCAGCAATTGGTGTAGAGTTTTGTCATGGCGGTAAAATTAATTTCCAAGAGGCATATAATCGATATGTCTGGTACCATGCTTATTTATGTGACAAATTTAATCTTGATCCGAAAAGACATATTGTGGCCCACAGCACGTTAGACCCCTCAAGAAGATCTGACCCACAAAATGCATTGCGCCCACATGGTGTGTCTTGGGAAGAATTTATAAATGATGTACAAGAATCGTATAATCGTGATTTTAAAGGGGTTCCGACGAGCAATCCGAAGCCAGTTGTTGCAGGGGTTTCAACCCGCCTTCCCATTCGAAGGGGTGATACCGGTCCATTTGTTAAAGAAATTCAAGAGGATTTAATCAAAGCTGGATTTTCAATGTCTCCTTATGGTGCGGATGGTAGCTTCGGTCCTGCAACTGAGAGTGCGGTCATGCGGTTCCAAAAACGATATGGCTTGAGTGTCGATGGACTAGTTGGGCAAGTTACGTTGAGGAAGCTTGATGAAGTCATTAAGCAGGGCAATTCTACTCATGAACAATTTCCGCTTCCTGATGGAGTTTGGGGACGCGGTGACAAGGGTGAAGAGGTTCGCATGATCCAACGTGCCTTAAAGCATATCAATTTCGATCCTAAAATGATTGATGGCAGCTATGGTCCTTTAACGGAGGATGCTGTTCGAAGATTCCAATCGATGTATGCGGCTCTCGCAGATGACGGAATATACGGCCCGAAGACGAAAAAGTTTATCCAGATGGAATTGGATGATATGTAGCAGGAAGTAACCCACTGTAAATTTCAGTGGGTTTTGTTTTTGGTGATTTGTGGCTCTGAATAGCTAATGACCATAAATTGCTTGCTAATGACCATAAATTTAAAATAACAGCCATAAAGGCCGACTTAATAGCCATAAATTTAAAATAACAGCTATAGAATCAAGTAATTCACCTTTTATTAATCTCTTTCCACACCTCTTCATACACTTTTTTCAGTGGAATGCCATGTTCCATAGCAATTCTTCGGCAATCCTCATATTCTGGAGACTTTTGAATGGATTCTCCTTCGAAAACACCTTCTTTTATCGTGACTTTGCCCCATTTTGTCATAACTTCGGTAAAAATTCGCTGGAGTCGGTGAACGGTCAGAGGATAATACCGAAGGCCAAGTGTTGTTGTTTCTGCAAACAGGATTTCCTTCATTTTCTCCATTTTACTCTTTGAGCAAAGAAGCTGCAGGAGGACGGCTGGACGGTTTTTCTTCATATAAATTGGGGTGTAGTAGACGTCATTTGCCCCTGCGTCAAACAATAAATCCATGACATAGCCAAGCCATTCGCCAGACATATTATCCAGATTTACCTCAAGCTTGATCATGTCGTCATCTATATGCTCATGATTTGGCGGAAGCTTTTTATCCATGATCCTCTTCCTTTCGTTCAGAAATTCATTAACGCTAGTATAGCATTGCACGAAAAAAATAGCCCGCCAAGTCAGCGAGCTACCTTTATAGCCTTTTATTAAAACTCAAAATAGTCTTTTGCATTTTGGTAGCAGATTCCTTTTACAACATCGCCCAGTAAATCCATGTCGTTTGGAACTTCACCATTTTCTACCCACTCTCCGATTAGGTTACAAACTAAACGGCGGAAGTATTCATGTCTTGTATAAGATAAGAAGCTTCTTGAGTCAGTAAGCATGCCGATGAAACGGCTGAATAGGCCAAGGTTTGCTAATGCTTTCATTTGCTCAAGCATACCCTCTTTTTGATCGTTGAACCACCAAGCCGTTCCGAATTGCATTTTACCTGGCTTGCCTCCACCTTGGAAGTTACCAATTGTTGTTCCAAGGATGTAGTTGTCGTTTGGATTTAAAGAATACAGAATGGTTTTTGGTAGTGCATCTTCTGCATCAAGTGCATCAAGTAATTGGTTTAATGGACGTGCTAATTCACCATCATTGATGCTGTCATATCCAGTGTCAGGTCCTAGCTTTCCAGCCATTCTTGAGTTGTTGTTACGCAATGCGTGAATATGTAATTGCATGGCCCAATCGCGTTTTGCGTATTCTTTTCCTAAGAAAACTAATGTATAGGATTTATACTTAATCTCATCTTCAAGAGAAACCTTTTCGCCTTTGATTCCTTTTTCAAATGCGGCTGCCGCTTCTTCCTTCGTTGTGTGCTCATACATCATTTTGTTAAGTGCATGGTCAGATACGCGTCCACCAAGTGAATGGAAGAATTCAATGCGGTTTTCTAGTGCGTTTAATAAGTCATCATAGCTTGAAATCTCAATACCGGAAACTTCACTTAATTTTTTCACCCAGCTGACAAATGTGTCTTGGTTGATTTCCAACCCTTTGTCTGGACGGAAGCTTGGCAATACTTTTACATCGAAGCTTGCATCTTCAGCAATAAGCTTGTGGTATTCTAATGAATCAGTTGGATCGTCAGTCGTACAAACCACTTCTACATTTGACTTTTTAATTAAGTCTCTCGCTCCAAATCCTTCATCATTAAGCTTGCCGTTTACTTTTTCCCAGATCACAGGAGCTGACTTTTCGTTTAAAATTTCATGAACATCAAAGAAGCGTTGAAGCTCAAGATGAGTCCAGTTGAATAACGGGTTTCCGATTGTCATTGGCACTGTTTTCGCCCACGCAACAAATTTATCATAATCTGATGCATTACCTGTAATGTATTCTTCCTCAATTCCGTTTGCTCTCATAGCTCTCCACTTGTAATGGTCACCATATAGCCATGCTTCAGTAATATTTTTGAAGGTTTTGTTTTCATAAATTTCTTGAGGACTCAAATGGCAGTGATAGTCTATAATCGGCATATCCTTTGCAAAATTATTGTATAAGGCTACTGCAGTGTCATTTGATAATAAAAATGTTTCATCCATAAATTTTTTCATCTTGTCCACCTGCTTGTTTATTAATTTTATCTCCAAAATGAGGACTTTAATAGCAATCGCTTTCATTATGAATCACTAAGGATTGATTACGTTATTAAAAACGTTGTTATTCTTACTTCATATTAGATTAAAAGTAAGTAGTTTTCAAGTGCTTTTTTGAATGTTTCTATTGAAAACGTTGACATTTACCTAGTAAACTGTAAAAATATGAAATAAGAGATGAATACTAAATATATTTTTAAGAAAAACAACGTTTTTATTTTGATAGATAATACATTCCATAGGTGGTTTTCATGAATATAACGATTAAGGATATTGCTCAGATGGCTGGGGTAAGCTACTCAACCGTCTCTAAAGCATTAAATGATAGCCCATTAGTAAAAGAAGAGACAAAAGAAAAAATAATAAAAATTGCAAAAGAATTAGGTTATGAACCTAATTTTGCCGCACAACGACTCGTTTCAAAGGAATCGAAGGTGATTGGTGTTATTTGGCCAACCCTAGAACGTATTGCTCCGTCTGCATTGATTACAAGTATTAATAAGGCCATCCAATTAAATTCATATTCTATGATTTTATCTGTTGATCCTACTCTTGAGTCTCTAGAAATGTTTAAGCGGTTTCAGGTAGATGGGGTTATCGTATTTGATGAAAATAATAATAGTGTCCTTGATACCGCAAAAGTACCAATTGTAACTTACGGGGTTGGAAAAAATAAAAACCATTCAGTCATTGATGTAAATTACCAAGAAGCAATTATCATGGCGGTAGAGTATTTATATAATCTTGGCCATAGGAACATAGCCTACGTCGGTGATTTTTCTCCATTTGACGATCGCCAAATGGAAAAATACTATGGTTTGAAAAAGGTAATGAATAAACTTCAATTGCCTTTCAACACTTCTAACTTAATAAATACAGCAGGGCTCGATTGGTATGATGGTTATTTAGCTACAAAGCGATTATTGGATTCATCATCTCTTCCCACCGCAATAATTGGAGCAAGTTATGATATTAGTGCAGGGGTTATTCGTGCGTTGCGTGAAGCCAACTATATTATTCCTAAGGATTTTTCAGTAATCAGTTACGATAACATCCCACAGATGGGAAAAACAGAAATTCCATTAACAAGTGTAGGGGTACCTGTTGACACTATCGCATGTAATATGGTTAGTACTCTTCTTTCTTTGATTAAATCGAATGAAACTGCGCCACTATTCAAGCAATTAGCACCTGTTATTAATGAACGTACTTCTTGTGCACAGGCAGGAGTCTCCTTAAAAAACTAAATGGCTAGAATCCAACATTCTAGCCATTTAGTTTTTATATTTTTAAAGTTTCACAGATCTTATGAACAAAAGCGCAAGCGCCTTGATCAGCCCCGACAAGCATAAGACGAGACGGCTAGAAGGTTGCCCTTTGACCTTCTTGACGGATTGGCTAGACCATAGAGGGGCTAGGCGCTGGAGCTGGATGTAGATAAACTCATTTACGACCTATCTACAAGGTTGAATTTTATAATTTCCTGGTGTATGAAATAATGTTTTCAGACACAAAAAAGTCCCATGACTATGC
>NZ_JAJFZK010000034.1 GCF_020731355.1 Bacillus sp. REN16 | reverse complement strand
AGTTAAGCTCTTCAGCGCCGATGGTAGTTGGGACTTTGTCCCTGTGAGAGTAGGACGTCGCTAGGCATCCAAAAAGATCAGCCATTATGGTTGGTCTTTTTTTTGTTGCCTAAAGAATCTTTTTCAAGCAGTGTAAGCATACCGTCGAGCTGAGAAACGATAAGTGGTATACCGCAAATAGAATTACCGGTATACCGCTGAGCCGAGGAACGATAAATGGTATACCGCAAATAGAATTACCGGTATACCGCCGAGCCGAAAAACGATAAATGGTATACCGCAAAAGGATTACCGGCATACCGCCAAGCCAAGAAACGATAAATGGTATACCGCAATTAGAATTACCGGTATATCGCAGAGCTGAGAAACGATAAATGGTATACCGCAAAAAGGATTACCGGTATACCGTCGAGCCAAGAAACGATAAATGGTATACCGCAAAGCCGATTACTCATCTTCAAACCCCGTCTATTTTCTCCTTTAAAAAAAGATAGAGCAGAAAGGGTACTTTATCTGCTGAAACCGCCAGGAACTGTCTAATAAATGGATAATCGTTACTAGAATATGAATGAAGCAGCTCACTCCACCACTCGGTCTCATATCTTGATATCATACTTAAATTGTACAGTAATAAATAATGAGTCATGATTTCAGGGAAGAAACTGAGAAGCTCACGTTCTTTTGGCAGATAATACGTATCTTCGTATAAATGATATAAAAGCGGTGAGCTTGCTAACGGTAATAGAAAGTTTGGTTTATCCACCTTTAAAGAAAGTTGGTTACGATCCTTATCATCAGATTCCTCTGTACTATGTGATGTTGGAAATGGTAAAGCTTGTGTAATAAAATCCAGAAATCTCCGAGATGTCATATGATAACTATCCAATGCTTCTTCCGGGATCAGTAGCGTATTTTCCCCTGTAATGTGTGTTTTCAAATACAATTGTTGTTGAAAATGCAAGGTGAATAAGTTTTGTAATTCAGGAATCCTTTTGAATAGCTGCTCCATTGTGAATTTTTCCCCTTCAATTTGTTTCACATGAAACATACGTTCCGAAAAGTGTGAAAATAATCCATTCTTCTGAACCTTTACCTCATCATGGAAAAATTCATAGCTTTGCTTTTTCCGTTTTCGTGTCGAAACTCCATGGGCAAGTACAGAGGTTGATTCAGGATATTGAGGATCAACGGTAAGTAGACAAGCCTTTAATAATTGAACCATGCCATAAAATAAAAGGACAGGTTTAATGGATAGTGGAGCATTTTGAGAAAGCTGATAGTAATTTTGACCATGTTCCAGATAATAAATAAACGGATAGCTGTTTTCATAACTTTTTTTATCAGCATTGGGGACAGCTGTTTTTTCATAGCATTTATGAAGTAAATGCTGTGTTGTATTTGCTGCATGCAACGCATTAAATGATTGCCATATAAATCGATAATCAAACAAAATCTAAAACCTCCAATAACAACAAAGAAAAGTGCAAAACTAAGATAAAAATTGATAATAAAAAACTCTGAATTATTAAACTTATTATTCCTTTCTTGACAGTAGTTTACCCAGTTGATAATCTACTAATAATATTTTGCAATCGAAGGGGGATTTATTACATGTGGGAAACTAAGTTTGCTAAAGAAGGTTTAACATTTGATGATGTATTGTTATTACCTGCTAAGTCAGAAGTATTACCTAAAGATGTAAATCTAGGGGTAGAGTTAACAAAATCACTTAAGTTAAATATACCGATTATTAGTGCGGGTATGGATACTGTTACAGAGCATGAAATGGCAATTGCAATGGCTCGCCAAGGCGGACTAGGGATTATTCATAAGAATATGTCAGCTGAGCAACAAGCCGAACATGTTGATAAAGTGAAACGTTCAGAAAGTGGCGTTATCACAGATCCGTTTTTTCTAACTCCAAGCCATCAAGTATTTGATGCAGAGCACTTAATGGGGAAATACCGTATATCTGGTGTCCCAATTGTAAACAATCCACAAGAGCAAATCTTGGTTGGTATCATTACCAATCGTGACCTTCGTTTTATTCAAGATTATTCCATTCAAATTTCTGATGTCATGACAAAAGAAAACCTCGTGACTGCCCCTGTTGGTACGACTTTAGAACAGGCAGAAAATATTTTACAGAAGTATAAAATTGAAAAACTTCCACTTGTTGATGAGGCTGGAGTCTTAAAAGGACTTATTACAATTAAAGATATTGAAAAAGTAATTGAGTTTCCGAATTCCGCTAAGGATGCACAAGGACGTTTATTAGTAGGAGCAGCAGTCGGTGTTACAAAAGACACAATGCATCGTGTTGCGAAACTTGTTGAGGCCGATGTTGATGCAATTGTTGTTGATACAGCACATGGCCATTCAGCAGGCGTTCTTGAAACAGTAAAAACCATTCGAGAAGCATATCCAAACTTAAATATTATTGCAGGTAATGTTGCTACTGCTGAAGCTACTCGAGATTTAATTGAGGCCGGTGCTAGCGTTGTTAAAGTGGGAATTGGACCTGGATCTATTTGTACAACACGTGTTGTTGCAGGTGTTGGTGTTCCTCAGATAACAGCTGTTTATGATTGTGCAACTGAAGCAAGAAAACACGGTGTTTCGATTATCGCTGATGGCGGTATTAAATATTCTGGTGATATTGTAAAAGCATTAGCTTCTGGTGGACATGCGGTCATGCTTGGAAGCTTACTTGCAGGTGTGTCAGAAAGCCCAGGAGAAACAGAGATTTTCCAGGGTCGTCGCTTTAAGGTATATCGCGGTATGGGATCTGTTGCTGCCATGGAAAAAGGAAGTAAGGATCGCTACTTCCAAGAAGATGCGAAAAAGTTTGTTCCTGAAGGTATTGAAGGACGTCTTCCATACAAAGGCCCGCTTACAGATACAATTTATCAATTAATTGGTGGTATTCGTTCTGGTATGGGGTACTGTGGTACAAAAGATTTAGAAGAGTTAAGAGAGAATGCACAATTTATTAAAATGACAGGTGCTGGATTACGCGAGAGTCATCCGCATGATGTTCAAATTACCAAGGAAGCACCAAACTATTCAACATTATAAGATATATTTCGACAAAATCATCCATTGGTAGGATTTATATATTGTGGTAGATAGAGTATGATTACTCTGTCTATTTTTTTTGAAGCCGATATGTTAAAATGATTTTTGTGCGTAATACGAAAGTGGAGGTTTAAAACGTGAAGAAACAAACACAAAAAAGATTGATTGTAAGTCTTATAGCAGTCTTTTTGCTATCGTTATTAGTGGGGCAAGTACCTCCGGCAAAGGCGGCTCCTGCTCTTGATATAAATGTAAAAAATGCAATATTGATTGATGCAGAAACAGGGAAAATACTATATGAAAAGAATTCCGAACAGGCAGCTCCGATTGCAAGTATGGTTAAAATGATGACCGAATACTTAGTATTAGAAGCTATTTCTGAAGGGAGACTTTCATGGGATCAAACTACCCAAGTTAGTCAATATGCATATGATATATCTGCAAATAATAACTTTTCTGGTGTTGGCTTACGACAAAATCATGATTATACGGTTGAAGAGCTTTATAAAGCAATGGCGATTTATTCAGATAATGCAACAACGATTACATTAGCGGAATTACTAGCTGGTACTGAGGGCGAGTTTGTAAAGCTAATGAATAAAAAGGCAGAAGAATTAGGTCTTCCTGATTATGAGTTTGTTAATAGTACTGGGCTGTCAAATTCAATGTTAGGTGATAATTATCCTGAAGGAACAGATCCTGATGGAGACAATATGCTTTCAGCAAAATCAGTAGCATTATTAGCGTATTCATTAATTAAGGATCATCCAAAGGTATTGGAAATTTCGAGTATCCCGCAACTTGATTTTTATGGCGAAAAACTAGACAACTGGAATTGGATGTTAAAACACGATCCAAGTGTTTCCCCATATCTTGCTCAGTTTCATTATGAGGGATTGGATGGATTAAAAACAGGTACAACACCTGCAGCTGGTTATTGTTTTACTGGTACAGCTGAACGAAACGGCAAAAGACTCATTTCTGTTGTGATGGGTGCAACAAGTGAACCAGAACGATTTAAAGAAACTAGTAAACTCTTGGATTACGGTTTTAACAACTTTGAGCAAATTGAAATATATCCTGAAGGCTACCAATTAAAGGGGAATAAAGAATTAAAGGTNAAGGCTACCAATTAAAGGGGAATAAAGAATTAAAGGTTGTTAAAGGAAAAGAAAAAGCAGTAGAAATTTCAACTAAAGCACCTGTAAGACTTTTAGTCCCAAAGGGTGTAGAAAAGTCAGCATTCAAAGCAAGCTATGTGTATGATGATAAGGTTGTTTCGAAAAACAAAGAGCTAACAGCACCATTTAAAGAGGGAACAAGCGTAGGTCATATGGCAGTTTCCTATGAAGGTGATGATTTAGGATATATTACGTCAGGCGGCGAAGATAAATTACAGGTAGCCCTTGTGACAGATACAGGCGTTGAGAAGACAAACTGGTTTGTTCTTATGATGAGAGGAATCGGCGGATTCTTTGGGGATATTTGGTCAAGTGTGGCAAATACAGTAAAGGGCTGGTTTTAATCTAATACGCTAATAGTCTCCTTCTTAATTTTAGAAGGAGTTTTTTTGTAAATTACAAACTCAAACTATTTTGGTATAATTACTAGGTAATAAGAAAAAAACAGGTTGAATAATCTTAAAATTTTTTTAATGGGCATTTATTATCTATTAAAATGTGATATGATTATGCCTATAAAATAAACTATTTAATTTTACATCATATAGGGGGAAACGTAATGGCAAATACAGGTACAGATCGAGTAAAACGAGGAATGGCTGAAATGCAAAAAGGCGGCGTTATTATGGACGTTGTGAATGCAGAACAAGCTAGAATAGCAGAGGAAGCGGGCGCTGTAGCGGTAATGGCATTAGAACGTGTGCCAGCTGATATTCGTGCTGCAGGTGGAGTTGCTAGAATGGCAGATCCAACAATAGTTGAGCAAGTAATGAATGCTGTTACTATTCCTGTTATGGCAAAAGCTCGTATTGGACATATAGTAGAAGCAAGAGTATTAGAAGCTATGGGTGTTGACTATATTGATGAGAGTGAAGTTCTTACTCCGGCTGATGAGGAGTTCCATTTAAATAAACGTGATTACACTGTTCCATTTGTGTGTGGATGCCGTGACTTAGGTGAAGCGACTCGCCGTATTGCAGAAGGTGCATCTATGCTTCGTACAAAGGGTGAACCCGGAACAGGTAATATCGTTGAAGCTGTCCGTCATATGAGAAAAGTAAAAGCTCAGATTCGCAAGGTTGCAGGTATGAGTGAAGATGAACTAATGACTGAAGCAAAAAATTTAGGAGCACCATTTGAATTATTGCTTCAAATTAAACAAGAAGGTCGCTTACCAGTTGTTAACTTCGCAGCAGGTGGAGTTGCAACTCCAGCAGACGCAGCATTAATGATGCAACTTGGTGCTGACGGTGTGTTTGTGGGATCTGGGATTTTTAAATCTGATAATCCTGCGAAATTTGCCCGTGCAATTGTTGAAGCAACTACACATTATCAAGATTATGAATTAATTGCCCGCCTATCTAAAGGGTTAGGTAATGCTATGAAGGGTATTGAAATTTCATCATTATTACCAGACCAACGCATGCAAGAACGAGGCTGGTAAGATAGAGGGTGTTCAGTTGTGATTAAAATTGGGGTATTAGGACTTCAAGGGGCTGTAAGAGAGCATGCACGTTCAGTAGAGGCCTCTGGAGCAGAAGCAGTCATCATTAAAAAAATAGAACAACTTGAAGAGATTGACGGATTGATTATCCCTGGCGGGGAAAGTACTACAATGCGTCGTTTAATTGATAAATATGGTTTTCTGGAACCCCTTCGTTCATTTGCGGAACAAGGAAAACCGATGTTTGGAACATGTGCTGGGTTAATCCTTCTTGCAAAAAAGCTAGTTGATTATAAGGAATCACATCTTGGTTTAATGGATGTAACGGTTGAGCGAAATTCATTTGGCCGTCAGCGTGAAAGCTTTGAAGCAGAATTGATGATTCCGGGAATTGCTGAGGATTTTGTAGGAGTGTTCATTCGCGCACCACATATTGTGGAAGCGGGAGAAAATGTTGAAGTTCTTGCAAAGCATGATGGCAGAATTGTGGCAGCACGTGAAGGTCAATTTTTAGGCTGTTCCTTCCATCCGGAGTTAACAGATGATCATCGTTTTACAGCGTATTTCGTCAAAATGGTCGAAGAATCAAAATCGAAAAAACTTGTATAAACGATTGAAACATGGTAAAACTTAAGATAATAATAAAATGATAAATCTATGATAGGAATTAGTAACTTGTATTTTTTCTAAAGAGAGTCGGTGGCTGGTGTGAACCGATGAAAAGAGCTTGTGAATCCATCCTTGAGTGAAATACTGAACTTTGGTTTTTCTAGTAGGTATTTTCGGTAAATCCGTTATCTTGTTCAAGAGGGGGATACACGTGTATCCTCAACTAGGGTGGTAACGCGGGTAAACTCTCGTCCCTTTTATAGGGATGGGAGTTTTTTATTTTGCTTATAACTGCGAAGAATAAAATGACGGATCCAGACGGATGACATGTTTTACTACAAACTACATAGATTATAGGAGGTTTTGGTCATGTTGGATATTAAATATTTACGAAGCAATTTTGATGAGGTGAAGGAAAGACTGAAATTTCGTGGTGAGGACTTAACAGACCTTGGGCGTTTTGAGGACTTAGATAAGGCACGCCGTGAGCTAATTGCAAAGACGGAAGTGTTAAAAGGCCGCAGGAATGAAGTATCTGGCCAAATTGCTGTTTTAAAAAGAGAGAAAAAGGATGCCGACGCCCTCATTTCGGAAATGCGTGAGGTTGGAGATCAAATTAAGGAAATAGATACAGAATTACGAGGTGTGGAGGAACAATTAGAGCATCTTATGTTATCTATTCCAAACATTCCCCATGAAAGTGTGCCAATTGGAGAATCAGAGGATGACAACGTTGAGATTCGCAAGTGGGGCGAGCTCCCTGACTTTGGCTTTGAGCCGAAGCCACACTGGGAAGTTGCCGACAAACTTGAGATTTTAGATTTTGAACGTGCAGGAAAGGTCACTGGAAGCCGTTTTGTTTTTTATAAGGGGCTTGGGGCTAGACTAGAAAGAGCGTTATTTAATTTTATGTTAGACCTTCATGTAGAGGAGCATGGGTATGAGGAAGTGATCCCGCCATATCTAGTGAACCGTGCAAGTATGACAGGAACAGGTCAGCTACCGAAGTTTGAAGAGGATGCCTTTCTTATTGAAAGTGAAGACTATTTCTTAATTCCAACCGCAGAGGTTCCAGTAACAAACCTACACCGCGACGAAATTATTAGTGGTGAAGAACTGCCAATAAAATATGCGGCATTTAGTGCTTGCTTCCGTTCTGAAGCGGGTTCTGCTGGAAGAGATACAAGAGGCTTGATTCGTCAGCATCAATTTAATAAAGTAGAATTAGTAAAGTTTGTTAAGCCAGAAGATTCTTATGCTGAGCTTGAAAGCTTAACAGCCAATGCAGAAAAGGTGCTTCAGCTTTTAGGTCTTCCATACCGTGTATTAAGCATGTGCAGTGCTGATCTGGGCTTCACGGCTGCGAAGAAATATGACATTGAAGTATGGATTCCAAGCTATGAAACATACCGTGAAATCTCTTCTTGTAGTAACTTTGAAGCATTCCAAGCGAGACGTGCAAATATTCGCTTCCGCAGGGACAGAGACTCTAAGCCAGAACATGTTCACACATTAAATGGCTCTGGACTTGCGATTGGACGAACAGTAGCCGCAATCCTGGAAAATTACCAACAGGAAGACGGTACAGTCATCATTCCTGAAGTATTACGCCCATATATGGGAAATAAAGAGGTTATCGGCCCGAAAAAATAAAGTAAACAGGGCCAGGAATTACCATTGTCCTGGCCTATAAAAAAAATATAAAAGTGTGTTGACTTCTACTTTCGATCTATGGTATATTAATTTTTGTCGATACGGAGGAATACCCAAGTCCGGCTGAAGGGATCGGTCTTGAAAACCGACAGGGGTGTTAAAGCCCGCGGGGGTTCGAATCCCTCTTCCTCCGCCATTATTAAAATAATACTAGCGCATAAAGTATTGGAGATGGACTCGTTACGAAAGTAACGAGTTTTTTACTTTTTATCAAAAGAAATATAGACATAAAAAAGCCCCTTTTGAGATTTCTGCTCAAAAGGGGTTCTTTTTAGCTTTTTAAAAGTTCAGTCTGTCTAATGAAACTTGATATTTTTTCGATAACTGGTTCAATTGAACTTTCATCCTTCATAATATCGTACTCATTAATATTTAAGCGAAGAACGGGGCATGCATTAAAATTATTGATCCATTTTTCATATCGGCCGTGCATTTCTTCCCAATAAGAAATAGGGGTTTGCTGTTCCATCGGTCTTCCTCGTTCCTGAATTCGGCTAATAATATCATCAAGGCTTCCCTCAAGATAAATTAACAAATTCGGATGAGGGAAATAAGGTGTCATCACCATTGCATCAAAAAGATTAGTATAAGTTTCATAGTCGACTGGTGCCATTGTTCCTTTTTCGTAATGCATTCTTGCAAAAATGCCTGTATCTTCGTAGATGGAACGGTCTTGGATAAATCCACCACCGTACTCAAAGATTTTCTTTTGCTCTTTAAAACGTTCAGCAAGGAAATAAATTTGAAGGTGGAAGCTCCATCTTTCAAAATCAGCATAAAACCGGTCCAAATATGGATTTGTATCTACTTTTTCAAAGGAGGTCCTAAATCCAAGCGCATCAGCAAGCGCCTTAGTCATTGTAGACTTTCCAACGCCGACAGTTCCGGCAACGGTGATCACTGCATTACTCGGGATATCATATTTATTACGCAAATTCATTATGTTTAACTCCTTTTTCAAGAATGATGTCTTCTACTTTTGTTAGAATTTGATTAAGGTCTTCTTTATTCTGGACAAAATCGAAATGGTCTCCATTAAACCGTATGACTGGGATATCCGGGTGAGATTTTTCGAATTGTATCATGAACTGCTCATAATCACGGCACAACTGACTTAAATATGCGGGGTCAATATTTTTTTCAATATCCCGACCACGCATTTTTATCCGTTCTAATAAAGTATCAAGACTTGCATGTAAATAGATTACGACATTCGGAACAGGCATATCCGCTGTTAAAATGTTATAAATCTGGAGATATTTTTGGAACTGATGAGGTTTCAATGTACGCTCAGCAAAAATTAGATTTTTGAATATATGATAATCCGCAACAACCGGTGATTCTTTTTGAAGGTAAAAATGATTAATATCTTCAAGTTGTTTATATCGGTTACAGAGGAAAAACATCTCTGTTTGAAAACTCCATTCATCAATATTCGTATAAAATTTCCCAAGGAATGGATTTTCATCGACGATCTCTTTAAGTAAGGCAAATTCAAAACGTTCTGAAATCGCCTTAGCGAGAGAGGTTTTGCCAACTCCGATCGGACCCTCTACCGTAATAAAAGGAATCCTGCTACCCATCTCGTGTCCCCCTTTTTAGTTCTGAATTACACAGATAAGCATTATTTTATCATATGAATGATGAAGATTGTTATGTATTGTCGAAAAACAATTTTGGAAAATTTAGGCCCGCAGGATGTGCACACTTGGCTTTGAACCGCCAATGCGAGAAAATAAAAAAGGAACCCGAATCGTCAGGCTCCTTTTAAATACTCTATCTTTTTACCACATGGAAATTATCAGTGATCAAAAGCCAGTTTTGCGGGAATGGCAGCCCTAGTTTCCAATAGCTAATTCCTCGTAAATTCAATTCCTTGATTAAATCGAACTTTGCCTGAATACTCCTCGCATCCTCAAACCATACCTTATGCTGCTTTCCGGCTGAGTCTGTATAGTCAAAATGAGGTGCTTGGGCTTTTGTATCATATTGAATCGGAACATTATTTTGTTTTGCGATTTCAATCGCCCGCTGTGGACTTACTGCTTTCGCATATTCACCACCGGCTACATATGGCAGCGTCCAATCATAGCCATAAAGGTTTTGCCCCATCATAATCTTTGATGCTGGCATTTCGGTTAAGGCATACTCAATGACATCCCGAACAGGACCAATTGGCGATACGGCCATTGGTGGCCCCCCGCTATATCCCCATTCATACGTCATAATTACGACAAAATCGACAATTTCACCATGTGCTTTATAGTCATGGGCTTCATACCAATCTCCTTGTTGCTCTGCACTTGTTTTAGGTGCAAGTGCTGTGGAAAGGAGCCAGCCTTCTTGGCTAAAGCGCTGCTTAGCCTTTCGTAAAAAGTTGTTATAAGCTTCACGATCTTCGGGTCTTAAAAATTCCATATCAAAGTGAATATCCCGGAAACCATATTTCTTTGCTGTTTCGACAATTGTATTTAAAAGTTTATTTTGAATGTCTTCATTATTTAGCACGAGTTTACCTAATTCATCACTAAATTGACCGTTTTCTAAATTTGCAACTACCATCATAAGTGTTACATTATTCGCTTTTGTGATGCTTGGGAAATTGTTCAGCGGTGGTTCTTTTAAAGTGCCATCTCGTTGGATTTGAAAGTTAAAAGGGGCTAAGTATGTTAAGTATGGAGCTGCTTGTCGTGTACTTCTTTCAAGGGCAGGACTGACTGAAGAACCTAATGGTTCCACATAAGCATTAATTTCTGTATTTCGTTTTGGACGTTCAGGAATATAGATTCTAAGCCCAACCTGTAAAGGTCGATTAGGTGGAATTTGATTAATTTGTGCTAATTGCTGATAATTAATCCCGAATTTATTTGCAATGGACCAAAGACTATCACCAGGCTGTACCCAGTAAAACTTACCGACAATTGGGATGACAAGAGCCTGACCGACCACTAAGTTATTCGGTTCAGGAATTTGATTTGCACGAACAATTTCAGCCGAAGTTGTTCCGTAAGCTTGTGCGATTCCTGTTATGGATTGTCCCTGTTCAACAACATGAATTTGCATGTTTGACCTCCTCATTCTACAATCTAGGTAACACACCTTTATTACTCTATGAGAGAAAAGGGAAGATGATGCTTGGCTAAATTGCTTAATGCCACATAAGGGAGTATTTAATAAGATGAAATCTGACGAATATTATATGAAATTAGCCATCGAAGAAGCGAAAAAGGCTGCAGTTATAGATGAGGTGCCAATCGGTGCAGTACTAGTGATGAATAATGAAGTAATTGCAACAGCTCATAATCTTCGTGAAACACAGCAACGTGCAATTGCACATGCAGAGTTGCTTGTGATTGATGAAGCATGTAAAAGGACTGGATTTTGGAGATTGGAGGATGCAACTTTATATGTGACCCTTGAACCATGTGCCATGTGTTCAGGTGCTATTGTGTTATCTAGGGTTAATAAGGTTGTCTATGGGGCTAGTGATCCAAAAGGCGGATGTGCAGGAACCTTAATGAACCTTTTACAGGAACAAAGATTTAACCATCAGGCAGAGATCGTGTCAGGCGTTTGTGAAGAAGAATGCGGACAACTGTTAAGCTCCTTTTTTAAAGGGATTAGAAAGAAGAAGAGGGAACAAAAGAAAAATACAACTGGAATGGCTTGAAAAAACTTACAACTGGTATTGATTGATTTTTTTTGGTTAAGCCTTTATACTAAGAATGTGTCATAAAGACACCTAACAATTTGGTATCAATTTTGCCGTGCTAAGCGGGGAGGTAGCGGTGCCCTGTACTCGCAATCCGCTCTAGCGAGGCCGAATTCCTTCATAGAGGGTAGTTATTGTGGGGTCTGCCTCAAGTAAGTGGTGTTGACGTCTGGGTCCTGCGCAATGGGAACCCGTGAATCCTGTCAGGTCCGGAAGGAAGCAGCAGTAAGCGGACTCTCCCATGTGCCGTAGGGTTGCCTAGGCCGAGCTAACTGCTTGAGTAACGCCTGGAGTAACTATTCGACGGAAGGTGCACGGCAGTTATACTACATAAAACAACTCACTCTGATAGGGTGGGTTTTTTTATTGTCTAGTTCCAGGCGCCATCGGCTCTATGGTCTAGCCAATCGCTTCGGAAGGTAAAATGCACCTTCTGCCAGCGCTTGTCTTATGCTTGTCGCCGATAAACGAGCGCCTTGCACTTTTCATGTTTTTTAACATTTTTTAAGTGAATGTTGTAATCGCTTTGTACTTAAATATTCACTTCCTGTATAATAAGAAATGGATGATCAGAAGGAGGGGCAATACCAATGGCATATCAAGCATTATACCGTGTCTTTCGGCCACAGGCATTTCATGATGTGGTTGGACAAGAGCATATAACAAAGACTTTGCAGAATGCCCTTCTTCAAGAGAAGTTTTCACACGCTTATCTTTTCTCAGGACCAAGGGGAACCGGAAAAACTAGTGCTGCAAAAATCTTTGCAAAAACAGTCAACTGTGAGCACTCTCCAACGGCTGAACCTTGTAATGAGTGCGCGGCCTGTCGGGGAATTACAGATGGAACTATCTCAGATGTGATTGAAATTGATGCTGCATCAAACAACGGTGTCGATGAAATCAGGGATATTCGAGATAAAGTGAAGTATGCTCCAAGCGCGGTACGTTATAAAGTCTATATCATCGATGAAGTACATATGCTTTCCATCGGTGCGTTTAATGCCTTGCTAAAAACATTGGAGGAACCTCCAAGACATGTCATTTTTATCTTGGCAACGACGGAACCGCATAAAATTCCACTAACAATCATTTCACGATGTCAGCGCTTTGATTTTCGTCGCATCACCACCCAAGCAATTGTTGGGCGGATGAAAACGATCATAGCTGAACAAGCCGTGAAAGTGGAAGATCAAGCTCTTTATGTGATTGCGAGAGCGGCTGAAGGCGGAATGCGGGATGCCTTAAGCTTACTAGACCAAGCAATTTCTTTCAGTGATGATGAGGTGAAGCTTGAAGATGTTCTGACGATTACCGGAGCAGTTTCGCAATCATTTTTAACGAATTTGGTCATGGCAATTCGCGACCGCGATGTCAGAACGGCCTTAAAGACACTTGATGAAATGATGGACCATGGAAAAGATCCAATGCGCTTTATTGAAGACATCATTTTCTATTATCGGGATATGCTTCTTTATCAAACAGCCCCGCAGTTAGAAGAAGTACTGGAGCGGGTCTTAGTCGATGAGGACTTCACTGAACTGGCAAAAAATATCCAGAACCATGAAATTTACGAAACCATTGATATTTTAAATCAAGCTCAGCAGGAGATGAAGTGGACGAACCATCCACGTATTTTCCTGGAGGTAGCGATTGTAAAGCTTACCCAGATGGATCAACAGCAATCTTTAGAATCCTTGCCACAAATTGATGGCTTGATGAATAAAATAAATATGCTAGAATCTGAACTTGCATCCATTAAGGAAAAAGGTATTACAGCCCAACCTCAGGATGCCAAGCCGGCTGAAAAGCGTCCACAAAAGTCCTCCAGAAATGGATTTAGGACACCAGTTGGAAGAATTAATGAGGTTTTAAAGAGTGCGACCAGACAAAACCTTG
Organism: Bacillus sp. REN16; assembly: GCF_020731355.1. Taxonomy (GTDB): domain Bacteria; phylum Bacillota; class Bacilli; order Bacillales; family Bacillaceae_L; genus Ferdinandcohnia. Next base: position 2,394 of record NZ_JAJFZK010000034.1, on the reverse strand, counting down.
ATTTATTAAAAGGAAAATGGGGCGATATGCTCGATCAGCTTCGCAGTCAAAACAAAGTATCGCATGCAGCACTTTTAATTGAAAGTGAACCAGTTGCAGCTTCTTCCAATGCTTTTGTGTTAAAATTTAAATATGAAATCCATTGTAAAATGGCTTCAGAAAATGCAGAAGTAAAGGATAACCTTGAAAATATTCTTTCGACATTAACTGGCCACAGATTTGAAATGATTGCAGTACCCGATGAAGAATGGGGCAAAATTAGAGAAGAGTTTATCCGCGGGCAACGAACCGATGATGAAGGTGAAAGCCTTGAGGAAGCAGAAGACCCTCTTATCGCAGAAGCTATGAAAATTGTTGGTGCCGAGCTCATTGAAATAAAGGAATAATATAAGAATTTAAAGGAGGAATTTACACATGATGCGTGGCGGCGGAATGGGAAATATGCAAAAAATGATGAAACAAATGCAAAAAATGCAAAAGGATATGGCGAAAGCACAGGAAGAACTTGCTGAAAAGGTAGTTGAAGGAACTGCTGGCGGTGGTATGGTCACTGTAAAAGCAAACGGTCAAAAAGAAATTATTGATGTTGTCATTAAAGAAGAAGTGGTAGATCCGGAAGATATTGAAATGCTTCAAGACCTTGTATTAGCGGCAACAAATGATGCGCTAAAGAAAATTGAAGATCTCACTAATGATACAATGGGTCAATTCACTAAAGGAATGAACCTGCCGTTCTAATTTATTCGGGATTGAAAAAAATCGGATGCAAATACGCTATGGCGTATTTGATTTTATCGGTTGAAAGGACTTAGATAGATATGCATTATCCTGAACCAATATCTAAGCTGATAGATAGCTTTATGAAATTGCCAGGTATCGGCCCAAAAACGGCCGTACGTCTGGCCTTTTTTGTATTAAATATGAAAGAAGATGTCGTGCTTGATTTTGCGAAGGCTCTTGTCAACGCAAAACGAAACCTCACATATTGTTCCAATTGCGGGCATATAACAGATAGAGATCCGTGTTACATCTGTGAAGATGAACGCCGTAATAAAACGATTATCTGTGTACTTCAGGATCCAAAAGACGTTATCGCAATGGAAAAAATGAAGGAATACAATGGTTTATATCATGTACTCCATGGGGCCATTTCTCCAATGGATGGCATAGGTCCAGAGGATATCAAAATACCTGAGCTGCTAAAAAGACTTCAGGATGATACAGTTCAAGAAATCATTTTAGCGACTAATCCAAACATCGAAGGGGAAGCTACAGCTATGTATATTTCTCGTTTGCTAAAGCCAACAGGAATTAAAATTACAAGAATTGCGCATGGATTACCTGTCGGTGGAGATTTAGAGTATGCTGATGAAGTAACTCTTTCAAAGGCAATTGAAGGACGTCGGGAACTATAGGAGGTCTTTTATGCTTTTTAAAAAGAAGGGAAAGCTTCGAAAGGAATTTAACCAAGAACTCTTTAGCCAATTAGAAATTGCAAAGCGGGAATGGATGAGACAGAAAAGCCTCATTGAAAAAAGTGTTGAGCCTTCCGAGGATATCCTAGGTGAACTAAAAGTAGCAGAAACAAAATACTTCTTTTTATTACGGGAAGCAAAAAGGCGAAAAGTATTTTTATAAAATAAAACCTACCAAGGGAGTTAGTGAACCCAAAGGTAGGTTTTTTTGTTCATAAAAAATTGGACAAAGGGTTCTTAAAACCCTTCCTTTACATAGACTAATAGTACAAGTTGTGTGAAGGAGTGAAGTTTGATTGGAACCAAAGATTGTAATATCCATACTTGGAGGATTGATCGTGCTTGTTCTTCTAATGGGGGCTCCTCTTAAACCCATTCGTTTTGTAGGACAAGTATTTGTAAAAGTTCTAATCGGTGCATTGTTTTTATTTTTCTTAAATGCATTCGGAACGTCATTTGATTTACATGTACCAATTAATCTAGTTACTTCTGCGGTATCTGGTCTGCTCGGTCTTCCGGGTTTAGCGGCACTTGTAATTATAGATTTATTTATAGTTGGTTAAAAAAAACAAATGGAATTCATTTGTTTTTTTTATGGGGTTAATGAGGTAGCGGGTTAATGAGATATGAATAATTCAGCTTTAAATATTATTTTAATATAATTTGTTGACAATCTATTTGATTGGGTGTATATTTAAATTCCTCGCAGGGAATACCAAATGAATAAGAAAACAATTTAAAAATGTTGTTGACTTATTATTGTGAGGATGTTATATTAATAAAGTCGCTTCAGAGAGATGGATTAAAAAGCTCTTTGAAAACTGAACACAATACAAGCGTCAACGTTTTAATTCTAAGTAACAAAACTATTGAGCAAGATCTTTGCTTCTTGAAATACTTCTTCGGATTTTGCGAAAAA
>NZ_JAJFZK010000033.1 GCF_020731355.1 Bacillus sp. REN16 | reverse complement strand
CACCTTGTATCATACCAAGGGGACTTTTTTTGTTCAAACCTCAAATTTCTTCATTACAGGAATGCTCTTATTATCAATTTCTAATAATAAAGAGTACCCTTAAATCACATTTATCTCATTTTGATAGAAACTGGCTCGAGTTGAAAAAGACCAGTATTCTCATCATATTCTTCAACCGTAGCAGTGATACGAATATTAAGACCTGCTCCAAAAGTATCAGGAACATTATCTCCTGTTAGATTCAAATCGCTATAATTAACATCTTCAAATTGGAAATTAGGTCCCGAGAAAGTAGTTTCACTATAGTCTCCTGCATAAATTAAATAATCAAATCTTGTTTTATATTTTCCATGGTTACTCACATAAGCGGTATTCCCATCAAACTCAATGGTTCTTCCAGCATATTTCTGAGCAAATTCTTTAATAAGAGGATCAGACTCGTTTTTTGTGCTAAGTATCTCTGCCAATTCTTTACAATTATCGATTGTTAAGATTTCTGCTGTAGTTTTTTCTACATTTGGATTATCCTTTACCTCAGATTTTTCTACCTCCGAATCATCCTTTGCCTTAGGTTCCTCTGCACTCTCAGTATCTCTTTCTTTAAATGTATGATACTTAATAATGACCTCTGCATCAGCAGATACCCATTCATCTGCCGAATAATCCACATCGCCGCCAACAGATACTTCTTCAACCTCTCCATCTTTTGTCAGCCAACCTGTAATTAAATCTTCAATCTTTTCTGTTTTGATGTTCTTGAATCCACTTGATTTAAAATCATCAACTACCTCTTGATAATCTCTACCCTTTTGAACACTTGAACCGGACGGTGTTTTTGCTTCACCTTCATGATTGCCGCCACATCCCACTAATGTCATAACCATAATACCCACCAAAAGAACACTAATTATTTTGTTCACTTTTAATTATCCTCCAATTAACAGATTTATCGCTCTATTAAAATGATATAAACAAAACAAAAACCATTACTTTATTACTATTCCGTTATCTAATTCGACAATTTCTGTTAAAATCCTGCATTGTTGAAGCGTAATCTTTCCAAGAAATAACTATTGGATTTTATATTCTAATGGTTAAGTTTCTTCCTGTCGGTGGATGAACTACCGAACATATTATTAAAACCAGGAGGAAATACACCATGGCACGGTACTAGTATAAAGGGAATATTAAATAACCAGCATTATTGTGGGATCTTGTCCAAGGACGGACAGAAACTATTTCTGTGACATCATCGAAGCGCAGAGAATTATGCGAAGAAGAAGTCGTGATTAAAGAAGGCACTCACGAAGCGATAATCCCGAAGGAAACCTTTAATGCCGTACAAGCTATGATACAAGGCAGGACAAGAACAGCTACTGCTCCAAAGAAACATCTTTTTACAAATATCCTGTATTGTGAGGAATGCCAAAAGGGCATGTGGTTTAAAGCCAATCAAAAAGGCTACCGCTGTGGGGGTAATATTCGATATGGAGACTCCTTTTGCCTTAATAAGAATGCTGTTCGGGAAAAAGAGCTTATGCACGTAATCATGGAGGATCTACAAGCGCTTTTTAACTCGTTAAAGGAAGAGTCCTTTTTGAATGCTCTTATGAACAAGCTAAATATCAAAAAACGCAATGTTCTAAAAGAGCTAGAAAAGGTCCAATCCGAAATAGAAAAATTAAGAAACAAAAAGCTGGAATATGTAGACCTCTATACTGAAAATGTCATTTCAAAAGAAGATTTGGTTGAATATCGCGAATTAACGGACAGCAAGATTAAGGACCTTCAAACCAAAAGGGCCGAACTTAATGATAAACTACAGGAATGCGACAACGAGGATTACGCCATTAATATCGGCAAAAAGCTAAAAGATGTCCTCAACCTAAAGGAATTGACACCGCAGGTTCTTCATTCCCTGGTTGAGAAGATCACCTGTAAGTACGATGGAACTGTCCATATTCAATACAGCTTTGTTAATCCGCTACAAGAAACGTAAGAAGGCAACGCCCAAAGGGTTAGTTGCCTTTCTTTAAAATGAGTTGCGAGATACACTCCACATGGCTTGAGTGGTGATCGCAGACATTTGGTGTAGTAGTGTTTACCTTATTTTTATTTTTTTGTCTTAATTCATTAGTTTAAATTGTAACTTCTTACGTAGTCGTCACGAATCTATTAACACACATCATCATTCTTTCCTAATTTACAATTTTAATGGAATATATTTATTGTCATTAGAGCTAAGCAAATATAGTGTTATTTTTTCCAAATGCTTTTCATTTTTTTTAAGGAATAAGTTTAAAAAATCTTGATCATGCGTAGAAAAAATAAGCTGTCTATTTAAGTGACTTAATACGTCACAAATTGAGAATCTATTTACATCATCCATATTTTGAATTGGATCATCAATTGCTATAAAATCAAAGTAACTATCAGCTTGTGCTTCATTTGTAGCAATAAATATAGCTAATGCCAAGACATTTAATTGCCCGGAACTAAGAACCATATTTGCTTCCGCTGAATAGGAACTTCCTTGTTTTTCATCTTCTATTATTTTTATATATAGCTCTTCATTATCTATAACTTCAAAAAACAATTTATTAAATTGATCTGGTGTTGGATTTAAGAATCTATAATACATTTGAATTGTACTTTCATCACTATTTAAAAAGTCAGCTGCTTCCTTCCCATATGCAGTATCTAATCTTATTAATATTTGTTTCAAATTATCAATATTATTATTGGTTCTATTATTTTTTTCTCTAAGAACATCTATATTATTATTAATCCCTTTTATCTTAAGTTCTATATTATCGTTATAATTTTGTAACTCTATTAAGTTTAAATTATCCTTTAGCAAACCTATTAATTCTTCTGTCCTGCCAATTTGTTTTGATAACAACTCTATGAGACCTAAAAGAGAGTTCACTTTATACTCTTCAAAATATTTCTTGGTTGCACTAATAAATTCCTTAAACTTAAATATCTCATTGTTTATATTAGTTAGGTATTGTTCATTTTCTTTAATATAATGACTAATTCGTTTAACTTCTTCATTTAAAAAATTTGATTTCTCACTTAATTTATGAAAATCGCTATCTAATAAATTATAATCAACATGTATATTTTTTAGTTTTTCCTTAATTGATTGAATTTCTGAATATATTTCTATTCCCTGTTGGTAAGCCTCTAATTTATTTTTATTTTTTTGTTCAACTTTAATTAAATCTAAATCTGTATTGCTAAAAAACTCACTATAAAGTTCGTTATTTTCAATGAATCTTATTATTTCTAGCGATGATTCTTTTTTTGTTTTTAAATTCTTAATTTCAAATTCCAAAGTTTGGATAAGATTCTTTACTTTAGTTTCGTTTAATTCGAGATTTTCCTTAAGATTAATTTTTTGGGTTACAGCATCTTTTTTCTGCCCAACGTCTGAAATTAATATCCTTAGATTATTTTGGACTTTACCTTGTAATTCTTTACCTAAATCACTCGAACATACAGGACAAACACCATAAACATTGTTTTCTGTGATAAATTTTGAAATTTGTTCAATACTTTTAATTAAAGCAGTTAAAGATGAATCTGCATCAGATTCTAGTAATTCTTTTTCTAATAAATGTTTATTAGCTATTATATCTTTTAACATAAGTGTTTGCTGCTCTACTTCTTGCTCCTTATTTCTTAATAATACTTTAAAGTGATTAATAAATTCTTTGGAATGTAAATAATCCTTCTTATTTTTCTTTGTAAACTCTATCATTCTATTTTTCTTATAAATCCTTCTAATAGCTTCTTTAATCTCTTTTGGCTCTTTTTCATTAATTTCTAGTTTGTTTAGATCGTCTGAAAGTTTAAGCAGTTGGCTGCTTAATTTGTTAAATTCTTTGTCCTTTTCCTTATTCTTGGATAAATCCTTTATCAATAGCTCTATTTCAAATAACTCTTCTTTTAACCTATTTTCCTGGATTAAATTCTCTTTTATATCTTTTTCAAGAGATTGAATTTCAGTATATTTTTTTTCTAACATTTTATGTATTCCTGAAATAGAGTTAAACTCTAGAAAACTACAATTTTTTATTTCCTTATAAACATTTCTTAATTTATAAAGTTTATTCTGTTGGTTATCCATTTCTTGTTCAAGATTACTTTTAGAAGGGTCAGAAGAATAAATTTCTTTATATTTCTGTATTATTATATTATTGATAGGTTTTTTGTCAGTTGTTAATTCTTTTTTTCTTTCTAACAAGTTATTTATCTCTTTATTTGCTTCATCTAGTAATTCTTCAAAGCATCTTATTGTAGTATTAATATTCTTTCTAACCTTTAAGACTCTCTCAAATCCCATAATATTAGCTAACGCATTATACCTCTCGGTAGGCTTATCCCTGGTAATGAAATCAGTAACTTGATCTTGGGATAATATATAAGCTTTATTTATAGCCTCTCCAACCTTATACTTTAAGTTTCTATAGTTTATTCCATGATTTTCAAAAATCTTTCTTAAAGCTAAATCTACATTGTCTTCTCCAATAGCAATTCTTTCATTCTCATGATATAGTGAAAAATCAATATTTCCATAGCCAGTATTATTTTTAGAAAATGACCTTTTAATACAGTATTGTGAAAAATAAAGTTTTACATAACATTCTTCTTCTACATTCATATCCTTATTAGCTAAAGCCTCTTTTGGAGGCTTCTTATCGGATAAACGCCCAATAGCTCCGGTTAAGCACCATTCAACACCATCAAAAAATGAACTTTTACCATTTCCGTTATCACCACATAATATAGTAATATTATTATTCAACTCAAAAATTTGCCGTTCTCTATAATTACGAAAATTATTAAGAACTATTTTATTTAACTTCATCAATACCACCTCTGAAATAGACTTCTGAAATCTTTTCCTTAATTTTTTGTTTTTTTAAATCTATCAAATCTCCGTTCATCTCCATAATCCACTTCATTAGTGTTATAATTTCTCGATTTTCAGTAAAGATGATTTCATTAAAATTAGTCTCAAAGTCTAGTGAAATTCCACTAGTCCTATTAGGTTCAAAAAAAGGCATTCTATATAAATCGTCTTCATCGAGAATTACATATTTTCTAAGACCTTTTGAATCTCTTTCAATACTATAAATCTTACTTATGGATTCTAATAAAGAATCAGGGTCTAAAAATAATATTAGATAATATGAATTCCATATATTTATATCATTTTCCCTAAGAATGCTTCTAGCTATAGTAACATCCTGTAAGATTTCACTTAAATCAAAATCTTTGTACTGCTTAATTACTATTGAAATATTGGTATTTCTATTAATACAATAAATAAACTCCTCATCCCCCCTTATAAATATCTCGGATTTTTCAAAAATAAATTTATTATCGTCTAAGTATTGTAGCAATTTACTCTTATCCATAAGTATTACCACCCTATTTGCCCTTTAATATGTTCTCTATATTCTTCAATAGTGGGAAGCATTCTTTTTCTGAAAAATTTTGTTTTTACATTATTGCTCCCATTCTTAACTTGAACTTTATGAGTTACTTTAGCTATTGATCCATGTTCAACTCTTACTCCAATAGCTTTCATGTCCTCTTCTGTAGGATTATCGTCACAATCTAATTCGATAATATACTCATTAGGAAAATCTTCATCATCAAAACTACCTGAGAAGATTAAGTTTAGTTCATTCCTATCAAACAATAATCGTTTCTCTTCAAACTTACATCCCTTAAAAATTTCTATAAACTTGCTTACTCCAGTTATATGATTATCAATATCTCTTAAATTAAAAAAGTTGTACTTATTATTTCCAATAACTTTTAATAATAATTTTCTATTCTCATAGTCTAGAGTCACTTTCCCACCAGACGAAAATTTAATAAAAAACGTTAAATCCAACAATTCCTTTATATACTCATCAATAAAATCCTTTTTAGAAATCCTATATTTATAAGATGAATTTACTCTTTCAGTAAACCTGCTCACAATACCGTAAATATTATTACTATTCCTTATATTTTCTTTTAGTTCACTTTCAAATTCACTTATACATGTAGATAATTGATTATACAAAGGAGAATCATTAACAGCTGAATGTAAATATTCTATATAGTTATTAATTTTTTCCAAAGAATCTTCATTTTTTACATAATCTCTAACTTCACTCCCAACTCTTTTACTTAATTCCTCATAAATTCGTTCACCTTTTTCTTTATCAATTAATTGTATCGAAGGGTATTCAGGATAATAACAAACTGAACATATGTAACCAATTAAATAATCTATATCCTCTTTTGTTCCATTAATTCTTTCTCCAAAAAGACTACCTATCATGGAAGTAATTTTAGGTACATAACCTTTAGTATCATTACTGGTAATTTTGAATTTTGATAACAGTTCTTGTAAATATGCTTCATCCAATAGATTGGAATATCCTTTTGCTTCTGAGAACCCCTTTACTTTATCGAAAAAAGAATTCTTTTGAATTACCATATCAAAACTGTCATTCCCACGATAAATTTCAACCTCTACAGTAGGTGAATTTTTTATAATAAAATTGGTTACAAGTTCAAATTCTCTTTTTTGTTCATAGCCTTCGAACATTTTATCTAAAATAAATAGTTTTTGAACCCAATCATTATATGTACCTGTATCACTTACATCTGCATAGGGTACATTTTTGGTTTTCACCTGAATGATTCTTATTCTTTTAGAATTTAAAACTATAATATCTTGATGGTGATCAATCAATAAATAATCCCATTCGCCATTAATAAGCTCTATTAGGTATTCTATGGAGACTAAGAATTGAAAATAAAATCCTGATAGGGCGATTATTCCCCCATCATCTTTAGTTTCTTCTGAGAGAAGTAACTCAACAATATCATCATTCACTTTTAGAAATTCACAGATTTCATCTTTAGACTTACCTTTTATTTTTTCATCAAAAAAACTATCTGAATTTACCTTAGTCATATGTGCTTTTGTTTCTATTATTTTATCTATCAGATCTTCCTGAACAGCTTTCAATGTTACCTCACTCCCAATACTCTTCCTTTAAATTTCATTTTAATATTTTCCCATAATTTTGAACATTAATTATCAAATTTTTTAATAAATGATTGATTTTATTAAATATCAATTAAAAAAGATCGGAAATGAAATGACCGATCTTTTCTTCTAAAATTCAACAAATACTATACTGCCTTAAAACAGCATCTGTAGGCTCCATATATATTAGTAATAACCTCAACATGTCCTGTGGAAATACATGGAATCTGACGGCTTTGCTTTAGAAAAAAAACTAAGGTAAAATTGTGAAATTTTCTTATTTCTCCTTCATTAATAACTTTGCCTCTTTTAAATCAATTTTGGCCTTATGTCCATGTTTATGGAGTAAATGCAATAGATTATTGCCGTTAAGTAAAGTTAAAGGTTTATCCTTAGTAAAGTTATATGCATCGGGACCGAAATCTGCAGTAGAGACCAATATCCCTTTTGTTGCTCCTTCATTCATAACAGTTCCATATAAATCTCGAACCGCTGATACTCCTACAACATTTGTATACCGCTTAGCCTGTATAACAATTTTCCCTCCCCGAATTGGGTCTGGATCAAACGCAACTGCGTCTACTCCACCATCTTTACTTGCTCTTGTGATTTTAACTTCTCCACCAGATGTATTAAATTCTTTCTCAAAAAGTTCTCTTATTAAATGCTCAAAGTCCTGCCAATCCATTGCAGCTAAATTGGTTTCTTCATCAATGTCTCCTGTTACATTATATGAATCAACAAAACGGCTATCTTCCCTATTAATTTTTTGAATAGGTGCAATTGGGGTAAGACTAGATAATTTACTGCTACCGATACCTTTCAGATTCTTAAAACAAGTTTTTGGATCTACCAGTTTTAAATTAATTTTATTAAACTCATCTTTTTGTGTTTGAACTGATAATATGCATATATTCTCCTTGTTACCAGTTGCCTTATTAATAGTATTCACCCATCCATTAAACACTATTGAATCTATCGCATTTATTGCATCTGCTTCAAAAAGTTCATGCAAAGTACGCAAAGTAATATCATAGAGTAATTTGTCATACATCTTTCTAACTGCAGCCTCGGATAAAAATGACTCTTTATACTCATCCCTTGTAGCAATATATTTGACCTCTTTCAAGGTTGGTAAATCTGATATATCAGGTAGGACGTATTCTACAATTACCGTTCGGTTATTTGCATTATAATCAATATCAAATTCTTGTGGAAAATAATCAGGATAAACAGAATTAGACAAGACCATATCACAATACTCAATTATCGATTCACTTTCTCCGGCTAAGTATTGTACCTTTTTCTTTTCAATAGCATCATTTTTCTCTTTCTTTTCAAGTTCAAATTCTTGTTTTTTCTCCTCCCATACCCTACGCTGTGCCTCAAAAACTTCTAGCTCTTTTTCATGCATTGATTTTAAGTCTTCTGTTTCTCGTTTCCAGTTATTTAAAGCGTCTTCAAATATCTTTTTGGATATCCCAATTTTCTTCTGTTTGCTTGAGGAAGAAATTTTATCCCACAAGCCCAATTTAGGCTCAAAGTTTTTTTCCTCGGGCTCTACTGGGAACGACGGTTCATTAGGTGCTAGTGGCTTTGGTTCGGAAAAATTTGATACATCTTTTAACGAATCTCAGTCGATCTTGTCATCTATGTCTAAAGTATGTAGTAATGTTTGATCTATTAATTCAAGTTCATTTAATGCATCTTGTGTTTGTTGCTCTGCCATCGCTTTCTTTTGAGCCTTTTCTATCGCTGCATTTTCACGTTCGCGCTTTTTTCGTTCTACTTCTTGCTTTTTATTCCACATTTCGTCCCATTGTTTCAATTGTACATAAGCCTTTTGATCAACTACATACTTATCATTACCTTTAATTACACGATACTTATGTAAACCTTTGTGCTCTATCTCAACGGAATACATTTGGAACACTCCTTACATTATAATTATTGGAAAATTACACCACATTTATAGTATATAATAACTAATCTGCATTTTTCGACACTTTCATGAAATATACTTCTATTTTTGGTATTAAATAAAGGTGTGAGAAGGGTAATATAGGAAGAGGAAAAACATCTTTACGTGGTACCTTTTGAGTATCACAACAGTTCAATCTTGATACAAAAAGGAGTTGTTAGTATAAAATCAAACCCCAAAATCGATTAAAATTTTTTACGAAATCGGGGTTAAATTTACAAGAGTAATTTTTAACATCAAGTATCTTTAATATAATGGTTTATCATTTTAACACCAACTCCACAACCACCTCAACATGTGTAGAGTGTATGTGGCAAAACACGTGGTGCTGGTGAGTTATATTTTAGTGTGCCTATTCAAGAAATCTAGATAACACCTTTTTACCCTTCTCTGTTAATTCGTAATATGGCCTATTTTTCTTAGCCCCATCCTCCATACGTACTACTAACTCAGACTCGATTAATGCTCTTGCAATTTTAGAAACAAGCTGATATGAAATATCTAGCTCTTGTCCGATTTCTAGTGGATACGGCTTTAGTTCAGTTTTAGTATTTTGAAACATTTCAATTACTTGTAACACATCGAGCTCTTCCTTATGAAATTCTGCACTCCCTAAATTTTCATTAACCAATTCTTTAATAGCTTGGTCATATTCAACTTCACAAGACATTTGACGGCATTTTCTACACATCATACCAAATTGTTCAATCATTGGTAATTCTGTTATGTTGTATTCAGCCCCGCATTCGGTATTTTTACATTTGACCTTCTTGTTACTTGATAAAGTGTTAATTAAAAATTCACTAAAGTCAAACTTTCTCTGTTGATAGTATTTAGAGTACTTAGAAGTCCTGTCAGGTCTCCCGTACAATATCTTTTTGTATTGGCATAAACCGTAATCTAATGCGTAAATAAAAACATCTATATTGTTCTTTTGCCCCTTTGTTGATTTTGGTGCTATCGTACTAACCTTATGTACAAATCCATTAAACTCTAATGATTGCAAGAAATTCTCTAATTCTGGTTTAATTTGAAAATGACTAGATGGGGCATATTCCAAATCATTAAAATGCTGGTTATTTGTTTTAGGTAAATCTACCTTTAGTACTAGTGCTGTATCGCAGATAGCCTCTATTATATTGTGTTGTGCAAAAACATCTAACTTTTCTTGAAATACTCCTAGACTCATATGCTCTTTATCAAAATATGTTTTTGTTATCTTTTTATAGATGGTTTCAACTGCTTCCAGGATATCATTCTTAGTAATTTTTTTATCGTATGAAATTGCATTATCATAACAAACACTAAGTATATGGCCTAAAGTTCGAGGAATATTCATAGATATTTCAAACAATAGTAAAAAATACTCTTCTAAAGCCATTTCTTTAGTATCAAAAAAAGCTTCCAAATTAGTTTTACAGAAGTACTCTATCCTATTCTTAAGAAGCCTTTTTATAAAATCACTTGATTTTCTTTCTAACTCAACTATGTTTTGGCCATATAATTCAAAGGCGTCAATTTGAATAGAATCATATTTACCTGCTTCTAACTCACCATATGTTATTCTTCCCGGATAGGCCGCAATTTTCAAAACTATTTCATCTTTTGCGGAGTTATATATTGGATTAAGTAATGTTTGGTAAAATAGTTCCATATCGCCTTCCGTAAGTTCCGAAAAATCATCTATGAAAATAAACAATTTATTTCTACCAGTAATTTTAAGTAGTTGTTTTATATCACTTATTATTTCACCTATATTAAAGAGTCTAGCAAATATATTAAGTGAGTCACTTTCCACTCCTTTAGAAAATTCTTTGGTATTCCCAACCTTTGAGTAAATTTTAAACAATGCATCTGTTATTCCAGTTACTGTACCAGTTGCAGTACCACTTACTTCCGCATTCTTTATATTTTTAGATGATTGAGTATCTTTAGTTTGTTTAGCTATTGTACTGTTAACTCGAAAGATATCAGGGTTATCAATTTTATCTTTAATTTTTCTAATTAAAGTTTCAATTCTCTGATCTCTAAATCTACTTTGTAGTTTTTCAAAAAGCCCTTGTTCTTCTCTTTTTAATTCATCAACTACACTTTCAAAGAAATCATCCAAAAACTTTTTAATTAGCAATAATCTTTGCAACTGTTCGGTATCTAATACATCTTCTAAATTTGGTAACCTAATGCTATTATTTTGGAATTTCATATCATCAACTACTGACTTGGCATTAACATAGGCTGATAGGTCTTTTCTTTGAGAGATTATCTCGTATTGTGCTCTAGCTATTAAAGTAGATTTCCCCGTTCCTTTTCTTCCCAATAGAATAAAAGTATTATCAGATAATAGTTTTCTCAATATCCCATTACTTGGTAACAAATCTACATATAAATCCTTAATCACATTTTGTTTAGCTAAAGAGTCTTCAACGTTAAGCTTCTTTGCTGTTATTCTTTTGAATAATCTTAAAGTTTCATACGATTTTATAAAACCTTCTTTTTGTTCCTCTGTAAACATCATTACCCTCCCAAGCTTTCGACAATATATACTAATTATACTCCAAAATATGTAAAATTTAAAAGGTAATCATAAGTAGTTTTGGAAAAGTTAAATAACTTTTTGACTACTAGAGAGAGTAGGAACAATTCACGGCTGAAATTGGTTATTCAAGGGGTAGTACAGTGGGACAAGATATTAGAATTGCAAATTGACAAGTTAAATGAATACGGTTGCGATAAAATCTTTATGGAGAAGCATAGCGGAGTAAAAAAAGTGATCGTGAAGAACTTGCCAGAGCTTTGGACTATTTACATGATGGTGACAAGCTAGTAGCTTACAAGCTTGATCGTTTAGCAAGGAGTATTTTTGATTTACATAAGATTGCAAAAGAGCTTCATGAACGAGTGATTGGATTAGTATTCATAAAAGAGCAGATAGACTTTACTGCACCAGCTGAAAAACTCATGTTTACAATGCTTGGTGCTTTTGCTGAATTTGGACGTGATCTAATCGCCGAGAGAACGGTAGAAGGTCGAGTTAGAGCAGAGCAAAAGGCTCAAGGAAAGCACATGGGCGTATTGGGAAGGCTGAGAAAGACGTTAAGAGGTTATATGCAGAAAGAGAATCAAATGGATTGATCGTCAATGATATTGTAAAGATGGCAGGAGTTCCTCGCTCAACGATTTATGCTAAGGCTAAAGAGTTAGTTTATTAATGCAAGAAAAAACTGTATATCAAATAGAGCTTGGTTTATCCAAGCTCCTTAGAATTTAGTAAAAAAAGAAAATGGAAGAGAATCTATTATTCTCCATCTTCTTCTCCATCCGTGTCAACATCTTCCACATCCAGCAGCCAATACATATGGCTAATGGATCTATCGATTATAATATCGTCACTATCAATTAAATCTATGAAAGCTTTGTATATATCAATAAGTTCTTTAACCATGATTAATGTGTTTTCAGGCGTAACATAATTAACAGCAGAATTTTCTTTAACCTTGAATAAACCTATGTTCGTATCAAATTCTCTAGTTGCAAAAGAGACTCCATTCGAATGTGTTGTATTTCTTGTAAAACCATAAAAATCCAAGAAAGTTTTATCCTTCTTTAAATTTCTATCAGTAGGATAACTATTCTTGAATTTCTTAATAACAAGATTAATTTTATCAGGAAGCGATATATGCTTATTTGTCAGTGTCTTAATAATTTGGCTATCCTGTTTTATCTGTTCAATTGTATCCTCTGAAATACTCATTTTTTCTATTCTCTTCAATATTCTTTCTAAATTTTTTTGTTCTAGCTGTTTCACCTCGGTTGTCTCAGCGATCTTCATAAATATTGCAGTTAAGCTGCTTTCAAAAGCAACCCAAGTCCCAGTAATTACATTTGCTCTCAATATAGCAAAAAACCTATATAAATCACGAGGTCGATTAAAAGTTACTTGATTTAGAATATCAAATACTTGATTATACTCTGGTCGACACTTTTTTTTAAAATCTACCTCTTCCATCCAAGTCGCTGAAATTGATGTACTCAATGCAATGTTATAAACATTTAATACCCCATTAACTGTCCCGAAGAAACTATTGCGAGTATCAAGCGAGTTGTATCTATTGGTTTGGAGGGATACTGTATATTCTTGTAATTTATACACATTGTTGATATAACCTAGATAATCTTTCATAGTAATAATAGCCATAAATTTTCCCCCGATATAATAAAGTGTTACCATAACATTTATTAATAATATACAATTTTCAATCCAGTTTGATTATTTTTAAGTTCACACACAGCTATTATTTCCTAAGGTTAAAAACTTGTATCCCACACTACAAACGAAGGTATCCTAAGTAGTTCGGCTTTAGTTAGGTTCCGTTATTTCACATGACACTGTGTAGGTTCGATACGTAACAGGCAAGGAGCAAGTTTTTTAGATAACTGCAATGTCAATTTAAAGGTTAATATACTTAGCTCTCTCAATTTACTTCAAATAAAATACAACCATTTTTTTATTTTCCGTTCCTTTATTCCATTGGAATTTCTGATTTTACTCTTTTAGATTTAAAATCTTTATCCTTTAATTTTTCAAATACATAATGAAGAAATTCATATAGATGGTTTACATATCCTATTAAATCTTTATATGTAAATTCATTTGGAATTAAATCATCTAATAGATCATCGTCCATTTCTTCTCCAACCACTAGGAACTTTTTATTATTTTGTAAAATAACCCTTTCAACATGATAAGGAATTATTCTGCCATCAATCGTACTATGTTGTCTGATTCCTAAGTCATTATAATGAGTAACCAAATCCCTTGGGGAAACAGCAGACTGAATCCAATTAAAATATTCCTCATATATATATGCCATTAGGTCATCTTTATCCTTTAACTCATTGACCTTACTCATCAGTCCACTTGGTTTTTTATTTACCATTCTCCCAAATGTAGTTTTAAGCTGAATTCCTGGATAATAAAATGAAAAAATGGCGACCAAACGGTCTAAAAGTGATTTAATTGAAAAAAATAGATTATGAACCTCGACACTAAATTTATACTTAATTAAGTCTAATTCATCATTGTAACCTTTATTTAGGTTATATATATTAAATTCCTCTAATAAGTCAAGATATTGATTTAGGTGATAAGCCGGAGCAATAAATGAGCTATTTGAACCATCCAAGAAGTCATAAAGCCAAACGTCTTCAATTGTTTTCATCATCGCTTTCTCTTTTATGTGTACAATTTCAGTAAAATTATGTAGGATACTAAGTTTGTTGTTAATATCTATTTTATTTCTGGTAAATTGAGGTATACTCTCAACCTCTAGTTCACCACTTAAGATTTTTGATCCAATCTCACTTAAATACCCATATAGTTCTTCAAGGTTTATTTTTGATTCTGTCATTTTCTGTTCCTCCTCAAATAAAAGGAAACGCAATATAAACTTCAATTGCGTCTACATCCTTAAGAATACTATATTTTTAGCATTTGCATAAGAATGAATACCCATTTTTATATAGTTAAAAACACTAAATGCTTTTAACACGTTGTTTGTTTCCTCTTCAGTTATTCTAATATACCGTAATGTAATAGTAGGGTAAGATTGATTTAAAATTCCCTGAAGCATAGCAATATCTCTGGTTGCCTTATTAAAAACTCCTTCGTTTATTTGATGTAGTGGTCGGAAACCAACTAACTATATCTTATCACGAAGTGAGGCTTTTTTTGATACCTATAAGCTTTCTGGAACCCCCTGCATAGCCAGGGGGTTTCAAAAGATACAAAAAAATAATAAACCTCCCAAATTGGAAGGTTTATTACACGGAATATCTCAATTATTAATATTTTCATTTAAAACAAGTAGGGAACAGCACTCTACATGTGCGGAGTGTATGTGGCAACACATGGGATGCTGGTAAGTTTACATTTGTACTATATAGATTATCTCTTTTAAAAAAAGGCTCTCACATTTTCCATTATAGCTCCTGATTGTTTAATATCAATTCTTGCATATCTAGTTTAAAAACAATATAGAAACAAAAAATACCTGTTCAATTTATTCGTCGAACAAGGCATTTCTTCGAATGTTTAGGCTCTTGCGAATAAGGTACTTATTTCAATTCAGCAGGGGGCACGAGCTATATAAATGGAATTAACAATGCACCCCAAACCAAAGTGATTAAGGCAGCAAAAATCATCGCTAATAAGGAAAACACCTCTTCTAGTTTTCCGTATTCCATTGCTTTATTGGTACCGACACCGTGTGCCCCCATTCCTAAGGCCAGACCTTTAGCAATCGGTGTTTTAATGGACAGCCATTTTAGTACACTTGGGCCAACAATTCCCCCCATAACACCCGTTATAATCACAAAAACAGTCGTCAATGTCGGCAGACCACCGATTTCCTTTGAAACCTCTATTGCAATAGGGGTGGTAATCGACCTTGGAAGAATAGAAACAATGAAGTCATGTTTCAAATGAAATAATTCTGATAACAAGAATGTTGAAAAAATCGCCACAAGTGTTCCAGTCGTAATACTAATCAAGATGGTTCCAAGATATTTTTTTATAGTATACAGATTTTTATAAATGGGTACGGCAAAGGCAACCGTAGCAGGTCCAAGCAAATCTGACAGCCATTTTGAATCCTGCAAATATTGATTAGCAGACACATGTGTAATAGAAATCAGCACAATTAATAAAATGGGAGCGACCAATAATGGATGAAAAAAAGGAACTGTTATTTTTGTATATATCTTTTTAGAAAATTTATAGATTAAATATGTTACGAGTGTAAATAGTACCATCATCAATGCTGTTCACTTCTTTTTCGGACAGATATTTTTTCTGCAGTTAGGGCGGTCATCCCCATGACAATCATCGTACTGAATGCAATCAACAGGACAATTTCCACTCCCTGGATACTAATGATTTGCTGATAATTAACAATTCCTACTGCTGAAGGGACAAAAAACAACAATAGCTCTGCCATTAGCCATTTAGAACCATCCTCTACCCATTTCAGTTTGATCACTTTGCAACAAAGAGCCAGAAATAATAGAAATAATCCAAACATGGAAGCAGGGATTGGCAGAGGGATAATTTGTTTCAGTGCCGTTCCTAAAAAGAAAAAGACATACAATAAACATACTTGTAAAATAATGATTCCTATTTTCATCATTAATAAGACTTCCTTTATAAATAAGTATCTTTGAATTACCTAAGAGTTATCTTACGCCGATTTTTATTATTCGTAAAATACATATTTATAATTCATTTCATAACTTAAAGTTATAATTGTTCTTTCAAAATAAAATCAATAAACATTCTCCCAGCATTGGAAATATAGCGTCCCTTTTTGGTTATAACAGCCAATCTCCACATAATAGTTGGTTGAAGGTTGATGATTTCAATATCTTTGGCAAACAACCGGTTACAGATTGACTGCGGCAAAATCGTCAAACCCAGGTTAGCGGCAACCATCTCAGACATCAAGTCCCACTGGGTACTTTTAAAAAGTATTTTGGGCTCGAAGCCGGCCGTAATAAAGAAGTGATTGCGAATAATTTGATTTAAGGCAAATTCCTCATGATAAAAGATAAATTCTTCATCCTTTAAATCCTTAATATTCACTTCTTTATGGGATGCCAGTGGATGGTTCTTTTGGACAACCAGCTTTATTTCTTCCTTCACAATCGGATAGACATTAAAGACCTGCTCATCTAACGGCAGCACAGCAACACCGAGTTCAATTTCTCCCTCTTCCACACTTTTCACTACCCTGGCACCGCCATATTCGGTAATATCCAATTTGATATTGGGATATGCTTGGTGAAATTTCTTCATCACTCTTGGAAAAAATAGGCTTCCAACAAATGGTGGCAGCCCAATATTAATCTGTCCCATGGAGAGAGTGGTCAAATCACTTAATGTCAATTTCATCTCATCCAAATTATTTGTCATTTTCTGGACATAATTTAATACCACTTCACCAGCATCAGTTAAGTAGATGGCTTTATTGGTACGAATGATTAAAGTTGTTCCCAGCTCATCCTCTAAAGACATAATAGACTTGCTTAGGGCTGGCTGGGAAATATGCATTTGTTCTGCCGCCTTCGTAATGCTTTTATACTTGGCTACTTCCATAAAATACAAAAATTGCCTTAACTCCAAAACGACACCTCCTATGTCCTTTGATGTTTCAATATGATGAAGGACTTGTCCTTCATTTTGCAAGATGAGGTTGTTCACACCTATACAATAGTATAAATCCTAAATCAGATAAATAATGCCCCTATTTATGGCACGGTTCCTGACAATTAATGCTAAACTACTGCCTCAACAATCTGGCCCGTTTGCTGAACAATCTCAATAAAAAAAGCAGACCACTAAACTAAAATGATCTACTGAAAAAGATTAACACTTTTTACTCATTTCTCTGTGTTGTTAAAAAATTGTCCTTCACTTTTCCCCCGCTTCAACCCGCATTCTACCGTAAGGAGTTAAAATAAACTCTTTCCTTTTCTCCCGCTTTTTGCCCATTTTGCTTCAAATGATTTCGTTTTTTCGGGCTATTTTCACGCTTTCTTTCACATTTTTTATTGAGTTAAAAAATAGTTTTTCACTCACGTTTTTTCAAGTTTGTTGATAAGTCGGGCTGAACGAGCGTTTTTCTCACACTTTTTTGAACGAGTTTATTCCAACTGTGGATGAATTGTGGAAAAAGTTTATTTTAACGTGAATGTTTCTATTTGTTAGTTACATTTCTGTACAACACAAATAAACCCTTCCGAAATCCCCCACCTCAAACCCGCATTCTTCCGTTCTAGTTAAAATAAAGATTTCCGACTGAACCCCCATTTTGACCCTTTTTCGATTCAAAAATGACTGTTTTTCCGCCTGTTTTTCCCCATTATTTTCACCTTTTTTCGGGAGTTAAAATAAAGTCCTCCGATAACGGAAGGAAGAATAGGCGGAGAAAAGAATATGGAAAAAAAGAGAAAATATCGAGAAAAGAAGGGGTTAGACCTTCGGTCTCTTATTGAAAACTGCCCGAGTGAACTATTAGATAAAGCCTGAATTGGTAAGGGTTCAAACATGATTAGATAGGATAAAACTATTGAGTTGTTATTGATTTCCTATTGAATTATAACAGAAAAAAGCCCGGGTTCCTAATGAGGAAAAACCGGGATGATAATGAATCAGAATCGAAAATCGGAAATGTTTATTTTGGCAAAATCCGGAGCTGAATCGGAAATGTTTATTTTTGTTGGGAAAAGTTTATTTTTGGGTTACATAGGAATGAAGGAAGAATTATGAGAAAAGAAAAACGTTATTTACAAATTCAGCCCCACTAGAATTACTTTTGTAAACGAGCACATTATATCGGATACCACTTTTCAAATTTGTTCGGCTAAAAATCTGATTTGATGTGCTTTCTTTTCCACTTAATTTCAGAATGTGCAAAATTCCAATCATATTATTCCGGCTCCAAATCTTTAAAAGAAAAACCCCTAAAAAGGGGCATCAATAGGGATATAATCTTGGATTTCTACTCTGACCTTATATACTTCATAGTTATGGAGCACAAGGATCACATCTTGCTCTAACTTTATAAACCAATCAAAATCTTTCTCCAAATATGCATGGTAGTACTTATTTTGAATTCGTAGTTCAAATGAATAGCCCTGGTCAATCCAGTAAGGCTTTTGACCAATCCATACTCTCCATTCTTGGCTAAAATGGTCGTAAACTAATATTCCCCGTTTCATTGAAGTCCACTTTCCTCAACTGCTAATCTTATAATTTCTTCATCAATTCGTTCTTTCTTTAAATGAGATCCAAATAATAAGCTGCTGATTGTTAGGTTATTGATGACACGTGGCCACCCCTGAGAACGTTGAGCGATTGCTTCTACAGCTGTTTCGGTAAAGATGGGCATCATTGCCCCAGCCACCTTCATATGGTGATCAATATAACCCGAAACTTCCTCTCTAGATAACGGCTGAATCTCGTATTTCATAATGATTCGCTGCGATAGAGGGCGATGATGGTTTAATGTCAATCGGGTTTTAAGGTGCGGTAACCCAGCTAATATAAGAATGAATGGATTGCTTGAATCCATTTGAAAGTTAAACAGTAACGCTAAGTCCTGTAAAAATGCATCCTTTGCCATATGCATTTCGTCCAAAATAAAAACAGGGGTAATCCTCCGTTCCGTAGCCATTCGTTCGATTCCTTGCTGANATCCCTTTGGATTTTTGTAAGTATTTCAAAGCATTTAATGCTCCTTGATAATCAGTTGATTGAAACGCATCTGATGGCTGGATATCTTTAGAAAACGGAGTTTTGGCTAAGGAGTAAAAAGATTTATACATGATCTTGTTTCTCCTTTACCTCTGATTGAGACAATAAAAAAGGAGAGCGAACCCTCTTAACGTGGGCGTTATCCTCCATGGAAACAAGGGTCGCTTCAGCTACTTTTTTGTCATCCTCAAATACATAAACTCCTTGCTCATCCATTCGAACATCGATAGATGTCCCAATGTATCGACTAGGTACTTCATAAAGTTTTT
>NZ_JAJFZK010000032.1 GCF_020731355.1 Bacillus sp. REN16 | reverse complement strand
TACTTATCTCAAGTATTGCCATTTTGGAGGTGTTTTATATTGTCTCACTATTTTAGGTTAGTCCAGTACCACTCGGTATCTATCCTTTCTTTTTTACGATGCTTTTATGTCAGTTTCAACAATTTCTGTGTTTTTACTGAATTGGCTCATCACAAGCCCGATTGCTGTTCCAACAAGAGCAGGTACAATCCATTCTAATCCAGCAGATGCAAGTGGAAGCATATTTTTTACGCCTTGGATAGGTCCAAGGTCAATGCCAAATGCATTTAATCCGCTGATAAGTGCAAATACCCCTGTAAACAACATAGCACCACCATACACAACTCTAACATTTTTAAAATAACGGCTAAAGAACGTTAAGACGACTAACACAATTAGAAGCGGATAGGTCATGACTAAGAATGGAACGGAAACTTTTAGAATCTGCGCTAATCCAAGATTTGAAAGTGTAAATCCGACTAATGTTACAAGAAGTACGACTGTTTTATAGCTAACCTTTGGAAGCAGATTTGAAAAATACTGTCCACAAGCAGTTGTTAATCCAACTACGGTTGTGAAGCAAGCTAGTGTAAAAATCAGA
Source organism: Bacillus sp. REN16 (assembly GCF_020731355.1). GTDB lineage: Bacteria > Bacillota > Bacilli > Bacillales > Bacillaceae_L > Ferdinandcohnia. Next base: position 21,158 of record NZ_JAJFZK010000032.1, on the reverse strand, counting down.
CCAAGAAGTAAAGTTCCACTTTGTCCGAATAATAGAGTTGCGGCAGAAGATAAAATTTCTGTACCGTCTGCAAAATTACCTTGACCCGCCATCTTTGCACCAACTAATCCAATGCCAACATAAATGGCAGAAAGCAGAACCCCTGCAATCATTCCAGCTTTAAATGTGTAGCTTGTTAACTGTGAACGATTTTCGATGCCCCTTTTTTGAATCGAGTTTAAGATGACAATTCCGAATGCTAAAGAGGCAAGAGCATCCATCGTGTTATAGCCTTCTAGGAATCCTGTGAAAAACGCCCCAGTTTGATAGCCTTCTGTTGGGCTTAGGAACGGTGTATCAAGTTTAAATAATCCAACAGCAATTAAAATAACAATGGCAACTACCAAGGTTGGAGCAATGAAGCGTCCCATATATTGTTCCATTTTGCTAGGGTTTAAGCTGATAAAATAGACAATTCCAAAGAAGATAACTGAGAAAAGTAATAAGATTAAAGCTGTATTTGCTGATTCAGGTAAAAATGGGGTAATCCCCATTTCGAACGCAACATTTGCATTTCTTGGGATTGCTAGAAACGGTCCGATACATAGATAGACAGCCACCATAAAAGTTGTGCTGAATACAGGATGGACACGATCACCCATTGCCTGAGCGCCACCTTTTACAAGGGAAACAGCGAAAATCACGAGAACCGGTAATCCGACTCCTGTAACGATAAATCCGAGCATACCAAACCAAAAGTTTGTGCCAGCGCCAGCGCCGAGAACTGGTGGGAAAATTAAATTACCTGCACCAAAAAACATTGAAAATAACATAAAACCGATAAACAAAGTATCTAATTTCTTCATGGAATATACTCTCCTTATATAGTATTTTGGGAACAAAGGACAGGTCCATTGTCCCAACAAAAAATAAAAAACCCCGCCCCTATAAAAAGGGACGAGGTTAACTCGCGATACCACCCAAATTCCGTACCCCAAAAAGGTACGACACTCACAAACGTACGATCATACGTGTTCCTTTGTAACGGCGGACTCCCCGTCAAAGCTTACTTATTTCAGCTTTGCATCTCTGAGATGATTTTCGGATGGCTCTGAACATCGACTTGCAGCAAATGTCGACTCTCTGGGGAACAGGATTCCTATCGTACTCTTTCTCGTCATCGATTTTTAATATACTGGTATATTAACAGACGAAAAAAAGAACGTCAATCAATTTTTTGATAGTTTTTATAATTGGAATTTTCTTTCGCATGAAAAGTATCTAGGAGAGTAGTAATAGTAGAGGTGAAAAGACAGTTTCTTGTAAAAAAATGGGACAAGGAATTGTCCCGTGTCCCATTATCCTAATTCGCTTTCGATTCCTCTTTTGCATGTGAGGACGTTTTCGATAATTTGGTTAATGAATTCGTCGGTGATCCGATATTTTGGTACACTGACACTAAAAGCGCCGTGGTTTTTGCCATTTACCGTAATACTTGCCCCAACACAAAAAATATCGGCCTCGTGTTCTTCATTGTCAAATGAAAAACCATTTTTGCGGATTTCATTGATTTCCTTCATAAACCCTTCTTTTGTGGTAATCGTCTTTTCTGTTTTCTTTTCTAAAGTATGGTTGTTCAAATAGTCTTCAATTTGTTCGTCGGTTTGATCAGCTAGGATTGATTTCCCCATTGCGGAACAATAGAGCGGGATTGCTTTACCGACACGTGAGTACAGGGACACCGGATTGAAGCTTTCTAATTTTGTTATATAGATAATGCTTGATTGGTCCAGGATGCCCATATGGACGGTTTCGGTTGTTTGTTCCCTTAGTTTTTCCAGATAAGGCTGGGCGAGATCTTTTATATCGGTTTGGTTTAATGCTTTGTTTGCGTATTTGATAATTGCCTTTCCTAAACGGAACTTTTTAGTTTCCTCGTCCTTTTGCACATATCCAATTAATTGGAGCGTATCTAATATTTTTAATGCCGTTGAACTGGTTAGTTCGGTTTCTTTTGCGATTTGTTGAAGGCTTTGGGGCTTGTCTGTGTTGGACAGGTATTTTAAGATATTGTCTGCCTTTATCAGGACGGTTCCGTATGGTTGCTTCTTTTCTTCCAAGGTAGTCACACTCTTTTCGTAAATATTCCGTAAATAATAAATCTATCTGTTGAAATCCCTTTCACTATTATATATAATAATCTTGTAAGTTTCCATATAATAAAATTGATTTCCAAATAGGAAATAGTAAGAATTTTGGAGGAAACCATGAAAAAAATAAATATACTCTCAAAAATCGCAGATTGCGGCGTAGTCGCAGTTGTCCGAGCGGACTCAAAAGAAGAAGCAGTCAAAATTTCAGAAAGCTGTGTAGAGGGTGGAATCAATGGAATCGAGGTGACCTTTACAGTCGATGGTGCTGACGAGGTTATTAAAGAGCTAGCTTCCATCTATAAAAACAGTGAAGTTGTAATTGGAGCTGGAACAGTTCTTGATGCAACCACAGCACGAATTGCCATTTTAGCAGGAGCAGAGTTTGTAGTAAGCCCATGCTTTGATGCAGAAACTGCTAAACTATGTAACTTGTATCAAATCCCGTACATGCCAGGATGCATGACCATTACAGAAATGAAACATGCACTTGAATCAGGAGCCGACATTATCAAGCTCTTCCCGGGGAATGCCTTTGGACCAGACTTTGTGAAAGCGGTTAAGGCACCACTTCCACAGGTGAATATCATGCCGACAGGTGGAGTAAGCCTTGATAATATTGATCAATGGATCAAGAATGGCTGTGTTGCTGTTGGTGTTGGCGGGAATTTAGTGGCCCCTGCAAAAACAGGAGATTACGCGAAAATTACAGAATATGCAGCACAGTATGTCGCTAAAGTTAAAGAAGCAAGAGGGGCGTAAATCATGAAGAAGATTGTTGCATTTGGTGAACCCTTACTTCGCTTATCTACTAACTTGGGAGAGCGCCTATATCAAACCGATCAGCTGCACATGCATTACGGCGGAGCTGAGGCAAATGTGGGAGCATCCCTTTCAGGTTTCGGCTATGATGTCCATTTTGTTGGTAAAGTACCTAACAATCCACTTGGTCAAGCGTATGAGCGACATTTACATTCATTTGGCATTCAAACCGACTATCTTTTAAAAGGTGGAGAACGCCTCGGTACATATTACCTAGAAACAGGTATCGGCGAAAGAAGTGCACAGGTCACCTATGACCGAAAAGGTTCGAGCTTTGCACAGCTTTCTGCCGATGAGATTCATTTTGCTGAAATTCTCCAAGGAGCTGACCTGTTTCATGTATCAGGGATTACGCCAGCTTTATCAGAAAGCTTACAGGAATTAACTTTACAAGGCTTAAAGGTCGCGAAAGAACTTGGCGTCACAACAAGCTTTGATTTTAATTACCGCGCAAAATTATGGAGTCTTGAAGAAGCTTCAGCTGCAATTAAACCATTTTTACCATATGTAGATATTTGCTCATGTGGGGAATTGGATGCGCTTAACCTGTTAGGGATTGAAGAAGCAGATGATACTCTGGATCATGCTGGTAAGCTTTCTTTTTATTATAAGAAGATTACTGAAATGTATCCGAATATCAAATTCTTATACTCTACTTTTAGAGAAGTGATTTCTGCTTCACATAATACATTGCAAGGTAATTTATTTTTAAATGGGGAGCTGTATCAATCAAGGGTGCACGATATTAACCAAATCGTAGATCGTGTTGGAGGCGGAGATGCCTTTGCTTCTGGGATTCTTTATGGAATTTTAGAAGGACACGAGCCTGAGCAAATTGTCACCTTTGGAACTGCAGCTTCGGCATTAAAACATACTGTTCATGGAGATAGCAATATCTTTTCGGAAGAGGATATCCAAGCATTTGCTAAAAGTGCCCCTGGTAAAATCGTCCGCTAAAGATATTCAAATATAAAATTACTTTTAGGAGGACTATGAAATGGAAACAAAAATGGAAACACGTTATGCAAATCATCCCGAGGAAATTAAACGATTTAATACTGATGAGTTAAGAAATCAATTTTTGGTGGAAACCATTTTCGAGCCTGGAGAAGTAAAATTAACATATACACATAATGACCGTATGATCTTTGGTGGAGTAACACCAGCTGACAAGGAATTAACAATTACTCTTAATAAAGAATTAGGTGTTGAGTACTTCCTGGAGCGTCGTGAACTCGGCATTATCAACATCGGTGGCGAAGGAATGGTCATCCTTGATGGGGAAGAGTACAACATGGCTCAAAAAGATGGACTATACGTTGGTAAAGGAACGAAGGAAGTGTTATTCCGTTCAAAGGATCCAAACAATCCTGCGAAATATTATATCAATTCTGCGCCAGCACACCACAAGTATCCAACTGTAAAAATTGATATTAATGAAATTACACCTTTAGAAGCTGGAGAACCTGGTACACTTAACGAGCGTAAAATCTATCAATATGTACATCCAAATGTTTGTGAAAGCTGCCAGCTGCAAATGGGTCTAACCATGCTTTCTCCAGGAAGTGTTTGGAACACAATGCCATGTCATACACATGAGCGCAGAATGGAAGTTTACTTATACTTTGATATGGAGCCGGAAACTCGTGTATTCCATTTCATGGGTCAACCAGATGAAACAAGACACCTTGTTATGAAAAATGAACAGTGTGCAATTTCACCAAGCTGGTCCGTTCATACAGGTACTGCAACAAGCAACTATACATTCATTTGGGGTATGTGTGGAGAAAACATCACATACACAGACATGGATGTTGTAGCAATGGAAGATCTACGATAATCGGACCGGAGGGATATTGAAATGACAACACAATTGTCTGATTTCTCATTAGACTTTTTCTCATTAACAGGAAAGGTTGCAATCGTAACAGGTGGAGCTACGGGACTCGGCCAAGGCTTTGCGGTTGCATTAGCAAAAGCAGGTGCTGACTTATTTATTACGACACACGGCACTAGCTGGGATGAAACAAGAGAATTAATCGAAAAAGAAGGCCGTCGTGTCGAATTTTTCCAAACGGATTTATCCAAACGCGAAAATGCGAGAGAAGTAGTAGCGGCTTGTGTGAAAGCATATGGAAAAGTTGATATTTTAGTAAACAACGCAGGTACAATCCGTCGTTCACCAATTCTTGAATACAAGGAAGAGGATTGGGACGCGGTGATCGACCTGAACCTAAACTCACTTTATATTTTAAGCCAAGAGGCTGCAAAAGTGATGGTAGAGCAAAAAAGCGGAAAAATCATTAACGTTGCATCTATGTTATCCTACCAAGGTGGAAAATTTGTTCCTCCATATACAGCAAGTAAGCACGCTGTTCATGGACTTACAAAGTCATTTGCAAACGAACTTGCTGAGTACGGAGTTCAAACAAATGCAATCGCACCTGGATATGTTGCAACAAATAACACTACGCAAATCCGTGCGGATGAAAAGCGCAATGCAGAAATTCTATCACGAATTCCAGCTGCACGCTGGGCGTCTCCTGCTGACCTAATGGGAGCAGTCGTATTCCTGGCAAGCCCAGCATCTGATTATGTAAATGGCCACACATTAGCTGTCGATGGCGGCTGGTTGGCACGATAAAGTAGCAAGAAGCTGTTTCGCAATTATGCGATTCAGCTTTTTTTGTGGCTGAAGGGATTCGGCGGGGGACAGAGGGACAGGTCCCGTGTACCATCCAATATGAATTAGTGGAAGTTGTCGAATTTTTAATCTTGCGTAACGTAACAGTGTTATGTTACATTCTTTTTAGAGAAAGGAGCCGTTTCAAAATGAGTGAAGAATTATTATCAAAAAAGGATTTACTTGAAGCTACAGGCATTTCTTATGGGCAGCTCTATCGATGGAAGCGCAAAGACTTGATTCCTGAGGAGTGGTTTATTCGAAAATCTACTTTTACTGGGCAGGAGACCTTCTTTCCTAAGGAAAGGATTTTGGAAAGAATTGATCGGATTCAAAAAATGAAGGAAAACCTGTCACTTGATGAAATGGCAGAAATGTTCTCACCGAGTGTTGGTGAATTGAACCTTACAAAAATGGATCTGGTGAAACGAGGTCTTGCTTCTGAAACGACGATGAATCTCTACCTGGAACAGATGAGCGAAATCCCCGAACAATTTCATTTTGAAGGAATTTTAACGGTTTATATTGTTGAAAAGCTTTTGCAATCAGGGGATATCAGTCTTGAGGAAGCAAAAATGGTGATTCAAGTTTCAAACGCTTATTTTTCAAAAGAAAAACAAAGCTACGGTGAACTGGTGATTGCCCGTAAACTCGGGATTTCAACCTGTTTTATCGTGCAAAGTACAGCTGATTTGGTAATCGAGCAAGGAACAAAGCTAATCATTAAGATCGCTTTTGCGGAAGAAATTGAAGAACTGCGAACAAAATTAATCTAAATTGGAGGCAATAGTATGGTGAACGTGGAGAATCATGGTGATTTAATTATTAACGGAATGGGCTCTTCTGGCGGTGGCAGCTTCAAGAAGGTATTAATTAATGGAAAAGGGAATGTGCAAGGTGACGTGGAATGCAATGATTTTACGATAAATGGCACTGGCACGGTAACTGGGAATATTAAAGGAAATGAAGGAAAAATAAGTGGTAGCGGAAATATTGAAGGATCCATTGAATTTGACCAATTTGCAATTGAAGGAACTGGTGTTATTGATGGCGATGCAACAGTAAACAAAATGAGAATTTCAGGTAAAGGAAAAATCGGAGGCAGCTTAAAAGGGGAAGAAATAAGAATTCGAGGTAAAGCCACGATTGAAGAAGATTGTGAGGCTGAGGAATTTAAAGGCGAAGGTGGTTTTGTGATCGGTGGATTGCTAAACGCTGACGTAATCGATATCTCCATTGCTGGTGAGTGCCGTGCGGAAGAAATTGGCGGTCGAACCATTAAGGTTAAGAAAGGAATTTTTAGTTTCCTCAATAATCTTTTTAAATCTGTCTATCCAGTCTCCCTGACAACTGAAATTATGGAAGCAGATGAAATTGAGATTGAATATACAAATGCCAAAATAGTTAGAGGGAATAACGTCAATATTGGACCGAACTGTGAAATTGACATTGTAGAGTACAAAGGAACATTCACACAAGATCCATCCGCGAAAGTAAAAGAAGCCAAACAAATCTAATAGAACAATGTTTTGTTAATGTCCTTCATTCCGTGAGGGGCATTTTTATTGAAGTTGTTTTTGCACTTTACCTAAAAGATAGTTAGAATAAACAATAGTCTAACTATACATGTGTTTATAAGGAAGGTACAAAACAATGTCAAAATGGTCTCAATTAGAAGAAATGAAGCCTTTTATACAGGAAATCTGGCAAGAGTCGGGTTTTGAGGCACCAACAGGTATTCAAGAAAAAGCGATTCCTGCAATTTTAGAGGGGAAAGACGTTATTTGCGAATCCCCGACTGGATCCGGGAAAACTCTTTCCTACCTGCTTCCCGCGATACAAAAGCTCGATGAAACAAAGAATGGAGTGCAGATTGTGATCCTTGCCCCATCTAGGGAACTCGTTATGCAGATTTCCGATGAGGTAAAAAAGTGGACGAAAGGCACAAACATCGTTAGCAGCTCTTTCATCGGCGGTGCCAATATTAAAAAACAGGTTGAGAAGCTAAAAGAAAAACCGCAAATCGTGATTGGAACAACTGGTCGTCTTATTGAACTCATTAAACTGAAAAAAATGAAGATGCATGAGGTTACAACTGTGATTGTCGATGAGGCGGACCAGCTCGTATCGAATGAACATCTTTCCAATGTTCAAAGCATTATCAAATCGACATTAAGGGATCGTCAAATCCTATTTTTCTCAGCCACAATCTCTGAACAAACGGAAAAAATTGCGAAGTCCTTAATGAACAATGCAGAAACGATTCGGGTCCAACAAACTCTTAATCAAGAAAACACGTCACACATCTACTTCCTGTGTGAGCAGCGCGATAAAATTGATGTGCTTCGTAAAATTATGTTTACTGAGCCAGACAAGGCGATTGCTTTTATTAAAAGTCTCGATAAGGTAGAGGAAATTGAAGCAAAGCTAACTTATAATCAGATTGATGCTGCGGTCCTTGCCGGGGAAGCGAAAAAACAAGAACGACAGCAATCGATGAAAAATTTCCGTGCCGGAAAAATTCCGTTGCTGCTAACAACAGATGTAGCAGCAAGAGGACTTGATATTCAGGATGTCACCTATGTGATCCATTTTGATTTTCCGAAAACAACAGAGCAATATGTTCACCGCTCAGGTCGAACAGGTCGGATGGGTAAAAAAGGTGTTGTCATTTCCATTGTTAATTCGCGTGAGGAAAGCTTCCTCAAAAAGATGGGCCATGAACTAGGGATCACATTCACTCAAAAGGATTTTTACAAAGGTGAAATCGTAGATGTTCAGGTTAAACAAAAACCGGTCTCAAGTTCAAGAAAGACAACTCCAAAAAGTAAATACAAAAAGTAAAGGGACAATCATTTCATGGTTGTCTTTTTTTGTGTCCTCAGACGTCAATTCGTACAAACCCTCTAACACGAAAAGACAATGGGAATTGTTTTACATAACAGCCACGAAAACAGGGAAAACTTATACTATGTAATTTTATACAAAAATGAGAATTGAAAATCTCAGGTTGATGATTAATTCGGGTGATGAATATAAGGGGAACCAGAATGAAACAGGAAAAACTAAGTGGACTTCAGCTTTTTTATGTGATTGTTGGTTTTGAGATGGGAAATACATTAATTTATAATTTAGGTGCTGGGGCAAAGCAAGATGCATGGTTAGTCATACTATTTGGGATGATCGGTGGGTTGGTTCTAATGTATGTCTATACAAAATTATCAGCCTATTACCCTGATGATACTTTAGTGTCAATGATTCCAAAGATTATCGGAAGGTTTTTTGCGTACCCGGTCATAATCATCTACATCATATATTTTACCTACCTTGCTGCAAAAGCCTGTCGTGATTTTGGTGAACTGCTTGCATCGACAATTTTAGATGAGACTCCGATGATTGTTGTAATCACATGTTTTATGGTGTTAATGATTTATTGTCTACGTGGAGGAGTCGAGGTTTTTGGAAGAATGGGAGAAGTCATTTTTCCTGTTTATATATTTTCGATTTTATTAGTGTGGATCTTATTGGTAACTGTCGAATCATTTACGATCAGTAATCTATCTCCAGTTATGGGGAATGGACTTCAACCTATTATAAAAGAATTATTTCCAACTGTTTTAACTTTTCCGTTTGGGGAGTCAGTTATCATCACCATGTTTTTTCCGTTTCTTAGTAACAAACAGCAAATTAGAAAAATTGGGATGTCAGTTATTATTGTATCTGGTGTATTACTAACAATGAATCTAATAATGATTTTATCTGTCTTAGGTCCTGAAGTATATAGTACGCAGTTTTATCCACTACTTTCGGCTACCCGCATGGTTTCGATTGCTGATTTTCTGGAACGGTTCGATGCATTGATCATTTTACTAATGGTAGCGGGTGTATTTTTTAAAATAGGTGGATGGACATTCGGGGCTGCTATTGGAATATCGCAAATATTCAAATTGAGGCAATCCAAGTCTGTATTTCTTGGACTTGGAACCATTATTGTCCCCTTATCTCTTTTGGCGGGAAACAATCAAATTCAGTATAACGAAATTGGATTAAAAATAGTTACATTTTATGTCCATATTCCTTTGCAAATTATTTTGCCAATTTTCCTTCTTTGTATCGCATTCATTCGTCATAAGTATGCACGCCGAAGTGTATAACATGTCTCATGTAGGAAAATAGTAACAATAAGACCCTTAAAATTTGTCACATACCCGTAGGGAGTTTATCAATGAATGAAGAACGAAAAAATAAGTGGACTTCAGCTTTTATATTTAATGACTGGATATGTGTTAGGTACAGCGATTATTTTAGGATTAGGTGCTGAAACTAAGCAGGACGCATGGCTTTTTATCATTGTTGGTTTAGTAGGCGGTCTCATTCTTATGGCCATCTACACGCAATTATCAGTCTATTATCAGGGTGATACATTAGTTCAGATGATTCCTAAGATTATTGGGAAATATCTTTCTTACCCTGTCATTATTTTGTATATTTTGCATTTTACATACTCAGCAGCAAGGGCATGTAGAGAGTTAGGGGACTTGATTATTTCTACCATATTAACCGAAACCCCTATTATCGTCGTAATTGGAAGCTTTATGTTATTAATGGTTTATTGTCTTGGAAGCGGAATAGAGGTTTTAGGTCGAATGGCGGGAATTATTTTTCCTATCTACATCCTAGCTCTTGTAATTGTTTGGATTCTTCTGTTCACGGTTGAGCAATTTGATATGAATAATATTACGCCTATTTTAGGGGAAGGTGTTCTGTCATTTTCGAAAAAAGCAATTCCGAGTTCCATCAATTTCCCATTTGGTGAAGCGATTGTCATGATGATGTTTTTTCCATTTTTAAGTAATAAAAAGAATATAAGAAAAGTAGGTCTATTCACCATACTTCTAGGTGGAATCATATTAACTATTAATTCAATTATGGTCATTTCAGCAGTTGGACCAGAGGTTTATGCAACCGATATTTTTAGTTTTCTAGCGGCCGTCCAGATGGTTTCTGTTGCGGATTTCCTGGAGCGATTTGATGCCCTCGTTATATTAATGATGGTATCTGGAGTATTCTTTAAGGTCGGAGGATTTACATTTGGAGCGATGATTGGGATATCGCAGCTGTTTAATTTAAGGCAGACTCGATCAGTAATGATTGCTCTTGCAACGATCATCACTCCATTATCCCTCATAAGTGCAAGTAGTTATGTTGAACATATCCAACTAGGCTTTAAGCTCTATATTCCATATGTTCACACTGTATTGCAAATCATTTTACCTATCCTTTTATTATGCATTGCTTTTATTCGAAAAAAAAGAGAGATGAAATAGACGGTTCATAGCCAATGGAAGGGTGTGAAATATGAAGGTTTCTTGGAAGAACAAAAAAGACTTTGCGAGTAAACAAAATATAAATAAAGAAAGTCATGATCATGTTTTATCGGAAAACCTTCAAGTGAACGGTACAACAATTAAGAAGCTCTTTGATGGTGCTATGGACTTTACGTTCCGGGAAATTGAGATTAATAATATCTATCATGCGATGATTATCTATTTAGACGGGCTTGTTGATTTAGAAAAAATAGAATTACATGTAATTCATCCTTTGATGAAGGATGACAAACTGAACAATCTGGGATCTAAGCTAACAATTGAGCAAATTTTAGCTTTGTTAAGCTCTGCTGATGTTAAACAAGGTTACACCTTTCAAGAAGTGATTGATCAAATTTTGATAGGAAGTGTGGTTGTACTTGTTAATGGCATAGACAAGGCTATTTTTATAAGTGAACAGTCATGGGAGCAGCGATCAGTTAGTGAACCTTTATCAGAAGCTGTTGTGATGGGCCCAAGAGAAGGATTTACTGAAAATATCAAAACGAATGTAAGCATGGTTCGAAGACGTTTAAAAACAACAAAACTAAAATTAGAAAGTATGCAGATCGGTAAACTTTCAAAAACGGAGGTTATCATTACCTATCTTGAAAATATTGCACAGCATTCAATCGTCGAGGAAGTTCGGACACGATTAGGGCAAATTGACATTGACGCAATTGAGGACAGTGGCTACATTGTTGAGTTTATTGAGGATAATCCTGCCTCCGTGTTTCCACAGGTCTTGCAAACGGAACGGCCTGATCGAGTGGTTGGTAATTTGTTAGAGGGCAGGGTCGGGATTATGGTCGATAATTCCCCATTTGCACTCATTGTTCCGGTTACCTGTTTCCAAACGATGAATTCTCCAGAAGATTATTATGGAAGATTTGTCATGGCATCCTTTGTCCGATTAATTCGCTATTTATTCTTAATGATCGCTTTGATGTTTCCGGCTATTTATATTGCCGTGACAACCTTTCATCAGGAATTATTACCAACAAACCTTTTGTTTAGTGTCGCTGCTTCAAGGGAAAAGGTACCATTTCCGGCAGTTGTTGAAGCCTTGTTAATGGAGATAACCTTTGAAGCATTACGTGAGGCTGGATTAAGATTACCAAGACCAATCGGTTCAACAGTAAGTATTGTAGGTGCCTTGGTTATTGGGCAAGCAGCAGTTGAGGCAGGGATTGTTTCTGCTCCTTTAGTAATTGTCGTTGCAACAACTGGAATTGCCTCCTTTATGTTTCCGAATTATCCCTTGACGGGAGCTATTCGGCTTCTTCGTTTTTTTATGATTTTTCTAGCCGCAACGTTGGGGTTTTATGGCATTTTATTGGGAGTCTTTTTCATATTGGTTCATCTCGTAAAGCTTCGTTCCTTCGGAGTTCCCTATTTGTCACCGGTTTCTCCATTTAATTTAAATAATATGAAAGATATATTGATCCGAGTTCCTTGGTGGATGATGAATCAACGTCCAGAACAGACTGGAAAAAGGAATATAAGGAGGTTAGGCGTTCGCAAGCGAAAATACTAATTGTGGAAACGAAAGGCAGGGGAGGCTCTGATGAAAAAAATGAGAATGCTGCTAATTGCGGTATTTTCAATTCATTTGTTAACAGGCTGTTGGGACCGAGTAGAGGTGAACGATATTGCCATTGTTACTGCAGTTGGATTAGACCTTATGAAGGATGGCAAGCTTCGTTTATCACTGCAAGTCGCGATTCCTTCAAAATTAGGACCAGCTGGAGGAGGCGGGGGACAGGGAAATGATAAAGATAGTACATTTCTCATTTCAGAGACAGGGAATACAGTTTCTGAAGCCTACCGAAATCTGCAAATGAAGATTTCAAGACGTATCTTTTTTTCACAAAGCAGGGTTTTATTAATCGGAGAGAATCTAGCTAGAAAGGGTGTTAAGAATATTATTGATTTTCACTCAAGGTACCATGAACCGCGGATAAATAGTTTTATCATGTTTACAAAAGGGGAGGCTAGCGAGATATTAAAAACGTTGCCGAGATTAGAAAGTGTTTCGGCGGAAGAGACGAAAGAACTTGTCAAGTTAAGTGTTGGATTATCTGTTTATGTAAGTGATTTTTTAACGATGCTCCTTACAGATGGAATGGAACCATTAGCACCTGAATTCGCGCTTGCACCATTGGAAGTGAAGGAAAAAAATGCGCAAGAAAAGGGACAAGAAATCAATGGAACCGCTGTATTTAAAAGCGATAAACTTGTGGGTTGGATTGATAAGGCAAATACACGGGGAGTTTTGTGGCTTCGAAATGAAATAGAACATGGCGTTGTTACGGTTGAAGTTCCCGAGGAAGATGGAGGCGGGAATGTTAGCATCGATATTACAAAGGCAGAAGTAAAAATCACCCCAAATATCGAAAACAATATGGTAACAATAAATGTTCAAGTAACCTCAGATATGAATGTCATGGAAAATGACTCGAAGTTAAATTTAGATGATACAAAAGTAATCGAGGATCTTCAAAAAAATGTTGAAGCTGATATTAAGGAAAGAATACAAGCAGTCATCGATCTTGCTCAAAAGGATTTCCAGGCGGATATATTTGGATTTGGTCATGCTATTTATAAAAAATATCCCAAAGAATGGAATACGATCTATAAACAGAAGTGGGATCAGGAATTTTCACATGTTGAGGTTACGATTCAACCGGAAGTTTTCATTAGACGAATTGGGTTAATTAAGTGACAAAATAAAAAGATAGGAATTTGTTATGTCAAAAATATTTATATTGATTCTTATATTTGCTGCCATTTTCTTCTGGGAAGCGAGAAATTTAGTGAAGAAGAAAGAACGAAGAGAATTAGTCATTTTTTCAATTCTAATCCTGATTGGATTCGCATTAAGTATCTTGTTAGTTTTCAAATCATTCATTTAATAAATCTTGGTTTATGTAATCGAGACTTTCCTCTATAATTGGAATATGATAGGGGTTTCACGAGAATAGTTTAGGGGGAATTGTCGTGTCAAAAAAGATAAAAATCGGGGTTGTCGGCTCAGGAAGCATTTCAAATACCCATATTAAAAGCATCAATGAAGTGTCAAATGCTGAGCTTGTTGCCATCTACTCCCGCAACAAGGAAACGGTTCAAAAAATGGCAGATACATACAATCTTAAGGCTTACACAGATTACCGGGATTTTTTAACGAATGCTGGAATTGATATGGTGGCTATTGTTACACCAAGCGGTACACATGCTGAGCTAGGAATTGCCGCTGCGAAAGCGGGTAAGCATGTAGTTGTTGAAAAACCAATTGATATTACCATCGAAAAAACAAATAAGCTTATTGAAGCATGTAAAAATAACAATGTCATCTTGAGTTGTATTTTCCAGCATCGTTTCGATGAAGCCGTTCAGGATGTTAAAAAAGTCTTGAAGGAAGGCGAGTTTGGACAATTAAATTTCGGAGCTGCACGCACAACCATCTATCGCGCACAGGAATATTATGATAGCGGTGCATGGCGCGGTACATGGGAATTGGACGGTGGGGGTGCATTGATCAACCAGTCGGTTCATTATATCGATCTTCTTTTATACGTAATGGGTCCAGTTGACGAGGTATATGCCTATACAGCAACCCGTGCGCATGAACGCATTGAAGTGGAGGATATCGCTGTTGCAACGGTCAAATTTAAATCAGGTGCACTTGGTTTAATTGAAGGGAACACAACTGCTTATCCAGGATTTTCAACCACACTTGATATATTCGGTTCGAATGGAAGTGTGATCATTGAAAACGACCATGTGAAAGAATGGAAGTTTAAGAGTGGTTTGGAATATGAAAACAAACAAAACATTGTTGAAAAAAATGTCTCATCGAATATCGTAGCATCAAATCATTCCTTTGTGAGACAATACACAGACATCGTTCAAGCGATTATCGAAAATCGGAAACCGCTTGTGACGGGTGAAGAAGCGAAAAAATCACTTGAATTAATTTTAGCCATTTACCAATCTGCAAAAGAAGGAAGACCGGTAAAACTATAAATAAAAAAACTTTTGAACATATTAATATAAGTAGTACAAATCACTACCTTGGTTTGTACTACTATTTTTTTTGAAAAATTAAATAAAAAGTCAGAAAAATGTAAAACGTTGTTATTATATCCGGATGGATTTTAAAGGTCTGTTTAATTTACAAAATTCCTCATTCTTTCACAATTTTCGACATTAGAAAAATGTGATGCTTTAAGTTTATTTAATATAGACAAAAATATTAAATAAACACTGTGATGACACGGTTTTTGCGCCATCGAACTTTAGTTTTTCAAGAATAACCATCGTGAATTTAAAATTATTTTGGTAAATTATTTTTAAATTTATGCTTGAATTGTAAAAATGAATCATGTAATATGAGTACGTAATAACAACGTTGTTAATTTTTAAAGCGTTTTAATGAAAGTGTTTGCAAAAAAGGGTATGCAGGTAAGAGATTATTTCACTCTATTAAACTACGTTTCCCTAAAGGAAATTTAATCCTTAATGAAAAGGATTACAGTAATTAGAAAATTATAATACGAATTTTAGGAGGAAGAAACTATGAAAATGAAAAAAATATTTTCTATAGCAGCAACAGGCCTTTTATCTCTATCTTTATTGGCTGCATGTGGGAACACAGATAAAAATAGTGGAAATACTGATACAGAAACAGGTAGTGCAAAAGCAGTAACTTTACGATTAGCACATAACCAGCCTGAAGATCATCCAGTAAATACTTCTTTATTGGAGCTTGCGAAATTAACAGATGAAAATTCAGAAGGAAATGTAAAGATTCATGTTTTCCCAAATGGACAGCTTGGTCAAGAACGTGATGTTATTGAGCTTGTGAAATCAGGGACACTTGATATGGCGAAAGTAAGTGCAGGTGCTCTGGAAGCGTTTGATTCAAGTTATTCCATTTTCTCACTTCCATATGTATTCCAAAGTAAGGAGCATTATCATAATGTAATGGATAATAGTGAAGCGGTTCAAGAGATTTTCCAAGGTACCAAAGATCAAGGTTTCTTTGCAATCGGTTGGTATGATGCAGGTCAACGTAGTATTTATACTGCTGACAAGGAAGTAGCATCTCCTGCTGACATGGCTGGTATGAAAATTCGTGTTCAAGAAAGCCCAACATCCATTTCAATGATTGAAGCAATGGGTGGAGCACCAACTCCAATGTCTTTCGGTGAGGTTTATACATCTCTTCAATCAGGCGTAATTGACGGAGCAGAAAATAATGAAACAGCTTTAACTAATAATAAACACGGTGAAGTTGCAAAAGCTTACACATACACAGAGCATCAATATGTTCCAGATGTGTTAATCGTAAGTACTAAGATGTGGGACAAGCTTTCTGCAGATCAGCAAAAAGCAATCCAGGATGCAGCAAAGGCTTCATCTGAGAGTCACAAAGAAGTTTGGAATAAAGCAGTAGATAAATCTATTAAGGAATCTGAAGAAATGGGAGTAAAATTCTATACAATTGATAAACAAGCATTCATTGATGCTGCAAACCCATTACATGAAAAGTATAAAGCACAAAGTGAGACAAATGCTAAATACTTTGAAGACTTCCAAAATTACATTAAATAAGAAATAAAGATTAAATTGGCCTTCGAATTCTGATTCTATCTCCTCAGAATAGAAGGCCAATAAAATTAATAAAGAAGGTGAAAATCCTATGAGAAAAATGATTGATAGGGTTACAGCATTTTTAACTTGTTCCTTAATGGCCGTTATGGTCATAGTGGCTTTATGGCAAGTGTTTACTCGTTTTATTTTAAATTCCCCTAGTACAGTTTCAGAGGAGTTTCTAAGATATTCTCTCGTATGGCTGACTATGGTCGGTTCAGCTTATGCCTATGGAAAAAAGAAACACTTGGCAGTTGTTTTTCTAGCCCGGAAAGTACCTCAAAAATTTCAATTATTCCTAAATTTACTTGTTGAAGCATTTGTACTAGTATTTATCGTTGCTATTCTTCTATTTGGAGGTACGAAAGCCTATCAAAATGCTGTTGGACAAGTTTCTTCTGCCTTGGGAATGCCAATTCAATATTTATATTTAAGTCTAATTGTTGCAGGAATATTATTTTTATTCTATTCCATTATCCAGATTAAAGAGTATTTCACGAATCATAAAGAAATTTCGCATACAAATTAAAAATTTTTGAAGTTAGTAGGGAGTGAACTCTATGGCATTAACAGCAGGGCTTGTTTTATTTATTGTCTTTATACTTATGCTTGCAATTAGCGTACCTATCTCGGTAAGTATTGTCATTGCCTCAATGGCAGCAATTCTTACCGTATTACCTTGGGATATGGCCATTTTCACGGCAGGGCAAAAAATTGTCACAGGACTTGACAGTTTTACACTTTTGGCGGTTCCTTTTTTCATCCTATCAGGTATCTTGATGAATAACGGTGGTATTGCCGAAAGGCTTATCAATTTTGCGAAGGTCCTTGTAGGGAAAATGCCAGGATCTCTAGCACATACGAACGTATTGGGTAATATGCTATTTGGATCTCTGTCAGGTTCATCTGTTGCAGCTGCTGCGGCAATTGGTGGAGTTATGGGGCCACTTCAAAAGAAAGAAGGCTATGATCCAAAATTTTCGGCTGCAGTTAATATTGCCTCTGCACCTACAGGATTAATAATTCCTCCTAGTGGGACATTAATCATTTATTCCCTTGTTAGTGGAGGGACGTCTGTTGCAGCACTGTTTATTGCAGGATATATACCAGGCATTTTATGGGGATTAGCTTGTATGGTCGTTGCTTATGTTATTGCAAAACGAAGAAAATACCCAGTATCAGAAAGAGTTTCTTTAAAAGTAGCTTTGAAAACATTTTTAGATGCAATTCCAAGTCTACTGATGATCGTTATTGTTATTGGCGGGATTTTGGCGGGGGTTTTTACAGCTACCGAAGCAGCCGCAGTGGCAGTCGCATACACATTTATTTTAGCAATTGCATATCGTGCTGTTAAGTTAAAAGACATGCCTAGAATTATTATGGAAACAGTTGAAATCACTGCTGTTATTATGCTGCTTGTAGCTGCATCTTCTATTATGTCATGGGTAATGGCATTTACAGGTATTCCTACCGCAATTAGTAATATGATCATGGGAATTTCTGATAGTCCAATCATCATCTTATTAGTTATCAATATTTTCTTACTATTCCTAGGAACCTTTATGGATATTACACCAGCTGTACTTATCTTTACTCCAATTTTCTTACCAATCGTGATGAGTTTTGGAATGGACCCAATCCATTTTGGAATTATGATGGTAATGAACTTAAGTATTGGTAATATTACACCACCAGTTGGAAGTGCATTGTTTGTTGGAGCAAGTATTGCAAAGCTAGATTTGGAAGATGTTGTCAAGCCGTTGCTTCCATTCTATGCAGCGATTATTATCGTATTGCTCCTCGTTACGTATATACCAGAAATTAGTATGGTTCTGCCAAGATTGCTTGGATATTAAATAGAAAGCTTTATTATTAGAGCTTTGCTTTATAGGTACGCGTCTTGAAAACAGCTTTTAGGGACTCCCTCTAAAAGCTGTATCCATATTATCAATTTGATGGGGTGATTAGATTGTCATTAAAAGAAAATTATCTATTTAGATTAACGAATGAAGAAAAAAATACAGTAACGTTCCAACTGGATAATTCAGAAGTTTCCGCAAAAGTAATTGTGTTGGAAAATGATATGATTCGAATTATGATGACGAAGAGTGAGCAATTAAAGGTAAGAAATACATGGCTTGTTGCCCCAGGAATGGAAGATGTGCCATTTAACGGAAGAGATCGGCTTGATCTAAGTCCGTATTCATTGCCGAATTATAGAACTGAAAATCAAGGTAACTACGTCACTATTGAAACAGAATTGCTAAAACTTCAGATTATCTTAGATGGGTTTAAGGTTACGTGGTTCGCAAAGGACAGTAAAGGAAATGTTCAAAAAATCGCAGCTGACCGAAATACACAAGCCTATAATTTTGACGGCTCATTAGGGGAAGGAATCTTTCATTACCTAGAAAGAACCAAAGAGGAACAATATTTTGGTCTTGGTGAAAAGAGTGGTGAAACGGATCGTTATGGGAAACGGTACCGGATGTTAAGTGTTGATCCAATGGGCTATGATGCTCAGAACACAGATCCATTATATAAACATATTCCATTCTATATTACCCGAAATACACAAACAAATATATCATTCGGTATTTTCTACGATAATATGGCTCAAAGTATATTTGACATGGGGCAAGAAATGGACAACTATCATGGCTGGTATCGCTATTATCAGTCTATGGATGGAGACTTAGATTATTATATTATTTTAGGCCCAGAGGTCAAAGATGTTGTCAAAAAATATTCTTGGCTAACAGGAAAAACAATCTTTTCACCAAAGTGGAGCTTAGGATACTCTGGTTCTACGATGACCTACACAGATGCACCTGATGCACAAAATCAATTGAGAGATTTTCTTGAGAAATGTGAAGAAAATGATATCATCTGTGATTCATTCCAATTATCCTCTGGATATACATCCATCGATGATAAACGTTATGTATTTAACTGGAATACAGATAAATTTCCAGATATAAAAGGGTTCACAAATGAGTATCATGAAAAAGGCGTAAAACTTTGTGCCAATATTAAACCAGCTTTACTTAAAGATCATCCATTATTTAATGAGTTGAAAGAAAAAGACATGTTCATTATGGATGGTTCTGGAAAAACAGAAATGGCCCAATTTTGGGATGACATTGGTGCTTATGTCGATTTTACGAACGAAAATTCATTTCAATGGTGGAAGCAGAAGGTTACGGAGCAACTTTTAGAATATGGTATTGATTCTACCTGGAATGATAATAACGAATTTGAAGTATGGTCAAAAGATGCGACAGTAAGCGGTTTTGGTGAGAAAATCAATTTTGAAGCATTACGTTCATTAATGCCATTATTGATGATGAAAGCCTCCTTTGAGGCGCAAAAGGAATTTGATCCAGAGAATAGACCTTATTTAATCTCAAGATCAGGCAGTCCCGGAATGCAACGCTATGTTCAAACTTGGTCTGGTGACAACTATACAAGCTGGAAGACATTAAAATACAATATTAAGATGGGTGTTGGACTAAGTCTTTCAGGGATTTATAATATTGGCCATGATATCGGTGGCTTTTCAGGACCAGCTCCTGAACCAGAATTACTTATACGATGGGTACAAAATGGGATCTTCCACCCCCGTTTTACAATCCATTCGTGGAATGACGACAAATCTGTAAATGTTCCTTGGATGTATGAAGAGACAACTGATCTAATTCGGAATTTAATTAAGTTACGTCATCGCATTACACCATATTTATATACAGCATTATACAATGCTAGTGAAAGCTATGAGCCAATCATACGCCCAACATTCTATCAGTTTGAAAATGATACTAAAACATTTGAAGAAAATGATGATTTCATGCTAGGGGAATCAATGCTGGTTGCTTCTGTCGTTGAAGAGGGTCAAAGGGAAAGATCTGTTTACTTACCAAAATATAATGGGGGATGGTATGATTTCCATACTTCCGAATGGTATGAAGGTGGTCAAACAGTAACGGTCCCTGCACCGCTAGAATATAATCCTCTTTTAATTAAAGGAGGAAGTATCATTCCAATTAACGATGCTGATGTCTCTTTTGCAACTAAGGATAAGGATGAACGTGGTTTCTTGTTATTCCCGCATCAACAAACAGGATCTGCTACTTATGAACTTTTTGAAGATGATGGGATTTCAACAAATTATCAAGAAAATCATGCTATGGTTAAGTTACAAATGGATGCTAATGCAAATGCAATCAATGTTAAGTTTGAGATTGAAGGAACATACAAGCTTCCATATGAAACAATTCGTTTCTATTTACTAGAAAACGAGGAACGTACATTGTATGTAAATGGTCAGAAATTGGAAAAAGGAAAAATGGGTTATGAAGTAAAGTTATAAGTTATTCGATTTTTAGAAAACTTTCACCGAGAAGGAAACTCCATTCTCGGTGATTTTTTTGTTGTTTAGCGTACAATGTCAAATACTTTTTTCAAGTTTTAGGGTAACTCAAACACACTTACCGTAGTTTCCTT
>NZ_JAJFZK010000031.1 GCF_020731355.1 Bacillus sp. REN16 | reverse complement strand
TTGGCAAAATCCGGAGCTGAATCGGAAATGTTTATTTTTGTTGGGAAAAGTTTATTTTTGGGTTACACTTTTAAAACTATCTGCGAGACGCACTCAACGTGCGCCGCATGCGGAAACATGTCCACCGGCTGCACATACTCCACCCGGTAAAGCTTCGACAACACTTGAATATCCTTCGCCAGCGTAGACGGATTACATGACACATAAACCATCTTCTTCGGTTTGACTTTTAACACAGTTTGCAGGAATTGATCGTCACATCCGGTGCGTGGTGGGTCTACGACAATGACGTCAGGGCGCCAGCCTTCATTTACCCATTTGGGTAGGAGCTTTTCGGCTTTTCCTACGGCATAGGTAGCGTTTTGGAAGCCATGTTTTTTTGCGTTCTTTTTTGCGTCTTCGATGGCTTCCGGGATGATTTCGATTCCGCGGATTTCGGCTGCACCGTCCGCAAGCCATAGTCCGATTGTTCCCACTCCACAATAGGCATCGACGATTTTTTCCTTGCCTGTTAATT
Organism: Bacillus sp. REN16; assembly: GCF_020731355.1. GTDB lineage: Bacteria > Bacillota > Bacilli > Bacillales > Bacillaceae_L > Ferdinandcohnia. Next base: position 22,207 of record NZ_JAJFZK010000031.1, on the reverse strand, counting down.
GAGCTGCCTTTTTTACTTCATCATATAATTTGACGGTTTGCTCAGGATTCAGCTGGAAGAACGCTCTGGCTGATAGTTCGAATGAAAGGTCTCCTAGTGTTTCTTGAATGACCTCGCTTCCGTGCAGATGAATCGATTCGTCACCAAAAATGAGTGATGTTTTTTGGCCATTGATGTTTTGGATGATCGATTTTACTGCCGGTAATCGTTTTGTGATTTCTTCTATTAATAAGCTTTTTCGTGGGATTTCTTTTTCAGCTGTAATTAAGACGAGCTGCACTTCACCAGACTGGACGCCTACTCTTGTGACGATGGTACGGACGAGTCCTTTTCGATTACGTTCATTGTAAATTGATATTTTTAAGTCCTGAAGGATCATTTTTACGGTTTGCGTGACCTTGCTTGTTGCCGGATGCTGAATCATGCAGTCGGCGATATCGATTAGTTTGTGAGAGTTAAGGCCGTATAGTCCTGCTATCACTTTTTGCTTATCAAGTCCGACCTGAAACTGGCTTTTGTTCCGGTAGTTCCACGGGTTTTCCATACCAATCGTTTCTTTAATATTGAGCTTTTCAATAGGTGTTTTACTATAACGCTCAAACGCTTGGACAACGATATCCCGCTTTTCTTTTAATTGCTGACGATAATCCAAATGCTGAAGCTGGCACCCGCCGCATAGATCGTAGATTGGACATGGTGGCTTGACCCGGTGCTCTGATTTTTTGCGGATTTTTTTAATCCTGCCCTCAGAGAATTTTGGTTGAACCTTTGTTGCTTCGACGACTACCTCTTCACCTGGTAGTGCGCCAGGCACAAAGACGACCTGCCTTTTAAAATAGCCGACGCCTTCTCCGTTGATTCCGAGTCTTTTTATTGTAAGGGGGAATGTTTGTCCCACCTCTAATTTTGCTTGGTTTTCTTTTTGCTGTTTCATCTTACACACAACTTTCTATTCGATGCTTCGCCATAGATATAAGGAGGCATAGCTTAAATATGGCTCCCATGGCTTGCTGTATTCTTCCATCTCTTCATAGGTTGGCTTTTTATCAAGATTGTATAATTTTTTAATCGCATTTTGGATCCCGATGTCTGCTAGTGGGAAGAGATTTTGGCGTCCCAATGCAAATAACAGGAAGTTTTCTGCGGTCCATTTTCCGATTCCGCGCACTTTTACGAGAGTGTCCATGACCTCTTCATCTGTTTTTGATAGAAGATCCGGAAGGGTTAGCTCTCCCGCTGCAATTAGCTTCGATGTATCAATCACATATTCCGCTTTCCGCCCACTGAATTGCAATTCTCTCAAATCCGAGACAGACAACCCGGCTATTTTTTCAGGTCTAGGATGGATCCATGTTCCTTCGATTTCTTCACCAAATGTGGTCACAAACCTTGATGTAAGTGTATGGGCAAATGTCATATTTAGCTGCTGATGAATGATGCACTTCATTAAGCTAAAATATGGATCAAAGTCTAAAACCAACGGTGTTCCACGATGTTCTATGAAAATATCTCGAAGATCTGTTTGTAAATAATGGTCTTGAATTCCCTGTAATGGGGTGTCCCATTGAAAAATGTGAGATACGTGTTGCAACGCATATTCCATTAAATCATTTCGGGAACCTGATACTACAAAAGTGGGCTCCTCCGTTGTTCCTGTTGCTTTTACAGTAACAACCACAGGTTCATTTTTAACATAAAAAGGTACCTTTACTGAACGTTCATCTTTATTCAAAGCGTTAAGCGGATTTATCGATAGCCGGTCTAGGACGCGATCAAAATTATATGGCGGCTGAACATGTACTGTTTTCTCCCACACGGGAACCAACCCCAATTCACAAGTGATAATACACATTATACCATTCGGAGGCAAAAAAAATCCCCCTGCAAGTAGGAGGATTGCGATGTTATTTATTTAATAGATCGTCTCTTAGCGGTGTAAAGGTATCTAGTAGAATACCTTCTTCTAATGCAACGACTCCATGTTTATGATTTCCTGGAATAAAAATCGTTTCTCCTTGAGATATGGTCGTTTGTTCACCCTCGATTGTAAACTGGAAGCTTCCCTTCATCACGTATGTGAGCTGTTCATGTGGGTGGCTGTGTTGATAGCCTTCCGCACCTTTTTCAAAGTGAACTTCCATCATCATCACCGATTCACCCGGTGGGAAGATTTTTCGTTTTACCCCTGGTTCTGCGTTTTCCCATTCTCCGACCATTGTTACTCCCCCTTAATATGTATTCCCTTACATTATAGGAGGAATCGCGCTTTTTTCATAGCGCCTTGGCCTTCGAATTTTCAATTTCTTCACTTTTTGAAGAGTTTAATAAAATCACGCCACCGATGATTAGGATGATACCTGCTAGTTTAATAGTGGTGAAAACCTCTCCCCAGACAAGCGCACCAATCACAGCCGTTAGGGCTGTTCCGACTCCCGACCAAATTGCATACGCCAAACTTAGTGGAAGACTTTTAAGGCATAAGGATAAGCAATAAAAAGCTATTCCATATCCTACGATGACACCGATTGATGGAAAAAGAACAGTGAATCCCTCGGACATTTTCAGCATGGTTGTCGCAACGATTTCCGCGATAATGGAGATGGTTAATGCCAGATACCCCTTCATTTAATGAACCCCTCCCATATTCAGCAAAATGACTCCACCAATAATCAAGAGGAATCCGAGGATTTTTTTCATATCGATTGTTTCTTTATAGATGATGATTCCGACTAATGCGGTTAGTGCAGTTCCAAGTCCTGCCCAGATTGCATACGCCAGCCCGAGCGGCAATGTTGTTAATGTTAGCGATAAAGCATAGAATGCTAGACCATATCCGATCACGACTCCTAAAGAAGGAAGAATTCTTTTGAATCCGTCGGTTGCCTTAAGCATCGAGCTGCCGAATACTTCGCTAATAATGGCTAATAGTAAAAGGATGTATGCATTCATAGTGATTTCCTCCTGCCTAAAAAGGTCATATTCTCCATTTTACCTTTTTTATTGATGTTCGGGAATCAGGGAAAATTTAGGACCGCACTATTTTTGTATACATGATACACTTAAAATAGAGTTTCATTACATAATTTTACCCAAGGAGTTTTTGCAATGAAAAAGTTTTTACTATTAACTGTTCTGTTGGTATTGTTGGCGGCCTGTGGAAATAAGGCCGAGGAGGCTAGTTCGAAACCTGAAGAACCCGTTAAGAGTGTGGAAAATGAGGCTGATTCTGAGAAAGCAAATGACAAGGTTCAGGTTCCAGAAGCCAGCGAAAAGGCAGATGTTTCAGATGAAAATGCAGATGCTGAGACAGCAAACGCCGATTTCGAAGTGACGTCCGAAAATAGCGCCCTGAAGGACCAATATTTAAGTGAGCTCTCAAAGATAGAAGAAGAAATCGAAAAAATGCCTGAGGGCGAAACACAGATTGAAATGGAAGAAATCGCGAATGGAACCTATAAAATCTGGGATGATCAGCTTAATAAGATTTGGAAAGAACTAGAGGCCCAACTTCCGAAAGAAAAAATGGATAAATTACGGGAAGAACAGCGCAGATGGATTAAAGAGAAATATAGGTTGGCAAGTGAAGAAGCTGAACAATACGAAGGCGGTTCAATGGAGTCTTTAGTTAAAATTAGCAAGCAAGCCGAGGTAACGAAAGATAGATGCTATGAATTAGTTGAAAGTTTTATGTGAAGTAGAAAGGACTTAGATATGCGATTCTAAGTCCTTTTTCTATTAATCCATATTAAAAAGTAACTCTTCTTTAATGGTTTTTTCCGCCATTAGCTGGTCTAGGCTTCGGAAGGTATAGCCTTCTTCGCGCAGGTCGTCGATCGCCTTTCCAAGCGCATCGGCATTATCCTTCGAAACCGTATGTAGCAACAGAATTGCCCCCGGATGAATTTGTCTCATGATGTTGTTGTAAGAATACTCCCACCCGCGTTGGTTATTGATGTGCCAGTCAACGAAAGCGAGCGACCAGAATACATTTTGATAGCCTAGATTATTTGATAAAGCTAATGTTCGTTCGCTAAAAATGCCGCGTGGTGGACGAAGATAGGTAACATCCTGCCCGGTTAACTTTTTCGTTTCCTCCCGAACCGAGTCCAATTCTTTTCGAAGACGCTCATCACTTACCCTTGTTAAATCTGGATGATACCATGAATGATTGCCAACGATATGCCCTTCCTTTGCCATTCTTTTTACGAGTTTAGCTTGATCTTTTAGATAGTGTCCGGTGACGAAGAATGTCGCGGGAACCTTTCTCTCTTTTAACACATCAAGAACTTGTTCGGTATAGCCATTTTCATAGCCATTGTCGAAGGTGAGATAGATGTCTTTTTTAGTGGTATCGCCAATATAAAATGCACCATATTTCGCAAGTAGTTGATCATACTCCTCACCCGCTGAGGCTGGTTCATGATTTTTACTCTTTTTGAACCCCCAATGGATAGGCGCATTTGAATAAGCTGCCGCTACCTCGTGGGCACCAGCCAATGAAAAGGTAACAATCAAAAGAAGAAGTATGCCAAAAAGCCTTTTCAAAAGTAAAACCTCCTAAAACTCCGTTAGTCGTAGCGTTAGTTTTTACCACATTTAGGGAGTTCATGCAGGGAATTGATTACCAAAATGATTTTGTTGAGGAAGGGAATAAAATTGGTTGGGTTGAGATTAGGGTGAGGTATCCTATTTTCTATTATATCGGACAATATTCTTATTTTATCGGACATAAAATTTCATATATCGGACAATCCTTCTGATATATCGGACATAACTTGTATTTTATCGGACATAGCCAATTTCACCCCACATTTTCTCTCTATAAACGAAATTAAAAAAACCCGCTACGCGCAAACGTAACGGGCCACCCACAATCAATATTTTAAGCAAATACACGCTCTTTGAATTGTTCTAGTTTTTCTAACGAAGATTTGTCGACATCCTCGTGCAGGCTGTTGCCGTGTGAGTCCATTGTGACAACGGCTGTGAAGCCTTCAACAGATAGATGCCACATTGCTTCAGGGATACCGAACTGCATGAGGTCAACGCCATCCACAGACTTGATGCAGTCTGCATAGTATTGTGCAGCTCCACCAATCGCATTTAGGTATACTCCACCATGCTCTTTTAATGCAGCAAGCGTCTTAGGTCCCATTCCACCTTTACCGATAACGGCGCGGATACCAAACTTTTTCATGATATCGCCTTGGTATGGCTCCTCACGAATACTAGTTGTTGGGCCGGCAGCTTTCACGTGCCAGTTGCCATCTTCATCCTTAAGCATAACTGGACCACAGTGATAGATGATTTGTCCATCTAAATCAACTGGTGCCTCATTTTCAGATAGGTGCTTATGGATTGCATCACGGCCAGTAAACATGCGGCCATTGATTCTTACCACGTCTCCTACTTTAAGTTCACGAATTTGCTCTTCAGTGATTGGTGCTTGAAGCACAACCTCACGAGTTTCAGACTTCACTTCCACTTCTTCTTGGTCTTTGGAGAAGTCAATCTCTTCCCCATCTTGGTATAACCAATCTTTAATGTCACCAGTATCTGCATCAAGCGTAACACCTAGACGGCGATATGCCCAACAGTTGTACGCAACAGATACGAAGAAGCTTGCAGGAATACGGTGCATTACGCCAACTTTACAGCCAAGCAGGGTTGTTTCGCCGCCGAAGCCCATTGTTCCGATTCCAAGCTTGTTTGCATTTTCCATTACGTAATCTTCAAGTTGACGAAGCTCTTCGTTTGGATTTTCATCCTCAACAGAGCGGAAAAGCTGCTCTTTCGCTAACTCGTAGCCAGACGTACGGTCTCCACCGATTCCAACGCCGATGAATCCAGCACTACAGCCTTGTCCTTGCGCTTGGTAAACAGAGTGCATGATACACTTACGAATTCCATCAAGGTCACGGCCAGCACGACCAAGTCCCTCGAGCTCAGTTGGTAAGCTGTATTGAATGTTCTTGTTTTCACAGCCGCCACCTTTTAAAATAAGGCGGACATCGATGTAATCCTCTTCCCACTGTTCGAACTTAATCACCGGAACACCTTCACCAAGGTTGTCCCCGCTGTTCTTACCCGTTAATGAATCGACGGCGTTAGGACGCAGCTTTCCGTCCTTTGTTGCTTCTATAATTGCTTCACGAATGGCTGCTTTGATTTTTAATTGGTTTACACCAACAGGAGTTTTCACTTTAAAGGTTGGTAGACCTGTATCTTGACAGATTGGTGAAACATTTACGTCTGCCATTGAAATATTATTGGTGATTGTTGAAAGAGACATAGCAGCACGAGTACCCGCACTTTCACTCGCTTTTGCACGAGCAACCGCTCTGCGTACATCCTTTGGAAGTCTTGTTGATGTTTCTACAATTAATTTGTACATACTTTGTTGTAGCTTATCCATCTGTATTCCCCTTTCCCTTATATCCCCGTTTTTATACGTTTTTATTTATCCGTAATCACAATTTTCATTATACTCCTAGAAGTTTTTTTGGGAAAGAGATTTGCAAGCGATTCCAGTTTTTGTGGCTTTTTCTTTTATTAAATTAACCCCGATTAAACCGGCGCTTGAAAAAAGGACTGGGATTATGAAACCGAAATAATATCCAGATGAAAAATGATCTAGGACAATTCCAAAAATGGCAGGCAGTAGGACCGCACTTAAAAATCCGCCTGTGTTCGCAAAACCTGTAACCATACCGGACTCACTGGTCGGAAAAGTTTTACGAACGACCGCAAAGGTTAAGGAATTTGAGCCAAACGCAAATCCGATGATAAAGAAAAGCGAAATGAGCAAGAATAATGGGGGTCCCTCTCTAAATAAAAGGAAAGTTGACCAGCACAAAACAGTGACAACATGAAAAAAGATATAGGGCCGTTTGATCATGCCTAATCGACTTGAAATCCAACCGATTAAAGGCGCGCCCAGTAATGCCCCGATTAGACTAAACATAATGAGCTGGCTTGCTTCAAGTCGGGTGAGTCCGTGAATCTCCATTCCGTAAGGCACCGCCCATGAGCCGATAAATCCTAAATACCCTCCGACGAGCCCAAAATGACAAAGAAACAATGCCCATGCTTGCCGACTGGAAAAAATTCGTCGCAGTAATACGGATGTTTTTTCACGCTGGACTTCGTTCCTCTCGATCATCGGGTGGTTTGGCTTTTTTACAAGGATAAAATAAAGAAAAATCCCGCACAAACAGAGCAGAATTCCCCCTGAAAGGAAGGCTCCCCGCCAGCCAAGTAAAGTTATCAATGCTGAAAAAGGAACGGTTGCCATCAGGAACCCTAGACTTCCGGTCATTCCCGCAACACCGATGAGCCTGGTAAATTCTTTTTCATTAAACCACTTGCTTAAAATAAGGACTAAATTTACCCAGATAGTCGCATCCCCTACTCCTGTGAGGATTCTTGCAAAAAAGAGGATGAATTCATGTGTTCCAAGGCTGTAAATGATGGTTCCAACGCCTGTCAGCATCGCACCTAATATCAGGAAAAAGTTTGGTCCATAGCGGTCCGCCAAGATTCCCATTGGTATTTGCAGGCCTGTGTATACGAAAAATTGGATGCTTGTTAGCAGTCCGATTGTTGTAGCAGTGACCTGAAAATCAGTCATCAATTGGTCTGTAATTAGTCCGGGCGCGGTACGCTGGCTTGACATCACTACATATGTAAACAAAACAGAAGCAAAAATAACCCATCTAAATTTACTAGTTTGTTTGCCCATTAATATCACCCTCCGTACTATATATATGGGTTTTTGTATCAGTAGTGCTCATACACATGTGAAAAAATCAATCATTACAATTTTGGATTTGTCCATGTATAATCAAAAAATGGGAGTTGAGATCATTGAATAAAAAAGACATCGCAAACATCCGCAAGCAATTTAAATTAGAAAATCAATATTTAAAAATTAAAGAAATTTTCAATGTGTATGTAAAAAAGGAATCTAATGAGATTTATCACCATATTTGTCAACCGTTCGAGCTGTTGGAGCAGGAAGCTCAGGAATTATTTTTAGATAACTTCAAAAAGACATTAACTGGGCAGCTGGATACAAAGCTGTTTGAATTGAGGTTCCAGCATGGTGTCGAGAATAGTACACGAGATCTTTTGTATGACGGGCTGCAAATGGAAGACACTGAAGACTGGATCGAGCAAATGCTGCAAATCGTGGAGAAAATGTATGCAGAGAAGGTTTATGAGTTTGATACTGTCGTTACATTCCTCCGCGCTGAGTATCGAAAGCCCACACGCAAACGTGACCCTGAATCAGAAATGGGCGGCTCTGATGAGGTTTATTTTAGCCCCCTCATTGTATGCAGCTTAAATAAAATCGACCAACCGAAGAAGACATTGGTTTTTGATTATATTGAAAGAACGTTTAAACCAAATACTTTACTGGACCCGGTTATAAATCTGACGGCTCCGTTAACAGGTTTCCTTTTTCCAACATTTAACGATAATGCTGCAGATGTGAATCATATTCTGTATGCTGCTGGTAAGGCAAATGAGCCTAGTTATGCTTTCATTACTGATGTATTGAATTGTGAGGATATCATGACGGCGGAAGATGACAAGATTGGCTTCGAAATGATTTTGAAAAATGTGATTGGGGACACGGTCGAGTCCGAGGTTATTTCGAATGTATATGAGGAAATCGACCGATTCGTTCAGGAAAAAGAAGAAGATGAAGAAGAAAGCGAACCACCGATGATTAACTATCAGGATGTTGAGCGCATCTTGAAGGTGAGTGGCGTTGAAGATGTGGACACAGCAAAGGTCGAGCACGCTTTTAAAAGCGTAATCGATGACGAGCACCACGAATTCAAAGCAGCCAACCTTGTGCCAAAAACCATTAAAATCAACACAAAAGTGGCCAACCTTAAATTGAGTCCAAAAGAATTAAAGTACGTCAAATACATCATGTACCAAGGCAAGCGTTGTTTATTGTTGGAGATTGATGAGGATGTCGTTGTTGAAGGGTTGACGTTGGAAACGAAGAATCCAGGGGACAACGGGGATCGTTCGTCTGATTCTAATTTTTAATAATTGTTTATTAAGCAAAGGCTACCTTGAAGGTAGCCTTTGTCTTGTATGAAATGGATTTGGATGAAGTTTCGGTTGGTTTTCCTCTTCATGACGCTGATGAAGAGGATTGGGAAGAAGTTTTTGCTTCGCTTTCCCCTTCATAGGACCGACATCCTTATTCCTTCCAATCCTTCTTAAACCGTTCATATTTTCCTTCTAAGTCATCGAGCATCGCAATGAGGCGGTCGATGTCTTCGAGGTCGGTGGATTCAGGGTCCATTGAATCGATCACCTCTACAAACATATTTAGCCGATTTTTTAAATAGGTTAATTGTAAGTCTTTATCATGAATCGCGTTTCCCAAATTTCAACGTTCCTTTCATTTTTCAATCATTAAGGCCCACGCGATGTGGGTCACATTGACGTTGCCACAAGATGTGGCGCTCCTAGTCTTTGTTCATTATGCATAAATGTGTCTGCATTGACAACTATTATTCTTTTCAATACAATGCTTATGGCGATTTGTGGTTTAACAAATCCGGAAAAGGAGTTACATAATGACAAATTTACAATCTTCTATTCGAATTTCTCCCGCACATGATCCGTGGGAGGCTTATTTAGATGTTGAGCAGTATGGCTCAATGCAATTGACCAATATCGAATTTACAACTACTTATCTATGCAACATGAGATGCGAGCACTGTGCGGTTGGCTACACTTTACAGCCAAAGGATCCGAAAGGTTTGCCTATTGAGCTATTGCTTAAACGCCTTGATGAAATTCCAAAGCTTCGTTCCTTAAGCATTACGGGTGGCGAGCCGATGCTTTCCACAAAATCTGTGAACAATTATGTTGTCCCTCTTCTTAAGTATGCCCATGAACGAGGGGTTCGTACTCAAATCAACTCGAATCTCACGCTTGATTTGGCACGATATGAAAAAATTGTTCCTTATTTAGATGTGCTGCATATTTCACATAACTGGGGAACGATTGATGATTTTGTCGAGGGCGGATTTGCGATGATGGAAAAAAAGCCTACATTTGAACAACGCGAGCGTTATTTTCGGCGGATGATTGATAATAGCAAAGCTTTATCTAGGGATGGTGTAATGGTTGCCGCCGAGACGATGCTGAACAAACGGACTCTTCCCCATTTAGAAACAATCCATAAACAGATTGTGGTGGAAATGGAATGTGGCAGGCACGAGGTGCACCCCATGTACCCAAGTGATTTCGCAAGCAATCTCGAAGTCCTTTCGCTGAAGGAAATTCGGAGTGCGATTCATCATCTGCTCGATATTCGCGATGAAGATGTATGGATGTTATTTGGTACATTGCCGTTTTATGCGTGCAGCAGCAATGAGGATGATCTTGCATTACTTAAGAGACTGTATTCCAGTAAAAATGTAACGGTCCGGAATGATCCTGATGGTCGTTCCCGTCTCAATGTGAACATTTTTAACGGAGATATTATCGTCACTGATTTTGGTGACACTCCCTCACTAGGTAACGTTCAAACAACATCACTTCAGGACGCTTATGACAACTGGTCGGAAACGAAGATTGCGAAGGAATTAAGCTGTCACTGCCCGGCTGTGAAATGCCTGGGTCCAAATATCCTAGTGAAAAATGCGTATTACAAAAAGGATGACTTTACAATACGCCGTGCTAACCTATAAAAAATTCGGGCGATGCCTAAATCGCCCGAATTTCTTTTTACACCGCATTAACGGGCAGTAAGGTCCCCCTTTTGGGACCCAACTGCCCGTAAAAGCCCGATTAAATGAACAAAGACTAAGAACGCCACGTCCTGTGGCAACGTCTTTGTGACTCACATCGTGTGGGCCTCAACTAACCATCAGTAGGGGATGAAGATATCCCCTACTGATGGAAGTTTCACTTTACCTTGGGGTTTCTGAAACGAGGAAACCATAAGAAACATGGTCTTGGACAGGTATCCAGGCGCCGATTCCTTGGTGGGTTACATTTTTAACCACGATGGATTTTTTGCTTCCCTTTAAAACAAGGTAGACTTCACCATATGTAACCTTCCCTTTTTCATTGACCGCCGGCGCATATGCATATAAGTACCCCAGCCTTTTCGGTGGTATATTATAAACTTGATCCTTCTTCGTTGCTCCACCAATGATTGTTGTAAAGGATAGTGGGAGCTTCGATTTTTTAGCTGCTTCGATTAACATCATTTTCTTTACATCGTCTGCATCCTGAATTTCTGCTGTTAATCCACCTCTGACAATCTTCTGCATTTCTTGTTTGTAGTGGATTTTATATGGTGCCTTACCGCCGCGATTGTCATAAAAGTTCGTGTTGATTTTTTCATACTCCCAATTCGTGCTTGTCTCAGACGATTCATAGTTTAGCGGCCACTGTCCTAAATAAATAGTTGCGCGATATCCAAGCGCCAGTGGAGTCGTTTGGATCGCCGACTCATTTAAAATACGAATAAGATCCGGATTTTCAATTTCTACATCAGCACTATTAATCAGCTCTTTTGTGAGCTTACTTGGCTGGAGATAGGGTAAATCCTGTGTTGGGTTTGGATACGTATTATCCTGCGAAATGTCTAAAACAGAACTTGGAATTTTGAATTTATCTGCTGTTGCATTCTTCGATTTATCGGTACCTTCCGCCAATGCGTTTCCGGCAACAAGACCAAACATCAACATGACGGCAACTATAAAAAGAAATTTTCGTTTCATAGACGGTACTCCTTTCCTTGTCTTTGTGCTTAGTTTTTTCGAAGGTTTTGTATCTTATCCATCCTTTTATTAGGTAATTTTCTAAAAAGGAAAAAAGCCAGCAAGTTCATCCCCTGCTAGCTTTTAGTCCCTTATTCATCAATCTCTCACAATGCGGAAAAAAGAACTGAATGATTGGTCCGATTCCAAATGTACAGACCAGTGTTCCAATCCCAATCGGACCTCCAAAGATAAGTGCTAAAATCAGTCCTGTTGCTTCAGCAATTGTTTTTGAAATCCCAACTTTTAACTTAAATCGCTTACTAATTGCGAGCATTAAATTATCGAGTGGCGAAATCGGAAACTTTGCCTGCAGATAGATGGCGATCCCGAGTGAGGCAACCACTAATCCCCCTATCAAAATTAAAAACTTCACAACAAACCCTTTAAAATTCAATTCGTCCAACGCAATCAACAACCAAAAATCAATAAAGAAGCCGATTAGAATAATGGTTCCGATTGCTAGAAATGCTGGGCGCTCACGAAGCAAAAGTGCATTTACAAACATGACACAAATACCAACAATAATAACCCAATTACCGACTGTCAGTCCAATTGTTTGTGATAGCCCGACATTAAGCGCGTCCCATGCCCCAGCACCGATTTCCGCGATTATCATTAAACTAATTCCAAGCGCCAGGATAAACAACCCAACGCAAAAAAAAGCAATTCGTCTTGTGATCATAGATGAGCTCCCCTAGGTAAAAATACGCTGAACATTGCTATTTATTATAATCGACAAGTATTAGTTTATCGATATTTTTTTATTTTTTTAATTTTAACAGAATATTTTCAATCTTAGGTAAATAATATAAAGTATACCTAACTTGAAGGAGGGATAAGGAGACCATACCTTAATGACAGGGGGTATGCTATTCGATCATCAGACGAAGAGGTTCACCAATGGAATCCCTTAAAAGTACTTAGAAGAACATGAAAAAACCAAACGACTCTGTGTGGATAATATCTGCACAGAGTCGTCTTTTTGTCTTTATAGTAAATAAAAACCAATCCCCATAATGGCGTACGCCGCGAGCAGTGTGCCACCTTCAAACCAGTTCGTTTCTCCATCATTCGTAACAGCAATCGTTAAAAATACAGCAGTAATCATCGAAATTAATTCTGGCATTGAAAACACGAGCGCCAATTGTATATCAAGGAATAATGAAATCAAGACTAGGAGCGGTGCTACAAACATGGCGACCTGCAAAGTTGAGCCAATCGCAATTTCAATGGCCACATTCATTTTATTTTTATAAGCCATCATAACAGCGGAAGCATGCTCTGCAGCATTTCCTACAATCGCCACAATAATAATCCCGATAAAAATTTCACTCCAGCCAAAGCTTTCCGCGACCACATCAAAGGTATGAACGAGATTTTCGGACACATATCCGACCGCAACCGTCGACAACGCCAGGATAAGAACAGCCTTCCACTTCCCCCATTCCGGCTCTTCATGCTCTTCATTTTCCTTTTCCACCTGCTCGGAATCCTGCTGGTAAATCCCGCGATGGGAAACAAGCTTAAAGAACAGCCCTGCTAAATACATCAGGATTAAAATGACCGAAATCCCAACACTTAATGTAAATGTATCACGATCATTCATCTCCATAGAAAAAACCTCTGGAATGACGAACGCTAGAATAATCGAAAAAATCAACAAGCCCGAGTTATGGCGGGCATCATGGATATCAAATTTCTGCCTTTTAAACTTGATTCCTCCCACAAAAAAGGAAAGTCCAGCAACGAGTAAAAGGTTACCAAGTACAGAGCCGGTTAACGATGCAAGAACTACTGTGACAAGTCCGGCCTTTAATGCAAAAATAGAAATAATAAGTTCAACTGCATTTCCAAAGGTTGCGTTTAACAGCCCGCCAATCCTTGGCCCAGCAATAATTGCAAGACTTTCTGTCGCTCTTCCCATAAATCCTGCCAAGGCGATAATTGTTAAACAGTAGACAATAAACATGATGACGGCTGGCCAACGCAAAAGGCTTCCAATCACTGAAAGCGGAACACCAATCACAACCATAATCAGAAAAAGACGATTCATCGTGACACATCCTTTTTTTAACCTAAAAAAACTACGCCATTCCTTTGCGTAGTTTTCCTCTATAAAAATTATGTTCTAATATGGTGTTTTTATTCATCAACGATTTCATATGTCTCTGTAATTTCAATGCTTCCTTTCACCGATTGTGCCATCGGGCAATTGCGGGAAGCTATTTCAATGGAACGCTCAATTTTATGTTCATTCAAATCCGAACCTTTTATGACGTAATGAAGATGAATTTTTTCAACCCGATTGGCTTTGGCCTCATTTCTTTCAACCTCTGTATGGATGGTGATGTCCTGCACCTTCATTCTCTTTTTTTCGAGAATTTTTCGAAGCGTTCCCCCACTGCAGACCGCGATGGACGAGATCAATAGCTGATATGGCCTAAACCCATAAGCCTCATCTCCTGCGACATGTAACTCCCCGTATTCCACATCGGTGTAAAAACCAACTTCCTTCATATTAAAAATCATGAAAATTACCCCCTATTCATTCGTTACATCTAGTGTACCAAAACTTGCACTGAATCAAATACGCCTTAGCGTATTTGCGCCCGATTTTGTTCGAGCTTGTCTCGAAAAATTTCCTTTGAAAAATCGTGGCATCCGCCGGAGGCTTTAACTTTATTCAGTCCAGGTTTGAACCGTCCACTAATTATTATACTCTTTTACCATTTACTGCCCACTTAACGAAGTAGGGACTCCTACTGAATAAAGTTAAATCATTTCCATTTCCAATCTCGGGTTAATTTTGTATGATTAGAATGGAAATTGAACTGGGGGAGTACAACATGAAATTGCGGTTTTGGATATTAGTGAGCATTGTAGCCGTCTCGGGGTTCAGCCAAGGCATGCTGCTGCCGTTGATTGCTGTCATCTTTGAAAATAGCGGATTGTCATCCACCTTAAATGGTTTAAACGCAACTGCCCTCTATATCGGAATCTTATTTGTTTCACCATTTATGGAGCACCCTTTGCGCAAATATGGCTATAAACCTGTCATTTTATTTGGAGGATTGCTCGTGGTCTTATCCCTTGCCTTCTTCCCATTATGGAAATCGTTTTGGTTTTGGTTTGTATTGCGGCTTTTGATTGGGATTGGGGACCATGCCTTGCACTTTGGAACCCAAACATGGATCACATCATTTTCTCCTGAAGATAAGCGCGGCAGGAACATTTCCTTATATGGATTGTTCTTTGGGCTTGGCTTTGCGACAGGTCCATTAATGACTCCGTTGGTTAATATCAATGAAGCATTGCCATTTATTCTTTCATCCGTCTTATGCTTAATCGGTTGGTTCTTTTTATTCCTATTAAAAAATGAGTTTCCTGAAACAGATTTGGGTGTAAACTCATTTAGAGAAACGATCAATCGGTTTTCGAAAGCTTGGAAGTATGCATGGGTCGCATTTTTACCGCCTATGGCCTACGGCTTTTTGGAGTCATCCCTAAACGGAAGCTTCCCTGTGTATGGGTTACGAATTGATTTAAATGTTACATTTGTCTCGATTTTATTAACCTCGTTTGCACTCGGCAGCATCATCACCCAGCTCCCATTGGGGATTCTGAGTGATAAATTTGGTCGGAGAACGATTTTAACGATTGTACTCTTTTTAGGTTTTCTAAGCTTCACCATAGCAAGTTTCCTAGAACACTCTCATGTCGGGCTTTGGCTCTGTATTACGTTTGCGGGGATGGCGGTTGGGTCAACATTTTCACTCGGCATCTCATATATGACCGATTTAATGCCGAAAAATTTACTCCCGACTGGTAACCTTCTTTGTGGCATCTTTTTTAGTATTGGCAGCTTGATTGGTCCGTTCATCGGCGGACTCTTTATCCAATACGTTGAAAGCATTAGCTTTTTCAATGTGATTGCTACCATTTTATTCGTTATCTTTATTGTGATCACGGTGTTTGGATCGAGAACAGCAGCTAAAACTGTCGGGAAAGAGGCTTCCTTCTAAAAGGAAGTCTTTTTTCCTGCCTATTCTTTAGAATTTTGTTGACGTTTTTCAGAAGGCTGTTATATAATACAAATAACATTAATATACTGTATTAAAACAGATGAATAGAACGAAAAAAAAGGGAGAGGGTAAAAATGAGTAGGCAAGAACGCAAAAACATGATGGAGTTTATTGAAAAGGTTAAGGGCATTGATAAGATGGAGCTTATGTATATGACAGATGCAGATATCGAACATATCTATGACACTGTGTATTACCACTTTGAAGAGACTGTTGAATAATGGATTGAAAAAACTCGCCAGTTTGTGTAACGGGTTCTGTTACCTGTCACTAAAACTAAAAATGTATATGATAAAGACCATCAAATTGTAACAGAATTTGATGGTCTTTTTTGTGGTTGTGTATATGTATTAGTTGAATAGGTAATATTCGCTTTAATGCAACAAAATAATGCTCTCTTGATTTTTGAGGTCTTGTCCTTAAATCGAGTAACCAGCGGAAGTAAAATAAGCGGAATTTTTTCCGCTATATACAGAATTGAGCTAGTTTTGGGGTAAATAAGGGTAGGTTTTCCGTCTATGAGAAGCAAAATCCCCCATTTTCGAATTTTTCGAGTAAATAGCCGGAATTTCTCCCTCTATATAAAGCTATTTTCAAAGTTATTTACTAATTAAGCGGAATTTCTCCTTCTATTTATCAGCCTGGGTGCTTAACCTAATTCTCCAACCGATAGGTACGGACCCCTTTATCCAGATGCAAAGAAAAAACGAATGCCAATCCATTTACAAATCTAGTAGCATTTTCGACTCATATTCGGTAATGTGATCGGCATCCGAACCCGTTACGGTTTGAGACGAGTGTTTTGGTTATTATTCGTCTGCCCTGTATTCTAAAAGATCCCCTGGCTGGCAGTCCAACGCTTTGCAAATCCCTTCCAATGTGGAAAATCGAACAGCTTTCGCCTTGCCATTTTTTAAAATGGACAGATTGGCCATCGTGATTCCGACTCTCTCGGACAGCTCCGTTACACTCATTTTTCGTTTCGCTAGCATGACATCTATATTGATAATGATTGCCATTGTTTTCACCTCAAACGGT
The DNA here is from genome assembly GCF_020731355.1 of Bacillus sp. REN16. Taxonomy (GTDB): domain Bacteria; phylum Bacillota; class Bacilli; order Bacillales; family Bacillaceae_L; genus Ferdinandcohnia. The sequence goes on along the minus strand of NZ_JAJFZK010000031.1, from coordinate 5,277 downwards.
TAAGTCGTTTTCTTCTTGAATTTCGATCGCATTTTTCAATAGCTTTTGAAGCACGGCAGCAAAAACAGAAACGATCAAACAAGCGAAAATGATGATTAATGCGAGAAGCAGCACACCTGGATTGCCCGCATCTTGCGAAATCACAAAAAAGAAGCCAATGACATACCATGCACTAATAATAGCTGCACAATATTTAATGAACGATAAGGATTTTACCGATTTTTGCGAGAAGGCATTATTTCTATCTATATTAATGAGTAGCTTAAAGCCGTGGTATAGGGCATATAGATACGGGATTAAGGTTATTTCGATTCCAATTAACAGCGGATACTTCAAATACGCATATTCTACATTCTTGACTGCAAAATCATTTGCTACCCAAGGTAACCAAAACATAAATAAAGCCAAAACAACGATTCCCATAAAAAAGATCGCTGCTTTTAAAAAGAGTGTACCCCCTCTTTCTTTCAGCTTCATGATTTCCTCCATTCAAAACACCTCACCAATGTCTTTTTGATTAGTGTACACAATATTTTATTGTTTATCAATAAATATTTATCATTTAACGCAATTACATATTCTTATTTAAAATAATTATAAAAAGGACTTTTAAAAATCAGATTATATGTTATAATTAATAATAATTACAAAGTAAAAATAACTAAAATGAATGACTGCTATCAAAATGATTGCAGTTTTCTTGTTTAAATGGCTTATTGATTGTGATTACTGTTCTCAATTAACAGAAAGCAGTTGATTTTTATTCTCAATTAGATGCCACAAATGATTACTTTTCTCAATTAGAATACGGAGGCGAATAAAAATGAGTACCGAAGCAAAAACAGCCATAATGCAAAAGCATGTTTATAAATCAGACAAAGAACCTTCTCCAGTCCAAGAAAAACTAAGGCTTCACGGAGAATTAATTGCTGCTATTACAAGTGGAGTGTTCATCGCAATCGCATGGACATTAGGTCATTTTGAACAAAATAACGCTTCGATTGTTATGTACCTTCTTGCATTTATCATTGGTGGTTATGCAAAGGCTAAGGAAGGAATAACAGATACAATCGCCGAAAAAGAGCTAAATGTGGAAATGCTGATGATCTTTGCGGCAATCGGATCAGCGATTATCGGTTACTGGAATGAGGGCGCGATTTTAATCTTCATTTTTGCATTAAGTGGAGCCCTTGAAACCTATACGATGAACAAGAGCCATAAGGAAATCTCGTCTCTTATGGGATTACAGCCGGAAGAAGCAACCCTGATCCAAAATGGGATTGAACGAGTTGTACATGTTTCTTCTCTTCAAATTGGTGACAACATTTTAGTGAAGCCAGGCGAGCGTATTCCGGCAGATGGAACGCTCTTAAAAGGCGAAACAAACGTGGACCAAGCCGCGATTACCGGCGAATCGATACCGGTACAAAAATCACTTAGTGACGAGGTTTTTGCTGGAACGGTTAACCTGCGTGGTTCGATTACCATTGAAGTGACAAAACCAAATGAAGACTCTTTGTTCCAAAAAATTATTAAACTTGTTCAATCCGCACAAAGTGAAAAATCACCTTCACAGCTTTTCATCGAAAAGTTTGAAGGTAAGTATGTAAAGTTTGTTTTAATAGCAGTTGGTTTAATGATGTTTCTTCCTCACTTCCTTTTAGGTTGGACATGGACGGAAACCTTTTATCGGGCTATGATTTTACTGGTCGTTGCATCCCCTTGTGCTCTTGTTGCTTCCATCATGCCAGCAACCCTATCAGCCATTTCAAACGGTGCAAGACGCGGGATTCTTTTTAAAGGCGGTGTACATCTGGAACAGCTTGGTCACCTAAAAGCAATTGCGCTTGATAAGACTGGGACACTAACAAAAGGAAAGCCTGTTGTAACAGATGTTATTGTGGCAGATTCAATGGATGCGGATGAATTTTTACAAATTGTTGCTTCAGTTGAAAACCAATCTGCCCATCCATTAGCTGGTGCCATCGTGACATATGCAAAATCAAATGGCCAGGAGCTTCTTTCTATTGATGGTATCGAGGATATGCCTGGATTTGGTGTAAAAGCAATTGTTGGTGAAACAAATTGGTTCATTGGTAAATCTGATTTTGTCGGGAAAGAAGCAGCAGTTACTTTTAAAAATGGGATTGCGAAACAATTGGCTAGTGAAGGGAAAACGATTGTTTATGTAAAATCAGGTGACAACATTTCTGGGATTCTTGCTTTGAAGGATGTTGTTCGTGAAGATACGGTTTCCGCTATTTCGGCCCTAAAAGAACTCGGAATCTACACGGTCATGCTTACTGGTGATGGTGAAAAAACGGCGGAAGCCATTTCGAAGGAAAGCCATGTTGATCAACATATTGCCGAATGTTTACCGGAAACAAAGGTAAATCATATTAAAGATCTAATTTCAAAATATGATACAGTGGCCATGGTCGGAGATGGAATCAACGATGCGCCTGCCTTGGCAACAGCCAGTGTCGGGATTGCAATGGGTCAAGGAACAGATGTCGCACTTGAAACCGCAGATGTTGTGCTTATGAAAAATGACCTGCCACGAATCGCGGAAGCCGTAAAGCTTTCTAAACGCATGAATCGGATCATCAAACAAAATATTATCTTTTCAATCGGCGTGATCATGCTATTGATTCTGTCTAACTTCTTTCAACTTATTGACCTCCCATTTGGTGTCATTGGTCATGAAGGAAGCACGATTCTCGTTATATTAAACGGACTTCGCTTATTGAAGTCATAAATGAAAGGACTTGACCCCATCGGTCAAGTCCTTTTTGTCATTTGGAAAATAATAGGAGAACAACGGAACCGTCCCCCTGTTTTTTAATGATATCCGTTGCTGCCGTTAGCGGAGCTGCTTGTTTTATGTTTTGGGTTTTTATTCTTTCCCTTTTGTTTTGTGTTGCCATTTTTTTTAGACATGTAAAGGCCTCCTTGTATTGTACTTACAACCTTATTATCTCTCGGGGGTCTGATTTCAATGAAGGTAACTTCCGGAAAAATCAGCGTCCGTCCCTGATCCGATGACAGTTAAGAATCGCGTTAATTTCTCCACCAATGATGATAATCATCGCAGATAAATAAAACCAAATCATAAGCACAATGATGGCTCCCAGGCTCCCATAAGTTGTAGAGTAATGCCCAAAGCTGTTGACGTAGTATGAAAAGGCAAGGGACACAAACATCCATCCAAACGTTGCAAAAAAAGCACCAGATATGATTTCCTTCATTTTTAATCGTCGGTTGGGGGCGACCCAGTATAAAAAAGTAAACACGATAAACAGAATCGCCGCACTCACAATCCAACGAATTCCATTCCAAATATCTAAAAATTCATCAGACAAACCAAACGATGAAAACATAAAAATCCCGATTTGTTTTCCAAAGACCGGCAATAGCAACGCGACAATGATGACAAAAATCATCCCAAATGTTAATAATATTGAGATCCCTCTTGTAAAAAAGAAATTCCGTGTTTCTTTCACATCATAAGCTTTGTTAAACGCTCGAACAACCGCGTTAATTCCATTGGAGGACGACCACAACGTCCCAATGATACCAATGGATAATAGACCGCCTTTTTGCGAATTAACGATGAAATTCAAGTTTTCTTCAATCATATCAACAGTACCTTCTGGTGCGTACTGTGCCACAAATGCCAATACATCGATTTGAGAGATTGGCAAATACCCAATTAGTGTCACAAGAAAGATTAAAAATGGGAATAGAGAAAGCAAGAAAAAATAGGCAAGCTCTGCCGAAAGACTACCTATTTCATCTTCCTTATAGCGTAAAATTAATTCCTTAATAAACCGCAAATCTAACGTTCGAATTTGGGTCATCTTTTCACCTCTCTATATTATCGTCCCTCATACCTTCCGATTTATTAGAAATTGCGTCCTTTGTTTCTTTCACTGCCTCAACGATTTCAGGAGTTGTTTCAACAATTTTATTCACGTTCGAGGTCACAATACGTACGTCTTCTGCCACCTGCTCTATTGTTGTACGAACCGTGTTAAAGCGGTCCTTAACAAGCTCGGTATAACCCTGCGGATTTTTCATGACATCTGCACACTTTTTACTAACTCTTTTACTAGTATGTAAAAACTGCTCTCTTGTTTCCTTATCGAATAAAGAAATTGCTGCTCCTAGGACAGCCCCAACGACCATCCCTTCCACCATTTTATTGCGTTTCGCCACATTGGTTTACTCCTTCCCAACAAGATTTTCTTTTTTAATCACGTCTAAAAGGTGCTTGCAGCCGTTGCTAACAAGCTCGTACGTTTCATCAAAATTCCCTGTATAATATGGATCGGGCACATCAGTAACTTTACTGTCTTCGACGAAATCGAGTAGCCTTTTGATCTGACCGATCTTTGCTGTACCCGCCATTTTGTGCAGATTTCCTAAATTTTCAGAGTCCATCGCAATAATATAGTCAAAATCTTCCAGGTCCGCTGGAACGACCAGGCGCGCCTTCATTCCTTCGAACGATACATTGTATTTCGTTAGTATCGTCTGCGTACCCTTATGCGGGGGATGTCCAATATGCCAATCCCCTGTTCCCGCTGAGTCCACTTGAATGTCGTTTGCCAGTCCTTCCTTTTTAACGATATCTCGAAAAATGGCCTCCGCCATCGGTGATCTGCAAATATTCCCTAAACAAACAAATAACACTTTTATCATTATGTACATACTCCTTCATGTCATATTTTTCCGTATGGTTCCATATTAAATAATAGCAGAAACATGATACAATAAGAATACACTGAAAATTGAAAGGATGAAAATATGGATCTCTCACAAAAGTCGGTCGAAAACGTAGAGTTTATGATAGAAAAAATTAAAGAAAAGTTGAAAGTTCTAAACTTCGGTGCCATTAAGCCTTCCCATTTTGATGAAGATATGTACGAGGAATTAAAAGACATCTATGATCTCACCATGAAAAAGAACTCATTCAGCCCGAACGAAATGCAGGCAATCGTCGAAGAACTCGGCAGCTTACGCAAAAACAGGTAATACATAGAATCACTGCGGCCATAACGGCCGCTTTTTTGTTTATAGGGGCTTTGCAGAGGACATATCTAGGCGGAGACGCATATTTTCCCCCGAAGATGCAAATACTCGCGCGACGATGCATATCTCCCCGCGTAGATGCAAATACCTCCGCGACGATGCAAATACTTGCTCGATGATGCATATCTCACCGCGTAGATGCAAATACCTCCGCGACGATGCATATTTCTACGCGTAGATGCA
>NZ_JAJFZK010000030.1 GCF_020731355.1 Bacillus sp. REN16 | reverse complement strand
AGGGTTTCCGTCAAAATGAGGACAAAATATCTCGTCATTTTCTGGACATTTCATGATGTCATTAACAGTATGTAATAGATAAGAGTTTGTCATTCCATTTAATGAAACCTCTATCAACAACAAAACGATTAACACTAATATAAACCTTTTCCAATTTTCGATTATAAGTTCCAATATCGTGGAGAAGGAACGGACAAAAGGTATTTTTGAAAGAATCTTGATTATTTTCTTGCTCCCCTTTTTCAGTTTTACTTCTGTAGAGATTTCCCTGTTTTTTAATCGTGATAATGACTGGAACCTTTCTCCAGTAAAACTCACGAAATTATATCCGGCTCTTCCTCCGTATATTTGCAAATTTCATCTCCCCCAAATGGCTATAAAACAATCAATTTAAGTTGATCATTTGTCAAATATTTTAGGTATAACTAATACTATAAGGCAATCCTTCACTCATTCCGGGGTTTCCTTCTTTTACATTTTTTCCTTAAACGTCACTTCTGGGTTCTCGATTTCCAAATAATCGCTGTAACAACTGTACCTAACGATATAACAATAATAATGGCTATAATGGAAACAATTATAAGCCACACGCTTACCCCTCCCCTTTCATTTGTCCCATTGACTATAAACAATTGCAGGCATATAAAAACTCGTATCCATTAGTAAGATACGAGTTTTCGGAACCCTATAGATTTTTTATTGAATAAGGTATTTCTTTTCATACTTATCCCTACTTTTACTTCAACATTTTTATCCTCATAGCCATCTTTATCCTTGCAAAATCCTCAAAAATCTATATCTATAAGATATCAAATAAAGTATATGTTAATCTAAGTGGTTTAACAGGCTTGAAGGTCCACTGTTGAAATACCTTCGTACCACAATACAAATCTTCTGTTAGCTTGAAGTATATTTTATTAATATTGAACAGTCAAATACTTTTCCACTGAAAAACCCACTGATATTAGGATACTCAACACTTTTCTGCTATTTTAAAAGTGTTAACACTTCTTTATAAAAACATTGAAATACCGGCGATAATTAAAGGAAAAGTGTTGGGTTTGTCCTTTAAATGGAAGTCTTAATTCAGGGCTTAATGTCAACAAATGTTAACACCAATATTTTATGATTTGTACAGACAATAACACCTTAGAACCTTATCCGATACTTGTTCAGAAATAAAGGTATAACATTGATCATCAAAATCAAAGTTGAGTAAATCCCCTTTTCATATGAATAAATAATGGCACAATATTTACTCTTGTTTTTAACTTTTCGGTTAAAAAGTCGTTTGAATATTCCCCTGACAAATACAAAGTATTCCCCCCCTACTGATAGGTTGATTAATCTTTGCAACTGAAATCTAAATAGAGACAGCCTAATAAAGAACCACCCCCCTTGCGATTCCTCTTTTTAACTTTTGGGTTAAAAAGAGTAAAGAAAAAGCACGTGCTTTCTTGATAAAACAATTGTAATATAGTTGAACATGGCGAGCTGCAGTTTGGAAGCAAGAATATCAAGGAATTTTCCGCCATCTACGTTTCGTTGGTTAGATGTGGTTTTCGCTAAAATCATTGAGTTGTGCATGTCTCTTTAGGATGAATACTATATTGTGAATTATGAGGGTGCATGATGCTATACTATTGATATCGGCATTCATATTAAAATGCTACGACAAAATAATGATTTGGACCTGGAGGGGTTCCCCAATGGGAACTCTCCTTTAAACATCATATAAATATTGGAGGTAAAATAATGGACAACAACATTGATGAATTAATGTACTCCTTGAGCCTGAATAGAGCTTATGATAAATTCACAGAAAAATCCAAGGAATCTACCACTCAACTTTTGCAAAATATACAGAATCAAATAAAAGATAGTTACTTAACAGGATATAGTGAAGGGCATCAGAATGGATCTGAAGATGGGAAAACGGAAGCCAAATTTAGAATACTTGTCAAATTGGCAGTACATACCGATTTAGATGATCAAGTAATTTTAAAGATCCTGGAGAAAGAAGGAGAAGAGAATTACATAGATGCTTTAAAACAGGTAAGAAAAAAACAAAGTGAAGAGAAGTAATTGTAGCGTTTTCTGCTCTAAATATAAGGAAAACAACCGGAAAGGCAAAGATTTTTGACTGAAGACCTATTGGAAAAAGGTTCCCTAATTTTTGAAAAACAAAAAAAGGACGAACCTAATGGATCGCCCTAAATGATATTGAGTATTGTTTTAAAAAAACTATTGAATCACGGTTGAGTACATATTGAGCTTCCCGCTGCTCTTCCTGATTCTTTGCCGATTGGAAACCAACTAAAAAGCAGTTGGGAAGAACTTTTTAGCTAGGGGAACTAGAATAAGATAGGAAGATACTAAGATACAATCATAACACTGCTTTTATCCGTCTTGGGACTTCTTGGTTGATAATTGTTAAGAATTTCAGCCCAATAAGTCCTGACTTTGATTTTTGAAAGTGATACCTGTATCCTCTTGAAAAGATGTAATACGGTCATTTAACATGATTGAACCCTTGCCAACGTACTCGTTATTATGATGAATCAGTTCAAGCAGGGTATTTTCAAGTCTGGTTTGTCTATTTGCAATCTGGTTTATAACTTCCTTTAAATCTACTGAATTCTCTTCCAAGGTATCGAATCGCTCCTGTAAACTTTCAACACTTAATTCCAATTTATTGAGCATCTTTTGTTCAAATTTCTCCAAATCTGACGAATCCACGTAATTAGTTTTAGCCATTTCCTTTTACCCCCATTAATGCGTATTCTTGAATAAACTTTTATTATAATGGTCAAAATTAAAGTTAAGGATTTCTGTTGGGTTCCTTCTACCATATGTAAAAGGTGAGAAGAACAATATAAACCTTTCATAAACTTCAATAAGATTATCAACTACTTCAGGGATATTATTTAGACTGGATGGCAAATAATAGCTTATCGTTCTTTTACCATCATTAAAATAAATATCTGGGCTAATTCTTTCCTTTAATATATTGTTATTGGTTTTAAAGGTCTGGTACCATTTACTATAACTTTTACCGAAACAAATTTTTACAAATCCCTTTCCTGCATTATCACAAACTGTGGCATCATAATAAATTGAATCTTTTCCCGCAGAAACTCTTAATGCCTTATTTACTACTGATTCTTTTTCAGTATGAAAATTCAAATAGTAATTGATTACTTTCCGTAATTTAGTCAAGAGGTACCTATTTTCATCAACGCAATTTGAAAAGTAATAAGTGTTTTCTTCTTCCTTGAATGGCATAGCTATATATGTTGGTGGATTTTGCAAAGCAAAATCATCAACTAACGATAACGGAGGCAGTCCAATTCGATTAATCATATCAAGTTGATAATAAACATGTAAATCGTCTCCCCGCTTAAAATGGCTAAGTAAATCTAAAACCCTAGGGTTTATTTGAACTGCATAGAAATTTATCAGTTTATAAGGATACGTTTTTAACAATTCCTTTACCAGGGTTATATGACCTGGTTTAAAATCTGCTGCTACCCATATTACGATGCCATCTTGGATGTTCTGGATTATCGGTTTTATTTTTTTCTCAAAGTGATTACATATATCGGAAGGACCTATTTGAAACTCAACATAAACTTTAATACCTCGTTCCCGTGTGATTCCATATAAGTCTATTGGTTTTCCATTCTTATTCACATCAGATTTAAACATACGCAATTCACACTTAATTGAGGATTCGACAATTTCTTCGCCAATTATTTTACTTAGATGTTCGGGAAATAGTTTGCTATGAATTTTCAAGTATGTTTCTCTTCTTGCTTTATCCTTACTCACTTTCTATACCCTCCCAAGTAATTACCTTAATTAACCTAGCTTATAATTATCAGCCAGATCCTATAATTTCATTTGGGGCTTTTTAGAATAAAAATAATTGACATTTTGTGTATTCGTTTCTTATGAAACCTTAAATCACAAAGAGACGTGTATAACATTTTGGCTTACCGCTATTCTACTGTCGGAATTCCTACATAAAATCATCATCATAAACATCAATATAGATCTCATGTGCATTATCACCTGTTCACAGTAACATCTGTTTTTCTAATCACATAACGGATTTAACTTCTAATAATATCCAATTGCATCTAAAAAACTTTCTTCTGGTACATTAAGAATTTTTGCCACAGTTGCAGCTTTAATTACATCTATTGATGCCCTTTTTCCATTTACTAGCCTTGAATAGAATGATCCATCAATCCCAACCGAATTAGACAATTTAGTCATACTTAGACCTGACAGCACACGATATTCCTCAAAAAGCTCCATTAAGTCCATTAAATCTTTTATTTTGAACACCCCCTTTTTATTATTGAGGTTATTAACCAAAGAACCCATATTGAACCTCTTGGAAATTAATATGACTTACTAAAACCCTTTGTATTCCAAATTCCACCACATGGAATAAGTTACCAAAATATTTCACCTTTATTTATCACAAAATAAAAAGTTTCCATTTACTATAGGAAATAGTATTTTAATAATTATCGGGACGTAATGATTCAAATAGGAAAGAAACAAGCCGTATCGAATATTTGGCTAATATTAATATGTTCCCGGAAAAGTCTGGTACCCCCGTGTCTGTGTACATCCTACGGATTTAAACAGTGTGGAAACCAGCGGAATAGAAATAAGAAGCAGGGAAGAAGGTAGCTAAAACCCTTGGGCAAGGAATTGAGGGCATTTCGGAAGAAACAGGAGTGCTGGACCTACTATTGGATCCAGCCTGAATTTGTATTGATTTATATTTGAACAGGCGTTTCATAAAACGGTGGAATCATCATTACATAATTGCCTTTTAGTTGCCTGTTTTTCCCGGATTCCCTACTGGTCGGGTACTGACTAAGTAGGAATATTAAAGTTTGAGTAGATTTCAACTTCTTTGATGGACTGAATCGGACTCGAAAATCAGCGTAAAGCATTTTTCCGTGCTCGGAAAAATGTGCGTAAGCTAACGTGAAGGTTTTGGAAAAAGAATTAATCGCTAAAAAGTTTTCAACTGATAACCCCCTACGATATATAATAAAATGGATAGAAAATAATTTCCATGTGAGGGGATGAGTGTTATTTCAGGGATACTAAATGGGTTAGGGTATGTAAAAGGTCAACCACTAACCTTCTTTTCAAAGAGAGTCTGTGGACTATGGCTAATATGGGTTTCAGCAGTAATACTCATAGGCACTATATTTGGTGGAACTCAAAAGATTAACATGCCGATATTTGATGTTGGTTATTTTCTTGGATTTGCCCTCATCTTACTTAACAAAAGGGTTTATAGGAGACTTGCATTCGGTTCACATAGCAAATTTCAAAAAAATATGACCAATGCCTCTATCGTTCTAATGTTTATTTTATTGGTCGGTATCGGCGGTCCATTTTTTGCTTCACACAATTATCGAATGATTTGGCTAGGTGCTTTTTTAGCCATCGGTATTCACTTCATTCCTTTTGCCACTGTTCACGGGAAAATTATGTTACCGCTTGCTTTTCTTACTTCTGTAAACGCAATAATTGGGATGTTATTTCCAACAGTAAATTTTGCAGTTTTCGCTTTCGTAGATGTAGGGATTAAGGTGTTATTTGGAATCATATTATTATTCTCCAAAAATCCGTTATTGTTAAACAATGTTGATTCCCAAACGCCAAGCGTTTAAATCACTTATTAAACGTGTAGATTTTTTGAACAAAGGGTTGCTACAGCAGCCTTTTTCTTTGAAAAATCAAATTTTGGTTGCTGATACTGTATATAACACTCCTCTAGTTGTAATAAAGATTCTCAACAAACATTAAAAAACAACTATTTTCAGAATCCTCAACAGAACCCAAAATATGTAAAGTTAAAGTAAAAAGGCATTAAAAATTAACAACTTTTAACGGCCTTTTCGCTTATCCATTTAAGAAATAATAATACTCCTAAAACAGCAATACAGCCCCACCAAATGCTTAATAAAGATTCATTTAATGAACCTGGATGCTCTCCCTCCAATTGATAAGAGGAAAATAGGCCACGGGTTATAAGGATGAATCCGAAAAGTGTTGCACTAAACAGCCAATACCACCAACGTTTCATTGCTACACCTCCAACAACGTATCCATAAAATTGAAATGCAAAAATACCTTTATTTTTTACGAGTTAGAAAGGCTATCCCCAAATGTCCAATAGTCCCGCCTAATAACATAAATATCCAGAAACTCCAATCAAAGTCGTTTTTCCAAAAACTAATTATTATAAAAACAATTGTAAAGCCAAGCAAGGCACCGATTAGCATATTGAGCCGCATAGTATTCTCCCATTCGATTAATCCAATCCAATGGAACCACAAGAACTTCTTCTCCTCGTGAATCTCTTTGATTCTCCTCCTACGACAAATTGAGCAGACTGCCTTCTCATTTTCTTAACCTTTCATGATTTTCAACATATAAGCCTAATATATAACCGCAATTTGCACAATATGATGAGGTGATTGGAGATGACTTGCTCCTTAAATTGTTAAATGGAAACATGTGAACTATACCATTCCCTGCCCTAATAATTCCTTTTTCAATTTGCTCACTATTACATTTTGGACAAACTTTATCACCCATGAAGGAGCTTTCCCTCCAAGTCAGGAGAAGTTGTTGTAATACCCCTTATCCCCCTGCTATATCTCTTTGCAGCAAATCTTTTTACTTTTTTGATATTCTTGAAAGTTATATGAATTAACAACCTTATATTTTAAAATAATTCATCTTTCTGAAGTAACAGCAACATATTAACTTAAACAACTCGCTGAATCAGTTCTACTGAGTTGTTCTTTGGGGAATTAACTTTATTCCCAACTTCATATGTCATCATTTTGGAAGCTGCAAAAGGTACTAATAAAGATTTTAATTGTTCCCTATCTTGATTTCGTGGGTTTAACCATTCTTTTTGATGTTCTTTTGATAAAATAGCCGGCATACGATCATGAATTCCCGCCATCAATTCATTTGGTGGTGTAGTCAAAATTGTACAAGTATGGACCTTTTCTCCTGTTGGGGCAGCCCAACTATCCCATAAGCCAGCAACTCCAAACAAGGAATCATCTTTCATTTTTATAAGCATCGGTTTCTTTAATTTCCCATCACGTTTCCATTCATAAAAAGCATCCATTGGAATGATGCAGCGTCTTTGATAAAATGATTTCTTAAAGCTCGGCTTTTCATCAACCGTTTCTGACCGTGCATTGATCATTTTCGATGCCATCTTTTCATCCTTTGCCCATGAAGGGATAAGTCCCCACTTTAAATAACCCATCCGATTTTTTGTTCCATCATTAATAACAGAAACGATACTATGAGTGGGTGCGATATTATAGCTTTCCTCATAATCCGCTTCATTAAATATTTGCTGAATATCGAACTCACTAATTAAATTCTCGTAAGTAGCAAATAACGTGAAACGTCCACACATTGTATTCACCTCATTTTTAAATTTCTATTACTTTATTATCCTTCAAAATGAGCTTCTAAGACGTTGTAAAGCGTTACAGGCTACCTTACAATTTCCACCTTATCAGCCACACGTACATATCTGATACAACTCTCATTTTCGGGTGATACACCTAGGATCTTGAAAATCCCGACGAATCTATATCTATTAAAGCCAAGATTGTCCCTGTATTTTGCAAACACAGCCCTTTCACGCCCAAAATTAACTTCCGCCATATAGTTTTCTTTTCTCTCCTCGACAATTGCATCATCCAGATGAGATTCATCAATATATGACCAGTCCTCTGCCAAGAAATTAAGCCAACCTCCAGCTATTGATCTAGCATCGCCATTTACAGTAATGGAAAGTTTAGGACACCATAACCACATATTATCTTTCACCTTGAAAAAACTCCGTTGATATCTCTTAGAGCTCTTTCCAAATATAGTATTTGCGATATCCTTTATATCCATGAACGAGACTTCATCATAAATTGATATATGCTTTTGCTGTTTCAATTGCTGTAATTCCTCAGCGTATGTCTGCCACCCCAATGTAGTCTTTGAAGCCTTATCCTTGATAACCATTACAATCTCACTGATTCTTTCATTTATGTTTTCTAACGATTCGGTAGCATCTATTCTAAGGCAATGGAAATCCTTGATAGATTCCTCATTAACTGCAGAAATTATATCATCCATTCTAAGTTTATCTTCTTTTTGATTTCCTTGATGGTATGCCTCATCCACCTCTACTCCAATGTGTAGTTGTGGGAAATATAGATCCATCAAAGCATGAGTTCCATTTTTGCGTTTAACGTATTGCTGGCTAACAGGTTTGAGATTCATGTCATCTAATTTATGCCAAATAGCAGTCAAAATATAATTCTCGTAATCTTTTCTTTTAGTACGTGAAAAGGTCTTTACTAAATAATCACGTTTGTTCATCACTACACCTCCCAAATAATTCTACTTTTAGCTACAAACCACACCTCGAACACAGTTAGTGTTATGACTATCATATTACACCATAGTATAATTTAACCAATAAAACACTGAATTACCTCATTGCCAAAAGGATGTGTTCTAATGCTATTAAAAAACAGTGAAATTATTGAAATGTACGGGAGCTATGTAGACGATTTTGAAATAAGTCCTTTTGAATCGGTTTATATGCTTCACATACGAAGTGGATTGGAAAAAGTAATTCATGAACTTTCGAATGACGAAAAAGTTAAACTGATTAATCATGACTTAGCGTTAATAAGCAATGCAAAGAGGATGTCAAAACACCTTGAGGGAATTTACGACTTTTCTTTATCGAATGAACCATTAACAGAATGGTGGTGGCACTTGGATAAAGTCTCCAAAGGTAAGATTTCATTTGAATTGGCGGCTGTGGTCAAAAGTGAGGAGTAGTAGACTAGAATCCTTTACCCATAGTCTTTACATGAATGAACCGATTTGTATGATAGAAAGAATCTCGTGTTACCATCACGGACCTATGAGTAACTACTTGAAGTGAGAGTTTGATCAGTTAAAATTTATGTGTTTTAAAAGTGGCTATCCCTGTTGCTTTTGGTCCATTCTTAAATCAATATAATTTCGGATTTAATCCAATAGCAATTCAGTACTTTACTATTTGTTTATTAATCCCTTAAGCTCTTACCAATAATGGTTACGGACAGTAACCTTTCCTAGGTATTACTCATACACCAAGAAAAAACCAAAACTATTACTGGACAAGGTCTTTGTGGATACCGAAGATTGAAAATATGATTGAAAATGGGACTGGAACATGATTTGCTGATGCTGTATATAACACTCCTTTAGTTGAAGTAAAATTTCTATTTAAAACTTGTGAACATATGTACGATATGGTAAAACTGAGATATGCCCTATACGGGCTCAGCGTATTTTAAAGGAGTGTTATCAATGAATAAAACTGATCTTGTTAGTAAAGTGGCTCAATCCTCCGAACTGACTCAGAAAGATGCTGGCAAAGCTGTCGATGCGGTTTTTAATTGTATTTCGGAAGCATTAAAAAATGGAAATAAAGTTCAGCTAATTGGTTTCGGGAACTTTGAGGTTCGTGAACGTGCAGCCCGTAAAGGACGTAACCCACAAACTGGGGAAGAAATTGAAATCCAGGCTGGAAAAGTACCTGCATTTAAACCAGGAAAGCAATTAAAGGATGCTGTGGCTGGTAAATAAGTTACTCTTACTACATACAAAAAGGTGATGATTCATCATCACTTTTTTATTTTGATCTACTTTGATGATATTCAAGTATAGACTATTTTAATAGCAAACTTTAAATTATATTGTTCGACTAAAGCCAGTTAGTTGAACAAGGTCGATTCTAAATAAGGTGCTATCAATTTAAAGCTCCCCGTTTGTTTAAGTCTAATTTTTCACTTTTTCTTAAATCTAGGCTTACTAAAAAACGCTGCAAGAAATATGAATAATAAAGAAAGCAGAACTCCAGTAGCCCCTTTTTCAAAGTAAGCGAAAATGGGAATACATAACATCGCTAGGATAAACATTAATCTCATCATTTTTTTCACCCATCTTATAATTGATCTTTTAATATTTTATCATATGCACTTACGATTTTTGGGAATAACAAAGAAAGGATTATTTAATCCGTAAATGACCTACCCCGTTAATTTTCCGGTTATGTAATTCCATTAAAGATCAATTTTACTCATTATCTACTCTTTTTGCTCCCATACGTATAAGCAATACAGAAATGAACAATAAGATTGATAAAGCGAATGTAGTACCAATTAATGACCAATTTATTCCGCTGTTTCGGATGGTGCTCACAATCATAATTCCTACCATAGTTCCTGCTGCAACTAAAATGTATGCCTTCAATTTATCAAACAAATTATCACTCCTTGTTCTCTTTCCATTGGTGTGAAGCACATTTTAATAAGATATCACTTCTTAATTAATTCTTTCCGTAATTCCTCACGACCTTTATAGATTTTCTCTTTTGTACTAGAAACAGAGATTTGCATAACTTCACTGATTTCCTGGACAGACATACCTAAAATATGTTTTAAAACAATAGCTAAGCGATTATTCGGTGTTAGCTCTAGGATTTCTCTCTTTGGTGTCAATGGTTTAAATATCTCTGTTTTAAACGGTTGATTTGCCATTTCCTATTGCAACCTGACAAAAACCAAGTCTACAGTAATACGGAACAACCTAGATGAAATTTTGTCGAAACCATAACTCCCCATGTTTAAGTACAGCTTTATAAATGCTGATTGAGCTACCTTTGTAGCTTCCTTTCGATTTCCTATCATATAAAAACAAATTTGGTACACTTGGTCTTGGTAACGTTCGATAAGTTCGGAAAAGAACAGTCGATTGCTATTTTTTATTTTAAGTTTTTTCTCCCCCATTGCGACTATCTCCCTCATTGTTCACAGCTTCTATTTTTTTCTTCATTGAGCAATCTCTATATCCAATAAACACGGAATAGTTGCATAAAGCCCTTTATTTAAAGTCTTTATTTGAAGAAATCCATTCCATAAATTGTCTATACGGATAATATATAGTCCCTTTTAACTCTATCTGAGGAGCATTGGGATGTTTTTCTAATAATTCTTCAATCTCATGTTTATTCAGATTAAGGTAAAATTCCAAATCATTTTCTTTTATAAAAAGATGATAATAATGGCCTTTATCCGGATGACCCATATTCTGCAAACCTTTTCCAATAAAATATCCCATAAGGGCTAATCCAATAGCTAACAAGATTAAACCGGTGCCTAAACCAGATACCTCTATTTCCATTTGATCCCCTCCATTTATTTGTTCAGCTCTCTCCCACTTTTTCTAGATAACAAAGTCAAAAATTCAAAATCCATTCTAATCTCGATTCCCTTGGACCATATGATAAAGGGACATGATAACCCAAATAACTGTTGGGAATGCGATTGCTCCAACCATCATTGATATTAAAAGGTAAATTGTAGGTCCCGGGTCTCTAGCACCGACAAGGAACAAAAGAATAGCTACAAGGAATAAGACAAAGAATGGTATTGCTCTTACAAAATGGACTAATCCTTCTCTTCCTTCTACCTTCCATTTGTTTCTGTAAGTTGCAATTACAGTCCATGCTGCTGGAAGGGCAATTATACTAAGAATAGTGGCTACTCCAAGAAGTATGGATTGTAAGGTACCGGAACTTATCATTGCTCCAACCCATAGGAGTAATGTTGTGAAAACAAACGGAATTGCTAATTTTTTCATGGAACCACTTGAATTTTTATACTTTTCAACCGTCGTGTCACGGTCCGTATAAATTGGTTTTGTACCGGGATGTGCCCTAAATAAATGAATATCTCCCTCTGAGGTAACATGCGTCCATCCAGATGACGAAAAATAGTCAAAGTATTCCTCTTCTTCCTCCTTTTTTAATGAACGATAATCTATACTGTAGATATAATCTGTGCTTTCATCTTTTTCAAGTGTATACCCCATAAACTTAAAATCACTAACATGCCAACCTTTTAACGAAAATTGGCGTAATTTTTCCATGTCCTTTTCCTCAGAAAAAGCTAACCCACCTGACGTAATATACTTGGTTTGTCTCATTTTACAGCCTCCTTCAATCCTGTTTCCGCTAATTGAATCATCTGTTTTCTTATCTTCACATCTTCTTCTAATACCTCCATGCCCTTTTCGGTAAGAAGATATGTTTTTCGCCTTGAATCTGATCCATCATGCAAATAAATCCACTCTTGTGTTAATAACTTTTTAATAATCGTATACATGGAAGCAGGACCTATAGTAATTGCTCCGTTTGTTGTTTCTTCAATTAAGTTCATAATAGCGTAACCGTGCCTCGGTTTAGTTAAAGCAGCCATAATATAAAACATTGAATCTGTTAATTGCTCAGTTTTCTTCAATCCATCACCTTCTATATCCCTTTAAGATATATCATAAACTGACATATATATCTAAAAATAATATATCATAATGTGATATAAGTGTCTATATCTATATCAAATTTGATACATCCATTATGAATCGTACGAATATTCCGTCATGTCAAATATTCCCTCAACCGAACAGTGGAAAGCAACGGAATAGAAAGAAGAGAGTAGAGAAAGAATGCCTAAAATCTTTATTAGACAAGGGTTTGAAAAGATATTGAACAAAAGAAAAAGACTGGATCCTAATAGCAATCCGGTCTGAATTTGTATTGATTTTTATTGGTAATACCGATTGGATTGGTAGTGAGGGAATCCCTGGTATCCATGTTTTTCTCACTTCGTTCTCTTCTTAACAACATTTGTTTTCGTTATTAAAGTCACAAGTATTAAGTAAAATAATCCAAGTCCTATATATATGGATATCGGTATTTGCAAGTTGTCATACATATATATATCCCAATAAACAGCTTAAAAAATGTTAAAAAGATAACAACACCAATCGTCGAATATCCGAGGGTAGGAAGAACTTCTTTTTTTGCCGTAAATGGCTGATTAACCACTTTACGTATGAAAATCTCTGAGATCAACAAAAGAAACGGGAGAGCTATTAAGGAATATAGGAAAAATAAAGGTAGATCCTCATTTACAAATTGAACAAATAATGTAATTGCATCCTTTAATATCTCCATCATGCTTCACTCCTACGGAAATCAATAATTTAGATTTCCTCTTCAAAAGACAAGTTTAATGGTTCATCCAATAGTTCCGATTGCATTTCTAAATTTGTTGTTTCAACATCTTCATCTACTTCTTCAAAAGTAAGCTGATCCACCCACACATGACCCCGACCTGATAAAATAATGCCAAACGATATAATTGAACTATCCGAAGGAACATCTAAAACGATAGAGTAACGATTCCAGTTCGTATTTCCTTTAATTGGACGATCGCTCATATTGTCGAACTGTAATACATCATCAGAAGCGTTATCTACTCTCATCCACATACTAGCAAAAGACTCTACATCCTTGGTCTTTACAAAACCTGAAAGTCTAATCCGCTTTCCAATAAACTTATTTGCTTTAAATTGCTGCATCATCGTGGCAAAGTTTGCAGAATCAAGAACTGTTTTAGATTTTAAATAGCCTGATGCTTTACCTTGGTGTATTACTTCACGATCAATCCCCATTTCATAATTAAACGGATCTGAACCACTTAAAAACCATCCTTTTACTTGTTTATCCATATAAGATTCCTCCTCTTTTTTCAACATATTTGACATCAGTCTTCGATATTGTCCAGGTGGCAAATGATAATACTTTTTAAAGGCTCTTGTAAAAGCCTCTTGGGACTCAAAATGATAATGAAATGCAATATCAAGAATCCTTTCATTCGTGTAGAGCAAAGCCGTTGAAGCATTTGCCAAACGCCTCATCCTAATATACTCGGTTATGGACATGCCAACCGCTGTACGGAAAATTCGATGAAAATGAAATTTAGAAAAGCCTGCTTGCTCCGCTATATCATCCATCGTTAGTGATTCATGCAAATGTTCTTCAATGTAGTTTATCGTTTTATTAATTATCCCTTCGTATTGAATGACTGCCTCCTCCCTTCATAAATAGAGTATCAAAACCAAAAGGGAATTTTTTGATTATTATTGCGGAATCTCTTTAAATACTATTTATATCTGTATCCTAGTTCACTCTCTTAAATTTTTTCAATAAATTTTAAAAATTAATGTGTATATATTTTTAAAGCATGCTACATTCGAAATGTACCAAATATATACAATTGATGAAAGGATGAGGGAATCTATGAAATTTGAAGTCGAAACACTTCCAAACTATCGTATCGCTTATGTGCGACGAGTTGGTCCATATGGTCCTGCAAATTTTGAAGTAATGGAGAAATTAAAAAAATGGGCTAAAGAGAAAAATCTACTTGAATCTGCAACCCTATTTGCAATTCCACAAGATAACCCTGAGACAACGCTGCCTGAAAACTGTAGATTTGATGCTAGCATTGTACTTCCAGATGATTATCAAGTGGATGATTCCGTTCTTGAAGGGGAACTATCTGGTGGAAAGTATCTTGTTTACGAAGTCAAGCATACTGCAGATGAAATTCAAAAAGCATATACTGAAATTTTTCAATCACTTCAAAGGAATGGTTATGAGATGGATAACAAACCAATTATGGAAAAGTACATTGGTGATATGATTAACACCCCTTATTGTGAAATATGTGTTCCTGTAAAATAGTAATAGTTTGATTAGCTTAATTTTTGTATGTTCAATGCTTAATCATCAGCAAAAGAGGCAAAAATAAAAAAAGAACAAGTGGCTTATCAATCCGATAACTTCTTGTTCTTCTTTCATTAAACTGCCCTTACGTACAAAAATCATTGTTTTTCCAATACAACAATCGCTAATCGTTAGTTGAAGAAACGTTGCCCCTTTTTACTATCATTTTTTTATTTTTAACATCGAATTAGCGTTTGTTTGAAATTCATACGGTACTTTCACTTCTTCAACTCTATAACCATTGTCAATCAGATAAATTATTATCTTTTCTAAATGCTCATATCTTTTACCCTCTAAATCAACTAAAGGGAAAATACGAACTTCCTCTTTCGTAACCCTCAATAATTCATTTAGCGTTTCAATGTGAAATTGATAATCTAATCTATCCGCATACATAAATAGAAAATGTGCAGAGAGAAGAATTTCAAATTCATCATCCTTAAATGGCAAAGAAGGCAAAGTCACGGGGATATACATTTCGCTTGATTTCGCCATATCTTCAGTACAATCTTCCAAAGCTCTTAAACGATGGTTTCTAAGATCTTCAACATCTTTGAAATAATCCCATATATAATTACTTTTTGCTTTTTCCATATTGTGCATTGCGTGTTCTACATCCTGAAGACCTTTATTTTTTAAGTCTTTACCAGAAAAATAATACGCAATATCACAAGCCGTTACATCCAAGCCCAATTTGTTACTAGCAGCAGTAAAAGAACAAGCTCCTGCCGGACAATCAAGTATTTTCTTTCCCTTCAATGCTTCTACCGTAAGAGAAAACATATCCAAATACTCTTCAAATGACCTTCCGATAAAAATAATTCTTTCTAAATCTAACTTTGAACTCTGCTCAGCTCTACTCAACTAACTCACCTCTAATGTATAGAATTAAATTAATATTACCATAACTACCAAAAAAACATAATCTATCATTTCCTCTTTCACTAAATAACAAATAGTTGAAGAAGCGACAGCCTTGTTCAAAACAGCCTAAATAAAAGAGGAAAAAACTTGTTCAAAATAATCATCCTTTTTCTACTTTTTAATTATTTTTTCCAAGCCTAATCCTACTATGCTTATTCTACTAAGAGTACGTTAGTTGAATAGAATTATCCTTTAATTATAGGTTTAATCAAGAGCTGAAAGAGAAGCGAAGGTTGAAACAATTAGTATAAAAGAAACTGTAAACCATAGGGTATTCTTAGTTGTATTTTCCTCATACTTTATCTTCTTTAACAATGACACCAGATTTAAACAAAATACAATACAATAAATAGGCAACAAATAAAATCCTGATATAGCGAAAAATTCAATCGTAATAATCACAACCTTTAACTTTTACTTATTCAATAAACCTGCACCGTTTGCGAAAAAGTAGCTGCTCTGTTGAACAAAACCGTCTATTGACTGCTTCTTCTCTCTAATAAGAAGAGCAAAATTACTTCTTAATAAATTTCATTATTAAACTGACTATGACTGAAATAATTGTATAAACTATAACCCAAACAAAGAAAGATTCATTGAAAACAGTGAAAGTTAAGATGGCGAACACAATGAAAGTTAAAAGTGGCATTACAAACCATCTTCTTACCACAAGGAAACCGAATATTGATGCTATAAGAACAATAATAGGACATATAAATAATACCAAAATAAATTCCATATCTATTACCCCCTCTAAATTATGCCATTTTATACATAACCCTACTAATATATTTTCTAAAAGCCAAAAAATTTACGAAAACAGCCTATACTTTTAACAAAAAACATATCTCCGTATTTACTTTCCCTTATTGAACAATCTGCAGCAATTAATTGAATTAGTGTTTTATTCATGAGTCAGACTAAAAAACATTTTCTTCCTTGCATATAAATAAAATCCCATTTGTATAAAATGGTATATACCTGTAACGATTAAAAAGTGAAGTAGTATCTGAGGATTTTCCACAACTCCACCAATATCTTTTGCCATTGCAACAATAAAAAGGAAAGCTAATGTTGTCCCAACAATGGTTGGAAAAAAGAAAAGGATTGTTATTTCCTTTGATATAATTTGCTTTATTTCCTTTCTAGTAATCCCTATATTATTTAACTTTTTAAACTTCTCTTGTTCCTTCTCAATCTCTGAAAAAAGATTCAAATATAAAAGAATAAACGATCCCAAAAAGAAAATAACACTTAAAATGGTTGTTACATAGAACAATATTCCATTAGAATTTTTGTTACGATTATAATCTTCTACTTTAGATGCAACTTGAAATAAAAATTCTTCCGATGTATTCTCCACTCGAATATCGTTAATAGGCGGGGTAGTTTCATTGTAATTTTTAAATTCTTCACTCAGTTTGTCTACAACATCGCTTGACTTTTTCCAGTTGACAACATTAATTAAATGAATATTTGATTCAAAAACGTCTAAGCTATTTTTTAGTTGCTCCAATTGAGAATTGTTTAAAATATTTATGTCCTGTACACTACTTATGAGATTGATGTGTTTCTCTACAATTATTTCCTTTAGTGTATAGGGACGACTTTCATCTGGGAATGAAAAGGCGTTATTTTGGTAATATTCGTTTCCATCCGTGTTTTTTGGGTCATCATTTATATAATATAAAAATTCCTTATCCTGCAGTTCCATATTACTGGAAGTTAATTTATTATATTGATCAAGTGCCATAAAGCTATAAACATTAGTCAAGTTACTGTAAGTTTGTTTTTGATAGTGAGAATATATGGGTATCACCAGATGTTTTTGAATTGGATTATCTTTTTGATCAATGATGGAATAAAGTTCTTCCTTACCTAAGTTATTTTTATTTTCTGTTTGTATAAATGCAATATCATACGGGTTTCCTTCAATTGCATCCTTTTCAGCTAACATATATGTGAACAAATTTATCGTACTATACAATATCGTCACCATTATCATCACAGTCACGAGCATAAGAATGGATGTCAGCTGTTTGAATTTATAATCCAGACTTGTCAGTAACAGAAGTCTGCGATAATAAAAAGATTTATTCTTTTTTGCAATTTCTATGAAGAAACTTGTGAACTGATAAATACTCATGTACAATCCCAGCATTGTTGATAGTGTCCAAAGAAGTAAATATTCCCCACCCGCAATAGGATCTGTATAGGTATAATATAATCCTAGAATTGAGCCGATGACAATCGCCATACCTATAACACCAATTAGAGGACTTTTCATATTTATTGATTCTGCAATCTTATCGCTTTTTAAGCTGAGAACTACATTTTGTTTAAGTACGAAAAAAAGTGATCTTCCAACTGCCACTAAAAATACCAACAGAAAGATAACTATCGTATACAGAAACATTTTACTGGTTAAATGAAAGGAAATTCCCTGTATCCCAACACTACCCATCAAAACTAAAAAGAAAAGTCGTGAAAATATAGTTCCTCCCAGAATACCAGAAGCTAGTGAAGCAAAGGCTATGATACCATTCTCTAACAATAATAATTTACCTATATCACGGTTAGACATTCCTAGAGTCATAAAAAGTCCAAATTCACTCTTCCTTCGTTTAATAAAAATGCTATGGGCATAACTAATAAAAAATACAGTGAATACAATTAAAGCAACCCCCGGTACGGTTAAAACATATTGAATCGACTCAGTCTTTTTAACTTGAACAACTTGTTGGTTGAAATACACGGACGAAAATATAAAGAAAAACATAACCGCAAAACTGTTGCATAAATAGTAAAAGATATACTTTTTGTAATGAGCTTTTGCCATTTTCCAAACAATTTGATTAAAAGACATCCGTTCTTCCTCCTATGATAGCGAGGTTATCCATAATTTGATTTAAAAATTCCTTCCTGCTTCCTTTCCTCACAATATGTGAATGTATAGAGCCGTCTTTAATAAAAATAACTTTCTTGCAATAACTTGCAGCAAAAACATCATGAGTAACAAGGAGGACCGTTGTTGAAAGTTCCTCAACTATTCTTTCAAAACACTCCATTATTACAGTTGATGATTTCGAATCCAAATTACCTGTTGGTTCGTCTGCTAAAATGATACTAGGCTCATTCACCAAAGCACGGCTTACTGCAGTTCTTTGTTGCTGTCCACCTGAAATATTATAAGGGTATTTATTTAGAATTGATTCAATTTCAAAGAGATGGGCAAGTTCTTGAACCCTTTCATCCATTTCGGAAGCTGTTTTCTTTTCTAGTACCATGGGTAGAATGATATTTTCCTTCACTGTTAAGCTGTCTAAAAGGTTAAATTCTTGAAACACGAAGCCTAATTGTCTGCGTCGAAAAAGTGATAATTTATCCCCAGAGATTTCACTTATTTCTTGTCCTGCAATAGTAACTTCTCCAGATGTAGGTTTGTCAATTCCACTCAATACATTTAGTAAAGTTGTTTTACCACTGCCTGAAGGCCCCATAATTGCAATAAACTCCCCTTTATTAATTGAAAAGTTCACTCCACTTAACGCAGTTGTTGAACCTTCACCACCTAACTCTCCATAAATTTTAACAATATTACTTGCATCTAAAATGGCCAATGTATTACTCCTTTCATGAATGAAGTAGATTATTTAATCATAAATCCTAATATTAGCGTAAGTTATAGTTAGAATTGCATCCATCGTATATGCTAAAAATACCTTACAATTTTGTAAGGTATTTTAAAACTATCCAGAGAAATATATAAATATATTATAAATGGCAATTTGATGATTTAATCATAGTTTATGTTTAAGGTCCCGTTCCGGCAATCCAACGAATCTTTACAGTTGTCCCTTTGGAGACTTCGGATTGTATAGTAATCGTTTGGCCAAGTTTGTCAGCAATCTTTTTACATAGATATAGTCCAATACCTGTAGCGTTAGGAATTTTCCTTCCATTTTCTCCAGTAAAAAATGGATGAAATAATCTCTCAAGGTCATACGGAGGGATGCCAACACCTTCATCTATTATGGATAAGGTTATGTATTTTTCATTCTTTTCGATATGAAAGATGAGATTCTTGCTCCCGTGTTTCATACAAGAATACTTAATAGCGTTGGAAATGATTTGATCTATTAGTATTTCATTCCACTTGGAGTCTGTCACAACATAAGCATCCTTACCTTGAAATTCAATAGATGGAAATATAGACTGATAGATAAATTCTCTTTTCCTCCCATTAATCAATTTCCTCAATGAATCGAGTAAATCTACCGATTTTATCTCCAAATCATTTTCAAATTTTTCTATTCGTATCATTGTGAGACCCTGTTCTATTGAAGTATGTAACCGTTTATTTTCCTGCAAAATTTTTTCATAAACATCAGCAGTCTCTTTTATTACTTCTCCATTATTAATTATTAATTCAATAACTGAAACTGGTGTTTTTAAATGGTGCATCCAATGAGATAAAAAGTATACTCTCTCTTGATTTCGCTCTAAAATTTCATTATATTTACTGGTATGTTCTTTTAAAGTTTTATTTAGCAATTGTCTAAATGCTTTCTGTTCTTCCGTATACGTCTCTATTTCTACATACTGATTTCTTAACATTTGTTCGATTGCCCGGTTTGTTTGATAATAACGGAACCAGTCAATTATTAGGTATACGGATAATAAAAATACCCCAATTGATAAAGGATATAAAAATTCTGAATTTATTGGCTCACTTAGATGAAAAAAGGAAATAACACAAATCATGTTTACCAAGTAAAAACAAATAAGTAAGGTTCTGTCTTTTATGAATTTCAAAAATATTTCCCTAAGCATTACTAATTACCATATGCGAGGGATAGAGAAGCATGTAACCTACACCTCGTTTACTTTTTATTATATCTTCAAAACCCAATCCAGAAAGTATCTGCTTTATTCTACTAATATTTACTGTTAATGTATTATCATCAACAAATGTAACAGAGTCCCATACTTCTTCTATCAGTTCTTCCCTCGAAACAAAATTATTCTGATTATCCATTAACTTTTTCAACAACCTGTATTCATTTTTGCTAAGATCAACTTTTTTCTCCTGATAAGTTAGCGTTAGAGTTTTTGAATCTATAAAAAGTTCACCGACACAAGTATTTATCGAATCCGATGTCGAATATTCCCCGTAAACTCTTCTTATCGTTGCTTTGATTTTTGATTGCAACAAATCAAACGTAAATGGTTTTGTAATATAATCATCAGCTCCAAACTCAATTGCCATAATCTGATCCATTTCTTGATTACGAGCAGAGATAATAATGATTGGAACATTAGATTGCTTACGAAAACTTCTGCTTAAATAAAAGCCGTCATAATAAGGTAAATTAATATCTAACAAAACGAGATTAGGTTCTATTCTTGTAAATTCATCTACTATTTCTAAAAAGCTATCAGGTTGAAAAACATTATATCCATAACGTTCCAAATTTTCTTGAATTAGTTTACTTAACTCCTTATCGTCCTCAATAAGCATAAGTTTGTACATTCTTGATTCTCCTTTTTTACAAGAATAAAAAGACCCTATTTTTATTCTAACATACACAATAGTCATTTAATTAGAGAATGACTATGACCATTTGAGGGATTGTAGGTTTAAATAAAATTCGTTTTTTTCTAAAGGCTCTTTTCGTAAAGTTTGTGGCTTTTAGATTAAAGAATGAAAGATGAAGAAAAAAGTATTACTTGTAATGGTATAATTGTTAATAAGTAGGGTATGTTGATTCCAGAATTATGTATTTAATGATTAAGTATTCTTATTTAAGAAAGAAAGGAATCATCAAATGAATTGGTTATATCTTGTTTTCACAATCATTACGATAGGATTTGGGCTTTGGGGATTAATGGCTAGAGCGAAATGGTTAGAAAAGCAATCCAATAAACTAAAAAAATAATAGAGGATATTTTGTATCTAAGGTAAATTAATATTAGCATAAAATTCCCGTTCATTTTTAGAGTGTAGATTAGGAATAGTAAAGGAGATTAGAGTAATGGATTTTGATTTAACTATAAATTCTAAAAGACGATATGAAAACTTTATAAAAAGAGTTTCAGAAAGTAATATGGTTTGGGGATTAAAGAGTGAAGATGGATGGTGCGTTTGCGAATCGAACGAATATGAAGATACAGAGGTTATGCTTTTTTGGTCTGATGAAGCATATGCACGACAATGTGCAATTGAAGAATGGTCCCATTACAAACCAGCATCTAGCCCTTTAGAAGAGTTTATGAATAGTTGGCTATACGGAATGAATGAAGATGGTTTGTTGGTTGGGGTTAACTGGAATGTAAAGTTGATTGGGGTAGAAGTAGAACCGTATGACTTATTTAAAGAATTGGAAGAAACATTAAAAAAATAATTTAGTAAATATCGTCCCACCATATAGTCCGAAGACCTATAAATTATTAAAGATGCAAAAAGGAGCACTATTTAGTGCTCCTTTATTGAAGTATTTCCACCCAAAAAATATGATAATTATATGCTGAAAGATGTGCGATTTTGGGTGTTTTTTAACCGTTTTGTCCTCCTAAAGATTCCCGTTAAAATGGACCCATAAGTTCTTTTACCTCCCTTTTTATCCGTTACTAATAATTACAAAATATACCATAATCTTGTTGTACTATTCAGCCTCGTTACTTTAAGTACATTCCTTCGCAATATTTACGTTTCCACTTCCATTTTACTCTATATTTTAAATAGCCATAAACCCTCTTTATTCTTCTTTTTCTTTTCTCATCACACTCTCTCTTCTATTCCTTTTTCTTCCTAACTGTATAGAAAACTTTCTGGGCAACAACTGGAACACGCTATGAACCCGTACTGGACAAGGGATTAGGCAGCAATTGAGCACAAAAAAAGACTGGACCCATATTTGATCCAGCCTGAATATGTATTGATGTTGACTTGGAAAAAACTATTGGATGATGATTAAAAACTATCAGTTATTCATATTGTTTCTCCTGCTGTTCCGTCTTGATTCCTTACTGCTCTGGTATGGGATACTGCTACATCCTTATTCCAATAGGGTAATAGTGTTGAATTAGTGTTTTATCATAGATATATTTGAAATTGGCTTTACCGCTAATCACATCTTTCAAGTCTTTTTTGCTTCGTTAAATTATAGCTTCGTCTAATTAGGTCGTATATAACTTCCTCTGGAATGGTACCGTCAAGAATAATGGAATTCCAATGATCTTTATTAAGATGGAAGGCAGGAACAATAGAAGGGTAATTCTGACGATAGAAATCCAACCAACCGGCTTCACACTTCAGATTAATCCAAATATGGTCATCTCTATTAAAAATCCAAGCAAAGACTTTCTTGTTTTCATTATGTCGAATTAATGTCCAATTCTTATCTTTAAATGGATAATCCTCATAAGTGCTTTCCAATTTCAAACAGTAATTAATAGCTTCCTCTCTCGTTTGCATTTTCTCCACTCCTTCAACATCGAAGTATGCAATCCTTATTTCACAATCTCAATAACCCATGCCTACTTTACCATATACTCTAAATATTTATAACCAGATTCATTTTCGAGTTACGCATTAATTCTTTCCTCTTAACTCCATTACCACATTATGGATGAAATATTACAAAACCGACTTCATTTCTTTTCTCTCCTATGTACAACACAAATAAACCCTTCCGAAATCCCCCACCTCAAACCCGCATTCTTCCGTTCTAGTTAAA